>JBGSTG010000006.1:0-14192 GCA_041736625.1 Saprospiraceae bacterium | reverse complement strand
TCATACATGGCTTTAAGCGCTGCCTGCTCAAAACTCTGGTAGTCGAAATCTTCTTTCTTCTTGGATTTCATTGTGTGCTGCGTAAATTTGGTGAAAAGATCGTACTTTTTTCACCTGACACAAAATTTTGAACAGTCTCTACAATAAAATAGCGGGGATTGCCGCAGGATTATGGAATTATAACCTCACAAGTCACTGATCATCATACCAGAACAACTCTATTGATTATCTGTTTCGTATTTCCTGACCTGTCGGGTCAGTCACCGCCTTTTGCCCCAATGGGCGCTCAATGGTATTACCGCCCATGAGAAACCTTTACTTTTCTTTTTCACCACTGTTTTCTAACCTTGACTTTAATGTGCTTCACGGCCTCGGTAATATTCTTGTTGCGGGCAGACTTATGTCGGGCGACTATTGTACACCGGAAGTTTTACCTTTGCTGCCTGTCCCTGACACCACCCCTTACCGATGCGATAAACTTGTCAAACTAAATCACCGTAAATGCAAAGCATCACTGAACAAATCCAAAATGAAAACCCCGAGTCGCGAAAAGCCTTCATCATCCAATCGTTTGCCGACAATTATGCCGGACTGATCGCCGGCGACCCATCGGCCTGGCGAGGCAAATTCCGTAAAATGGCCGACTCCCCATTCGCCTTTTACCGGGGATCGGCAGCGCTGTTTTATGCCGATCTGAGCCGGGACAACGATCCCTTCCTGAATAGCCAAACCAGCAGGGTGTGGATTCAGGGCGACCTGCACGCCGAAAACTTTGGCACTTACATGAACAGCGCCGGCACGTTGATCTTTGACGTGAACGACTTCGACGAGGCCACCGTCGCACCCTTTACCTGGGACGTAAAACGCCTCTGCGCCAGCCTGGCGCTGATCGGCTACCAAAAGGCGATGTCGGACACCGAGATACGACACGTGGTGACCACCGCCGCCCAGAGCTATGCCCGGCAAGTGGCGCGCTTCGCCACTACGAAGGATCGCCATTTCGTTTTGAACATGGCCAATGCCGAAGGCGCTGTGCTGGAAGTCCTCCAAAACGGGCGCCAGCTCACCCGGGTAGGCCTGCTGAATGCCGAGACGGACATCGTCGACGGCGACCGCCGGTTCAAAAACAACTTCAACTTTATCCAGCTCACCGACGCTGAAAAGTTGAACGTCCAGTCCGCACTTTTGGAATACTTTGAAACCATTCCCAAGCGGAAAAGACGCTCCAAAATGACGTATGGCATCAAGGACATCGCCCGGCGCAAAGGACTGGGTATTGGCTCGGCAGGCCTCCTGATTATCAGCGTGCTGTTGGAAGGCGAAACAGAGGCCCTTGAGAACGACATCATTTTGTCCATGAAGGTGGCACTGCCCTCCGCAGCCGCCAAATACGTGAACGACGAGAAGGTAGCCGCTTATTTCACCCACGAGGGACAGCGCACCGCTGTTTCCCAACGCGCCCTGCAGGTAAACGCCGATCCGTTTTTGGGACACACCAGCCTGAACGGCAAGGGTATGTTCGTAACCGAAATCTCGCCCTACACCGCCGATCTGGACTGGGGTGACATCAACGATCTGGACGACGTCCTTCAGGTGGTGGAAAGCCTTGGCCGCTGCGTGGCCAAGATCCACTGTGTGTCGGATGAAGACAGCGAACAAACCCTCATCGACTACTCCACCGAGGAGGCCATTCACAGCGTGCTCGACGGGCGCGAATCGGAGTTCGTTGCGTACATCGCCGATTTCAGCGAACGGTACGCCGAATGTGTCCGCAACGACCACCGGCTGTTCATGGATGCGTTCCGCAACCGGGAAATTCCGGGCGTTTGATTTCGGTTTTTTAAGATAGATTTAACACTTCCTCCCATTGCGTTATAGCAAAGTGGTACATTACCTTTGCGCCATGCAAACCAACCACGTCCATATGAACCCGGGTACCTTCGGCAACGCCGTTTGTTGTTGCTGTTGTTGTGCGGTTCCATCGGTAAACGGTGCGGACGGGGTTGTTCCTTTGGGTAAAAACAGGTTGTAACACACCAACATTACGCAAATGGCAAAAGGCCCTCCGGATCGTCTCCGGAGGGTCTTTTTCTTTTTCCGCAAACCATAAACAATTTTCAACCGCATGTCCAACAGCAAACCACTTCACTTCGACACCCTGCAACTCCACGCCGGGCAGGCGCCCGACCCCGCCACCAACAGCCGGGCGGTGCCCATTTACCAAACCACTTCCTACGTGTTCAACGATTCCGAGCATGGCGCCAATCTGTTTGCGCTCAAGGAGTTTGGCAACATTTACACCCGCATCATGAACCCGACCACCGACGTGTTCGAAAAACGCATCGCTGCGCTCGAAGGTGGCGTGGCGGCGCTGGCGGTGGGGTCCGGACAGGCGGCGCAGTTCATCGCCCTGAACAACATCCTGCAGGCAGGCGACAACTTCGTATCCACCCGCTACCTCTACGGAGGCACCTACAACCAGTTCAAGGTGGCCTTCAAACGGCTGGGCATCGAGGTCCGGTTCGCCGACGGCGACAAGCCCGAAAGCTTCGAAGCCCTCATCGACAACAACACCAAGGCCATTTACCTGGAGACCCTCGGCAACCCCGGCTTTAACGTGCCCGACTTTGAGCGCTTCGCCGCCATCGCCCGCAAGTACGACATTCCCCTGATCGTCGACAACACCTTCGGCGCCGGCGGTTACCTGTTCCGGCCCCTCGAACACGGCGCCCACGTGGTGGTGGCTTCCGCCACCAAATGGATCGGCGGACACGGCACCAGCATCGGCGGCGTGATCATCGACGGCGGCAACTTCAACTGGGGCAACGGCAAATTTCCGCAATTCACCGAACCCTCTGAAGGCTACCACGGCCTGAAATTCTGGGATGTGTTCGGAACCGACGGCCCGTTCGGCAACATCGCCTTCATCATCCGCGCCCGGGTCGAGGGGCTGCGCGACTTCGGGCCTGCCCTCTCGCCCTTCAACAGCTTCCTGCTGCTGCAAGGCCTCGAAACCCTTTCCCTGCGCGTGCAACGCACGGTGGACAACGCCCTGCGCCTCGCCCAGTGGTTCGAGCAGCATCCCAAGGTTGCCTGGGTGAACTACCCCGGCCTGCCGTCCAGCCCCCACCACCCCCTCGCCCAAAAATACCTGCGCAACGGTTTTGGCGGCGTGCTCAGCATCGTGCTGAAGGGCGACAAGGAGCATGCGACCGCCGTGGTCGACAACCTCCAACTGGTGAGCCACCTTGCCAATGTGGGCGACGCCAAAACGCTCATCATCCAGCCCTCCGCCACCACCCACCAGCAACTGAACGAAGAAGAGCAGCGCGCTGCGGGCGTGGTGCCCACACAGCTCCGCATTTCTGTGGGCATTGAGCACATCGACGACATCATCGCCGACTTCGCGCAGGCGCTCGACAAGGTGCCGGCGCTGGTGAACGCATAGGGAGACCATTTCAAACAAAAAACGACCCGATACCGGGAAGTTGATGCGGGCATTTCAAGCACCCAAATCAACTGCCCGGTATCGGTCATTCCACGACAAAACAAGCACCCACTTGAAAGTTTACGTCCACCCCACCCCGTTCCCCCTCGAAAACGGATCCGAACTCCCCGTGCTGGAGCTGGCCTATCTGGATGAAGGGCCCGCCGACAAACCCGTCGTCTGGGTCTGCCACGCCCTCACCGCCAACGCCGATGTGTTCGACTGGTGGAACGGCCTGTTCGGGTCCGGCTGCCTGCTCAACCCGGCAGACTACCGGATCGTTTGCGTCAATATTCCGGGATCCTGTTACGGCAGCACCGGACCACTTTCGCAACATCCGGTGACCGGCCGGCCCTACCACCACGATTTTCCGGTGCTCACCATTCGCGACATGGTGGCGGCCCACGAGGCCCTGCGCAACCACCTCGGCATCGCCCGCATTCACCTGCTCATCGGCGGCTCGCTCGGTGGCCAGCAGGCCATGGAATGGGCATATCTGCTTGGCGAGGACGTGGAGCACCTCGCGCTTATCGCCACCAACGCCCGCCATTCAGCCTGGGGCATCGCGTTCAACGAAGCCCAGCGCATGGCCATCGAAGCCGACAGCACCTGGCCGGAGTGCCATGAAAAAGCCGGCGACGCCGGTATGCGCGCGGCCCGGGCCATGGCCCTGCTTTCCTACCGCCATTACGGGGCATACGGGGCTACGCAAACCGATGAAGAACCCCGGCTGGACACATACAAAGCCCAGACCTACCAACGCTACCAGGGCGAAAAGCTGTCCAGGCGCTTCAATGCGTTTTCCTATTACCGCCTGTCGCAAGCCATGGACACCCACCACATGGGCCGGAACCGGCCTTCGGTGGAATGGGCCCTCCACGCCATCCGGGCGCGCACCCTGGTGGTGGGGATCGACACCGATGTATTGTTCCCGCTCGCCGAACAACGCTTCCTGGCGCAGCACATACCCAGGGCCCGGTTTCAGGCCATGCACTCCATCCTGGGGCACGACGGCTTTCTGGTGGAAACGGAAAAGCTGACTGACCTCCTTCGCGATTTCCTGCCGGCCGACGACCGGACGGCAACCCTCCACCAGCATACCATCCAACCGCCTAATCATGCACAACTTTAGCATCGGTCTTTTTGGCCTCGGGGTCGTCGGCCAGGGTTTTTACCAGATTTTGGAGAAAACCCCCGACGCACGGGCCCGGATAACAAAAATCGGGGTAAAACACCCCGCCAAATCGCGTCCGGTATCCGCCGGGTTACTTACCTTTCGACCGGAAGAGGTGCTGGAAGACCCCCAGATCAACCTCATCGTTGAAACCATCACTGAGGTAGACGAGGCTTTCCGCATCCTCACGCGCGCGCTGGAGCTCGGCAAGCCGGTGATCACCGTCAACAAAAAAATGGTGGCCCACTACCTGCCCGAAATACTGGAACTACAGGAGCGTTACCGCACCCCGGTTTTGTACGAAGGCGCTGTATGCGGCAGCATTCCCATCATACGCACCATGGATGAGCACTTCGGCGCCGAACCCCTGGGCGTCATCGAGGGCATCTTCAACGGCACATCCAATTACATTCTCACCCGCATGCAACAGGAAAACCTGGACTTTGCCACTGCCCTGCAACAAGCCCAGGAGGCCGGGTTCGCGGAGTTGGATCCGGCCAGCGACATAGATGGCGACGACGCCAAATACAAGCTCATTCTCCTCAGCCTGCACAGCCACGGCCACGCTGCGCGGCCGTGGGACGTGCTCAGCCTGGGCATTCGCCACCTGCGACCCGCCGACCTGGCCTACGCACGCAGCCGGCAGGCACGCATCAAATTGCTGCCCTATGTGCGGCAGACCGCACCGGGCAAGCTCACCCAGTTCGTGCTGCCGGCCCTGGTGCCGGAACACGACCCCCTGCACCACATCGACAACGAGTTCAATGCGGTGCGGGTGGACGCGTCTTTTTCGGGCGAGCAATTTTTCAAAGGTCGCGGGGCCGGCAGTTTACCCACCGGTTCGGCCATCATGGCCGATTTACAAGCCCTGCAAAACGGCTTTCGCTACCGGTTCCGGAAACACCAGTTGAACGGGCATACCGTAAATGAAAACGACTACCCGATTCAAGCTTATATGAGCATGCCCACAACATCGCGGTGGGAAGACGCCCCGTTTGCTGAAGTGTACTCGCTGGAAACAAACGACACGGTGCAGGTGTTGACCGGGCAAACCACGCTCAAACGACTGATGGGGGCGCGGGAATGGCTTTCCCAAAATGAAGTTTTTTTAATGCGTTTGTAAAAAGGAATATGAAAAAAAGAGTGCAAACGACCGGTGAGGAGCTGGCCAATGCCTGGACACACGGCCTGGGCGTCGTTTTTTGCCTGGCCGCCATGCCTTTCCTGCTGATTCCGGCGTACGGAACAGGTGCGCAGGGGGTATTTTGGGGCGGGCTGATTTTTGGCCTGGGCATGTTGATGGTGTACGTCAGCTCAACCCTTTATCACGCCGCGCAGGACCAGCGCCTGAAAGCAAAGTTGCAGGTGGCCGATCACATCAGCATCTATTTCTTAATTGCCGGGACGTACACGCCGATGGTCGCCAATTTTTTACCCGGGCGCCAGGCCGGCATTTTCCTGCTGATCCTGTGGAGCCTGGTTGGACTTGGCGTGGCGTTCAAACTGCTGTTCGCCGGCCGGTTCAAGGTTGTTTCCATCGTTTTGTACCTGGCCATGGGCTGGATGATCGTGTTCATCGCAGAACCCATGCGTCGGCAAATACCCGACGATATCTGGTGGTGGGTAATTGCGGGCGGCCTCAGCTACACCGTCGGTGTGTTCTTTTATATCCGGAGTAAAGTGCCTTACTTCCACGCCGTCTGGCATTGTTTTGTTTTGGGAGGCACCGTGATGCACTATATGTCCGTTTACAAAACCATGCTCCTGTACCGCTGACCGTTCTATTCCATCTCTACAGAACGCGTCGGCGGCAGCATTTCGTTGCGCACGGCGATCTGGCGAAGCGTATTTTCTGCCACCTGCAGGAATGCCCGGGACACCGGGTTTCCGGGTTCGAGAATGGCCGGCCGGCCGCTGTCGCCCCCTTCGCGTACGCGCTGCACCAGGGGAATTTGTCCGAGCAGGATGGAGTTGCTCTCTTTGGCGAGTTTTTTGCCCCCCCCTTCGCCAAAAATAAAATACTTGTTGTTGGGTAGTTCGGCCGGCGTAAACCAGGACATGTTTTCCACCACCCCCAGGATGGGCACGTTGATGGAGGGCAGCAAGAACATGTTCATGGCCTTGATGGCGTCGGCCAGCGCCACCTCTTGCGGGGTAGTGACCAGCACCACACCGGTGATGGGTACCGTTTGCACCAGGGTGAGCTGCACATCGCCCGTGCCGGGCGGCAGGTCTACAATCAGGAAGTCCAGCGGCTCCCACAACACTTCATTGAAAAACTGTTTGATGACGCCCGCGAGGCGCGGGCCGCGCAGCACCACCGCCTGTTCCGGTTCGATGATGTTGCCAATGCTGATCACCGGCATGCCGTAGGCGTCGAGCGGCACCATTTTCATGCGCCCGGCAACGTCCTGCACCAGCGGACGCTGGCCGACGAGTCCGAGCATGGTGGGGATGGAGGGGCCGTACACGTCGGCGTCCATGAGCCCGACGCGGGCGCCCAGTTTCTGCAAACCCAGCGCCAGGTTGACGGCGACGGTGCTTTTGCCCACGCCGCCTTTGCCCGAGGCGACGGCGATGATGTTCCGGATGTGGGGTACAATACTGGTGTTGACCTGGCTGCCCGGGCTGCGCGCCACAAAGTGCACATTGATCAGCGCATCCGGGTATACGTCGTTTACGGCGCCGACACAGGCAAAGTTCAACTCAGCCTTGCCCTGCATTTGCAAGGATGGTATGGTCAATTTCAGGTTGATGTTCTTACCCTCGATGTCCAGGCTTTCCACCATGCCAACCGACACAATATCCTGACCCGTCTGCGGGTCGCGAACCTGGCGCAGGGCTTCCGTAATGCGGGCGCGATCCATTTTGTCCTGATTTTTTCCGGTAAAAATGCGCATAAATAGCGAGTATGTTTAAGCGTTTAACCGGAAAAGCAAACAATAGTTTTCCGGTATTCGTGAACCGTGGGGGCGCGTACCTGCCGGCCGTGCCGCCACGGTTCACGAACCATGTGGTGGGTTACCGGAAGACGACCTCGCCTGGCGCAACTCCGGTGGCAAAGGAGAACCTCTGCGTGCCGTCCAGGTCGTACACGACGGCGGTTCCGTTGGAGGTAAAGTCGCCGGCGTCGGTGCAATACAACAGGTTGCCGGCGGGGTCGAAACCCAGCCCGTAGGCGTTTTGGTTAAAAAACCCGGTAATGCTGCTTCCGTTGTGCTTCCAGATGCTGCCGCCACCGGTCCAGCGCATCGTGTTGTCCGATACCCGAACCAGATCGTTGCCATAAGGGAAGGTGCTGTTAAACACCCCGGTGGCGAGGTTGACCACATAGCCGGTCGGCAGCGACTCCAGGAATGAACCCTGGCACAGCACATAAGGCGTATTGGACAGAAAGGCCACGCAGCAGGGATTTTTACCGGCCACCGCAATACGCGTTTCTTCCGTTTCGGTGGTCAGGTTCAGGATAGACACCGTGGAATCCACCCCAAAGCCACCGGAGTTCGGGATGTAGAGCCGGTCCCCGTCGCGGGTGATTTTCTCCGGACCGTTGCCCAGTTTGATGGTTTTGAGCACCTGGAGGGTGTTGAGGTTCACCTTGGCCACGCTGCCGTCGAGTCCGCCAGCGCCCCACTGGGTAACCCAGGCGGTGCTGTCGTCGGTCACCAGCATAAACCGGGGTAGGATCAGTCCGCCGATGGTATCCTGGAACTGAAAGGTGTTCGCGTCAGCCACCACGATCCGGTTGGCGCCATTGACGACGACGTAAGCCTTGTCCTGATGAAAGGTGAGCGACTGGGCGAACTGGCCGAGCACGGCGCCGTTGTTGTTGGCCGCGAAAATGTCCTGCTCCGTTTCGCCGGTTTGCGGATTGTGCCAGGTGATGGTGCCGGTGCCACCAAAAGGGCCCTCATTCACCACAAAAACGCCCGAGGCGTACTTGCTGCCGGCAGGGTTGCCGTCGTCATCGTCATCGTCGTTGCAGGCCGTCCAGACGACTGTCAACAACAGCAGGAAAAAAAGGGAAAAGAGTTTGACTTTCATTTTTAAGCAGTAAAAAGTGAAAATGAAAGGCAAACGGGAAAAGGGAAGGCAAGCCGGGGCGTTGGCACGACCTGGCCGACCGCCGGCTTTCACCCGAAGCCTGGGTTGGGTAGCGAATCATTGGCAGGTCTTCTGGCTCGTTTCACAAAAGCGCCTTCCCGGGTTAAACCAGTGGCCTTGCTTGCTTTTGCCGGTATGAAACTTACAGCAGCGGGGACTGCCCCGGATTTGCACCGGGTTCCCTTTTCATCCCGGGGTTAACCGGGAACCAATAATCCAGTGTGGGTGTGGGTGTGAGTGTGGGTGTGAGTGTGGGTGTGAGAGTGGGTGTGAGAGTGGGTGTATGCCACCACACACAGCGATGCGAAGGTACGATCCTTTTTATTCTTGGGAGCCGAAGTGCCCGGAATCGCATGGTCACTGGCAGGGCACAAAATAAAAGGCTCAATAGATAATTTGGAAGTATAGCCCATTTTTTGCACATAATTCTTCCGGGAAGGTTTGGTTGTATGCTCCAGGGACTGGATATTTGCATTATGCCCAAAGTAAGTTCGCAAGTGCATCCCTTGCCCACTTATGAAGCGCGAAGTGTTTTCTAAAATGAAACTGCGTTGTTGCATGAATCCAATGGCCATATCTATCCCGTGCTATCTACTCCCCTAAGCGGTTGCTTTTCGGGGTTTTGAAACGGGCATACCTATGGCTGTCATCTGGTTGAGTGCCTTTATTTTCAAGCTGCATTCCACTTTTTGGGTGATCAAAGTGCGGGAGAAAAAGGTATTGCCGAGCATGGTTTTATATCGATACATGGTTGTTTCGGCCAAGCTTCTTTTGTGGTATCCGACTTCTTTTTTCCACGCTGCACGGCCAATTTCATCAATGCGTGCAATGGCCACATTTCGGGGATAATCGGGCAAGTCACCTGGCTGTTCCCAATACCATGGCACTGCGTTTTTTTGAGGTGGAATGATGGGTTTGATCTGTTGACCGATGAGCTTATCCCAGCATTTTTCCGTGTCGTAGGCGCCATCAAAACAGGCTTCTTCAACGGGTGGTTTAATCTGCTCCAGCAATTAGGGTAGTTGAGCATCGTCGCTTTCGTTATTCTGTGTTAACACATGGCAATGGACAAAACCGGTTTGGGGATCAACCCCCAAGTGAAGTTTGCGCCAACTGCGTCGCTTGCTCCAACCGTGCTGTCTAACTTTCCATTCCCCCTCACCAAACACTTTAACACCCGTAGAATCAATGGCTATGGTAATTGGGCCGCTGCAAGGAATGGCATAGGATTCCACATCCAAGGCCCTCATCCGGCGATTAATTTGCGTGTAGCTCGGTACTTTCAACGCCTCCAATCTCATAAGTTTTAACAAGCCCTGGGTAAACCCCTGGGACTGACGGTAAGCCAACTTGAATACCACTTTGAGCATCATGATTGTTTCTATGCATACGGCCGAATACAACTCCTGAGCGCCTTTTTGTAGCGGAAGATCACTGTACCAACCTTCGATGGCGTCCTCCGCAAAATACAGGGTAATGTCACCTCGATTTACCAACCCCTTGTTATATTCCGACCAGTTCGTCACCTGATATTTTTCTTTCGGATTGGCTACGGGTATTTCACTTGACTTGCTTACCTTTGTCATACGGGCAGGAGTTATGCGTGGATTTTTTTTTCGACCATCAAAGTTACGCATCCTGCCCATCTTTTTTTCAACCATTCATGCAACAACGCCATCATGAAAAAAATCAATCAATCTATCAATTCTTTTGTTTTTAAATTATTAATGCTTGTGGTATTGACCTTTTGTTCATCAATACCACTAATAGCGCAGGATATGGAGGGCTTTGACCCCAATGCCCCTTCTGTACCCGACTTTAAGCTCACCCCATTTTATGAAAGCAACCTGGAATACATTGGAAAAAAGCCAGGCGATTTGTTGAAGAAGGAATCAATTCCAGCGCCTGAAGGGGCAGTAGCATGGAGAGTAATGTATGTTTCCCGTACGTGGGATGATCGTTTAGTACCTGTAACCGGAATTATTGTAGCACCAAAAGGTGTAAGCAAAAGACCACGTCCAATTTTAAATTGGGAACACGGCACTACAGGTGGGGCAAGAATTTGTGCGCCATCATTAGCTGATGATCCTGCTCAAAATCTTGTTCAACGTTCTGAAACTACTCCCATTGATTACGGGGTACCATACCTTACAGATTTTCTTGCCAAAGATTTTGTGGTAGTTGCCACTGATTATTATGGACTGGGCGGACCCGGCGTACATCAATATTTAGTTGGTAATACTGGGGCAAGAAATGGATTAGATATTGCAAGGGCTGCACGTAAAATAAATGAGATTAATGCAGGATTGAATCTACTAACTTTTGGCTGGTCGGTGGGCGGTCATGCAGCTTTATTTACTGGTGAGGAACAACCAGAATATGCACCTGAATTCAAACATCTTGGTACAGCAGCCATTGCGCCCGCAAATACAGGAGATTTTCACTTTGTAAACATTCCTCATACTTATGTAATGGCCGCATCATACAATTCTGCTTATAATGCTCCACTCACCGGTTTTACTGATGATGGTAAAAAGGTTCTTGATGTGGTAAATAAAGTTTCAATCACTGGTGTGTTCAAAGAATCGCTTAAATATAATGGGCCCTTATTTGAAGGTGATTTTGATCCGGTAATGAAAAAAGCTTTGGCGTTAAATGAACAAGGTCAGCGTGAAACACCTTGCCCAATATTAATTGTTCATGGAACGGAAGACGATGTTGTGAGTCCCGAATTGACCATAAATTATTTGCCGAAATCACAAAAAATCGGCAATACGATCAAGGTTTCTTGGTACAAAGATCACAATCACAGAACTGTGATTGCTGAAGCCAGAATAGAGCTACTGCAATGGTTTGATGATAGATTGAAAGGCAAGCCAGCGCCAAAAGAAGAATGAGTTTATTAGTAAATGACTCAAGTTCTCTGATACCAATAAGGCAGCAGTGCTTGCTTATTTGAAAATCCCTAAGGATGAACAGTTCTAATTCTACGCCTAACAAGGTATTTGCAAAAGCGGCTATGAACATTTGTGCTAAATTGAAAGTATCTGCAAGCCGCCTTCGCAAATACCCGACCGTTCGCCGCAGTAATATGTTGAACCTCGGCACCCCTACCTAATCATAATAGGAATAGAAAAAAGCCAGTCTGGCTATTTGAAAAAACCTTAAAATGTTGTAGATTTGTACTTCTTTTGTGCATAACATGAATGATTCATTGTTTGACATTGAAGTTGATGGCCTGACAAACAGCATTCAAAACACCGTATCGGGTGACAGTTTTGACACCGACGTAGTGGAGGCTGCCAATACAGACATAAAAGGTATTACGAAAGCCAATGGCTGGAAGTTCGACTGGAGGGCGGAGATGAAAGAATCGGATCGACAGGTGTACAAGCTATCCATCACTGGTAATCCAACGATTATCCAGGGACTAATGAGCGTCAGTGATTTCGGAGATCATTTTTACCTGCATCTGGTAGAAAGCGCGCCGTTTAATCTCGGAAAAAAGAAACTTTACCAGGGCGTTCCGGGCAACCTGTTCGCCTTTGCCTGCAAACTCTCGTGGGATAATGGCTATGAGGGAATTATTGCTTTTCAGTCCAAGACAAAACTGATTGACCATTACGAAACTACGCTTGGAGCGACACACATCGGCGGACACAAAATGATCGTTTTCCCACCGGCCGCGCTCAAGCTGATTCAACAGTATTTTAAACAATAGAACATATGGGACATATCAAAGAACCCGTTGGTGTTGATCTGAATGTAGGCCCCATGCCTTTGTCTGTGGACGACCGCCAGGCGCTCAGTGCTGTAATAGCACAATATAAACAGACAAAGAAAGTGCCTGTGTCAAAACCTAAGTTCGCAAAGTCAGCCAGTAATAAAAAATCAACCAGCACCAAAATAAAAAGTCAAAAACCTGGAATGAAGAAAACCGACGTGGCTTCCTCAAAAAAATAGTACGCGCAGAACTTTGCATGGTCGCCAACCACTCGCTACACGCGGCGGTGTGCATCCACGCCCCCGTCTCGATAACAAAATAAAAAACTGCAGAGTAGTTCTATTCTTTTTCAAATACTTTTTTCCTATGCTTAATTCCCCATAGTACAATACTCTCAATGATTTCTTTGATTGAGCTACCGTGTTCGGTCAAAGCGTATTCTACATTCACAGGAGAAGTATTCAACACTCGCCTTTCCACAATTTTGATGTCTTCAAGGTAGCGCAGTTCTTTCGTCAAAGTAGAAGAAGTGATTTTTCCTAGATCTTCTTTCAGCTCATTGAACCGCATGGGCTGATCGCACAACCGAGCGAGGATTTGCCCACGCCATTTCCCACCGATGATGTCCAGGACATCGGCGACGATTTTGATTCCCACCTTTTTGTCCCACGTTATTTCCATATCAAAACATTGACAATCAATTGTTAATTACTCTATACGCAAGCAGGTATCCTGAAAACTACTTGTAGTTTTTCCATACCAGGTAGCAAAAATATACTAAGTCCCCCATCTTTGTATCATCATTCAACAAAAAAACTCAACAACGAAGAACAAATTATCACAAAAAATGAAAAAAGTAATCTATAAGCAATACGGCAGCATTGCCGATTTAGAATTGGCAGAGGTAGCGATTCCTGCCATTCAATCCGATGAAATACTCATCAGAGTAAAAGCGGTTTCGATTAACCCCATAGATTGGAAACGGCTGGAAGGGCAACTCAAAATCGTAACCGGCTCTAAATTCCCGAAAGGCATTGCCATTGATTTTTCGGGTATTGTGGAGAAAAAAGGTGATGCCGTTTCAAGTTTTCAAGCCGGCGATGCTGTTTTCGGGGCCTTAAATGCTATGAAGGGCGAGGCATTGGCGGAGTATATCGTGGTTAAAGAAACCAATATATACAAAAAACCTGCGACTGTATCCTTCGAAACAGCAGCGGCAGCTGTAACATCGGGTGTTACAGCACTCTACCTACTCGAAAAAAGCAACCTCAAAAGCGGCGACAATTTGCTCATCAATGGGGCAAGTGGCGGCGTAGGTCCGTCCGCACTTCAAATGGCGAAACAAAAAGGGGTTAACGTAACCGCCGTAGCCAGTGGCGAAGGGCTGGCTTTTATTCAAAAATGGAAACCTGATGTTTCTATGGACTACAAGAAGCAAAATCCCCTGGAAGATAAAACAGCCTATAATGCCATTTTTGAGTTGTCAGGGACACTTCCATTTGGCAAAGGAAAAGCGATTTTGAAACCTCAATCTGTTTTTGCCAGCACCCTGCCCAATCCAGTTGTAGCCTTCCCAAAACGCGATACCACAATTTAGTAGAGAATTTTACGTAAATTCACCACCACTAAATTGCGAACACATGCGAAAGAGTAATTTCAGTAACGATCAAAAGTTGTCGATCCTGGCAGAGCACGACGCTGGG
>JBGSTG010000067.1:0-21823 GCA_041736625.1 Saprospiraceae bacterium | reverse complement strand
AATACCTGAAATGTTTGAGCAGAAATGGCTGGCTGCACAAACAGCTAATCCAGCCTGATCAATGAACTTAAGGCCCCAGACAAACCAACCAAACCTTATCTCTTTACAGAAAAGTGTGCGGCAAAATTGAGCCACCTCACTATTGCCTACAGCCCGGTAGATGAACGGTACTTTGCCCTCTGCAACATTCGCGGTGGGACCAAGGGTTACTCAAGCTCAGGCCTGGCTGAAATAGAAGTTTGGTCGACAGAAAAAGGCCAATCGCTCAGAGACCCTAATACAAGGTTTAGGTTACATTATCCGATAGGCAAAATTCCGCTGTCGCAGCAAGGCGCCCATTTGATGGTACAGGAAGATGGAGTCCTTTTTCTGCTGAATGCCTTTGTTGCTGAGCCCGAAGATGATATTGTCCTTGCCGGAATAATAAATTGTGTGGATATCACCGGTACCAGTAATATCCGCCTTTGGCAAGAAACCCTTGCACTAACCAGGTTGTGGGTACCGGGAAGCGCATCCAGTCAATTACCTCCCGAAACATGGACCAAAAAGATTGGAATTGTCCCACATCCTGTATCTTTTCCTTGCATCGATGTGAGGCCGTCCTGGAGGTATGCGGGCGCATTTACCGCAACCGGCCCTTCGAGTGGAGTCATGCTGTGGTCGCAACGATGGAAAAGTGCCATCAAGGATAAGCTGGAAAAAACTTACGAGTATGCTTCCAGGGTGCTAAAGTAACGTCATTATAAAAGCCGACAACTTTTCTTCTTCAATTGATTTTGGTAAAAAGCAACACCGCCCCTGTACGCACTAGACGGGGGCGGTGCTGGAGAACCGTGGGTTGTTTTTTTGATAATGACACCGGAGTTCATCGCCTGCGCGGCATCGGCAGCCCCCCGGCGTCTGTCTACCGCCATCCGCCTCCCAAAGCCCGGTACAGATTCACCGCCGCCGACCATTGTCGTAGCCGTAACTCAACGAGTTCAAGCCGTGTATCTAATGCATTTTGCTGGGCGGTCAATACGTCCAGATAATTTGCCCGGCCGGAGCGAAAAAGCTCGCCTGATATGTCCACTGCATTTTCAATGGCGGTGACCTGCTCTGTTTTCAGTGCAAATTGCTGCTCCAGATTTTTCAGAAAGGCCACCTGGTTGTACGCCTCGGTGTAGGCGTTGACAATGGTTTGGTAGTAGGTTGTCAGGACCTCCAACTGGTATGCATCCGCCCGGTTGAACTCGGCCCTTATGGCTCTTTTATTCACCAGGGGCGCGACCATCCCACCCGCCAAATTGTAGGCGAACGAAGCAGGCTTGACGAGATAGTCGGGGCGAAATGCTTGTACCCCGACGGCTGCGCCAATGTTGAGGGTAGGCAGAAACAATGCACGGGCGGCCTCCACATCTGCTTTTGAGGCGGACAGTTCGAGGGCGGCGGCGCGAATGTCGGGCCGGTTTTCGAGCAGGGACGGGGGCACACCTGTTGCCGACAAGGGCGGCAGGTTTTGATTTAGAAACCGGGGTGAGCGCACAACTGGCTGCGGGAACCGGCCCGCCAGAAAGTTAATGACGGATTCATTGTACAGTATCTGTTGTTCCAGATCAATGCGGATACCGCGCAGATCGAGCAGCTGGTTTTCGAACTGCCTGACCGCCAACTCGTTTGCTGCGCCCAGGTCTTTCTGGATGCGCACGAGCTCAAGCGCGTTTTGTTGCAGGGCGATGTATTCGTCCAGAATAACCACTTGTTCATCAAAAGATTGGAGGGCAAAGTACGCTTCTGCGATGGCGGCGACAACGGCTGTTTGCACCAGATTTTTCCCCTCCACGCTCGCCATAAAACGGGAGGCCGCCGCCCGCTTTTGGTTGCGGAGTTTGCCCCACAGATCCACCTCCCAGCCGGCCTGGGCGCCGATGAAAAAATCGGGCAGGTTGACGGGGATCAGTTGTCCGGGTGTGATGTCGGTGGTGGCGTTGCCGGCGCCGTCCATGGTGTATAGCCCGAAACGCCGGATGCCCACCGAGCCTGCGGGCTCCAGGGTCGGATGCAGCGGAGCCTCGGCCGCCAGCACGCCCGCCTGCATTTGTCGGATGCGCTGGGCAGCGATGGTCAGATCGAAATTGGCCACCAGCGCGGTGTCTATCAGGTTTTGCAGGTTCGGGTCATTGAAAAAGGTGCGCCATGGTACCAGGCCCAGGCCCATGGTGTCGGCAGGGTCGGCAGCGCGTTGGTCAAAACCGGCGGGCAACACCGGCGGTTTGTCGTCCCGAATCTCCTGAACAGGTTTGCAACCTGCCATTGCGGCCAGGACGATGGCGATAGGGAGGAAAAGGTCGTTTGATTTTTTATTTTTCATGGAGAAAGTCGTCTTGGTAGTGGGAAAAAGGGGTTAAAATCTTTCGGTAACCGGCATTTCCTCTGTAATGGGTACCCGGTCGCGTTTTGCCTTTTTGACCAAAGATTCAGACAGGCGTGCGAAAACGAAGTACAGCCCGGGAATGAGCAAAACGCCGAACACGGTGCCCATCAGCATTCCGCCTGCTGCAGTGGCGCCGATGGTGCGGTTGCCCACGGAGCCTGCACCGGAGGCAAACATGAGCGGCAACAAACCCGCGATGAAGGCGAAGGAGGTCATCAGAATCGGGCGCAAGCGCAATGCCGCACCCTCAATGGCGGCTTGGAGCACCGACATGCCCTGCTTGTGCTTCACCGCCGCAAATTCAATGATGAGTATGGCGTTTTTGCCCAACAGACCGATGAGCATGACCATGGCGATCTGGGCGTAAATGTTGTTTTCCAGCCCCATCAGCTTCAGAAAAAGGAACGACCCGAAAATACCCGTTGGCAGCGATAAAATGACCGGCAGCGGCAGCAAGAAGCTTTCGTACTGCGCTGCCAACAGCAGGTATACAAACACCAGGCAAATCAGAAAAATGTACACCGCCTGGTTGCCGGTTGCCACCTCGTCGCGGGTGATGCCGGCCCAGTCGATGTCGTAGCCTTTTGGGAGCCTGTTTTTGGCCACCGCCTGTACGGCGGCAATGGCATCGCCCGAACTGTAGCCGGGCGCGGCCTCACCATTGAGCTCGGCAGAGGGGTACATGTTGTAGCGGGTCACCTGATCGACACCGAAGGTGCGCTCCACGCTCAAAAAGGCAGAAAGCGGCACCATTTCCCCCGCATCGTTTTTAACGTAGAGCTTCAGAATGTCCTCCGGTCGGGCGCGGTACTCGGGCGCAGCTTGCACCATGACCTTGTACATCTGCCCGAAACGGATGAAGTTGGTGGCGTATTCCGAACCGAGCAGGGTCTGCAGGGAGGCCATGGCGTTGTCTACCGTCACGCCCTTCTGCGCCGCTTTATCGTAGTCAATTGCAACCAGGTATTGCGGGAAGCCGGCGTCAAAAATGGTAAACGCCGAAGCAATCTCGGGTCTGGCTTTCAAATCTTCGACAAACTGCCGCACCACGCCTTCCATTTTTTTGAAATCGCCCATGCCGGATTTGTCCAGCAGACGCAATTCAAAACCGCTGGCGTTGCCGTACCCCGGCACGGCAGGAGGCGGGAAGTATTCGATGGCGGCGTCTTTGATGTGGCGGGTCTGCTCCGTCAATACCGCCATCACATCGTCTACCGATTGGCTGCGCTCTTCCCAGGGTTTGAGGTTAACAAGACAAGTACCATAGGTGGCCCCTGTGCCGTCGGAGAGGATGTTCGTACCGGCGAGGGAGGAGACGGACTCTACCGCCTCGAGGCGCTGTGCAATGTCCGAAATTTCGTTTACCACCGCTTTTGTGCGCTCCAGGGTGGCGCCAGCGGGGGTGGTGATGCTGGCGTAAAAAGTACCCTGGTCTTCGTTGGGAATAAACCCTGAAGGCAGTGTTTTCCCGAGGAAAAATGTTGCCATACAAAAGGCGGCCAGTGTGGCAAAAGTCACTACGCGACGGCTGACGATTTTTTCCAGCAGGGACTTGTAGCGAAATTCCACCCCTGCGTACCAGCGGTTGAAGCCGTCGAAAAAACGACCAAAAAAAGACTTGTTGGTGGCCGCGCCATGCGTGTTTTTCAACAAGACGGCACACAGTGCCGGTGTAAGCGTCAAGGCGACCACACCGGAGAGCACGATGGAAATGGCCATGGTCACCGAGAACTGCCGGTAAAAAATACCAACCGGGCCCGACATAAAGGCCACCGGTATAAACACCGCCGCCATCACGAGCGTGATGGCGATGATGGCGCCGCTGATTTCGTGCATGGCTTTTTCGGTGGCCTTCATGGGCGAGAGGTGCTGTTTTTCCATCTGTAAATGCACCGCCTCAACCACCACAATGGCGTTGTCTACCACGATACCGATGGCCAGAACAAGGGCAAACAGCGTCACCAGATTGAGTGAAAAACCGAACATCTGCATGAAAAGAAAGGTGCCGACGAGTGAAACCGGAACGGCAATGGCCGGAATCAGTGTGGAGCGCCAATCCTGCAAAAAGACGAAAACAACCAGCGAAACGAGCAAAAAGGCCTCAATCAGCGTCTTGACAACTTCGTGCACCGAGGCGTTGAGGAAGCGCGACACATCGTAGCTCACCTCGTAGTCCATGCCGTCGAGGAAGGCCGTTTCTTTTATCTCCGCCATGCGCTTTTTGACGGCGGCGATCACCTCGCTGGCGTTCGACCCGGGCATTTGTTTGAGCATGATGGCGGCAGTGGGTTTGCCGTTTAGTTTGGCCTCCACGTCAAAATAGGTGGTGCCAAACTCCACGTCGGCGATGTCCCTGATCCGTAAAATTTGCCCGTCGGGCGTTGCTTTGATCGGAATGTCGGCGTACTGCTGCTCGCTGTTGAATTTACCCGTGTATTTGACCACATATTGCAAGGATTGCGCGGCCTTTTCCGAACTTTCCCCCACCTTGCCGGGGGCAGCTTCGACGTTTTGGGCTTCGAGTGCATCCAGCACGTCGTCTGTAGAGAGTTGGTAGGCCAACATCTTGTCGGGCTTGAGCCAGATCCGCATGGCGTACTCCTTGGCCCCGAGGATGTCGGCAAAGCCTACACCTTTGATGCGTTTCAGGTCGGCGAGGATGTTGATGTCGGCAAAATTGTACAGGAATTTTTCCTCGAGGTGGTCGTCGCTGCTGTAGATGTTGAGGTACATCAACATGGCATTTTCCTCCTTGGCGATTTTCACGCCGTTTCGGATGACCTCCTCAGGCAATTCGCCCATGACCGAGGCGACCCGGTTTTGAACATTGACTGCGGCCACGTCGGGGTTGGTGCCCACCTCGAAAATGATCTGAATAACGCCCACACCATCGTTTCCGGCATCCGACGACATGTACTTCATGGCCGGCACGCCGTTGATGGCGCGTTCGAGGGGCACGAGGGCGGCTTTGGTGACGGTTTCGGCGTTGGCGCCGGTATATTCGACCGTGACGTTGACCTCCGGCGGCGCAACGCTGGGGAACTGGGTCATCGGCAAACGGGTCAGGGCAAGCAGGCCCAGCAGGGTTATCAGCGTCGAAATGACGATGGACAACACCGGGCGATGTATGAATCTGGTGGTCATTTACATAAAGGATGGTGACAGCGGCGGCAAGCGCCGTGTCGTTTTTTTTGAAAGAAATGGAGAAATGCAACGCCGTCGGGTTTGAAGGACAGCTACGGCGTTGTTCGGCTACCGCATGGCCAGCGTCGGGATGATCCGCTGCATGGGGATGTGCTCACCTTCGATCCTGTCGCCTTCGCGCAACTGCTGGATGCCCTCGTAAATCAAACGGTCGTCTGCCGCCAAACCCGACTCTATGACGTAGAGATGCCCCAGACGGAGTTTGGGTACGATGGCGCGTCGTTCGACCGTGTTTTCCTTATTGAGTACAAACACGTAGGTCTTGTCCTGCACGTCGAACGTCGACTTTTGCGGGATGACCAGGGCGTTTTTCAACTCGTAAAAGGCCAGTACCTTGCCGCTTGCGCCGTGCTTGAGCAGGTGGCCCGGGTTGGGGAAACGGGCGCGAAAGGCGATGCTGCCTGTGTTTTTGTCTACGACGGTTTCCACGGTTTCCACGTTGCCCCGGTATGCGTGCTGTTGCCCGTTGGCCAGTTGCAGGGCGAGGTTCTTCTTCCAGCCGTCGTCTTTGCGTTGTAGCAACTCAAGGTACTCTTTCTCAGAGACGTTGAAGTACACAAACACGTCCTTGTTGCTTGAAATTGTCGTCAATAGATCGCCTTCACTGACCAGGCTGCCCACTTTGAGCGGCTCGCGGTTCAGCATGCCGGCAAACGGCGCACGGATTTCGGTGAACGACAAATTGAGCTCGGCAGCGGAAACGGCAGCCCGGGCTTCCTCAACCTTGGCGCGCAAGGCTTCGAGCTTGGCTTCCGCCATGTTGAGCTCGGGGCTGCCGACGATGTTTTTCTCAACAAGCGCCCGGGTATTCGCCGTTTCGACTTCCGCGACCCGGGCCTCTGCCATTGCACTGTTCAACGACGCCCGTGCCTGCCGCAGTTCCTCGCGAAAAACTTTGTCGCTCAGGGTGAACAGCAACTGACCGGCACGGACCTCCTGCCCTTCGTCCACATGGACCTTTTCCAAAAAACCTTTAACCTGGGCGCGTATTTCTACGTGCTGCATAGACTGGATGTCGGCTACGTATTCGCGTGCAAAAACCGTATCCATGACGGCGGGTTGGGTAACCGGAAAGGTGCCGGAGCTGGTTACCGTTTGTATATTTCCATCGCTTTGGCAATTGGCAAACAGCCCGGCCAAAACGGCTGCGGTGAGCATGCGTTTAAAATCCAATGTGTTCATATTGGGTTGTTTTTTGTATTTTGATCAAAAGAAGATACCCGCTCGCAGGACTACGAGCAGTTAACAAACGACGGCGCACCTTTACCTGACGGTCTTGCGGGCAACCGTTGTTTTGAAATTATCTAAGAAAAAGGGAATTGCTGCCTGTCGCGCAGGTAAGAAAAATCAGGCCTCGGGCGGCTGGATCAGCTCGTCGCAGGCGTTTTGGCTTGTAAATTTCGGATCGCCAAAATTCCGAACGGATACGCAAGGGACTCCTGAAACCAAAGGAGTCCAAGATTGAAAGAATGGATAGAAAAAGTCTATGTGTTTTTCGAATTTGACGGGGCTGCCATGATCGTTATCTTCCTGTTCTGCAATGGCATCCTCTATCTGGCAGACGTCTTCCAACAGCCATTCAACGACCGATTCGATGTCGTTGTACGCCAAATTCTCCGGCATGTGGTTGTCGTGCAAATCCGGTGCGTCTACGCTAAAGTTGAGGATGATGGCAGCCACCAACCCGCAAAGGAGACGTGTAAGGAAATGTTGACGCAACTTACGCATACAACCCCTTAAACGCCGTGGCGTTGGATTTGTTTCTATCTTGTAAAAATAAACAAACCCGGCAGCCTCCCGGCGCCCCAAAGAACCAGCGCGCCGGGAAGCATACGATGGTTTACCGGGAAAGCGCCACGCGAATTCCTGCCCCCAGGAGCATGCCTGCCCCGAACGCAGGCGCCCCCGGCTGCCGGTCAGCCCGAATGCCGGCAGAGGAGGCGCCGGCCTCTATGAAAAGGGAAGAGCCGTACATGCGCTCCGTAAAAAACTCGAATCCGAACACCCCGTAACCACCTGCCACAACGTTGTCGGGCGAAAGCGCATTTTCCGGAAAAATAAACAGGACACCGCCCTCTCCATAAACACGGATTTTTTCCGCCACCTGCCAGCCGTCGGGCGCCAGGCCCACACGGAGTGTTTGAAAATTCGCCGTCCGGTTTTCGGTTTCGTCCGGAAGGTCGAGCCAGTGCTGGTTGCCCACGATGCGCAGCCCGATCCACTTCGCAACGGGTATGTCAAGGCTGAGTCCCAGCCCGAAATCACCCCGCAGCTCCTGGGTTTGGAAGCCCACACGGAAAGGCTTGCCGTTTTGGGCCTGCGCAAACGAGGTAAACGACAAAATGAAGGAACAAACCACCGGAAAAAAGATGCTTTTTTTCATAGTTGAGAAGTTGAAAGTTGAGTGTTGAAACGTTTAAGCAGAAAGTCGATCCAGGTTTTGCGAAAACCGGTGAATCAGGAATCCAATGAGGAAGAAAAAGGCGACCCCCGTGCCCGCAGCCGTCCAGATGATGGCCTGGGGAGAGGCGATACCGGGTAGCACCCGCACGGTCAGTTCGGCCACACCGGCAGCCCATACGCCCAGCGCCGCACCGGTCATGCCCCGCAGATGCGTGGCAACCTGCCTGCGCCGGATGGCAGCCATGCCATACAGCAGGGAGCCCATCGACACCAGTATGAACACGTGCAGGAAATTGACCGTGCCGGTCAGGTTGTACATAAGCGCAGCCGTGCCGTTGGTCAACAGCAGCGAGAGGGCGAAAACGCAGCCCACACGCTTGTGGAATCGTGTTCCTTTGGGGGCAATCAGCACCACCGCTCCGGACGCCAGGGCGACAGACGCCGCCAGTACGTGGGCCAGGGAAATCAGGTTGTCGGTTTGCATGTGAATAGCATTTAAAGTAGTTTACAAAATAAACCATTTGGACAAAAAAAAACGACTATTTCGGGTCAATGTACTGTTTGAGGGTTTCCACGTAGTGTTCGAAGGCGGCGACGCCTTTGGGCGTGATGCGGCAAATGGTCAGCGGAAAATTGTTCCGAAAGGATTTTTCAATGCTGATGTATTCGGCATCGGCCAGCTTGTGCACCTGCACGCTGAGGTTGCCCGCGGTGGCGCCGGTTTTGTCTTTCAGGAAGTTGAACTCCGCCTCTTCCACGCCGATGAGCAGCGACATGACCGCCAGCCGCAGTTGGGAGTGCAGTAAGGGATCCAGTTCGTTAAACATGGGTGCTGGCGGTTTTGGCGTACAACAAGTGGCCCGGTATCAGGTAGCCCGGGATCATGACCCCTGCCAGCACGAGCAGCTGTTGTTCGGGCGCCAGCCCAAAAGCCAGGATGCTGCCGAGCCAGCAGGCGACCGCCCCAACCTGGTAGGGTACAAATTTGAGCAGGGCGCCGTGCACCCACATGGTTGCGCCGTAGAGCAGCATCACCGACGGCAAAAAATGCGGGTCGGCAGAGCCCATCGCTGCGCTCAGCACCACAAACGAGACGCCAAAGGCAATCCACAGCTGCACGATCAGGTTGTCGATGAAGGTCTTCACCCGCCGGATTTTTTTCGTTTGCCAGCTGAGTATCGGCGTGATTACGGCGCCCACCAGCATCAGCAGCCACGCCATCGGGGCATAAGGCGCCTGTAGCACCGTCTCCAGATACCAGTGCAGCAGGGCCGCCGCCGCTACCAGGTAGCCCCAAAGCAGGGTAATCGCCGCATCGGCCTTGCCGGGGCGGTGTTTGGCCTGTGCGATCATCTCTTCGATGGCCTTCAGGCTGTCTTTGTAGTTGAATTCGTTTTCCATGACGCAAATATATTTACATTGTAAACTAATTTGCAAATTTTTTTTCAAATTTTTAAAATTTTTGAGTGTCAATCAGGATTTGCTTATGTTTTCATTAAAATTTAAACTAAAAACTTCTAATTTTCAAGGAAAATTTGTAGTTTTTTCGTTTGAAAAGTCGACCCATTGTACCCCGGCAACCGGGATTATGCCCTGACGGATCGCATTTCAGTGATACCGCTGGATTAAAAAACTTTGGCTCATGTTCCTCTTTTACTGAATGCCGAGCGTAAGTGTCGGGGTGACTGACAGTCACCCCGACACTATCAGCCACTTGGGAAGATGAGCCAAAACTTTTTACTCCACACTTTACCAGCATTCTTGACATAATTTGTTTATAAAAATATTTTCACCTACCTTTGTCCAGCACTCCACATTCCAAAAGCCCAAGCGTAATTTTATTCCCCATTCCGCATTCCCCATTCCGCATTCCCCATGTTCTCCCGTTCCATCCTCCACCTCGACCTCGACGCTTTTTTCGTAGCCGTCGAGCTCCTGCGCAACGACCACCTGCGCGGCCGTCCCCTCATCATCGGAGGCAGCAGCAACCGCGGTGTGGTGGCCTCGTGCAGTTATGAGGCGCGGTCCTTTGGCGTGCGCTCGGCCATGCCCATGCGACAGGCCCTGCAACTGTGTCCCGACGCGGTGGTGCTCAAGGGCGACATGGAGACCTACGCCAAACACTCGGCCCTGGTGCGCGAGGTGATCGAAGACCAGGCGCCGCTGTACGAACAGGCGTCGATCGACGAGTTTTACCTCGACCTTACGGGCATGGACCGCTACATCGGCTGCTGGAAGTGGAGCACCGAGCTGCGCGAGCGCATCATCCGCGAAACCGGCCTGCCGCTGTCGCTGGGGCTGTCGGTGAACAAGACCGTGTCTAAAGTCGGCACCGGCGAGGCCAAGCCCAACGGCGCCAAGCTCATCCCGGCGGGCGTGGAAAAGGACTTCCTGGCCCCCCTGCCCGTGGGCAAGCTGCCCTCCGTGGGCCGCGAAACGGAGCGCCGCCTGGCCATCATGGGCGTGCGCACCTGCCAAACGCTGAGCGAGCTGCCGCCGCGCCTGCTCGAAAAGGAGTTCGGCAAACACGGCATCGGCATGTGGAAAAAGGCCAACGGCGAAGACGACAGTCCCGTGGTGCCCTTCCGCGAGCGCGACTCCCTCTCCACCGAGCGCACCTTCCACGCCGATACCATCGACATGCGCTTCCTGCACGACCACATCCGATACCTCACCGCCCAGCTCGCCTTCGAACTGCGCGCCCTGGGCAAACTCACCGCCTGCGTGACCGTCAAGCTCCGCTACGCCGACTTCAACACCTTCACCAAACAGGCCAAAATACCGTACACCGCCCAGGACAGCCTGCTGGTGGAGCAGGCCCTCGCCCTCTTCGACCGCCTCTACGAACGCCGGCAGGCCATCCGCCTCGTGGGCGTGCGCTTCAGCGACCTCGTGCCCGGCGCCAGCCAGCTCAACCTGTTCGACGACACCGAGCGGGAGTCGCAGCTGCTGGCGGCGATGGACCGGATACGGAAACGGTTTGGGAAGGGGGCGATTGGGAAGGGGTGAGTGTGAACGCAACGGGTAACCCAGGAAAAACTTGGATGAAAACACAAAAAGCCGTAGCTTTGATAAATTTTTTTGCTGATTTGAAAGGTAACATCATGACCGTCACTCCTGTCCCGGCATTTGAAGAGTTTGCTCAATTTCTGGCGAACTTGTCACCTAATAAAATATTGTTATTTAAAACATCCGAAGCGTCGAGAGATCGTGTAAATTTTTTATTGGCAAAAAATGCAGATCAAGGGCTATCCGCAGATGAACAGCGCGAGATGGAACAGTATATGTTTCTTGAACACATTGTTCAGTTGGCAAAAGCAAAGGTTTTGCTGAAAAAAGTACAAAAGTGAGTCTGTACGTCCCAAAGCCCATTCGCAAACTCGTCATAGCGCGTGCGGGTAATCGATGTGAATATTGCCGAATACCCCAGTTTATTACAAATTACGATTTTCATCTCGAACATGTAATTGGCATTCAACATGGTGGCGACAATTCTCCAGACAATCTTGCCTGGTGTTGTTCATTCTGTAACTGGAAAAAAGGACCTAACATCAGTACCGTATTAAACGATTTCGACGAAGTAGTTCCGTTATTCAATCCGAGGAGGCACGTGTGGTTCGAACACTTCGAAAGCCGGGATGGGTTTATCCTTGGCAAATCAAAACATGGACTCGCAACTGTTAAGTTGTTGGAGTTCAACATCAGGGAACGGGTAGAAATACGTTCGATCTTGTCGTTGGCTGGTTTTTATCCGTAATTTTTTGTTTACCCGGTACCAACCCCAACCCAGCTCAACCTGTTCAACGACACCGAGCGGGAGTCACAGCTGCCGGCGGCGATAGATCGGATTCGGAAGCGGTTTGGGAAGGGGTGAATTTTTCGCTTTCTCCCTACCTTTACCCTCAACCACCCTCTCCAACACATGTCCACCCTGACCACCGCCATATCCTACCCCAAAACCACCCTCGATAAAGACACCCTCCTCCACCTCCACCGCGAGCTCGTGAAGCCCCGCCTCATCGAGGAGAAAATGCTCAACCTGCTGCGCCAGGGCCGCATCTCCAAGTGGTTCAGCGGCATCGGGCAGGAGGCCATCGCCGTGGGTGCCGCCACCGCCCTGCTGCCCGACGAGCTGATCTTCACCATGCACCGCAACCTGGGCGTGTTCACCGCCCGCCAGGTGCCGCTCGACCGCCTGTTCTGCCAGTGGCAGGGCAAACGCCTGGGCTACACCAAGGCGCGCGACCGCTCCTTCCACTTCGGCACGCTGGCGCACGGCATCGTAGGCATGATCTCCCACCTCGGGCCCCAGCTCTCCCTGGCCGCCGGCGTGGCTATGGCGCACAAGATGCGCCGCGAAGGCCGCGTATCGCTCGCCTTCACCGGCGAGGGCGCCACCAGCCAGGGCGAGTTCCACGAGGCGCTCAACGTGGCGGCCGTGTGGAAGCTGCCCGTCATCTTCGTCATTGAGAACAACGGATACGGACTCAGCACCACCACCAACGAGCAGTACGCCTGCGAACACCTCACCGACCGCGCGCCCGGATACGGCATGCGCAGCGCCCGCATCGACGGCAACAACATCATCGAGGTGTACGACACCCTGCGCCGGGTGGCCGCCGAGCTGCGCGAAAACCCCGAGCCCTTCCTCCTGGAGTGCATCACCTTCCGCCGCCGCGGCCACGAGGAAGCCAGCGGCACCAAGTACGTGCCCCAGGAACTCATGGACGCCTGGGCACTCAAAGACCCCATCGAAAACTTCGAACGCTGGCTCCTGCAGGAAGGTCTCCTCCACGAGCAGGAGGCCGCCGCCTTCAAGGAAAACTACAAAAAAGACATCCTCGCCGCCGTGGAGGTCATGTTCAACGAGCCCGAACCGGAGCCCGACACCGCCGAGGAGCTCGCCGACGTGTACGCGCCAGCCCCGCCCGTGGCGCCGCCCACCGGCACACCACGCCCCCTGCGCTTCATCGACGCCATCAGCGAGGGCCTGCGCGAGGGCATGACCCGCCACCCCGAGTTGGTGCTCATGGGGCAGGACATCGCCGGCTACGGCGGCGTGTTCAAGATCACCCAGGGCTTCGTGGAAGCCTTCGGCGCCGAACGCGTGCGCAACACGCCCCTGTGCGAGAGCGCCATCGTGGGCATCGGCCTCGGCATGAGCCTCAAGGGCATGAAAAGCATGGTGGAAATGCAGTTTGCCGACTTCGTGACCTGCGGCTTCAACCAGATCGTGAACAACCTCGCCAAACTGCACTGGCGCTGGGGCCAAACGGCCGACGTGGTGGTGCGTATGCCCGCCGGCGGCGGCACCGGCGCCGGACCCTTCCACTCCCAAAGCAACGAAGCGTGGTTCACCCACGTGCCCGGGCTCAAGGTCGTGTACCCCTCCACCCCGCACGACGCCAAGGGCCTGCTCCTGGCCGCCCTCGCCGACCCCAACCCGGTCATGTACTTCGAGCATAAAGCCCTCTACCGCAGCGCCGAAGGGCCCGTGCCCGAGGGCTACTACACCGTGGAGATCGGCAAAGCCCGGCAGGTGCGCACCGGCCGCGACGTGAGCATCCTCACCTACGGACTCGGCGTGCGCTGGGCCGAACAGGCGGCCGACGAACTGAACCTCGACGCCGATATCGTGGACCTGCGCTCCCTCGTGCCGCTCGACTACGACGCCATCACCGAATCGGTGAAACGCACCAACCGCGTACTGGTGCTCCACGAAGACACGCTGTTTGGCGGTATCGGCGGCGAGATCGCCGCCTGGATCGGTGAACACCTCTTCGAGCACCTCGACGCACCCGTGCTCCGCGCCGCCAGCCTCGACACGCCCGTGCCGTTTGCCATCCCGCTGGAACAGCACTTCTTTCCGGTGGGGCGGTTGAAGGGGCAGTTGGAACAACTGTTGAGGTATTGACGACCGGCAGGTTTTGATATCAAGTAAAGAACACCCGATGACGAAAGAACGAGAAATAGAAAACGGGCTGATTGGCAAGCTAACCGAACTCAAATACACCCACCGCCCGGACATCCGGAGCAAGGCGGCCCTTGAGCTTAACTTTCGGGAAAAATTCGAAGCCCTCAACCGCGTGCGCTTGTCGGATGCCGAATTCGCCCGCCTGCGCGACAGCATCGTCACCGCCGACGTATTTGCCGCCGCCAAAATCCTGCGCGAACGCAACACCTTCACCCGCGAAGACGGCACACCCCTGCAATACACACTGGTCAACATCAAAGAATGGTGCAAAAACGAGTTTGAAGTGGTGAGCCAGTTGCGGATGAACACCGAATACAGCCACCACCGCTACGATGTGATGCTGCTTTTAAACGGCGTCCCTGTCGTGCAAATCGAACTGAAAGGATTGGATATCAGTCCGCGACGGGCTATGCAGCAAATCGTGGACTATAAAAACGACCCGGGCAACGGCTACACCAACTCCCTGCTCTGTTTCATCCAGCTTTTTGTGGTCAGCAACCGCACCAACACGTACTATTTCGCCAACAACCCCAACCAGCATTTCCACTTCAACGCCGACGAGCAGTACCTGCCCGTGTACCAGTTTGCTGCCGAGGACAACAAAAAAATCACCCACCTCGACGATTTTGCCGACAAGTTCCTGAGCAAGTGCCACCTCGCCCAGATGATCAGCCGGTACATGGTGCTGGTGGCCACCGAGCAAAAACTGCTGGTGATGCGTCCCTACCAAATCTACGCCGTGAAGGCCATCGTCGATTGCATCCACCAAAACCGGGGCAACGGATACATCTGGCACACCACAGGCAGCGGCAAAACGCTCACCTCGTTCAAAGCCGCTACCCTGCTGAAAGACAACCCCGACATTGAAAAATGCCTGTTCGTGGTGGACCGCAAAGACCTCGACCGCCAGACCCGCGAAGAGTTTAACAAATTTCAGGAAGGCTGCGTAGAAGAAAACACCAACACCGAAACCCTGGTGCAGCGCCTGCTGTCCGACGATTACGCCAACAAAGTGATCGTCACCACCATCCAAAAACTCGGCCTCGCCCTCGACGAAAACAGCCGGCGCAACCAACAAAAATCGGAAACCGGCAAACCCTCCTACAAAGAACGCCTGGAGCCCCTGCGCGACAAACGCATCGTGTTCATCTTCGACGAGTGCCACCGCTCGCAGTTCGGCGACAACCACCAGGCTATCAAAGCATTTTTCCCCAAGGCCCAACTGTTCGGGTTCACCGGTACGCCCATTTTTGACGACAACGCCACGTACAAACAAGTGGACGGCACTGCAGGCACGTACGTCACCACCGAAGACATTTTTGAGAAACGCTTGCACGCCTACACCATCACCAACGCCATAGACGACCGGAACGTGCTTCGCTTCCACATCGACTATTTTAAAGGCGAAATAACGGTGGATACCGCCGGCCGGGAACACAAAATGGCCGTGGTGAACGCCATCCTGCGCAAACACGACGCCGCCACCCACCAGCGGCGGTTCAACGCCCTGCTGGCCACCGCCTCCATCAACGACGCCATCGCGTACTACGAATTGTTCAAAAACACCCAGACGGAAAAACAAAAGGAAGACCAGACATACCGGCGCCTGAACATCGCCTGCGTGTTCTCCCCGCCCGCCGAAGGCAACAAAGACGTGCAGCAACTGCAGGAAGACCTCCAACAGGAAAAGGAAGACAATAAACAAGCCCCTGAGGAAAAGAAAAAAGCGCTGAAGACCATCATCGCCGATTACAACAGGCAGTACGGCGCCAACCACCGGATAGAAGAGTTCGACAGCTATTACCAGGACGTGCAAAAACGCATCAAAGACCAGCAATACGCCAATGCCGACTACCCGCACAAAAACAAGATAGACATCGTGATCGTGGTGGACATGCTGCTCACCGGCTTCGACTCCAAGTACCTAAACACCTTGTACGTGGACAAAAACCTCAAATACCACGGCCTCATACAGGCGTTTTCGCGCACCAACCGCATCCTGAACGGCACAAAGCCCTACGGAAACATCCTCGATTTCCGCAAGCAACAAAACGAGGTGGACCTCGCCATTGCCCTGTTTTCGGGCGAGGACACCGGCCGGGCGAAAGAAATCTGGCTCATGGACCCCGCGCCCAAAGTGATTGAGCAGTACGAAAAAGCGGTGGCCGCCATGCGACAATTCATGACCCAGAGCGATCTGACCAACGAGCCGGACTCCGTGTACAACCTCAAAGGCGACACAGCGCGCATCGAATTCATCAACCGCTTCAAAGAGGTGCAGCGGCTGAAAACCCAACTCGACCAGTACACCGACCTCAGCGAAGCCGAAATAGCACAAATGGAAACCATTTTGCCGGAAGACAAACTGCGCTCCTTCAAAAGTGCGTACCTGGAAACCGCCAAACAGTTCAAGGAAATACAACAAAAAAAAGGCGACGACGCGCCCGCAGACATCCAACAATTAGACTTCGAACTGGTGCTGTTCGCCTCTGCCGTGGTGGACTACGATTACATCATGGCCCTGATCGCCCAATACACCCAAAACAAACCCGGCGCCAAACAAATCATGCCGCGGCAACAGATCATCAGCATGCTCGGCGCCAGCGCCAACCTGATGGATGAGCGGGATGACATCCGCGACTACATCAACAGCCTGGAAACCGGCAAACCCCTCACCGAAACCCAAATACGCGACGGCTACCAAGACTTTAAAACCGAAAAAGCCACCCGGGAGCTGGCCGATATCGCCCGGAAACACGGCCTGGAACCCGCCGCCCTGCAAAACTTCGTGGACGGCATCCTGCGCCGCATGATCTTCGACGGCGAACAACTCAGCGACCTGCTCGCTCCGCTGGAACTCCACTGGAAAGCCCGCACCCAAAAGGAGCTGGCCCTCATGGAACAACTCGTGCCTTTTTTACACAAACGCGCCCTGGGGCGGGAAATATCCGGGTTGAAAGCGTATGAATAAATCGATAAACAATAACCCGGAACCCGTTTTTGACGAGCTGTTGCAACACATCCAACAAGCACGCGCAAAGGCTTTCCGGCAAGCCAACACCATACTGATTGACCTGTACTGGCAGGTGGGTAAAACCATCAGCGAAAAGGTGCACACCGAAGCCTGGGGCAAAGGCGTAGTGACCGAACTGGCCCGCTACATCGCTCGGCAGGCGCCCGACATCAAAGGCTTTAGCGACAAAAACCTCTGGCGCATGAAGCAGTTTTATGAGACGTATCGGGAGGATGAAAAACTCGCCACAATGTGGCGAGAATTATCGTGGAGTCACAATCGCCTTATCATGACCTGCAAAACCCCCGAAGAACGAACATACTACCTGCGACTGGCAACAATGGAAAAATGGACGGTTAGAGTGTTGGAGCGGCAAATAGATGCTTCCCAATTTGAACGCACCATGATGGGAACAAAACGCTCACCAGTGGCGAGAGTTTTGCATTCCGATGCCATCCAGGTGTTTAAAGACAACTACGTACTCGAGTTTCTGGGTCTGCCCGATGAACACAACGAAAACGACTTGCAAAAAGCCCTGTTGCTGCATATGAAACAGTTCTTGCTCGAACTGGGCCGCGACTTCATTTTCATGGGCGAGCAATACCGCCTGCAAGTAGGCAATCAGGATTTCTACCTCGACTTGCTGTTCTACCACCGCGGACTGAGCGCCCTGGTGGCCTTTGAACTCAAGATCGGCAAATTCTCGCCCGAACACCTCGGACAGCTCAACTTCTACCTCGAAGCCCTGGACCGGGACGTGAAAAAACCGCACGAAAACCCCAGCATCGGCGTGCTGCTGTGCCGCGACAAAGACGAGGAAGTGGTCGAGTACGCCCTGTCGCGCAACCTCTCGCCCGCCCTGATCGCACAGTACCAACTGCAACTGCCCGATAAAAAACTCATTCAGGCCAGGCTGCACGAGTGGATGCAAGCATTACCCGATTTGGATACCGAATAATAACACCACCTATGGATCAGGAAAAGAAAAAAATGTTGGTACCGAAGTGGCGGTTTCCGGAGTTTCGGGAGGCGGGGGCGTGGGAGGAGACGTCAATTAAGCAAATTGGAACGGTTATTAGGGGAGCAAGCCCCAGACCGAAGGGAGATCCAAGATACTATGGAGGAAGCATCCCACGGCTTATGGTTGAAGATGTTACAAGAGATGGTAAATATGTCAAACCTAGAATAGATTTTTTAACAGAAGAGGGAGCAAAGCTAAGTCGCCCCTGCAAGAAAGGTACGCTAACTATAGTTTGTTCTGGAACAGTTGGCATCCCTTCTATACTTGCAGTTGATGCCTGTATTCATGACGGATTTTTGGCTATTATTGATTTGAAGAAGAATATTTCCATCGAATTTCTGTATCAAAAAATATCAACGCTTAAAGAAAAGTTTCAATCGTCCGCTACTCATGGTGGCGTTTTTACTAATCTAACTACAGATATTTTAAAAGAGTTTATTATTGAAATTCCGTCTTTTCCCGAGCAACAAAAAATCGCCACCCTACTAACCACCCTCGATCACCTCATCGCCGCGCAAAATGAAAAAATCAGCGCCCTGCAGCGCCACAAAAAAGGGCTCATGCAGCAGCTTTTTCCGGCGGAAGGGGAGCGGGTGCCGAGGGTGAGGTTTGAGGGGTTTGAGGGAAGTGGGGAGTGGGAAGAGTTATCAATTGGTAAAAAAGTTGACCTGCTTTCTGGTTACCCGTTCAATAGCTCAGAAATTTCAGAGGATTCAAGTGGCACTCCATTACTACGAGGAATAAATATTACGGAAGGATATATTCGGCACAGCCGAGAAATTGACAGATTCTATATTGGAAGTACGCGTAACTTGGAAAAATTTAAGGTAGCAACGGATGATTTAGTTATAGGAATGGACGGGTCTAAAGTTGGAAAAAACTCAGCACTAATTTCAGAAAACGATTCGGGTTCGTTACTAATTCAAAGGGTCGCGCGTTTAAGATCTTCATGCAGAACGACTATTCAGTTTATCTTTCAACAGATAAATTCGATAAAATTTCATGCTTATGTGGATCGGATTAACACAAGCAGCGGCATTCCCCATATCAGTGCAAATCAAATACTTGAATTTAAAATTTGTTTTCCTAGTATTGCCGAGCAACAAAAAATCGCCACCCTACTAACCACCCTCGACGACCTCATCGCCGCGCAAATCCAAAAGCGCGAAGCGTTGAAGCGGCAGAAGAAGGGGTTGATGCAGGGGGTGTTTCCGAACCCCGAAGGGGTATCCTATGATACCGATGGGGCATCGCTCCTCAAAAATTAACAACGATGGGACAATCATTGGTAAAAAACTACATCCACCTCGTGTTCAGCACCAAGCACCGGCAGCCGCTCATCCAGCCGCCCGTGGAAGCGGAGTTGCACGCCTATCTGGGCGGCATCTGTAATCGCCTTGACTGTCAAAGCATCAAAGTGGGTGGCTACACCGACCATATCCATGTATTGTGCATGCTTTCCAAAAAAATTGCGCTGATGAAACTGGTCGAAGAAGTAAAAAGCCACTCTTCCAAATGGATAAAAACAAAAGGCGCGGGATATGAAAATTTTTATTGGCAAGACGGCTATGGTGCATTTTCGGTCAATCCGGCAGAAGTAGACCGGGTGATCGCTTATATCAGTAACCAGCACGAGCATCACAGCAAGAAAAACTTTCAGGATGAGTATCGAGCATTTTTGAACAAATACCATGTGGAATTTGATGAACGGTATGTGTGGGACTAACTCGAGGGGCGATGCCCCATCGTTATCGTATGTGGCTCGAGGGGCGATGCCCCATCGTTATCGTATGTCGCTCGAGGGGCGATGCCCCATCGTTATCGTATGTCGCTCGAGGGGCGATGCCCCATCGTTATCATATGTCGCCCCTTCGGGGCTTTACACACCCAGCCCCGAAGGGGCGACATACGATAACGATGGGGCATCGCCCCTCGAACGGGGCATCGCCCCTCGAAGACAGCCCCGAAGGGGCGACATACGATACCGACGGGGCATCGCCCCTCGAGCGATGGGGCATCGCCCCTCGAACGGGGCATCGCCCCTCGAAGACAGCCCCGAAGGGGCGATATACGATACCGACGGGGCATCGCCCCTCGAACGGGACATCGCCCCTCGAAGACAGCCCCGAAGGGGCGACATACGATACCGACGGGGCATCGCCCCTCGAACGGGGCATCGCCCCTCGAGCGACGGGACATCGCCCCTCGAAGACAGCCCCGAAGGGGCGACATACGATAACGACGGGGCATCGCCCCTCGAACGGGGCATCGCCCCTCGAACAACATGAAAGAAAACAACCAACAACAACTCGGCAAAACCCTCTGGGCCATCGCCGACCAACTGCGCGGCTCCATGAGCGCGGACGATTTCCGCGACTACATGCTCTCCTTCCTCTTCCTGCGCTATCTCTCCGACAACTACGAGACGGCAGCCAAAAAGGAACTGGGGCCGGACTATCCCCACACCGCGCCCGGCGACCGGCGCGCGCCCTTAGCCCTGTGGTATACCGCCAATCCGGACGACATCCCGGAGTTTGAAAAGCAGATGCGCCGCAAAGTGCATTACGTCATCGAGCCGCAGCACCTGTGGAGCAGCATTGCCGAAATGGCGCGCCTCCAAAACGGCGAACTGCTGCACACGCTGGAGGCCGGTTTTCAGTACATCGAAAACCAGTCGTTCGACAGCACTTTCCAGGGTTTGTTCTCCGAGATCAACCTGAACTCCGAAAAACTCGGCCGGTCCTACACCGAGCGCAACGCCAAGCTGTGCACCATCATCCAGAAGATCGCCGAAGGCATAGCCGCCTTTTCCACAGACATCGATCTGCTGGGCGACGCCTACGAGTACCTCATCGGACAGTTTGCGGCGGGCAGCGGCAAAAAGGCGGGCGAGTTTTACACCCCGCAGCAGATTTCTACCATCCTGTCGGAAATTGTGGTGTTGGACAGCCAGGAGCCCAAAACCGGGAAAAAGTCCAAATTGAATAAGGTGCTCGACTTTGCCTGCGGTTCGGGGTCACTCTTGCTCAACGTGCGCAAACACATGGGCCCCAACGGCATCGGCAAAATATACGGCCAGGAAAAAAACATCACCACCTACAACCTGGCCCGCATGAACATGCTCCTGCACGGGGTCAAAGACAGCGAGTTCGACATCCACCACGGCGACACCCTGCTCAACGACTGGGACATCCTGAACGAGATGAACCCCGCAAAAAAGATGGAGTTCGACGCGATCGTGGCCAATCCGCCCTTTAGCCTGCGCTGGGAACCCACCGAGGCTTTGGGCGACGATTTCCGTTTCAAAAGTTACGGCCTGGCCCCCAAGTCGGCGGCAGACTTTGCTTTTCTGCTCCACGGCCTTCATTTCCTCAGCAAGGAGGGCACCATGGCCATCATTTTGCCGCACGGCGTGCTGTTCCGCGGCGGTGTGGAGGAGCGCATCCGCACCAAGCTGTTGAAGGACGACAACATAGACACCGTCATCGGCCTGCCCGCCAACCTGTTCTATTCTACGGGCATCCCTGTTTGCATCCTGGTGCTGAAAAAATGTAAAAAGTACGACGATGTGCTGTTTATCAATGCCGGCGAATACTTCGAAAAAGGCAAGCGGCAAAACAATTTGAGGCGGGGCGATATGGACAAAATTGTGGATGTGTAGCCTCCCCCAATCACGAGGCCACTGAATAATAGAGAACCTCTTTTTTGTTCTCATACTGTTCCGGGGTGCTGTTCCCCAGGTTTTCGTGCGGCCGCAGGTGGTTGTACACATGCGACCAACTTTGTATCTCCTCA
>JBGSTG010000009.1:0-22460 GCA_041736625.1 Saprospiraceae bacterium | reverse complement strand
CCCTCGGGCGCGTGCAGCGTCGCCGTCAGACCCAACCCGTTTGAAGACCGCCTCGTGGTTTGGCTAAACGAAGAGGCTGGCTGCGAACCCTTCTTCACCCTCTTCGACGCCACCGGGCGCCGGGTGAAAGAACAGTTGCTGAACCCCGGCTACAACCACATACCCACCCGCGACCTTCCCGCAGCCGTGTACTTCTGGCAGGCGGCGGCAGGGGGTGATGTGGTGGGGAAGGGGAAGGTGGTGCGGGTGTTTTGAATCAAGTGAATAAAAACAAACCAAAAAACGACCCACACAACAGCCTGAAGCCATCGTATGGGTCGCGTCTTGCAAAATTTTTCCGGCCCTTCAGGGCGCCCTCAACTGGTCGTTGCGCAAGCCAAAAACCCTACTGCAACAAAGACACATCGCCCTTGAACAGCAGCACCCGGCCGTCAATAAGCTCAATTTCAGCGTAGTAGACAAAAACGGCGGGATTGAGCAGCTTGCCGTCCAGGAACCCGTCCCAGCCGTGGGCAGGGTCGTTGGGCTGGAAGTCAAAATCCTCGAAAACGCGTTCGCCCCAGCGGTCGTAGACCTGGAAGGCGTTTACCTGCCGGATCTGTTCGGTTTTGGCAAAAATCATGAACTTGTTGTTCTGGCCGTCCACGCTGTTGGGGTTAAAGGCATTCGGAATGTAGATTTTCGGCTCGTTATCCACCAGAATGCGCACCCGGTCGGTGGCCTCGCAATCATCCCCGCTGATCACCGTAACGGTGTATTCGGTGTACTTGATCGGCGAGGCCGTCGGGCGCAGGAGGTCGGGAATACTGGATGACTTGAACGTCAATCCGTCCATGGGCGACCAGATTACCGTGTCGATGAGCGCGACCGGGTAGCCCGGGGGCAGAGCGGCGTTCAGTGTAATTTGTTCGCCCAGGCTGATGGTGAGTTGCGGCACCAGATCGACACCCGGATCGGGGGCTTTGGGCACCACCAACGTCTGGTCGTGCTCGCATCCGTTGGCATCCTGGATCACCAGCTCGTAGGTGCCCGGGGGCAGGTTGCCGAACTCGAGCTCGGAGGTGAACGATGCGCCGCCGTCTATCGAATACAAATACGGCTCGAAGCCACCGGTGATTGCCCCGAATTGGATCACGCCGTCGTTGTCCTTACAGGTGGGGCGAAGCATCACATAGTCAAAGTCGGTCGGCAGGTTGCCTTCTTCTGTGACCGCCACCTCGGCGGTCTGGGTACACCCGGTGTTGGTGTTGGTCACCAGCAGGGTGTACGTTCCCGGCTCGCTCACTGCAGGCGTGAGCGTGTTGGCGCCGGACACAATCTGTCCGTCGGCGGTAGACCATGCGTAGGTAAAATTGGCGCCCGTAGAAGCCGCGCCGGACAGGGTGACCTCGTCGACTGTACACGTGAGCAACTGCGGGGTGCCGGCGTCGGCCAGCGGCAACTCAATGTCGTCGAGCACGGTGGTGGTCGCGGTGGAGGAACATCCGGTGGCGGTATTGGTCACCTGAAGGGTGTACTGTCCGGTGGCGCCGACGAGGGCCACTGGGCTGTTCTGGCCACCGACGATGCTCCCGTTTGCCGTAGTCCACTGGTAGCTGATGTTGGCGCCTGTTTGGCTGCTGCTGCCCACAAGGGAGGTTTGCGGCTGCACGCAACTCAGCACGGCGGGCGGTACGATCGACGCCAGTGGCGCCACGGTATCCACGCTCACGTTCAGTTGCACAGTGCTGGCGCAACCGTTCAGCGTGTTCAGGACCTGTAGTATGTAGGTGCCCGCGCCAGCAACCGTCGGGCTCAGGGTCGTCGCTCCGGTGGCAATCACCCCGTTTTGTGTCGACCAGGAATAGGCATACGGCGCTCCCTGGCTGGAGCCCCCGCCATTGAGAATCAGCGATTGCACGGTGCAGGTCAGCACACCGTTTACGACCGCCTGGGCTGTAGGCGCAACCACGTCCTCTCCGACCAGCACATTGGCCGATGCGGTACAACCGTTCACCTGATCGGTCACCAGCAGGGTGTAGGTGCCGGGTTGGTCAACCACAGGCTGGAGCGGGTTGCTCTGGTCGACGATATTGCCGCCGGTAGTCGCCCACAAGTAATCCATCCCACCTGCGCTTGACGCAGAAGCATCGAGCGGCACCTGGGTGGTCACGCAGGTCAGCGTACCGGGATTCTGGATGGCTGCGACCGGATCGATCTGGTTTACCAGCACGTCAACGGAGGCTGTGCTGGAGCACCCGTTGACCTGATTGGTCACGAGGAGTGCGTACGTGCCGCCGGCATCCACGGTCGGAATAAGTGTATTGGCGCCGCCGGTGATGTTTCCGCTGGCAGAAGGCTGCCACTGGTACGTGTAAGTGCCCCCCTGTGCCACACTGCCCTGCAGGGTTGCGGAGGGCTGCGTACAAGTCAGGGTGGGTGACGGGCCTGCATTTACGGTTGGTTGTTCGACATCTTCGTCGACGACCACACTGGAAACAGCGTCGCAGTTATTGGTTGCGTCCAGCACGGTCAGTATGTAGGTGCCGGGCGCATCTACCGTCGGCGTCAGGGTGTTGTCGCCGCCGACGATATTGCCGTCGGCAGTTGACCAGACGTACAAAATATTGGGTCCGGCACTCGAGCCATTCGCACTGAGTTGCACCAGGGTAACTGCGCAGGTGAGCTCCGGCGCAGAGCCGGCGAGCGCGACCGGCACGTCGGCAGACTGGGTGATCGTGACGTCCGAAGACGAGGTGCAACCGTTGATGGTGTTGGTGACGGTAAGGCTGTAATCCCCGGCGCCATTCACTGTGGGGTTGAGCACATCGGCAGGCGTGGTGAAGTTCCCGTTTTGGGTAGTCCACTGGTAGGTGAAATTGGGCCCCTGGCTGGCGGTGGCTGCGAGGGTATAGGTTTCCACCACACAGTCCAGTTCGAACCCGGCGCCGGCATCGGCTGCGGGCAGCGCAAAATCGGTACCCAGCGAAACATCATCGATGCTGGCACAGCCATTGACCGTATTGGTCACCGTCAGGGTGTACGTGCCGCCCTGGTCTGCCACCGGCGCAGGCGTTGTAGCGCCTCCGGCGGCTCCTGGCCCGTCCCATGCAAACGTGTAAGCCGGGCCCGACGGGTTGCCGGGTCCGCCAATCGCCAGCTGGGGTTGGTAGCAGTTGAGCACGTCGTCGGGGCCGGCGTCGGCCGGTGGCGGGGCGATATCCTGTCCGACGTTCAGGCTGAGCGTATCGACGCAACCGTTGTCGGTGTTGGTGATCTGCAAGGTGTACGTCCCCGGCTGATCGATAACCGGCTGAAGGGTGCCTTGTCCGGAGACCAGCGCAGGGCCACTCCATACATAGGTAAAGTTGCTGCCGGTGCTGGAGGCCAGGGCGTTCATCGTGATTTGTGTTACCACGCAGGTAAGCGGTCCGGCCGGCTGAACGGCAGCCACCGGGGCGTTGACATCTTCGGTGATGACAACCACATCTGTACTGGCACACCCGTTTAGCAAGTCAGTCACCGTCAGGTTGTAGGCGCCTGTGCTGTTGACCATCGGCGTGAGCGAATTGGCGCCGGAAAGGATTCCGGGGCCGTCCCACGCGTACGTGTAGCCGCCCGAGCCCTGGTTCACCGAGCCGCTCAGTTGAATTTGCGGGGTAGTGCAGGACAATACCTGATTTGTACCCGCGTCGATCGCCGGAGCGTCGACATTCTCTTCCACCTGAACGGTATTGGTGGCCGAGCAGCTGTTGGCCGTATTGGTAACGGTGAGCACATACGTACCGGGCGCATCCACGACCGGGTTCAGGGTGTTGGCGCCGCTGACGATGTTGGCGCCGGGGCCGGCACCCCAACTGTACTGGATGGTCGGCCCGGTGGATGATCCGTTTCCATTCAGGGTTTGTTGCGTGGTGGTGCAGGTCAGGGTAACCGGGGGTGCAACCGTAGCTGCCGGCACGTCGGCCGACTGGGTTACCGTGATGTTGGCCGCGTCGGTGCAACCGTTGGTATTGTTGGTCACCAGCAGGGTGTACGTGCCGGGTTCGCCGATCACCGGGCTTGGTGTATTGTTTCCGGAAAGGATGTTCCCGGTTGTTGTACTCCATGCAAAGGCGAGGTTGCCGGAGGGTGTGGAGCCCGCGCCGCTCAGGGTCAGGCTTTTTACTGTACAGGTTAGCGTTCCGGGCGGCACAATCACGGCGTTGGGGGCCACTGTGTCGACACCGATCACGGCCACGTCTGTTCGGGTGCAACCGTTGTCGGTGTTGGTCACCTGCAAGGTGTACTGTCCGGTGTTGCCGATCTGCGGCGTTGCTGAATTCGCGCCGTTGAGGATGACGCCGCCGTTTGAGGGCGTCCAGGCATAGGTAAAATTCGGGCCCTGGGAAGAACCGCCTCCATTGAGGGAGATGCTGTCGACAACGCAGGTGAATGTCTGGTCGGGGCCGGCATTTGCGGTGGGCAACGTCTGGTCGGCCGCGACGGTTACCGCGGTGGTGGCGGTACATCCGTTGCCGGTATTCGTCACGGTGAGCACGTAATTACCCGCCTGATTGACGGTTGGGTTGAGGGTACTGGCGCCGGAGACGATGTTGCCCGGGCTGGCGACCCATTGGGTGGTAAAGCCCGGCCCGGAATTGGAGCCTGACCCGTCGATGCCCACGCTCAGCACGGTGCAGGTAAGCGGAGCAGCCGGTGCGGCAACGGCCGTTGGCGGGGCGAAGTCGCCGGGCACATCTGCGGTGAGGGTACCCGTGCAACCGTTGTTATCCGTCACCGTTACGGCGTAGGTCCCGGGCGCCAGGTTTTGCGGGTCTTGCACATTGCTGCCGTTGTTCCAGTTGTATCCGTAGGTGGGGGTGCCGCCGCTGACGGAAATGTTGATGCTGCCACCAGTGGGGTTGGCGCAGTTGGCGCCCTGCACCCCGCTGACTGTTGTGTTTACCGGTGCTGGAGCGTCCACGGTGAACGCACCTATCTTGGTACAACCGAAATCATCGGTCACCGTCAGGTTGTAAACGCCGGGTATCAGGCCCGTGGGATCGGGGGTATTTCCAATGGATTGCGGCCCCGACCATTCGTATGTGTGGATGGGACGCCCCCCGGTCACGGTGGTGTTTATCGATCCGGTGGGCTGGCCGGCGCAGGGGGCATTGTTGACCACTCCGCTGACCGCCAGGGTTGATTCAACAATAAACAGAGACCCCTGACCAGGGCCCATACATCCGGCAGAATCGATAACAGACACCAACGTGTACAGGCCCGTTTCGTCGATGACCAGATTGTAGGGGTCTTCCGTGATGTCGTACAGGTCGTAGCTATTGCCGTTTATGCTGTAAGACAGGGAGAAGGGGCCGGTGCCGTTGAAATTAACAATGATGGTGGCCGTGCCTCCCGGGCATAGTTGCGGGGCAGGCGGCACGAGTTGCGCGGTGGGCGGCGGGGTAACGATCACGCGTGCTGTTTTGACGGTGGTTTTTCCGCAGTCGTCCGTAACGGTCACCCGGTAGTTGGTGGTTCCGGCCGCAAATACGTCGATTGACTCACTGGTGCTGCCATTCTGCCACAGGAAGGTGAAAGGCGAAACACCCTCTATCACCGAAACGCCGACGGTAGCTGCGCCGGGACCACAAATGGTGACGGTGTCGGCTACTGCGGTCAGCACCGGAAGGTCTTTGATGATCAGGATTTCCTGCGGATTGAGGCAGGAGCAGGCGTTGTTGAGGGTGATGACGATGTCTTCGTCGCCTTCGGCGATGAGGTCGTTGACGATGTTGATCGGGATCGTCAGCTTGTCCTGACCGGCCGGTATGATCACCGTAGTCGGAATGGGGGAATAATCGGCGCCGGGGGTTGCCGATCCGGTGACCGTAAAGGAAACGGGCAGGGGAACGTTGATGTTGCCACCCACACGGTCGAATCGGACAACGGCTGTTTCGCACCCTTCGTACGCGTCTTCGTCGTCCGGGTCATCATTGACCAAAAACTCCACCGAGGCGCTGCCACCGCCGTCGAACGAGCCGGCTTTGAGGAACACGGCCGAGTCGTAAGCCGCGTCGCCGGCGTCGGCGATCTTCAGTTTGATGTGATACGTCTGACAGGGGATGACGTTGGCAACCGCCAGAAAGCGACGGGTATAGCCGTCGAACTGCAATTCATTCACCCCAGCCGCAAAGGAGGGCCCCTGGCCGCAAAGAATACCGCCCGGCCCGGTGTTGTTCACATACAAACCGGAGAAGCTCTGGTGGTTAACGTCGTTGATAGTGATGTTGATCCCCGTACCGGGTATTTGGGCGAGGTTGGCCGCGCCGCTGAACGGACCGGAGATGCCCGGGCCGTCGATGAAAAAGCCAAAAGCGTCGTTGTACTGAGAGCCGACGAACTCGCAGTACTCCTCCGAAGCAAACACGAACTCAAAAGTTACCGGCGTCTGGGTAGGCGTAAAATCAAACTCGATATTAGCCAGATCGAACAGGTTGCTGTTATTAGCGAGGATTGTCAGATCGGGGTCTGACCCGCCGGTGCCGAAACCGGCGCTGGCATTATCGGTATTGTTGGGGCCCACCGCCACCGAGATGTCGCCGGTGGCCATGATCATGCCGCTTTCGAAGCCTACGTTGGTCAATCCGTCGGAAAACTTGCCGATGGCGCTGCCGTTTCCGTCATAGGTTAGCCCGGAAATGTCGAAACAGTTGCCCCCAATCAGTACTTCCTGCACCAACTCAAAGGCGGAATAGCCACTTTCAACCGAGATGACCTTGAGCGCTTTGAGGTATTCCTGCAGGTCCGTCTTTTTGCACGTGCGGCACAAGAGCGAAACGTAGTGCCGGGGCGGATTATCCGTGGGCCAATGGCACGGGTAACTGAACAAAAAGGTGTGCTGAGCAGCCGAAGCCGTGAAGTAAAGGGTGTTGGTGGGCGCATCCAGCCGTACGTCCTTCAAACCGGCATCCGACGACGCCGGTGTGGGGCGACAGGCCGGAAGGGAAGGATCGTCCGGAATGGTGAGCATATACTGCTCGCCAGGTATGAGTTGTTGAAAAACCACGGCCTGTTGGGGCTGTGAAGCCGTCATTACTTGACGTTGGAGGTGACCGTCGAGCAAGACGGGAGCGCCTGTTTGCTGAGCATGAAGAACTACGGAAAAACAGAGCAGAGCGGATAGAGCAGTAAAAATGCGCATATGCAACGGTTGTGGTTAGGCTGGCTAACGGTCCTCATCGGTAAAACAAAAACCGGCACGCCATCATATAAGATGGCAAAACGGCACAGGCCGCTGCACGACCTTCAAAAAAAAATTATGGAAAAAAGAGCGGATGGGAATAAACAACAGCGGCACTGAGCATTCTGCGACGCAAGATTAGATAAAATTCCAGAAATCGCACACATTATTTTGAAAAAAGACGCCCTCGCCTCCCAATCGGCGCCCACCAGGACAGGCGTTTTGGGGTAAAGCAATCACAACATTTGCTTGTAGGTACAAACCAATGTATTTTTGCGCTGCTCAGGCTGCGTCAGCAGTAATTTTTTTACCACTATTCCACTCCATGGACGGTGATCCGATATTACATTCGAGAAAAACGGCGGCTGGCCGAGATCGGCGAGCCGGAGCCCGGTTGTTGGATCAACCTTACACCTCCCTTTGGACCGGAGGAGTTGGAGGACTTCGCCCGTCGCTTCGGGTTTGACCCTGTATTCCTGACCGACTCGCTCGATCTGGAGGAGCGGGCGCGTTATGAACGCGACGAAGACGTGCGTTTCATCCTCATCAATACCCCCGTACGGAACGAAAGCGAAGAAAGCGACAACGAGGCCATCTTCATCACTGTGCCTGTCGGCATCCTGCTGACCATCGAACACTTCATCACCATATCGGCCATGGAAACCCCGGTGATGCAAGCCTTTCTCGATCAAAAAGTACGCGCATTCGACCCGGCCGACGACAAACGCTTCGCCCTCCAGATCCTGGAGCAAAACGTTCTGTACTTCCTCGCCTGCCTGAAACAACTCAACCTGCGCCGGAACCGCATCGAACGCGAACTGATGAATTCCAGCCGAAACCGGGAACTCAAACAGCTGTTGGCCATCGAAAAAAGCCTCGTTTATTTCGTCAACTCACTAAACGCAAATGAGTTGCTGAAAATGAAAATGAAACGGACAGACTTTTTGCACATCAACGGCGACGAGGACCTGCAGGAGTTGTTTGAAGACATTATTATCGACAATTCCCAGGCACTGTCCATGTCCAACGTGTACACCAACATCCTCAACGGTACGATGGACGCGTATTCCAGCATTATTTCCAACAACCTGAACGTGGTCATCCATCGCCTGACGGTGCTGACGGTGGTGCTGGCGGTGCCCACCCTGGTCGCATCGCTCTTCGGCATGAACATTCCGAACGGACTGCCGGAGCAGCCGGTGTTTTTTTACCTGACTATCCTGCTGACCGGCGTATTTACGGGTATGCTCTACTGGTATATGCAGCGCAGGCGTTTTTTTTAACCGCTATCCGGCGGCGGCGTCCTTTACCAGCAGTTGAAACCCGTTTCCGTGGATGTTCACAATCTCAATGGCGGGATCGAGGACGAGGTATTTGCGCAGTTTGGTCACGAACACGTCCATCGACCGGGCGGTGAAGTAGTTGTCTTCGTGCCAGATTTTATTGAGTGCTTCCGAGCGCGGGGTCACATCATTCACGTATTTGCAAAACAGACGCAGCAAATCGGCTTCCTTTGGGCTGAGTTTCCATTTGTTTTCGCCGCCGTTGGTCGCGCCGTTAAAAGTGAGCATGCGTAGGGGGTAGTCGAAGTGAAACTTGCCAATGGTGAACTCGCGCATGTCATCACGCGGATCGGCGGCTTTGTTGACCCGCTTGAGCACCGCCTGAATGCGCATCAGGAGTTCCTCGGAGTTGAAGGGTTTGGAGATGTAGTCGTCTGCGCCGATGCGGAAGCCCTGGAGCACATCTTCCTTCATGGTCTTGGCCGTCAGAAAAATGATGGGCACGTCGGCATCGATGTCGCGGATTTCCCGGGCAAGGGAAAAACCGTCTTTTCGGGGCATCATCACATCAAAGATGCACAGGTCGAACGCCCCTTTTTTAAAGGCTTCCAGCCCCAGTTGCCCGTCTGTTGCGAGGGTGACCTGGTAGTCGTTCATGTCCAGATAAGAGCGCAGTACGTCGCCGAAATTTTGGTCGTCTTCGACCAGCAGGATTTTGTTTGCAGCACTTGCCATGTGGGATCGGTTTGCTGATGACGAGGATTACAGATGTGTTAAAAACGGTTGCAATGGGTTTAAATTGTGGTGCAGTATTTGAAATTAACCCGGTCAGCTGGAATTCTGCCCATGTGTAGCGCGGGCGGGCAGCGATTGTCGGCTGAAGGTTGTCTTTAATCCCGTACCTTAACGCCACTAAACCCGAAAAGCCGTTCCATATTGTCTCTATTCTGCTCAACCACGGCTAATCCGTTTTGACCGAGTCTGAAATCATCCGTGGATGCCTGCGTGGCTCTGCCCAGTGTGAACGCCTCTTGTACGAGCGCTATGCCGGCAAGATGTACGCCGTATGCCTGCGCTACGCGCGCACACCGTCGGATGCCGGCGACCTCATGCAGGAGGGCTTTCTCAAGGTATACGCCAAACTGGGCCAGTTTCAGTTCCACGGATCGTTCGAAGGATGGATCCGGCGCATCATGGTGAACACCTGCCTGCGCGCGTACCAGCGGCAACGTTTTGATCTGGAGAACAGTGGATACGAGTTTGTACCGGATGTTCCGGTCGAGCCCGATGCCGTGTCCAACTTGTCCGAAGCCGAGCTCCTCGAATTGATCAGCAGGCTTCCGGAAGGATACCGTTTGGTGTTCAACCTGGTCGCTATTGAGGGTTATTCGCACGCGGAAGCGGCGGAATTGCTGGGCATCCAGGAAAGCACCTCCCGCTCCCAACTGACCAAGGCGCGCCGATGGCTGGCCGAACAATTGCAACTGCTGTATAAAACCAATAAATCATAGGCAGCGAATATCCGCAGCCGTGCATCTTCTGAAAGAATGAGTTCATCGTCTCACATCGACCGGCAACTACGCGAACGCCTCGCTGAAGCAGAGGCAGCGCCGCCGCCATTTGTCTGGGCCAACATCGAAGCCGGCCTGCGCCGCCGCAAGCGCCGTCGCTTTTTCTTCTGGCTGGCTGTTGGCGGAACCACAGGCGCATTGCTGTACGCCCTTTGGCTCCAGTTCCACGCGTCCGGCGTAACCGTGCCTGGCGCGCCCGGCGCATCCGTGGAAAGCCGCCAGGAAACGGCATACCCCGGGACTTCGGCGCCCGCCGTATTGCCTGTTTCGCCGGGAATGCCCGCCGAAGAAGCCACGCAGCCGGCAATATACCCGGGCGAAACGCACCCGCCCGTTCGACCGCGCACCACCGGCAAAGGCAGCGCCATGACACACCTGCCGGTCACTGTGCTGCCCCAGGCCGTAGTCGCCGACGTTACGACAACATCCGACGCGGCCACCCCAGCCGCCGGCCAAACACCGGATGCCCGCGTGAAATCCCTCGATCCACTCGATCAAATCCACACCGAAAAGCCTGTATTAAAACCGGAGCTCAGCCCGGTCGCGGTCGTTTCGCCCATCCGGCTCCACCAAAAACCGGACTACAGCCACCCTTTCCGGGGAACCAAACCGGTTTGGATGCTTGACGCATACGCGGGCCCCAGCATAACACACAAACAATTGAGCGCCAACGACAGCAGCGGACAAGCGCTGCTGGAAGGCCGCCTGGAATCGGAAAGCGAGGATTGGGGGTTCCACGCTGGCGTACGCGCATCGGTCGTGCTGAACCGACATTTCGTTGTACGCGGCGGGCTGCACTACGAGCAATTTGTGGAGCAGTTTGAATATGTGAATCCCAATTCCATCCAGGTCCTCACCCAACAAACTACGCTGATCATAGACAACAAACCGGTAACCGTGACGGACACCCTGGATGTGGTGTACGGCGATGAATACACCAAAACCTACAACCGCTTCGGGCTGCTTGATTTGCCACTTGAGGTGGGGGTAGAAGTGCGCGGCCGGCGCTCGGGACTCAGCTTGCAGGGGAGCGCCTCTGTCAACCTGCTTTTTTGGAAAAGCGGATCTATGCTCAACGAACAGTCGATACCGGAACCGATAAACGACATCGACCCCACCCCTTTTAAAGATCGTGTCGGACTCAGCATCGGCGGCAGTGCGCAGTGGTTTTATTGCCTGCACCCCTACACCAGGCTGTTCGTCGAACCCTATTACCGACAGGTGGTCAAACCGGTGTCGGGCCCCGGATATACGCTGAGTCAACGGTACGGTTTCGGCGGGTTGCGGGTTGGTTTTACTCAGGTGTTGTACTGAATGGAACAGACGGAAAAACATTCGTGTAAAAAATGCACGAAGCAGGCAGCGAAAACGGCGAACCCTCCATCTTAAGCGAAAGGCAACATGAAACATACGACTTATATACCCTTGTCCGCGCTTGCAGGCGTGTTTGTGCTCCTCACCTTCTGGCGATGCCGCCAGGACGAGGATGACTTTCTCGCCTATGCCAATACGCTTACTGCTGTTGATCAGCTCATCCGGCAGGTGCCGGACCCATCGATTTACACCGCGTTCAAGTTGTCCGGGAACATTCCCGACACGGTACTGACCACCGGCTCGGGTATGCAAATACAACTGACCGATGCGGAGCACCTGTTTGCAGACCCGGCAGGCGCACCGGTGCCCTGCAGCGTATGCGACGAGGTGCTGATCGAGCTGACCGAAATTCGGAAAAAAGGGGATATGGTGGCGTACCGCTTGCATACGGCCGGTGACGACGGCAGCCTGCTCGACGCGGTTGCCATGGTTGAGTTCAGGGCCAGTTGCGACGGCATGCCGCTGACCTTGCTCGATGACCGCATTGTGCTGTTGCGCCTTCCGGTATCCGGAGCGAGCCTCACCGAAGCATACCGGGCTGTTGTTCCGGACGCCGATTCCACCGTCTTTCAATGGCATCTGCCCGGAGATCCTGCTTTTTTCGCGGAATGGCCCGTGCAATCAACCCTCATGAAAGGATATGAACTGGTGTTGAACCAAACGGGGCGGGTTGCCTGCGCCCGTTTGCTGGACGCTCCCGCTGTTTCTACTTTTTGTGTGCAGCTGGACGCACCGCCGTACAACAATCAGAACACCCGGATTTACCTGATTTTTGAAGGGGCCAACAGCGTCGTTGAGTTGCAGGCCGTACCGGGAACCAGCCAGTTTTGCTACGCGTTTGCGCCATTGGGATACCCTGTTCAGGTGGTTTCGCTCTCCAATACCAGTTCAGGATTTGAGCTGGGCAACTATAAAACGGAAATCGGCACCAATAGTGAAACGCCCCTTAACCCGGTAACCGTCAGCGAACAGGAATTGATCGATTTTTTACGCGCACTGTGATGATGATGCCGTTTAAAATTGTTTCTAAAATAAAACCCGTGTTTAGTAATTTCGATTCCGGTCGAGCCAGAAAAGACTGACTCGGCTTTTTTTTTGAACAAACTGGAGGAAAACAGCTTTATGTGTTGTTATTCCTAACGTTCATGCATACGCTAACCAGCAACGGAATCACCATCAGTGTGGTTGTACAGTATCTGCCCATACACTCCAATCCGCGGGAGCAAAAGTATATCTTCGGGTATCACATTGTTATTGAAAACGGCACGCCGCATACGGTTCAACTGCTGCGCCGTCAATGGACCATCAAGGATGCCGATGGAGGCCTGCGGGAGGTGGAAGGCGAAGGGGTGATCGGGGAAAAGCCGGTTTTGGAACCCGGCCAAAAACACAGTTATTCTTCTTTTTGCAACCTGCGTACCGAATTGGGCAGCATGGCGGGCGCTTACCTGATGAGCCGCGTTGCAGACGGGTATTTCTTTGAGGCGCAGGTTCCGGAGTTCGACATGGTTTTCCCGGGTAAGTTGAACTGATATCTACCAGTTTAGTGTCTTTCCCAGGCAGCAAAAGTCCGATTGTTCGTATCTTTACGGTATTTTTACATCCCGTCGTAATTTAATACTCATGAACAATGACCAAGCCGATTTTTTTCATTCCCCTTTTGTTTTTGCTTTTTTCGGGTCGGATAGCCGTAGCCCAGAACAACGTCGTTTTCATTGACGGTCCTTCGTTTATTTGCGAGGGCGACTGTGCACAGCTCACCGCCGTGACACCGCCCACCATGAGTACCCCGATCAGCTACGCATGGTCTACCGGCGATCAATTGCGCACCATCACGGTGTGCGCACCCGGTGTGTATTCTGTTACCGTGACCAACAACAACGGCCTGGCCTACACCGATTCGTTTACGTTGCAGTCCTTACCTTATATTCCGATCCAGATTCTGTCTACCAGCGCCAATTTGTGCCCCGACACCATCTCCCAATGTGAGCGGGTATGTCCCAACACCACCGTAACGTATTACCTGTCCGGGTCCGGAAATAATCCCGGCGGCGGTCCGCCAAAAGACAGCATCATTTGGACGGTTCAGGGATCGGTCGATTTTTCCATCAGCCCGGATGGGCGATCCATCACCATCAACTGGGGGCAGCCGGGCAACGGCTCGGTGTCGGTCATAGCCATTAGTCCCGCCGGATGCGTGGGCGAGACCTCCATTTGCGTCAACATTGTGGAAACACCCCAGGCTGTTTTTTCGACCGTTCCGGCAGCTGTTGCGGACACACTGGAGGTGTGTGCAGGTCAGTTGGTATCGTTTCAAAACAGCAGTTTGTACGCCGACATTTTTCAGTGGTATTTTGACGACGACAACTCCGTGAGCGACGTTCCGAACCCCGACCACCCTTACCAAACACCGGGTGTTTACACCATCACCCTCGTCGCGCAGAGCACATGCTCCTGCGCCGACACGGCCGTGCTGCCGGTGCGGGTGCTGCCCACTGAGCCGTTTGATCTGGACTGCCTCGGCACCATCTGCCCGGGCGAGGTGGTCACCTACACCGCCACTACGTCTTGTCCGATCGATAACTGGTCGGTGACCAACGGCCTCATTCTAGGCGGCGGCAGCCCGGGTGACGACACCATCACCGTGCAGTGGATCAACGGCCCTCTGGGCTTGATCGAATACACGCAGCAGCCGTGTTCACCCAATACCTGTCCGCGGCCGGCGGTATTTCCCGTTCCGGTGATCGACGATCTTCCAGAAATTGTCGGCCCGGAGTCTGTGTGCATCAACGAGCGATCGGTGTACCGGATTGAAGCTTTTGCTGGCACGGATTACAACTGGACAGTGTCGGGCGGCGGCGCCATCGTCGAAGGGCAGGGAACCAACCTCATCACCGTCCAGTGGGGCGGCTTTGCCAATCCCGGACAGACCCGCTGGGTGTCGGTGGAATATGAAAACTGTTACCTGGGCTGTGGCGGCAGGGACTCCATCCCGGTCCGCATTTTGCCCTCTTTTGTGATTGAAGGCCCCACCGGTTTGTGTTTGGGCGCTTCCGACCTGTTTGCCGCCCGTCTGGTACCCTCCGGCGGCACCCTGATCGCCAACTGGCGTCTTTTGGGGCCGAACGGAGCGGTTGTTTGGAATTCCGCGGTCCCTTCCGCCGTCGCCAATGTGCCTTTTATTGCCACTACGGGCCTGTACCGCCTGCTTGCGGTGCCCGCCAATCCGGCAGATGTATGCTCCGCGCAAGCCGAATGGCTCATCCAGGTGTCGGCAGCGCCGGCCCGACCGACCGCGATCGAGGGGCCGACCATGATCTGCCCGAACACACCCTTTACCTACCGCGCTACCGGAGTCCCCCCGGGAAGCCGCATCCGCTGGACCATCCAAAACGGCCCGGGAGCGCCGGCCACCGCTTTGGGCAACCCGCTGAACGTGACCTGGGGCACAGCAGGCCCGTACAGCCTGACCGCCGTTCAATTGTCGGCCGACGAACTGGCGTGTCCCTCGGATACCGCCTTTCTGGCGGTCATGGAAGTCATGCCGCTCGATATTGCCGGCAACATCACCCACTGTACGGAGGTGGTCGGCTTTTTTCAGGTCAAAGAGATCCCGAACATCCGCTACAACTGGTCCATTGTTCCCAATGATGCCGGGGAATTCCACGGCGGCGTGGGCACCAACGGCATCCGGATCTATTGGCAAAAACCCGGCACAGCCAGCGTTAACCTGGAAGTGTGCGGGCACATCTCTTCGCTGCCGGTGACCATATTCGGCAAAACACCTGCACAGGTCAACGCGCCTGCCGGCATTTGCGCCGGTTTACTGGACACGGTCACGTTAGACACCGTGTATTCCGGCGCCGAATGGTACAATGACCAGCAGGTACTGGTTTCCGACACTACCTTCCTCATCGCGGGTCCGGGAAGTTATACCGTTTTTCTGATCGACGCATTTGGGTGCCCCACCAGCGACGAGTTTACGATTGCCGAATACGCGTCCCCCAATGTGAGCGTCAGCACCGCAGACCCAACCGGTTTTTGCAACAATGCACAAACGGTCACCATGCAGGCACTCACCGAGGTGGGCGGCAATTACACGTACGAATGGTTCCGCGACGGCGTTCCGCTGGGCGTAAACGCACCGGTTTATGCCACCAACCAGTACAGTTCTTTCACGGTTCAGGTAACCAACCAGTTTGGTTGTACAGCCACCGCCGGGCCAATCACCCTTTACTCCTATTGCGGTGGGCCACCGGTCGTTTCGCCCAATCAGGGTCCGGGATGCCCGCCTGGCGCCGCAGACTTTGCTACCATTAACACCGGGCGGTGCGACAGTTTCAGCTTTCAGCTAATCCCGGGGCCACTGGTTGTACCGGGATCGGCCATCTGGCAGATCGGCATCTCCGGCGGACCGGTGTTGGCCAATGCAAGCGGCAACCAGGTCAGCTTGCCGTTTCCGAATGCCGGCATTTACACGGTTCTGATGAACGTGCAGCTGACCAACGGCGCCAATTGCACGGTAGTAGACTCTGTCCGGGTAGAAGCGGTTGCCCGTTTTGAAACGACGCCGGCCTGTGCCGATTCGGCCACAGCGTTTTTCAACCGCACCACCACCCTTCCCGGCACCGTGGTCTCCGGCTGGGATTGGGATTTCGGAGACCCGGCCAGCGGGGCGAACAATGCATCGACGCTGCAGGACCCTTCACACATCTTTCCCGTTTCCGCAACACCCTTTCCGGTGACCCTCACCGTCACCGCCCAGAGCGGCTGTACGTCGGTTTACGCGTCGGACGTGTTGGTGCCGGTTCCCACCCAGGTGCCTATACTGCCCATTTACCCGCGTTGCACCGATTTGGCGTCGCCCATCCCGGCGGGCGCCGATCTGGGCATCTCGGAGATATTCTGGGATTTCGGCGATCCGGGCAGCGGAGCGAACAACAACGCATACGGTCAGTTGGTGTACCACAAATACGACACCGCCGGCACCTACACCATCATCGCCCGATTTACCAATGTTTACGGGTGCATTTCGGCAGATACGGTAGACATTTTCTTCAGCGAAAATACCCTCACGGGCGACATTACGCCCAACAACCCCGGGCCCATTTGCGAGGGCGACACGCTTACCCTGACGGCGCCGCCTGCCTTCGTGTCCGGGTGGTCGACCAACGAATCCGGGCCCTCTATCAACGTTACGGAGTCGGGCACCTACTCTGTTCAGATCGCCAACTTCGACGGATGCGTCTACATTCCGCCACCAGTGGTGGTCAACGTAACCCCACAGCCCAGCGCGACCGTCAAGGCGCTGCAGCAAAACAGCCTGGGGCAGGTCACCGGAACCGTGTCCTCTCCCCTGGTCGTATGTGCAGGCGAAGACGTAATCCTGCGCGTCTTTGGCGAAAGCGGCTACGCTTACACTTGGTCCAACGGCGTGTCCGGCCCAACCGCCATTTTTTCCGACGTCCGAAACAACCTCCTCCCGGTAGGATCGCATACGTTTACCGTCACCATCACCGACGTGGCCAGCGGCTGCACATCGGTCAGCGCGCCTTTTACCGTGATCATCAACCCGAATCCGGGGACCATAGCCATCAACGCAACGGGCGTATGCGCCGGGCAGGACAATACCCTCTCTTACACCGGACCTGTGCAGCCCGACTGGGTGCTGACCTGGAATACGGGCGTTGTCGGCCCCACGCTGGTCACCGCCCAACCCGGGCAATATTACCTTCAGGTGGCCAACGCGCTGGGCTGCGCCTCTGAAAGCAACCGCATCACGGTATTTCCGGCTCCGCCTGTACAAACCCTGCCCGACGGCTGCCTGACTCAATGCCGGCCGGATACCCTTTGTGTGCCCAACCTGCCCAACATTGTCTCCTGGCAATGGTACCTCGACGGTTCGGTTTTGTCGGGTGCTACTCAACCCGAACTGGCTCCGCTGGTGAGCGGCGATTATTACGCCGTGCTGACCGACGTGCGGGGGTGCACGGCCCAGAGCAGCACCATCAACCTGACCGTACTCGACGGCTTTGGGCAGTTGACCGGTGAAGTGTGGTCTGATGTGAACAACAACGGTTTTATTGACCCCGCAGACACGCTTGTCTCCGGCATTCCGGTGCTGCTCGTCAGGAACAACATGCCCCTGGATACAACTGCCTCGAACGTCAATGGAAACTTTATTTTTCCCAATATAGCCGCCGATACCTATGCCACGCTGCTCTCTTCGGCGCTGCTTCCAACGGGGTGGAATATCATCATCGGTGCGGATACGGCCAGCCTGGTGGGGTGCGGAACCAGCGCCGCTGTTCAACTGCTGGTTTCTGTATTCGCATGTCCACCCTTAGCCAGCACACTCCCTGTTTCGGCCTGCCAGGGCAGCGCATTCACCTACCTGGGCGTAGATGTGCCCGCCGGACAAAGTCAGACGTTCACCCTGAAAAGTGTGTTGGGTTGCGACTCGCTGGTGACCGTTCAAGTCACGGAACTGGCGCACACCGACACCATACTGAATGCCGGCGCCTGCGCGGGCAAATCGTACACCTACGACGGCGTGGCCATTCCCGCTGGCCAAAATCAGGTATTTAACCTGCAAAACCGCGCAGGCTGCGACTCGCTGGTGACGGTCAGCGTGGCGGCATGGCCCAATGTGACCGCTGCGCTCAACGTCAGCGCCTGCCAGGGAGGCTCCTTTCTCTACAACGGCGTGCAGGTGCCGGCCGGAAGCGCCCAATTGTTTGCCTTTACTACAGCGTTGGGTTGTGATTCGGCCGTGACGGTCAACGTAACGGCCATCCCGCCCCCCTCAAGCGATCTGGAGGTCGTGATCTGCCCGGGAAACACTTATGCATACGCCGGACTGGAACTGCCGCCCGGAGAAACAACTGCCGTTACCCTTACCTCGGCCGCCGGTTGCGACAGCCTGGTGGCGGTGAGTGTTGACACTTTCCAGGGGTTAACGCAGACCCTGAACGCGACGGCTTGTGCGGGCGACAGCTACAACCATTTCGGCACGCCGGTACCTGCCGGCAGTGTTCAGATTTTTCAGTACACCACCCCGGCAGGCTGCGATTCCGTGGTGACCGTGGCCGTGGATGCGTTGGCGGAGCCAACAGACACGCTTTTTGCATCGGCGTGCACCGGCTTTCCCTTCATCTACATGGGTACGCCGGTGCCTGGTGGTGTTACCCAGGATTTCGTATTCAAAACGGCTGCGGGATGCGATTCCACCATTACGGTGGTGGTCGACGAGCGTTTCCCCACCGTGGGTACGCTCGACACCGTGCTGTGCGGCGCAGACACCCTGTACTACCAGGGCACCCCCGTCCCGGCCGGCGGGTCGGCCGTCTTTATGCTCGCCAACCTGGCCGGCTGCGACTCCACGCTGACCATCAACGTGGGGGCGTTTGCCCCACAGGCTTCTTTCCTGAGCGCCGGGGTGTGCGCCGGCGACACCTTTGTCTACGCCGGTCTGGCTTTGTTGCCCGGCGATACGACAGCCGTGGTGCTGACCGGCGCCAACGGCTGTGATTCCACTGTGACGGTTAGTGTAACCGAATGGCCAACAGGCAACTTCACCCTTGCAGCGGAGCAACCCTGTCCCGACGCCGCCGACGGCATCATCCGCATCGAAAACCTGAACGGCGGCACGCCTCCGTGGATGTACGCGATAAACAACGGCGGTTTTCAGAACGACACGATTTTTGAAAACCTTGCGGCAGGTTCCTACACGGTTTCGCTGGAAGACGCCAACGGGTGCCAGCTGACGGCCGACACCCAACTGGTGGACAGGCTTCGCCTGGAACTGGCATTGCCGGACGTCGTGCTGGCCTGCGATTCAAGTCAAGTCACGCTCCTGCCGGTCGTGGCGGGCGACACCACCAGCCTGTCCTGGCTGTGGTTCAACGGCGTACAAATGCCCGTGACCATAGCCACTGTGCCCGGACCCGTTTGGGTGGAGGCAACCAACAGTTGCCAAACGGTGCGCGCGGACGCTCAGGTACAACTCCAGGCCCTGGAAGAAGGGCAAGGCCTGCTCTATGCCCCCAATGCCTTTCACCCGGAAGGTGCGGACGCGCTCAACAGCGTGTTCCAGGTCTTTTTCCCAGGCAGCGCCGAGGTGCGCATCTTCGTATTGGAGGTGTACGACCGATGGGGCAATCTGGTGTTCCGCACGGAGGAATTCACCGACGGCTGGGACGGCTATTTCCAGGAAAAAATGATGGACCCGGCCGTATTTGTCTGGCGGGTGAAGGCTCAGATCCGCTTTTGCGGACGGGTGATGGACATCGACCAGTTTGGCGATGTGACGATCGTGCGGTAAACCCCGCTAATACATCAAGGCATTTGCAAAAAGCATTTCCCCCTCTTCCCACATGCCCCGGTACAGCGGATTGTCGATGAGGAACAGCAGGTGCCCGCGGCCAAGGGTTTGCGTGGTGGCGATGGGCGTTTGTTCCAGTTTGGGGCGCAGTTTGCTGCCGATAAAACCGTAGCTTTTGTACTGCTCAGGCAGCCAGATCACGGTGCTGCTGTTCTCCGACGGCATTTCGAACACATCGGCTGTCGTTTTCAAGGAGTGATACACCTCGCCCAGGCCGAAAGCCAGCGGGTGCGACGTATCCAGATTAGCCTGCACAATCGCTCCCGGCAGCGCCTCGCTGATTTTGGCCCGTTCCCGTTGCCGGTACAGGATGGGCTCCCGTTGGGCGCCGGAATCGGCGGTGGAGGTCTCCCTGGTTTTGAGGTCGATGGTCTCCTCGCCTGCAAAGGCCTTTACGCCGCCTTCGAAGGCCACAATGCGTCCGCCTTGTTTGACGTACTGCAGGAGGGCAGCCTGTGCGCTTTCCGTCAGGCGGTAGTTGCCGTTGGGAAAAACAATCACCGAGTAGCCATCCAGAACCATCCTGTCCAATTTGTCCACCGGTAAAGCCGAAACCGGGTGTTGCAAGGTTTGCTCAAAAAAGTGCCAGGTGTGTCCGTAGGAATTGTCGTCTACCTCATCGCCGTATACGATTGCAGCGTGTAGTTCGGGAATCAAGCGGAAGGCGTCTGCCGATCCCAGGTCGCGCCCTTTGGTCACCATGCCCGAAAACAGGGGGTGGAGGGTCACATTGTGGTTGGCGGCGGCGGCCAGTATCAGGGCATCGAGCCGGTCGGCGATCTCCGGGTTGTCGGCCCGGTTGATCACCAGGGCGCCGGGGTTGAATTGCTGATCGGCCACAGCGAACCCCTGCGCTGCGTAGCGCACCCTTACGCCTTCGCGCAGCAGGGCGCTCAGGAAGCGCATGTCGGCCAGGGAGCGTCGGTGTACGCACCAGGAATAGGGCGGGGCGGCCAGGCGAATACGGGGCGCCTCCCAGGGTTTAAAGGGGGCTTTGGGCTCCAGCCGCTGTTTGAGGGCATAAGCATCGAGCCCGAAAGAAAAAGGCAGTGCCCAGGCAGTGGCGTCGTAGGTCAGGGAGTCGCTCAAACGGCTTTCCGGATCGAACAAGGCCTGCAGCAGCCTGCCATGGGGCTGGTAGGCGCTGATGACCAGGTCGCCGGGCTCGTAATTGCAACCGGCCAGGTCGCCGTTGCGGTAGCCGAAAGCTTTGGCGACGCTGCCGGAGGCGCCCGCCCTGCCGTAGCGGATGTGGTGCCGGTCGAGCAGGGCACACAGGTCGTTGAGCTTGTTGGGGTCGTTGGTGGCGGAGGGGATCAGGTACGCCTTGTACTCGCCCTGGGGGTCCGAGGCCGATTTTTGGTAGTAATCCCTGAACTGATCGGCCAGTCGTTTGGCGTTCCGGCTGGTCATTTCAATGGTCGACCGGCTGGTACTCAGGTGGTGTGTAATGCGGTCGTGCAGGGTTAGCGTGTCGCCACCGGCCATTTCCACGGTGCGGCCCGCGGCCGAATGCCCGGCCTGCTCGTAGGTCATGCCGATGGCGCCGTTGAACAGCGGGTAGGTGTCTCCGTAGGAAGGGTAGAACAGATCGAACACCTCCCGGGTGAAGTACAACCAGCCGTTGGCGTCAAAGTAACGGGCGTGGTTGGCGCCGATCTCCACCTGGAAATCGCGCTGCCAGGGCGTAATGTATTCGTGAATGGGCTCGGCGGCGGGGGCGAAGTAGTAGTTGGCGTCGATGTATTGCTCGTGGAGGTCGGCGTGGACGTGCGGCAGCCACTGGTGGTAAACGGCGAGCCGCTGACGGGTCTCGATCTGGGTGGCCCAGGCCCAGTCGCGGTTGAGGTCGAAATAGTAGTGGTTGGTTCGCCCCCCCGGCCAGGGTTCGCGGTGTTCCCGGCTGTTGGGGTCAGGATTTTTTTGCATGTTCGACGCCATGCGATACCAGTGGGTGTAGCGGTCGTAGCCGTCGGGGTTGAGCGACGGGTCTACGATCACCACCGTGTTTTGCAGCCATTGTTTCATCTCGGGATCCGTTTGGGTGGCCAGTTGCCAGGCCAGCAGCATGCTGCATTCGGAGCCCGAGGGCTCGTTCCCGTGCACGCTCATGCTCAGCCACACAATGCCGGTGCCGGGTTTCCCGGCGTTGCCGTCGGCCAGGCTGGCCGAGCGCAGGTGATCGAGCCGGATTTGCTCCAGCCGCTCCATGTTTTCCGGCGACGAAAACACGGCGTACTGCAGCGGTCGCGCCTCGTGGGTGGCGCCGTATCGCACCAGCCGCATGGTTTTTGGCGCATTTTCAGCCAGATACGCAAAGTAGTCCGTCAACAGGTGGTGCGGGGTAAACTGTTCGCCGAGCCGATGGGGCAAAAACTCGTCCGGCGTTTTTAACGGCTGCTGTGCCCCCAGATCGTCGGCAGAAAAGAAAAACAGGCCGAAAAACAGGATCATCCCGAAAAAGGCGGACGCCGCATCGCGTTTCCCGGGCCGGGAAAAGGGTGGAAGGCAGGAGAAATGAAAAAAACCGGAAGGCCGGAACGGGGGTCGCGAAACAGCGTTGATCATCATTTTTACCAAATAAAGGCGCAAAGATACAGAACGCATCGAATGCGGCGTGCGGAACACCGAATGCGGAATGCGGA
>JBGSTG010000070.1:0-10542 GCA_041736625.1 Saprospiraceae bacterium | reverse complement strand
CCCCGAGGACGTCAGCGGCAAGTTTTACCCCGACCAAGTGGCTTATCCATCCAGCGAACCTCGCTATCGCCACTACGGCCATTACGTGCAGTCGATGATCCGCAAGGCCATCGCCATGGAGCACGGCCCCAAGCGCGACGGATTCGTAGCCGCCATAGCGGCTTACATGAAGTTGGCGTACAAAACATGGAACCGCGACCACTACGTGAGCGACGAAACCATCAAAGCTGACCTCGTGACGCTGTCAAAAGGAGCCTTGTCGTTGCCAGATAACCAAGCGCTCGAAAACCTTGTTGGCGCCGCACCCTACAATCGCCGCAAAGGCGTGCAGCCCCCCAACGTCGGCAACGGCAGCAACGGCGGTGGTGGTGGCGGAAAACGCACTGCATCGGGCAACAGCTACGCCAGCCGTGGACGCCGGAGTAACAACAACAATAACAACAACAATAACAGCGGCGGCGGCAGCCGCCGTGGTTATAAGAAATAGAAACCCAGGCCACAGCATGCAGACCAATGGCACTTTTGCCGTAGCAGGCGGACACACGCTACGCGGCACCATCGTCCCCCAAGGCGCCAAGAACGAGGCGCTCCAAGTACTCAGCGCGGTATTGCTGACCGACCAACCCGTCACCATCAGCAACTTGCCTGCCATTGTGGACGTGGCCATGCTCATCGATCTCATCCGGGGATTGGGCGTTGTCGTTACGCAGTTGGCACCTGATACTTACCAGTTTCAGGCCAAGGACATCGACCTTGATTACATCCTCAGCCCCGACTACCTCCGCGACGCTGGTCGCATTCGGGGGTCGGTCATGCTCATTGGGCCGCTGTTGGCGCGCTTCGGCAAGGCATCGCTACCCAAGCCCGGTGGCGACAAGATTGGCCGCCGCCGCTTGGACACCCACTTGCTGGGGTTGGAGCAGTTGGGTGGACATTTCGCCTACGACAACGAACGCAATATCTACACCTTCTTGTCCAACGGGCGTTTGCAGGGCCGCTATATCCACTTGGAGGAAATCTCGGTGACGGGCACGGCCAATGTCGTCATGGCTGCTGTGTTGGCCGAGGGGGAAACGACCCTCTATAACGCGGCTTGCGAACCCTACGTACAGCAATTGTGCCGGATGCTCAATGGCATGGGTGCGGACATCAGCGGCATTGGCTCCAACAAACTGCATATCCTTGGCGTTGAGCGCCTAGAAGGTACCACGCACCGCCTGCTGCCCGATATGATAGAAATTGGCAGCTTCATCGGCCTAGCAGCTATGACCCAATCCGAACTGACCATCCAAGATGTGCGCGTTGACCAACTGGGCATCATCCCCGATGTATTTCGGAAGCTGGGCATTCAGGTAGACATCAACGGTGACGACCTCCATATCCCCGCTCAAGACTATTACGAAATCCAAAGTTTTATCGACGGCTCCATTATGACCATTTATGATGCGCCTTGGCCGGGGTTCACCCCCGACCTGATGAGCATCCTGCTCGTAACGGCCATCCAAGCCAAAGGCAGCGTACTGATTCACCAGAAGATGTTCGAGAGCCGCTTGTTTTTTGTGGATAAGCTCATCGACATGGGCGCACAAATCATCCTTTGCGACCCGCACCGCGCCACCGTCATCGGCTTGGAGCGCCGCTTCCAACTGCGCGCCATTGATATGACCTCCCCCGACATCCGAGCGGGTGTGGCCCTGCTGATAGCCGCGCTTTCCGCCAAGGGTACGAGCATGATTCACAATATTCAACAGATAGACCGCGGCTACGAACGCATAGACCAACGCCTGCGGGCTTTGGGAGCACAAATCGAGCGCATAGCGTAGTCGCACAGCAACACAGCATACAAATGGTTTTATACAACGTCACCATAAAGATAAACCACGGCGTACACGAAAACTGGCTCGCGTGGATGAAGGTCGTCCATCTGCCCGAAATGATGGAGACGGGCTTTTTTTACGAATACACCATCTCGCGCCTATTGGGTACCGACGAGACAGAAGGCTTCACGTACAGCATCCAATACCTCGCCAAAGACTTTGCCGCCTACCAGGAATACCAAGCCACCCGGGCCGCCGAAATGCAAAAACGCCACGACCATCGCTACCGCGACCAGTTTGTGGCCTACCGCTCGATTATGAAAGTTATTGAGCGCGGGGAGTGAAAGTCGTCTGAAAGCTCCACGATAACTTGGGTGTTTTCTACCCTACTCCTTCTTTATCAACGGCTTCAGTGCGAGGCTGTCCTCGAGTGTCAGTACGGTAGGCTTTTCGGGGCGTGTTGGGCGCAGGGGGCGCTGGATGGTGTCTTTCATCAGGCGGGCGCGCACCATAATCATGGAATCGGCTATCCGTCCGGCTTCGGTGAGTACGCGGCCGCGGCAGCGCTGGTCGTTCACTTTGCGGTATTCATCCAGTTGTTCCTGCACTTTTTCGGCTATCACTTTGTCGGTATCCACGTAGGTGGCGCTCTCGCAGGCAGCCAGTAGGAGCAGCAGCACCAATAGTGCGATGGGGGGTGCGATCGGAAGTTTCATGCTATTGGGGCTTTGGACTTTGGGTACGGGCACGCAGGCGCTCTTCCTCGGCTATGCGTTCGGTCACGATGCTGTCCACGGCGGTGCGTACCATTTTGGGGTAATTGGTTTCGCAGGCTTGTTCCCATATTGGGCGCAGGCTATCCAATTGGATGCGGTAAAGCGTGTCAATTCGGCTGTTCTCGGCGGGGGTCAGGCGCAGGGTCACGTTGCCGTCGTTGCCGCAGCCCGATGCCAGGCCCAGCAGTAGCAGTACGAACAGTGGTGAAAGGATGCGATGGCGGTAGGACATGGCTTAACGGTCGTTTACGTCTATTACTTTGCGGCGCAGTTCGAAGTGCTGGCCCAAATATACCCTGCGGACTACCTCGTCGGCAGCCAGTTCTTCGGCGGTACCAGCTTTGAGGATGTTGCCCTCGAACATCAGGTAAGCGCGGTCGGTAATGGAGAGCGTTTCCTGCACGTTGTGGTCGGTGATGAGGATGCCGATGTTTTTGGTTTTGAGCTTGGCAACGATGGACTGGATGTCCTCCACGGCGATGGGGTCGATGCCGGCGAAAGGTTCGTCGAGCAGGATGAACTTCGGGTCGGTGGCCAGCGCGCGGGCGATCTCGGTGCGCCGCCGTTCGCCGCCGGAGAGGGTGTCGCCCCGGCCCTTGCGCACGCGACCCAGGCCGAACTCCTCGATGAGTTCCTCGAGTTTTTCTTTTTGCCGGGCCCGGCTGAGCGGGGTCATCTCAAGCACTGCGCGGATGTTGTCCTCCACGGTCAGTTTGCGGAAGACGCTCGCCTCCTGGGGCAGGTAACCGACCCCTTTCTGTGCGCGGCGGTACATGGGCAAGTGGGTGATCTCCTCATTGTCGAGGTACACCCGCCCTTCGGTGGGCTTGATGAAGCCTACGACCATGTAGAAAGAGGTGGTTTTTCCGGCGCCGTTGGGGCCCAGCAATCCGACAATTTCGCCCTGGCTGACGTTAAACGAGACGCCTTTCACAACCGTGCGGCGACCGTAGGTCTTGGCGATGTTGTCGGCGTGCAACACCATCAGGAAAGCAACCGTTTGACCGCTTCGGAAATGGCGCGTCCTTCGGCCTTGCCGGCCAGTTGTTTGGTGGCGACGCCCATGACCTTGCCCATATCGGCAGGAGACGTGGCGCCCACTTCGGCGATGAGGGCGCGCAGGGCGTTGTCCAGTTCGTCGCCATCCATCATTTTGGGCAGATAGCGTTTGATGACTTCGATCTCTTCGCGCTCCACCACGGCGAGGTCTTCGCGGTTGTTTTTTTCGAAAATTTCGAGAGAATCCTGGCGGGATTTGATGAGTTTTTGCACGATGGCCACCTCCCGCGCCTCGTCGATGGGCTGGCCCGAGCCGTCGGTTTTAACGAGCAGAATGGCGCTTTTGATGGCGCGTATGCCGCGCAGTGCCACGTCGTCTTTGGCCTTCATGGCCTCTTTGAGGTCGTTGTTGATGCGTTCTTCCAAAGTCATGATCAGGCGTTTTTAACCGGTTTGGCGTACATGGGGAGTTTCAGCAGACCGAGTCGGGAGAAGAAGTGCCCGAACGACACCCGCAAAACGCCCAGGCCGTACTTGACGCTGCGCCGGAAGTTGATGCTGGAAGCCTCGTCGAAGTATTTGGTCGGGCAGGTCACCTCGCCAATGTCGAACCCGGCGTAGATGATTTGGGACAGCATTTCGTTGTCGAATACGAAGTCGTCGGAGTTTTGGTTGTAGTTGATGTTTTCCAGCACTTTCCGGTCGAAGGCTCGGTATCCGGTGTGGTATTCGGAGAGTTTGTAATTGACCAGCAGGTTTTGGGTAAAGGTAAGGATGCGGTTGGCGATGTATTTGTACATCGGCATGCCGCCCTTGAGCGCGCCCATGCCCAGGATCCGGGAGCCGAGCACGACCGGGTACAGCTCGTCGCCGATGATGTTGGTCATGGCGGGGATGAGCTTGGGGGTGTACTGGTAGTCGGGGTGAAGCATGATGACGATGTCGCCGCCGATGGCCAGCGCCTTGTTGTACAGCGATTTTTGGTTGCCGCCGTAACCGGTATTTTTTTCGTGCACGAGCACGTGGCGGATGCCCAGATTTCGGGCGACCTCGGCGGTGTTGTCGCGACTGTGGTCGTCGCAGAGGATCACCTCGTCTACCAGGTCAAGGGGAATTTCGTGGTAGGTTTTTTCCAGTGTTTTGGCGGCATTATAGGCCGGCAGCACCACCACGACTTTTTTACCGTTATACATTGGATTCAGATTCGGGTTCCGGGTTCGGAATTTCTGGTTCGGTGTTGTTGGAATCGGATTCAGGTTCAGGGTTCAGGCTATCCGGTTCGGTGTTGTTGGCTTCGGCTTCGCGTTTGACTTCCTCGAAAATGCCTTTTTCCAACATAAAGTTGTACCACTTGATGCACTTTTTGATGTCGGCGATGCGCACCCGGTCGCGATCGTGATCGGGCAGGACTTCGGCAAAATAGGTGCGCAGTTCATTGCTGCCTGCCTCGGGGTTCACCGGCGGTTGGGTATCGTGCAGGTCGAGCATTTTCTGGAACACATCGGCCAGCGGGACGGAGCCCTCCTCGGTGTCGGTAAAAATGGATACGGTGGCCAGGGGGGTCACTTGTTGTTGCCGCACGGGCACAAAGCGCACCTTGCCTTCTTTGCGGTCGTCGATCACCAGACCGTTGCTCCGCGTGGAGATCAGTTTGTGTACGCCGGGCACGCCGGTAATCACGAGAAATTTTTCCAGATTCATGGTTGCTGCGTCAGACAGTCAGGATTTCTTTTTCTTTCACGGCCACCACTTTATCCACCTGTTCGACGAATTTGTTCACCAGGTCTTGCAGTTCGGCTTCCTTGCGCTTGCCCATGTCTTCGGGCATTCCGTCCTTGACTGCTTTTTTGATGTGGTCCAATGTTTTGTGGCGGACGTTGCGGATGGCCACCTTGGATTCTTCGCCGGCCATTTTGGCCTTTTTAGCCAGGTCTTTGCGGCGTTCCTCGGTAAGGGGCGGCACAACCAGCCGAATGAGTTCCCCGTCGTTGGAAGGGGTAATGCCCAGGTTGGCGTTGATCAGCGCCCGTTCGATGGCGCCGATGATGTTGCGCTCCCAGGGCTGAACGGTGATGGTGCGCGCGTCGCTCACCTGCACGTTGGCCACTTGCGGCAGGGGTGTGGGGGCGCCGTAATACTCCACCATCACATCAGAAACAATGGCCGTAGAGGCCTTGCCGGTGCGCAATTTGGCCAGTTCATGATCGAGGTGCTCCAGGGCTTTATCCATGGCGCCTTTGGCATCTGCAAATAGTTTATTCAACTCTTCCATACGTAGGCAAGATTCGTTATTAACGAAAAGCGCCGCAAAGTTGCGCATTTTTTTGCCACGAAGTGCGCCGGGTGCGCTGAATTATCCGATGGTGGTGTCCGGAAATCCCTTAAAATAGGCGTTCGTGGGCGTCGCTACCAACAAAAGTTGTACCTTCGGGCTGTGCTTTTGCACTTTGCCTGTAGCGAGCATGCCTGAACTGAACGAGATAAAACGGACCTTATCCAAGGTGGAAAAGCTGGAACTGGAGCTCAACCTGAAGCAGCTCCAGATCAACAGTTTGTTGACCATTACCCAGGCAATCAACGAGAACGTGTCGGCCGAAGGGTTGTTCAACATGTACAATTCATTCCTCCGCTGGGAAATGGGCATTCGGCGCATGGCGCTTTTTTTCAAAGAAGGCAAAAACTGGGAGATCAAAACCCACCTGGGCATCCCCGAAGAGCTTTTGACCGACGACGAAGTTCAGGAAGAGCTCTCCCTCATCCGCAACAAACAAAGCCTGGAAAGCGCCACCCACCCCCTGCTGCGCCAGTTCGACCTGGCGCTTCCGGTCATGCACAAGGATCAGGCCATTGCCTATGCCTGCATTGGCGGATTTATGGACGACGACGACAACGTGTTCAACAAGATCCAGTTCGTCACCACGATCACCAACGTCATCGCAGTGGCTATTGAGAACAAACGCCTGTTCAAACAACAAATGCGACAGGAGATCCTCAACCGCGAAGTGGAACTGGCCGCCGAAATTCAAAGTACGCTGGTGCCCAAACGGCTGCCCCATTGCCCGCAATATTCGTTCTCCAGCATCTACAAACCGCACTTTGCCGTCGGGGGCGATTATTACGACGTGGTGGAGTTTGCCGACAACCGCGTGGCCTTCTGCATCGCCGACATCACCGGCAAAGGCGTACCCGCCGCGCTCCTCATGGCCAACTTTCAGGCCAACCTGCGCGCGCTGGTCACCCGCAGCCAAAGCCTCGAGGAGGTCGTGCGCGAAGTGAACGCCGCCGTGTACCGGGTCACCCAGGGCGATCGGTACATCACCTTTTTCCTCGCGCACTACGACGCCAAGAACAAAACCCTCTACTACATCAACGCCGGCCATACCCCACCCATGCTGTTTATGGGCCAGGACGTGGCGCCGCTCAAAACCGGGTGCACGGTGCTCGGATGGCTGCCCGAACTGCCCTTCCTGCACACCGGCGGACTCTGCCTCACCGACGACGCCCTGCTGTTTATGTACACCGACGGGCTGACCGACGTGCGCAACAACGAAGGCGAAGAGTTCGGAGAAGAGCGCCTTACCCAATTCCTCCGCTGCCGCACCCAACTCGACGCCAAAACCCTCAATACCGAACTGCTGACCCACATCGAACAATACCGCGGACGTCAGCCTTATCCGGACGACATTTCCGTTCTCACCTGCAAAATATCGCCTGACCATACCCAGCCATGAGCACAGAACCCTACCAACTGCACGTCAACGACAACCACTCCTTCTCCTTTACCGCCGAAACCGCCCAGGCACTCGATGTGATCAACGACGGGGAGAACCGCTTCCACATCCTGCACGAAGGAAAAGCATACCACGTGGAACTCATCGCGCGCGATCTGGCCACCCAAACCTACACCCTGCAGGTGAACGGCGCCCGGTACACCGTCAAGATCGACGACGCTCTCGATCAGCTGGTCCACAAACTCGGGTTGCACACCCACGGCAGCCAGAAGGTCAATTCCATCAAGGCGCCCATGCCGGGTCTGGTGCTCAACATCATGGTAGCCACCGGACAGGAAGTGCAAAAAGGCGACCCGCTGCTCATCCTGGAGGCTATGAAAATGGAAAACGTCCTCAAATCCGCTGGCGACGGCAAGGTGAAGGCCATCGCCGTTCAAAAAGGAGTCGCCGTGGATAAAGGGCAGCTGCTGATCGAAATGGAATAGCGCTTATTCCGTCTTGCCTATCGAGATCAGATTGGCAAACAACCGGAACGCACCCGGAACGCCGGCGGGCAACTCCCGGAAAAAAGAAAGGCTGGTGTACACATAATGGCCTTTCCCGTAGGGCGCAATGAGCAGACTGCCGTCAGCCGGTTTTTCTCCGGTGTCGTTCATGGACAAGGGCGCCGCAAACGCGCCGTCCCATTCACCGACAAAGTACAAACCCCGCTCCTGCACCCAGCCATCGAAGTCGGCCTTCGTGATCGCGTTGGGGCGGCTCAGGGCAGGGTGATCCGGCAGGAGCAGCCGCACTTCCGCCTGCTCCTCGGTTACCCGGGTGCGGGACAGCTTCAAGGGGTAGGGCGCCAGGTTTTCGACAAACAAGTCGAAATTGTTGTTGTACTGCACCACCAGGGTTCCGCCCTGCTCCACGTACTGCAACAACCGGGGATGGTGGCGCGTCAGCGCTTCCTTGGTGTTGTAGGCGCGGATGCCGAGCACCACGGCGTCGAATCGCTGGAGGTTTTCGGGTGTTATGTCGGCGTCCTCCAGCAGGGTAACTGTGCATCCCATGCGGCGCAGCGCCGCCGGCACCTCGTCGCCTGCGCCCATAAAGTAGCCGATGCTGCGCGCCAGGGTTTTCACCTCGGCGCGCACCACCGGGGTTCGGGCCGGCAGCAAAACGCGCTGACGAGGGATGTGCTCGTATTCAATGGTAAACAGTTGCAGGTTGTGCTCCCGGTCGGCCACCACGGCCACCGGTTCCACGTGCGCGGCGCCCGGCCCGGCCTGAACGGCGAAGTCGAATACCCGGCTCTCGCCGCTGCGCGCGAAAAAGAAGGTTTGGGGAAGGGTCGTGGTCGACCAGCCGTCCCCCGGCGTTTTCAGCCGGACGGTGCCGGACAAGCTGTCGCGGCCGGCGGTAACGCGCACGGAAACGGTCTTTTTTTCCGCATTGAACAGGTAACTGGTTTCCGTGCAGGCTACAAACACCGGCGGCAGCACATCGAAGGGGCGCCATACCTCTCCTTTTGCTGGCTCCTCGATCTTGTGCGCCACCGTACTGGTGTATTCGAGGGGTATGCCGTCAATGGTAAAGGACCAGCGCACCTGCAAGGCGCGCGGTGTTTCGGGGAGCCCGCGTTGCGCCTGATCGGGCTCGGTGTACATGCCGTCGGTGTAGGGCTCTCGCAACCAATAGGGACTCGAATACCCGACATCTGCCGGCAAAACAATGTTTTGTTGCATTACGAAAGGCTTGTCGGCTGCCAGGGGTAAGCCTGGCAGGGTGTCGTACAGTCCGCCGGATACATCCAGGGCGGTCAGTATCAGCGGAACGGCAGAGCGGTTCACGGCTTCCAGCCGCAGGTTGATCCGGCTGCCGGGTGTGGTTTGCGCTACCTCAACGCTGGATTCCAGGTACAGACCCATACAGTGGCGAATGACCTCCTTGATGTCTTCCAGCTTGCGCTTTTTCCAGTAGCTTTCCGGGAGGGTTTTAATCATTTGCAGGGCCTGCAGCAAGTCGGGGACAACGGCTGCCGGGTCATCGGGCCTGAACTGCCGCTCGATTTGCGCCAGCAGGTTGCCGATGGGCGCGCCACCCTCCACCCGGGTCCAGGTGGTGTTGATGCCGGCGAAAGGGTCTTTGTCCGCCGGCATGTCGCCCTTGATAAAGTCCAGCCATTCGGGCGACGATCCGCGGGTACTCAGGGAGCCGAAGCCCTGGCACCGGTGCATGGAGCGCGCTTCGGCGGCCACCTCGCTGTTGCTTTTACCCTTCAACGGCAAATAAACACCGCCGTCGATGGGGAACAAATTGGTTTTGTCCACCTGCTCGAATTTTTCGCGGCTGCCGTAAAAAAACCAGGAGGTATTGAAAAAAATGCGCCGGGGTTGCCAGGGCGTTGTGTAAGCAAGCTGCTCGGGAAAAACGTCGGAACGGCCGGCCACGTCGAAAGCCTGCACGCTGAGCATGGCAGAGGCCGTGTGGTGGCCATGCGTGCGGAATTGTTCCTCGTGAAAAAAACGGTTTACCACCACGTCCGGCTGCGTTTGCCGGAAAGCCCACACCACGTCGGCCAGTACGGCGTCCTTGTCCCAGATCCGCAGGGTCTCCTCCGCATTTTTGGAATAACCGAAGTCGTTGGCCCGCGTGAATCGCTGCTTGCCACCGTCGACCGAACGGGCCATCAGCAACTCCTGGGTGCGCAACACGCCCAGTTGCTCGCGCAGTTCAGGCCCCACGAGGTTCTGGCCGCCGTCGCCCCGGGTCAACGACAGGTACGTGACGTCGTACAGTTTGTGGTTGGCACAAAAACTGATGAACCGCTGGTTTTCATCATCGGGGTGGGCCGCAACGTACAGGACGGAGCCCAGCACGTTGAGTTTTTTGATCATCTGGTGCAGCTCGGCGGCGTCGGGCTTGTGGGGCTGCTGCGCACGCGCAGAGAGGAGGAGGCAGAAGGCGGCCAGGCAGGACAGGGAGAAACGGGTCATGTCGGGAGTAGCTTGAGTGGGCGAAGATAGGGGGGGATGCGTAAAAAAATCCGACTTGTCATCGGACGGCTTCCTGCAGGCCATCCGGGAGGCCGGTTTTGTGTCGCAATTGCGCGATCAGCAGTACCGGTTCCGGGAGCTGCCCGTACATATGCGCCAGCAGGTGCTGGAAACGGCGGGGTTGATTGTGGATTGAAAATTCGTCCTACGAGTATATTCTATCCATTACACTCAAGTT
>JBGSTG010000069.1:0-7295 GCA_041736625.1 Saprospiraceae bacterium | reverse complement strand
GCTGCTGTGCGCCCTGGCGTGGCGGTACCGGTCGCTGCCCGAAGCACCCGCCGCCGCCGCCCTGTACGCGCCGGTGGCAATAGACGACGAAGCCGTGCGCCTGCACAACGAGGGCGTGCGCACGTACGAAAACACCCTGTTTCAGACACCCACCACGGTGTCCGACTGGAATACGCTGCAGGACTCGCTCCGTCGCGCCGACACCCTGCTGTACCGCGCCATTCAACTGCGCAGCCCGCAGCCCTACCCGTTGGCCGACAGCAACCTGACCGCCCTGCTGTACAACACCGCCGCCCGCGGGTTCAACTGGTTCCTTGACCGGATGCCCGACACGGTGACCGTCAACCTGCCCACGCACCGCCAACAATTCGCTGCCGTGGCCGGAGACAGCGCCGAAGTGGTGAACAGCCGGGACCCCCGACGCCTCAACGCCCTGCACGGCCGCGGCCTGTGCGACTACTACCTCGGCGACACGGCCGCCGCCCGCCAGGCCCATCGCACCCTGCTGCGCGCCGAAAGCGCCTACTTCGATACCCTGGGCATGGACGTGCACCTGCAAACCCTGCTCTTTTCCATTGACCCCACACAAGCCACATACCGGTTGCGCGGCGTAGTGCTGGATGCCCAGACCCTCCGGCCGGTAATCGGCGCAACCGTGACCCCAAGGGGTTTATCTGCCATCCAAACCAGGGCCGACGGCTCGTTCCAATACACCTTTGCTCAGGCGCCACCAAGCACAACCCTGTTCGGCTCTGCTGCAGCACCCGGTTACCTCACCGGCTCGGGCACCCTGCGGGTGTACACCAATGCCCGGATGCGCGATACAATTTTCCTCATACCCGGCGACGTGCCCGTAGCGGACCGCGACGCAGACGGCCTGCCCGACGACATCGACAAGTGCCCCGACATCAAAGGCCCGCCCAAATACAAGGGCTGCCCCGACCCCGTGACCCTCATGCGCAACGACGCACCCGACAGCAACCTCATCAGGGAGGCCCTGCGCGACTTCGCCTTCGACCCCAACGCTACCGGGGTGACGGCGGAAGAGGCCGAACGGATGCTGCAGGCACTGGGGGTGGAGAAAATGGAACGCGGAAAAGGTACCGACCAGGAACCGTTTGTTTTCGGCAACCCCAACAACCGGTACCGGGTGGAAATCTGGGCCGGCCGGTTCGGCAGAACAGATCGTTACGGCATCCAATACGGTGATTCAGACCAAAATAACATGCAGTATGTCGAAATACTGCGCACCACCACACCCCCGCCCGTCGTGTTTCCCGCCATGATCCCCATCCCCGGCGGCACCTTCCAAATGGGCAGTGAAGATGGCGAAAGTGACGAAAAACCCGTACATCAGGTCACCCTGAGCAATTTTTACATGGGGAAATACGAGGTGACCATCGGGGAGTACTTAGCTTTTTGCGAGGAAACCAAAGGCAACTACCCGGAATGGTTGGAGCCGGGAAATGAGTATAATATTGAAACGGGCACGAACGATTACTACAAAACAAAAGGCATGCGCAGGGAGAACAAAAACCACCCGGTCACGGGCGTCTCGTGGAACGACGCGGTAGCCTATTGCCAGTGGCTAAGCCGAAAAACCGGCCAAACCTACCGCCTTCCGACGGAGGCAGAGTGGGAGTACGCGGCCCGCGGTGGAGAAAAAGGGGCGAAAGACAAATATGATTACGCCGGAGGAAATGAGCTGGACGAATTAGGGTGGTATGACAGCAATTCCGGCAGCAAAACCCACCCTGTGGGCGGCAAAAAACCAAACCAGTTGGGGCTGTACGACATGAGCGGGAATGTGTGGGAGTGGTGTGCGGACTGGTATGACGATTACCCTTCAGGGCCGGTCAACAACCCAACCGGCCCGGCTAAGGGCTCGGACCGCGTGCTCCGCGGCGGCAGCTGGTTCATCGGCGCCGACTACTGCCGTGTAGCGGACCGCCACACCTTCACGCCGGTGCTCCGCCTCAGCTACTTTGGTTTCCGCGTCGCTCGTTCCCCCCAGTGAGGTGCCCTGCCGATCCGGCCATCCATTGAGCTGGAGCGGGCAGGCCGGGGCGAGCAGGCCCGCAGGCGGGGGGCAAGGGAGGGAGTGGGCGACCGACCGCCCCGCCTGCAGGGGCCTGTGAGCAGTCGCGACGGGTGGGGGCTTGGGGGCGCAGCCCCCAAAAAATTTTTTTTGGGGGGGGGGTATGGTCTGGCCGGCGTGTTGACATTTGGAAGCAAAAACATATTTGATATGCAAATACGTACATTTACCATCCCCATGCTGGGCGGGGATGCGCTTGTCGAGGAGATGAACGCCTTTTTGCGCAGCAAAAAGGTGATCCAGATCAAGGAGCACCTGATCAACCACGCCGAGGAGGGCGTGCACTGGTGTTTTTGTGTGCGGTATGTAGACAGCGCCGAGGCTGCCGAGCGCGGGCAACGAAGTGGTGTTCGGGTGGACTACCTGGAGGTGCTGGGCCCCGCCGCATTTCAGCGCTTCTCCCTGATGCGCACCATTCGCAAGCAGGTGTCGGAGCAGGAGGCCGTCAAGCCGTATGTGGTGTTCACCGACGCCGAGCTGGCGGAATTGGCCAAAATGGAAACGCTCACGCCGGAGAATATGCTCACGATCAAGGGGATCGGCGACAAGAAAGTGGAGAAATACGGCCGTTTTTTTATCGAGGGCGCCAATGCGGCGCCCTGAAACCCCAAACGCTTGTACCCCATGCGCAGAGCAAACAACCTGATCCACCGCATCGCCGACCCCGACAACCTGCGCTTCGCCGCCTGGAAAGCGGCCAAGGGCAAGCGGCATTCCACGGAGGTGCTGGCCTGGTCGGCCCGCATAGACCAACACATCCCGCTGCTGCGCGAGCAGATTCTGCGCGGGCAGGTGCAGGTGGGCCGCTACCGCTACTTCAAGGTGTACGAGCCCAAGGAGCGGCAGATATGCGCATCGGCCTTTGGCGAGCAGGTGCTGCACCACGCGCTGATGAACGTGTGCCACCCGTATTTTGAAAACGCCCTCACCGACGACACCTACGCCAGCCGCAAAGGCAAGGGCACCTACGCCGCCATAGCGCGTGCCCGCAAGCATACCCGCACGTACGGCTGGTACCTGAAGCTGGACGTGCGCAAGTTTTTCGAGAGCGTGCACCACGAGGTGCTGGTGGGCCAACTGGCGCGTATGTTCAAGGAACCGGCGCTGGTCGGCATTTTCGAGCAGATCATCCACAGCTATGCGGCCGGCCCGGACCGGGGCCTGCCCATCGGCAACCTCACGAGCCAGTATTTCGCCAACCACTACCTGTCGGGCCTGGACCGCTTCGTGAAAGTGCAACTGAAGATACCCGCCTATGTGCGGTACATGGACGATCTGGTGTGCTGGCACGCCGACAAGGGCGTGCTGAAACAAACCCTCGCGGCCATAGACGATTATGTGGAAACCGAACTGCGCTGTGCGCTCAAGCCGCCGTCCCTGAACCGCTGTGCCAACGGGTTGCCGTTTTTGGGGTATCACCTCTTTCCGTACCATACGCGCCTGCTGCACAAAAGCAGGCACCGTTTTGTTCGTAAACTGACGGTTGTACACGAAGCCCACCAGACTGGTACCTGGCCCGAGAGCAAGTGCGCCCGGCGGGCCGGGCCGCTTTTTGCTTTTGTAGCGCATGCCGACACCAGGGCATTCCGAAAAAACGTACTTTTGTCCCTCGAAGGTCAATCGCCATAAGGGCTCGAACCGCGTGCTCCGCGGCGGCAGCTGGAACAACAACGCCGACAACTGCCGTGTAGCGAACCGCAACAACAACACGCCGGAGAACCGCAACAACAACAATGGTTTCCGCGTCGCTCGTTCCCCCCAGCTCAATGGAAGGCCGGATGGCATGCACTGAACAGGCGATTGCCCCGCTCCCGGCGCTTGGTGGTCGGGACAAAAAACCCGGGCGTTGGTTCCGGGGATAAACCGTCGGCGCTGGTAGGCTTGGACTGAAGGCGAGGGCGGTTTTTTTTGTTTCATGATGCCGGCGCTGACCCGGGCGATGGCGTAGAGACGTTGCATGCAACGTCTCTACATGTGCGGCAGCACGGTGGGCGTGTATCGTAGAGACGTTGCATGCAACGTCTCTACTGGGGTTTCCTCGCCCTACGGGCTCGGAATGACATGTGCTTTAAAAAAGGAGGGGGGAAGCGCTTGGCCCCTCACCCTTGGCGGCGTAGGATACATTTCGGTAACCGTTCGTGTGAGGGGCCAAGCGTTACTCCCCTTTTTTCCTACACGGCCCTGTCATTCCGAGCCCGCAGGGCGAGGAAACTCATTCACCTGACACGGTACTGGCATTTCGAACCCGCAGGGCGAGGAACCCCGCAGGCCAAGGAAACGCCTTCGCTTAATGGCGTACTCCGTCAAGCCAATACCCGGCGTATGCAGCGCCTGGTGACCGACCGGCTGATGCGCGCCGGGGTGACGTTCGGATTCGCCCACTCCGGCGCGTGGCGGGTGTTTCCGCCGATGGTAGACGATGGGTTGTTCCCGCCGGCACAGGTGTGGCTTGAATCCTTTTAAGAGCGCATCAACAAAATATGCCACAGCGATTGATTGGCTCGTGCATAGGCACATGCTGGAGCCTTTGAACGAAATTCGGCCGCATGATCGGCGGGTGGATCAAAATTGGGTTAGCCCCCAAATACCTAAGGTGTAAATGGATTTTGTATGGTCATTTTACCATGTACCACCATTCCATGTTGCATATCTTCGGAGTACAAATAGCGGCATCCGGTTTCGTAAGCGGCAGCAACAATAAGTGCGTCATACCACGAAAATTGATATGTACGCTTTACCTCAAATGCTGTTGAAATGATGTTTTGATCAATGGTGATTAGCTGAAAAAATAACAGGTAATCATCAACCAGTGTTTTGACTTCATTTATAGAAAATAATTCCTTTCGCAGGCAAGTATGTACAAATTCATTGATCACTTGAGTTGAAACATAAAATTCAAAATTTTCTTGTAACAGATCGGCAACACGGGCACTTTTAATAGCGTCCGTGCTTACCGCATATATCAACAAATTCGTGTCAATAAAAACCTTATCGCTCATGAGCCTCCTCTCTGTTGAAGCGATAATCGGCAGGAAGTTGGACACGAAACTTGCGCAGTCGGGCGAGCAATTCGAATGCGCTGATTTTACCGGGGAAAACTTGCTGAATTACAATGTTCCGATGCGCAAGCCATTGTGCTATCTCATCCAACTCATGAATGTCTTTTACTTGAATGATGACGGTCATTGACGTAAGTTTTTACAAAAGTACGACTTTTGGCGCATACAAGCGGTTTCTGAAACCAATCCACACTCCACCAAGTGTGAGGGGCCAAGCGCTACCCCCTCCTTTTTTAAAAGCCCTGTCATTCCGAGCCCGCAGGGCGAGGAAACTCATTCACCTGACACGGTACTGTCATTCCGAGCCCGCAGGCCAAGGAACCCCGCAGGCCAAGGAAACGCCTTCGCTTAATGGCGTACTCCGTCAAGCCAATACCCGGCGTATGCAGCGCCTGGTGACCGACCGGCTGATGCGCGCCGGGGTGACGGTCGGATTTGCCCACTCCGGCGCGTGGCGCGTGTTTCCGCCGATGCTGGACGATGGGTTGTTCCCGCCGGGTGGGTGGAATGCAAGGGTAAAAATAGAGAAGTAAAACGAACTGCGGTATGTGGTGAGGGCTTACGGCTATGCGGAAATATCTATTGATTACCCTTTTTTGTACAATCCATGGTGCACGATGCCGCCAAACAGAGTCATTTAAAAGCAATCCTCAACAAATTCGCGCCATTTTGTCGAATACATTCGATGAAATGGCGTGAATTTGTCGAATAAATACTATAAATTTGCGTCAAAATACACAAATGGATGCACCCCGCCTGATTTCCCGAACCATAGAGGCCCAAATGGTCAAACGGCTCACCACCGATCCGCGGAAAATCATCATGCTGTACGGACAACGGCAGGTGGGTAAAACGACCCTCGCAAAGCACGTTTTTCAGCAACTCGCCGGCAAAACCGTCCTGCACGTCAACGCCGATTTCAATCCGCATGTCGACGTCTTTTCCTCCAGGGATTACGAAAAAATCAGGCTGTTTGTTGCCGGTTTCGACTACCTGTTTATTGATGAAGCCCAGCGCATCCCGGACATCGGCATCAACCTCAAAATTCTGCACGACAATTTTCCCAACCTGCGGATATTGGTTACCGGCTCCTCTACACTGGACCTGGCCAACCGCATTCAGGAGCCACTGACCGGCCGTACCTGGACCTTCAGGCTACACCCTTTTTCCGCAGAAGAATTGGCCGGCGCATTTTCGGCTTTGTCGTACCACACCCGATTGGAAGAATGGATGCGCTTTGGGCATTATCCGGGTGTGTTGGAATTAGACCAAGAGCAGGAAAAAGCCGCCTTTTTGAACGAAATTACCCACGCCTATCTGTACAAGGACGTGCTGGAACTCAGCGGTATCCGCCACAGTGGAAAATTGCGCGACTTGCTTCGTTTGCTGGCCTACCAGATCGGGTCTGAAATGTCGTTCAATGAACTCGGCAGGCAACTGGGGATGGATACGGCTACGGTCCAGCGGTACATCGACCTGTTGGAAAAGGCGTTTGTCATTCAAACGGTCGGTGGATACAGCAGGAACCTGCGCAAAGAAATCTCCAAAAAACAAAAGGTATACTTTCAGGATTTGGGCATTCGAAACGCGCTCATCGATCGGTTTATGCCGATGAACAGGCGGGAGGACGCCGGAGCGCTCTGGGAAAATTTTTTGTTCATGGAACGCACCAAACGGTTGGACAACCACGGCATTCGGGCAAATCGTTTTTTTTGGCGGCTGCAAACCGGCGCTGAATTGGACTATGTGGAAGAATCGGAGGGCATCCCCACCGGATACGAATTCAAATTCAACAACAGCACGCCCAAGGCGCCAACGGCATGGCAGGAGGCTTATCCAACATCCCGATTCCAGGCGATCAACCGGGATAACTGGCTTTCGTTCGTGCTCGAATGAGTGTTTTGCCGAGGCGGCATATTTTGCTTTACCTTTGCCATGTAATGACCATTTGACCTCGCATGTCTGCCGATCCCTATAAAATTTTCATCTGTTACGCCCGCGAAGACAAGGACGCGCTGGAACAATTGCGCAAAAAACTCGCGCCCTTGCAGCAGAGCGGGCGCATTTTACCGTGGTACGACAAAGAGATCACGGGCGGCAAAGAGTGGGACGCGGAAATCCGCTTCAACCTGAAGGCA
>JBGSTG010000110.1:0-13584 GCA_041736625.1 Saprospiraceae bacterium | reverse complement strand
GAACTTCTTATGTAAAACCGCCTGCGCGGTCTAATAAGTCAATTTTGTCTGCCGTTCGAAAACGGGCTGCAAAGATACGGTAACTTCTCTAATTCATGCAACTCCTAACCAAAATATTTTTTCACCGTACCCCGCGTTTTTCCCACCACATCCCCAACATCCACCCACTTGCTTACCCCTTCGGGTCAAAAGCGGGCGCAAAGGTACGTGGGCTTTTGTTACTGCGCAAGGGAAAAGAAAAAAATATTTAAAATTCTTTCAGGTACCATCGGGTCGTACCCGGCCGGGGGGGGCGTGTACGGGCGAAAGGCGGGAGGTCAACATCGGCCCGCACAGGGATTGAACCCTTCCGGAGGGTGAAACGAACGCAGTAACTGCCATCGCGCCGCCGCCGCACCACCATAGAAGGGTACCGATGACACAGGTAGCGGATCAACAGCCGCAGGTGAACCTTCGCAACCGGCAGCTGTCCATCCGGATTGCGCCACAACCGACGCAAACGGGTAATGTCCGGTTCATACATGGACATTTGGCGGGCGACCTCTGCCGCCGATACCCTTGCCTGGGTGTTGGCCAGACGGGTAAGCGCTTTGTCCAAAATTTCAGACAGCACAAGCGGGCTGTCCAGCTCGACAGGATTTACTAGGTACATAATGAAGACGTGTTTGATGAAACAATTCAGAAGACAAAGAAAAGCGTATTTTTTTGAAAAACAAAATGAATACTTCTCAAAATCAGAGCATTGCTTTTTAGTTTATTTTAATTACAATTTGTTGATATTTATAACAAAACAAGATTAATTAAAACTTATTTAATTAAAATAAATGCATTAAACTTTCCATCCAGTGCGCGCCAACCGGATAACTTTGAATCAAAAACGGCAATCATGACACGCAACATCTCCATTTTGACATGCCTGAAAGATGGTTGGCAAGGCCTTTCTCATCTCTTTTTTCCCGATCTGTGCGTGGCCTGCGGCGGCGAGCTACCGGGGCCGGCGGACAGTTTTTGCTATCCCTGTCGGTTAAAAATGGAACCCACCTACATGTACCGGGATGCCGAAAACCCTTTCACCGACCGGTTCTGGGGCCGGCTTCCCCTGCAAAGCGCCACTGCCCTGTATTATTTTTCCCGAAAAAGCCCTGTGCAAAAAGCGCTGCACGCCTTGAAATACCGGAACCGGCCCGAAATCGGTTTCCGGCTGGGGAGGGAACTGGGCCGCCACTTGCGCAACGCCCCCCACGCCGCCGGTATAGAAGTAATCGTGCCGGTACCGTTACACCCTGGAAAAGAGCGTCAACGCGGGTACAATCAGAGTCTGTGGTTCGCCCGGGGATTAGAGTCCGTACTCTCCTCGAGCAACATCAACCAGCGGGCGCTTATGCGCCTGACCAATACCGGAAGCCAGACCCGGAAGCGGCGCATGGAGCGGTATCACAATGTATCCGGCTCGTTTGCCCTGCGCAACGGGGCAGGGCTGAGAGACAAACACGTGTTGCTGGTGGATGACGTGATGACCACCGGCGCCACCCTGGAAACTTGCGGCCGCTTGCTGTTGGACATCCCGGTGGGCGCCCTCAGCCTGGCGACCATCGCTTTTGCCGTGCACCAATGACCACACAACGATTCCATCCGACCCGCTGCCGGGATGCGCACCGGCTGTCGATGACCCTCGACAGGGTGTTGAGCCGGCTGGAGGACGACCCCGTCGGGCTCACCTGCCGCGCGCTGGGTTACGACACCGGCATACCCGAATCGGTGTGGACCCGCTTGCGAGAGGCACACCGGCGGCCCGATATGGCAGCGGGCGTGACGGAAACGGACTTTCATATTGCCTTTGCCAACCTGCTTTTCCGGTATCCGACCATCAAATTATGGACAACCCCTGAGGGGACGGTGTTTTTGGAATTTTAGCCGGATGTAACATTCCGCTTACCTTTGCGGTCCATGCCACGCAAAAAGACTTTTATCATTCAAAACGTACCCATTCACGGCATCGCCGACCGCGGGAAAGGAGTCGGGCGCACGGCCGAGGGGCTGGTACTGTTCGTCGAAGGGGCCGTTCCCGGCGATGTTGTAGACGTATACGTCCAGAAAAAACGCGGAAACCACGCAGAAGGGTACGTCGAAAAACTGGTTGATCCTTCTCCCGACCGAACGACGCCGTTTTGCGAGCACTTCTCGGTGTGTGGCGGCTGCAAATGGCAGTACCTGGACTACAGCGCCCAGCTGCGCCACAAAGAACAAGCCGTTCGCGACGCTTTCGAACGCATAGCCAAGGTTCCTGTTGCCGACTTCCAGCCCATCCTCGCCTCTCCGGAGACCGTATATTACAGGAACAAGCTGGAATTCACGTTTGCCGACCGGCGCTGGCTGCTGACGGAAGAGTTGCACAATCCGGACATCAGCGCTGCGAACGGCCTTGGATTTCACCGCGCCGGCGCGTTTGACAAGGTTGTGGACATTCGCCATTGCTGGCTGGAACCCGATCCTTCCAATGCCATCCGGAATGCTGCACGGGCGATCGCGATCGAGCAGGGACTGGATTTTTACAACGTCCGGCGTCATGAGGGCTTCTTACGCAACCTTATGATCCGCCGCACGCATACGGGCGAGGTCATGTTGCTGTTGAGCGTGGGGCGCCCTGAGCCGGAGGTGGCCGAGCGCTACCTGAGCGCGCTGCTGGATCATTTGCCCGGGCAGGTTACCACTGCATTGTACTGCATCAACACCAAACACAACGACACGGTGTTCGACCTCGAGATGGTCGTATTCCACGGCAAAGGGTACGTGGAGGAGCAGTTGGGCGACCTGGTTTTCAAAATCGGGCCCAAATCTTTTTTTCAAACCAACACCCGGCAAGCCCAAAACCTGTACGACACCGCTGTCGATTTTGCCAGTCTGCGCGGAGATGAAAACGTGTACGACCTGTACACCGGCGCTGGCAGCATCGCGCTGTACCTCGCGCGCCACTGCCGCCGGGTGGTGGGCATAGAAGAGGTGCCGGAAGCCATCGCAGATGCGTTTGAAAACCGCGAACGCAACGGTATTCGCAATGCTGATTTTTACGCCGGCGACGTTAAAAACGTGCTCTCCCCTGAATTTATCCGGCAGCATGGCCGACCCGACGTGGTGGTAACCGATCCGCCGAGGGCCGGTATGCACGAAAAAGCCGTCCAGTTTTTGCTTGAACTCGCCGCTCCGCGCATGGTGTATGTGAGTTGCAATCCGGCGACACAGGCCCGCGATGTGCTGTTGCTGTCGGAAAAATACCGCGTGGAAAAAGTTCGACCGGTGGATATGTTTCCGCACACACAACACATTGAAAATGTGGCTTTGCTGGTATTAAAAAATTAAACGCCTGCCCGGACATCAAAATCCGAACAAGCGTTTATGAGGACGGGAGAGAAGTCCCTACTGCTCGTTTTCCACGTTTTTCAGCCGCACGCGGGCGTCGTCAACCTTTTTTTGCTGGTTAGTCATGTCGGTCAGCAAGGTTTCCTGAGCGCGTTGGTTTTCCGTGATGGCATTTTCGGCATCCGCAATTTTCTGTTTGTAGGATTCGATGCTCTTCAACAACGTCTCGTTTTCTTTTTTGAGCTTATCCATGTTATCCGTTTGCTTGCTGAGGGTTTTTTCCTCGGCAGCCACTTCATTCGCCAAAGTGTTGCGCCGGGCGCTCATTTGAAAAGCACCCAGGGAAGCCGTAGCGGCAGCGCCGGCGGTGGTACTGCTGTTGGAGGTAACGAACGTGGTTCCGTTGTCGAACCAGGCGTGAATCACGACGTCATTCCCTTCTTTTTCAACGGTGGAATAAATGGTTCCCTTGGTGCTGCCAAGCACGCCCCCGGAAGCCTCCGTGGAGACCAACTCTCCCCCTTTGCCTTTTTTGGTTTTGGCCCCGAAGTTTTTCCTGATGTGGTCTTCCCACAATTTGGTTGCCTCTTTTACGTCGGCGTCTTTGATCAGAATCCGGTAACCGGGGCGATTGCCGTAGGACATTTCTTTGGTGACTTCGGTGACCTGCGCGTGCAGGGTCATTGCACACATGGCCACCACGAAGGCGAATAACATTTTTTTCAACATGATGAATTTTTTATGGTTTTGTGACCTAATTTAAACCGTTGCACACGCAAAGTTGTTGCAAGTTTACCAAACTTGTGCGTGAATAAAGCCAAACAATAACATACCGGTAACAGGTTTTTTTCGCCGAACGTGTGCAGAATACCATTATATTATGTTTTTTTGCAAGCTTATATGAATCGGCAGCATCTTTGCTGCCTATATTTACCCCCTCTTTTCACTTGACAAAGAACCGCTTACTGCATTATGGCCAAAATCCTGATTGTTGACGATGAAATGCCCATTCGCCGCACCTTGCGCGAGATCCTGGAGTTTGAACAATACGACGTTGACGAAGCCACCGACGGGCTGGAGTGCCTTGCCAAGATCCAAAAGGAAAAATACGATGTGGTGATTATGGACATCAAGATGCCCAAAATGGACGGCATCGAAGCGCTGGAGCGCTTGCAAATCCTGTCGCCCGAAACGCCGGTGGTCATGGTTAGCGGACACGGAAACATAGAAACGGCGGTGGACGCCGTGAAAAAGGGCGCCTTCGACTACATCTCCAAGCCGCCCGACCTGAACCGGATGCTGATCACCATCCGCAACGCCATGGAAAAAGCCGATCTCGTTAATACGACCCGGGTGTTGCAAAAACAGGTTAAAAGCGGGCAAAAAGGCGTGGTCATGATCGGGGAAAGCGCCCCTATCCTCGAGATCAAACGCCTGCTCGACAAGGTGGCGCCCACCGAAAGCCGGGTGCTCATCACCGGCCCCAACGGCACGGGCAAGGAGTTGGTGGCCCGCTGGATCCACCAGCGCAGCAACCGCGCCGACGGCCCCATGGTGGAGGTCAACTGCGCCGCTATACCCGCCGAACTCATCGAAAGCGAGTTGTTTGGCCACAAAAAAGGGTCGTTTACCGGCGCGGTGGCGGATCGTCCCGGCAAATTCGAACAAGCAACCGGGGGCACCCTTTTTCTGGATGAGATCGGCGACATGAGCCTCGACGCCCAGGCAAAAGTGCTGCGCGCCCTCCAGGAAAATAAAATCACGCGCGTCGGCGATGCCAAAGAGATCAAAGTCGATGTGCGTGTGCTGGCAGCCACCAACAAAGACCTGCGGCAGGAAATTGAGGCCGGCCGGTTCCGTGAAGACCTGTATCACCGGCTCGCCGTCATCGTCGTTCAGGTTCCCGCGCTCAATGAACGGCGCGAGGATATTCCCCTGCTCGTCGAACACTTCAACCGCCGCATCGCCGATGACTACGGGCATCCGGTCAAAGCCTTCACGCCCGAAGCCGTAGAAGCGCTCAAAGCCCACAACTGGACGGGAAACATACGCGAACTGGCCAACGTCGTCGAACGCCTGTACATCCTGTGTGATCAAAACGTGTCGGCCGAGGATGTGAAGCGCTACGTATAGAAGCCTGTTCAACCAAATCAAAAACCGCGTGTTTGCATTTGGTCACCAAACCAGCCACAACACATGTTTCATCTCAAAATCGGCGATCCTGCGCCCGCCTTCAACGCCATTAACGAAAAAGGCGAAAAAGTAAGCCTGTCTGACTTCGCAGGCAAAAAACTGGTCCTGTACTTCTATCCCAAAGACGACACGCCGGGCTGCACCGCAGAAGCGTGCAGCCTGCGCGACGGGTACGGGCAGTTTCTGGCCAAAGGATACGAAATCCTCGGTGTGAGTCCGGATAGCGCCAAAAAACACGCCAAATTCATTGAAAAATACAGCCTGCCGTTCAGCTTGCTGGCCGATGAAGACCATGCTGTCGCTACCGCCTACGGCGTTTGGGGGCCGAAAAAGTTCATGGGACGTGTATACGACGGCATTCACCGCACCACCTTTGTTATCGGTGAAAACGGCGCCATAGAACGCATCATTGAAAAAGTGGACACCGCAAAACACGCGGAGCAGGTGTTGGTATAACACCTCTGCGCCTTCCTCTGTGTCCTCTGCGTCCTCTGTGGTTTTTTTAAAAAATAAACTGCAGAGGACACAGGGGCCGCAGAGGAAGGCGCGGAGGTATTACCACACCACGACTTACAACTTTTGCAACAGTTCCTCGGTAGAGCTGTAATCCTCGCCGGTCGATTTGGCCTTTTCGATGGCCTTTTCGGCGTATTTCCGGGCGTCTTTTGCGTTGCCCATTTTGTAGTGCAGGGATGCCAGCGTGTCGAGGTTGGCGTATTGTTCCTCCATTGCTACGGAGCGTTCTGCCCACTTCAGGGCGTGTTTCAGCTGATCCTTGTTGTCCACATTCTCATAAAAATACCAGGCGATCTCATTGAGTCCCTGGGCGCCCACGTCATGAGCTTTGTCGAAATAGGCCACGGCCGAAGAGGCGAAAGCATCCCTGTTTCCGAGGCGCTGGTAGTACATCATCTCATACAGGTGTTTGTAGTGAGCGGCCTCCTTGCCGAACGCCTTTTCCAGTTGGGGCATGGCCTCATCCGGGGTGGGCGGGGGCGTTTGGGCGCGCGCAATCTGCGCTACGGCTACCTGCTTTTTGGAAGCGACCTCGTCTTTACCGAATTGTTTGACGTAGTCGGGCTGGTGCTCTATAAAAACGGCGAAGTATGGAGACGCCGGGTCGTTTACGTAATCGAAGATCACCTGCCGGTTTTCGGGTGTGTTCAGGTCTTTTTGGCCGGCCAGATACTCCGTGACCAACGCGTCGGCTTTGGGGTCGCGGGAGGTGGACTTGGCTTCGATCAGGGCGCGCATGAGCTCGGGGCTTCGGTCGCCCTCTTCGTAGCGGCGATTGAGTCCGGCCATATTTTTGGACGGGTCGGCGGCTTCCGTGCCCAACGCCAGGAACTGCGCCGCATCCCGGTAGCCCAGCGCACGGTGAACGACCTGACCTTCAGCGTCGATGAACAACAGGGTAGGATACGCATTGACCCCATACCGCTGGGCAATGCCCACGCCTTCACCCTTTTCCATATCGACCTGCATATTGACAAATGTGGCGTTGTACAGTTGTCCGACCTTTGGATCGGTAAACGTGTTTTTGTCCATCATTTTACACGGGCCGCACCAGGAGGTGAAGGCATCGAGGAAGATGATCTTGTTTTGTGTTTTCGCTTTGGCCAGCGCGTCGGCCCAGGAACCTTTTTCGAAGGCGATTCCCTGAGCGTTTGCCCATTGTGCGGACACGATCAGTGCGCCGAACAAAATCAACAAGGGGTTTTTCATGTTGTACTATTTAAGGTTTGAGAAATAAATTTACTGCTGATCCAACGACCGTATGAAGCCATTTATTTTGGTGGTCATGTTCGGGTCTGAGTCTCCAACCAATTCTTTTGCCTTCACGGCGGCGTCCAGGGCCGCGTCTTTATCGTCCGCATTTTTGTAAACAGTGGCCAGGGTCATGTAGTAATCCGGCAGGTTGCCCGTTTCGGCAGCGGTTTTGGCCCACTTTTCTGCTTGTTTGAGCACGTCCGGGTTCTTGGGGAAGCTGCGCATCATGTTCACCACCAAATCGTTCAGGGTAGCCGGGTTGTTTTTTACCGCTGCTTTCTGGTACGATTGCGCGGCTTTCAGGTAATTTTTAGGATCGTCGGCGGATGCATAAAACCGGGTGTCGGCCTGATACGTGAACTCAACGGCCTTGTCGGGCAGGGCTTTGGAGAGTTTTTGCTTGGCCTCCTGCAGCAGGCCGGCATCGCGAAATTCGATGGCTTTATTGACCGATCTGCCGCAGGCGGCGGTGATCCTGCGGTCTACTGTTTCTTTACCCTTGCTTTTGGCGATGGCGTCGCGGTGCTGAAGGAGCAAATCGAACACCCGGCTGTCGGCCTCCGTGGCGCCTTCGAAGATAAATTCCAGATTGAAAGGGGTAGCCATGTCGGTCTGGGTGTCCAGGTACGCATTGGTCACCTTGAGGGAAGGTTGGCCGGCCCGGTTGAGCGCCTTGACGTACTGGTACACAAAATCCGGATCCCGGTTGCCCTCGGCGTATTGTTCTTCGAGCGCGGGCAAGTTGTCTTTTGCGCCCAGCACATTGCGTCCGAGTTCGACAAGGGCTTCGGGCGTCTTGGCGCCCACCTCTTTTTTAACAATTTTGCCGTCGGCGTCTATGAACAACAACGTTGGGTAGGAACGCACCGGGTAAGCGGTGGCGAAAGTGGCATTTTCGGGCTTTTCCATGTCATATTTGACACACACGAAATTGGCGTTGAAAAACGCACCGACGGCCGGGTCCGGAAAGGTCTGAGCAGCCATGCGCTTGCAGGGGCCGCACCAGGCGGCGAAGGCGTCGGCAAAGATCAGTTTGTCTTCCGCTTTGGCTTTGGCCTTGGCTTCGTCCCACGAGCCTTCGAAGAATACAATGCCCTGGGCGGCGGCAAAACCGGCGGCCACAAAGAGGAAAAGGAGGGTGAAAAATGATTTTTTCATGTATGGACAACGAGTAACGGGTGAAAATAAAACACAAAAATAACGGAAATTCTGCGTAATCACGATCAGCCCCACACCCACTCCATCACTTCCGGCGTATGTACCCCTTCAAAACCGGGTACGTGCCACCGGTAGAATTGCAGTAGCCCCTGCAACAGGCGCTTTCGCCGGTCGCGACCCATCAACGCTATGGCCGGCGCATCCGGGTCGGGGCGCAGCAACAGGAGCATGTCGGCCGTCGCCTCGGGCGCCAAAAAGGCGCCGTGCCGGGGCGACTCCAGGCTGAAAATGCCGTCCCGGAGATCAAAAAACCAGTCGCCGTCCGTTTCCGGCACCTCCGGCTGAAACCCGAGGTGTTCGGAGAGTTGGACCAGGAACAGCACGGGCAGCGCGGCGAAGGGCTCGTCGGGATCGTCCAACCGCAACAAATACGCGAGCAGAAAGTCGAATAGCGCGCTGTTTTTTTCCGCCTCCTGAATGCACTTTCGACACACTTCGGCCATAAAAAGCGCCACCGCCCCCCGCCTGACGTCGAACGGAATTTGCCTGAACACCACCGCCGCCCGCACCTCTTTGAGCCGGTTAAGGGCACCCGGATCGTCGCGATAATAGGCCACCGCTTCTACCACGCTCATCGGCTGGAACAAATTGAAGGGCATGCGCGAACGCGGACTCCGCACCCGTCCGCCCACAAACGTGTGCAAACCCCGCTCTTCGGTGAAGATATCGACGATCACGCTGGTCTCCCCGTATTTGACCGTGCGAAAAACTATGCCTCTGGTTGTTAGCAACATGTAGAATGCGGAATTTTACCCTGAGCGCAGCGAAGGGGTGAAATGTGGAATGACCGGATCAATCCAGGAGCGCCGCCAATGTCCTGGATTCATCCGGAAAACTCCCCCGGAAAGCTTCCGGAAAAACGCGGTAGTGGTGGATCATCACCGGGAGCGGGTCTACGCCGGCCAGGCCAATGACCGATTCGATGTGCGCCCGGGTCATGTGGCTCACCCGCTCCAGTTTTTCCCAGATGTCGGGCTGATCGGCGTCGGGCCAGGCCAGTTCTGGGTAACACAGGACCAGGGCTTTGGCGTATTCGTGCAGCCCGACGTTGTACCATCGGTAGGGTTGCACAAAGGCCTGCATGACCTGTTCGGCGGAGAAGAGCAGGCAACCGTCGGGGGCGTACAACTCCGATGCGTGCCCGAACGGGTACTCCGGCGTCGGGAAGGGCTTGGGGTACACGATCACCTGTTCAAATTTTGCCAGCAGCACGTCGGGTCTCGCCCAGGTGAGACTCACCGCCTGGGCGCACAGCGCGAGTTTCACGTCGGGCGGCACCTCCTCGTCGGGCCAGGCCATCGGCATCCATTCTGTACCCAGCCGGAACAACATGAGCCTGTCTTCGAAGCGTTTTCGGCCGGCGGCCGGCAATTGGCGGTAAAACGGCATATATTGCTCCAGCAGGATGCGCAGGCGCGCCTCCAGCGGCTTGGGGCGCCGGGAATAGTACCACCAGTCAATCTGCGGCGCAAAAACGTACACCAGCGCAGCAGGCAGCACAGCTGCCGCTAGTCCGGGCGCGTAGGCCGAATCGACCGTCCAGGACAAGTACAACAAAATCAGCGCAGCCGCCACGAACGGGGCCGCCAGTAAATTGGAAAATTGCATGCCGTAGTATTCAACTTTGTACACCGGGACCGGAAGCCCGTGGCGTTTCGCTTTTAACGAATAAAGGTATGCACATGTTTTTTTAAAAAAACACTTGACAAATACGGAATCAGCCGTATCTTTGCAGCCGCTAAAAGCTAAACGGTGCCTTAGCTCAGCTGGTAGAGCAATGGACTGAAAATCCATGTGTCCCCAGTTCGATTCTGGGAGGTACCACACGAAGGCAGCATCCTGATCGGGGACGGCTGCCTTTTTTCTTGTTTGTCCGTCGGCATGAGATTTCTGCTTGCTCCTTTTGCCCTTTTATATGGTCTGGGTGTGGCCTTGCGCAACGCCTTATACCGCGTGCGTATATTGCGCAGCACCCGGTTCAACCTGCCGGTGATCGGCGTGGGCAACCTGTCGGTGGGCGGTACGGGCAAAAGTCCGCACATCGAATACCTGTTGCGCTGGCTCGACCAGTACATTTTTGTAGCGGTGCTCAGCCGCGGGTACGGACGCAAAACGGAAGGGTACCGGCCGGTGACGGTGATCGACACGGCGGACATGGTGGGCGACGAACCGCTCCAGTTTAAACGCAAATTTCCGCACATACCGGTCAGTGTGAGTGAAAGCCGGGCGCTGGGCGTGCCCGAATTGCTCCGGCGCAACCCCGAAACCCAGTGTGTGCTGCTCGACGACGCCTTTCAGCACCGGGCGGTTTCTCCCGGACTCAACATACTGCTCACCGAATACGGGCAACCCTTTACCCGCGACTGGCTGCTGCCGGTCGGCCGCTTGCGCGAGTGGCGGGCTGGCTACCGGCGTGCCGACCTGATCGTGGTCACCAAGTGTCCACCGAACCTCTCGGAAGCCGACCGCGACCGGATGCTGGTCGAGATAGACCCCTACCCCCGCCAGCAGGTGTTTTTTTCTCGCTACCGCTACAGCACGCCGTTTGACCTGCTGCGCCCCGACTTTCGGCGCACCCTGACCGCAGATGACGACGTGCTCCTGCTCAGCGCCATTGCCAATGCCGATTATCTCATGGACTACCTTTCGGGCGCCACACGCACGGCCCGCGCCCTGGAGTTTGCCGACCACCACTACTTCGACGAGGGCGATCTGTTCACGCTGCTGCGCCGGTTCGACGCCATGGAGTCGCCCGACAAGATCATCCTGACCACCGAAAAGGACGCGGTGCGCCTGGAAGCGCACAAAAACTTCATCTGGAAAAACCAATTGCCCGTGTTTGTGTTGCCCGTGGAAGTGGTTTTCGACCGCGACGACGAGCCGGCTTTCCAATCGGCCGTGCAACAGTTCCTGCTGGATTTTCAAACCTGAAAAAAGACGCGGTATGTTTACCGGAATCATTGAGGCCCTGGGCGAGGTAACCGCCGTGGAGCGGGAAGCGGAAAACGTGCATTTCACCGTGCGCAGCCTCATTTCTGCCGAGCTAAAAATCGACCAGAGCGTCAGCCACGACGGGGTGTGCCTCACCGTGGTGGGCCTGGATGCCGGCAGCCACCGGGTCACCGCAGTGGCCGAGACCCTTCGGCGCAGCCACCTGGGCGACTGGCGCCCGGGCAGCCGCATCAACCTGGAGCGGAGCCTGAAATTGGGCGACCGCCTCGACGGGCATATGGTGCAGGGCCACGTAGACGCCGTTGCCGAGTGCCTGGCCGTGGAAGAGACCGGCGGTTCGTGGCGCTTCGACTTCCGCTACCCGTCCGACACCGGCCACGTGCTGGTCGACAAAGGGTCTGTGTGCCTCAACGGCGTGAGCCTGACGGTGGTGCAACCCCAAGACAACCGTTTCTCCGTGGCCATCATCCCCTACACCTGGGAACACACCAATTTTCGGGACATCCGCCCTGGCGCCCGTGTAAACATCGAATTTGATGTGATCGGCAAATACGTAGCGAGGCTGCTGAATGCGGAATTTGGAATGCGGAATGCGGAATAGAAGGGCGCTTGGTCTTATGTTTTGACCAAGCGCCCGCTTGTTCCGCATTAGGATGAATTTGGTGGGGTGGTTTACCTAATGCTTCCTGATCCGAATTCGAATGGAGTTTCCCGTATTTTCTGCTACAATCATAAACGGGGTGTTGATTTCAATTTTTTGCTTCAGCACATGTTGTAAAGTTTGAATGTGAACCACCGGAGAAAAATGACCGGGCCTCAGATAAATAATGCCATAAAAGGCAACTACTCTTCGAAATATTAGGTCACGCAAAAAACTTGCAACCTCCTTATCAACGTTCTCATCAGTTAATAATCGACACTCGGCAGGATGAATGATCATGTGGATCGAATTTCGATCAAAATCTCATTCTGAGCAAAACGGGAAGCATAGCGAATGGCTTCCATAACCAAATCCGGTGTCAATAAGGGATGTTTCGCGGAAATGGAATCTACGGTTGCGCCGCTACCCAGCCATTCCAGAATGAGTTCCACACTGATGCGCGTGCCTGCTATACATGGTTTGCCACCCAAAACATCTGGATCCGAAGTAATATTGGGAAATCGATTTTGCATGAAGTTTGTGATTTAGCTGTAAAAATAAGCAAATAAACGCAATTTGCGAACACCCTGGTACAAGCATACAACCTATTACAGATGCAAACCGACCAAACCCGGGCGCTGAATCTGACTAAACAAAAGCAATACTACCGCACAAGTCAGGATTAGCCACGCTGGGCACCAAAGCCATGTAATTTTATTATTGCCTGTCGCAGCGCTAAAACAGCAAATTTTTTTGACGGTTTTTTACATTTGACAAGATTCAGGGGGGGGGCAACGCTTGTATTGCTTAAGTATTCCGCTTATTTTTGTTTTCGTTATAGTGCTCCTTAACCGATTCAGCCGTAATCAACCCCCGGAAATGAAAGACGCTATCCAGTACCATGTAAATGGCCGCTATGTAGAGATTCCATCAGCTTATGCACATCTGATTGAGATGAAAACGCGCAAAGAAATTGCGGCAGAGTATCGAGTGAGTGTCAAGGTCCTCCGAGAGCGACTCGGTTCATGCGGTATGAAACCCTCAAGTAAAAAAATTCTACCCATTGCAGATGTAATTGAGATATATCTCATCCTTGGTTGGCCGCTGAATGGTAAAACCGATTAACAAAATACAAAAGAATCGATGTAATGAAAACAAAATCCATAATTTTAATGGCCGCAACTGCCTCGTTGATCGGGCTCCTTGTCGTTCAATATTTCGCTATACAGCAGGAAATTTTACATAAAGCATCATCATTCAAGCACAACGGGCCAATACTGTACGGCATAACAAGCGCCGGTGTGGTTTTTCGCATGGATGCAGGCACCTGCGCCATTTGTCCGGTGATGAATACCACAGGATATTCGGGTGGCGCTTTAGATTTACTACTGTTGCCGGACGGCAACATTCTGGTATTCACCGCAGAGGGACTCCGACTGTATGTGCCTCCTGAC
>JBGSTG010000087.1:0-150949 GCA_041736625.1 Saprospiraceae bacterium | reverse complement strand
GCCCCGGCGCCAGGGGCGCAGCAGCAGCCCCGCCGCCAGCCGGTCGGAGGCGTCGATCAGCTCTTCCGTGCTCCAGGCACGCCAGGCGCCGTCCCGGCGGCTGCTCACCGCCCTGGCCTGCGGGAAGCGAAGCGCCTGGTAGGGGAGAATGTCGAAAGTAAGGGTGAAGTTCATGTGGTGGGCATTCGCTTGACGGTCACCCGGCTCAGCAGCACCAGGCTGACCACGAAAAATACCGCCATGGAAACCACGCTCAGGCGCATGTTGCCGGTGAGCTGTTCCACAAAGCCGAACACAAAGGTGCCGGCCACGGTGGACAGCTTGTCCATCACGTCGTAAAAACTGTAAAACGAAGCCGTGTCCGGCGTGTTTTCGGGCAGCAGCTTGGCGTAGGTGCTGCGCGCCAGGGCTTGCACGCCACCCATGACCAGGCCGACGAGGGCGGAGAGCAGGTAAAAATCGAGCCCCGTCTGCACGAAGTAGCCCGACAGGCACACCCCGCACCAGAGCACCAGCTGGGTCATGAGCGAGAATTTGTTACCGCGGAGGCCGGACAGGCGGGTGGACAAAAAGGCGCCCAGCACCGCCACCAGCTGCAGGATGAGCACCAGTATGATAAGCCCCGAAGCGTCGAAGTGCAACACTTTCTCGGCGAAGGTGGACGCCAGGTACAGCACGGCGTTGACGCCCGCGTTGAAAAAAAAGAAGGCCGCCAGAAAGCGCTTGGTGTTGGCGTCGGCCTTCACCTTGTCCCACACCTTGCGAATCTCCTGGTAGCCGCGCCGTACGAACCCGCGCTCGTACGGATGCCGGTCGTCTTCGGGCAGGCGGCGGAAAGGGATCTGGGCGAAGCCCATCCACCACAAGCCCACCAAAACAAAGGCGACGGGCACGGCCGACACCGCATCCGGAAACCCGAAGGCGGAGTAGTAGGTGATGATGATCAGGTTGGTCACCAGCAGGATCACGCTGCCGATGTACCCCAGCGAATAGCCGTGGGCGCTCACCCGGTCGTAACGGTCTTCGGTGGCGATCTCAGGCAGGAAGGCGTTGTAAAAGACGATGCCGCCGGCGAAGCCCACGAGGGCCACGACAAACCCGCCGACCCCCAGCCACAAGGTGTCCATGCCCCTGAAAAACCACAGGGAGATGCAGGCGGTGGCGCCCATGAAGGTGAAAAAACGGAGGAAGGCTTTCTTGCGTCCGCCGTAATCGGCAATGCCCGACAGCAAGGGCGACACGGCGGCGATGAGCAGGTATGCCAGCGAGATGCACCAGGCGTACAGGGTGCTGTCGGACACCCGAAGACCGAGGATGTTCACCTGATCGTCGGTCATTTGCAGGAAATAGCCCGGGAAAATGGCGACGGTGATGACGAGGGAGAAGGCGCTGTTGGCCCAATCGAAAAACGCCCAACCGTTGATGATCCGGGGGTCGTTTTTGGCGAAGGAATGCTTAGTGGTATCGGACACGAAAAAGGCGGTTGTGCGCGGTAAAAGTAACAACTTGTCGCGCACAACCGCCTCAAAAATTCCTGGCCGGGTTCGGGCTATTCAGGGCGGGGTATGGGCTTGCCCTTTCCGGCGAGCAAACCGACTTTGAAACCGATGTTGACCATGCCGCCGAGGCCGTTGTTGCCGAAGCGCGTGATGCCCCAGTGCGATACGGCGTCTTCGGTGTCGAGGTTGTCGCCGCCGAGGCCAAGGCCGAAGTAGAAGTCGAGCAGAAATGAATTGCTAAACACCCACTGTTTGCCCATTTCCACGAGTGCCCCGTAATAGAATACGTCGCGCTTTTGGATGACGTAGTTCCCGTTGTCGAAGTCCTCGAAATTCTCCGAGTAGAAGCCCAGGTGGAGGGTGGGTTTGGCGTACCAGCCGTGCATGACGTGGCGCATCTTCATGCCCGGCAGGTAGTAGTCGGGCTGTTTGATGAACTTGTAGCCGGCCGACAGGCCCAGTCCGGCGGCGTCACGGTTGTAAGCGTCGTCGTAGTTGCCCGGGTCGACGCCCAGGCCGATGAGGTTAGCGGTGAATTCCAGGCTGTTGCCGGGCTTCATTGCGTACTCGTAGCTCAGCTTGGTGTACCCGAAAACGGGGCTGAGCAGGTCGAATTTGAACGCGTGCACGCGCTGTTCGGCGATGGGCTCGGGCACGATGGGGCTCTTTTCGAAGTACTCTACGCGTCCGCTCTGGTAGCGGATGCTGCGTATTTCGTTGCGCTCGATGGCATACAGGGGGCCGTCGGGCTCGTTCAGAAAGCGGTACTTGATCTCAACGGTGCCCACTTCGGCGACCTTCACCTCGAGGGAGTCGCCGTTGTGCCTGACGATGATGTCCTGCGCCTGGACCGCCGCGGCGGCCAGCAATGCAGCCAGAAAAGACAAAATGCGAATCGTTTTCATAGATGCTTCTATTTTAGAACAAAAGTATAGCCCAAAGGAAGCAAACAGCTCTTATGGTTTGGTTAAAATTTTGGGGAGGTGTATTAAAGTTTTATAAAATACGCTGTTGGGGGTGGTCACTTCGGCTATATCGTAAGATCCAAGCTCGGCGCTCAGTGTCATGCGGTTGAGCGTAAACGTCCGGATCACTGCTTTTCCGCCAATTCCAGCCAGCGCAACTCTTTTGACGCCAGCTTATCCTGCAAACTGCCCAATTCCGCCGACAGCTTTCCGGACTCTTCTGCCGACAGGTCTGCGCTGTTAAAGCGCTCCAGGATGGTTTTCTTACGGGTTTCCAGATCGGACAGTTCGCGTTCCAGCTTCCGCAGTTCGTTGCGCTCGGTATTGTTCAGGCCGGCGCCTTTATCGGCGACCGCAGGTGCACTCGCCGGTTTGTCCGCTGTCTTTTTTTCCAGGGCTTCGCTGCGTTTGGTGGCGCGATACTCGGCGTAGGTGCCGTTAAAGTCGCGTATTTTCCCGTTGCCTTCAAACACCAGCAGGTGTTCCACGAGTTTGTCCATGAAGTACCGGTCGTGGGTAACCACCACCAGGCAGCCGGGAAAGTCCTCCAGAAAATCTTCGAGCACCTGGAGGGTGAGTACATCGAGGTCGTTGGTGGGCTCATCGAGAATCAGGAAGTTTGGGTTTTTCATGAGCACGGTGAGCAGGTAGAGGCGCCGCCGCTCGCCGCCGCTGAGCTGACTCACGTACACCTGCTGCTGAGAGCGGCTGAAGAGGAAACGCTCGAGCAGTTGCGCGGCCGTGAGTTCCTTGCCTTTTTCGAGCGGGATCACGTCGGCGATGTCGCGCACGGCGTCAATCACGCGCTTGTCCTCGCCCAACTGTATGCCTTCCTGCCGGTAATGCCCAAATATAATGGTATCGCCCACCACCACCTTGCCGGTATCGGGGGCCAGGGCGCCGGTCAGCATCTGCAGGAAGGTGGATTTGCCCGCGCCGTTTGGGCCCACGACGCCCACGCGCTCCTTGCGCTTGAACTTGTAGCTGAAGTTATCGACCACCGTTTTGGCGCCGAAGCGTTTGCTGGCGTTGTGCAGTTCGACGATCTTGCTGCCCAGCCAGTTTTCTTTGATCTGGATCGACATCTCGTCTTTCTTCACCTTGAGCGTGTCGTTGTTTTCCTTGCGGTCGAAGTAGGAATCTACCCGGGCCTTGGCCTTGGTGGTACGCGCCTGGGGGCTGCGTCGCACCCAGTCGAGCTCCCGCTTGAGCAGCTTGTTCTGCCGCTCGTACGTGGTGGCGTTCACCTCCTCACGCAGGGCCTTTTTCTCCAGGTAGTCGGCGTAACTGCCTTTGTAACGAAACAACTGGCCTCCTTCGAGTTCGATGATGCTGTCGCACACATTCTCCAGAAAGTAGCGGTCGTGCGTCACCATAAATAGCGTCAGGCCGGGCTGCTGCAGGTACTCCTCCAGCCATTCGATCATCTCCACGTCAAGGTGGTTGGTGGGCTCGTCGAGAATCAGGAAATCGGGGTCCTCGAGCAGCACCTTTGCCAGTGCCAGGCGCTTTTGTTGCCCGCCGGACATGCGGTTCACGTCCGCCTCCATGTCCTCCAAACCAAAGCGGTACAGCATTTCAATAACCGTGGATTCATAAGACCAGGCCTGCTGCTCGTCCATCTGCGCCATGGCGGCCGCCAGCTCGTCGGCATTTTCCGGATGCGCCAGCGCGTGCTCGTACCGCTGTACAATGCGCACCAGCGGATTGGCAGGGTCGAGCGCCGCATCGATCACGGTAATGCCTTTGGGAAAGTGCGGGTCCTGATCCAGCCAGCCGATGCGGATGTCCTTGCGAAACTGTATTTTGGCGTTCTCTCCCTCACTGCCCTCCTTGCCGGCAATTACGCGCATGAGTGTGCTCTTGCCCGTGCCGTTTTTGGCGATCAGACCAATTTTCTGCCCTTTGTCAATGAACAGCGAAATGTTGTTGAACAGCACTTTTTCGCCGTAGGACTTGGTGACGTTCTCAAGGGTTAGGAAATTCATCGAATGCGGAATTTTATCCTGAGCGCAGCGAAGGAGCTACGCGGAATCGGGCCGCAAAGGTACAGGTTTGTGCGGCATTGTGAGGCGATGTTCTATCAACGTAGTTTTAAGTTAAAAAACTAAAAAAATAGTTGCATAATTAAAAAACACGCCACACCTTTGTATCCGGTAAACAAGCCGCTTTTATTATGCAAAAACTGACGAAATCAGAAGAAGAAATCATGCAGCACGTGTGGGACCTGCAGCGCTGCACGGTGAGCGACATCCTGGGTCTGTTGGGCGAACCCCGGCCGCCCCACAGCACGGTGTCCAGCGTTGTGCGCATTTTGGAGAAAAAGGGTTTTGTCGGGCACAAAGCCTACGGCAAAACCTACGAGTATTTTCCGCTGGTGGAAAAAGAGGCGTATGGGAAACGAAGTCTGGTCGACGTAGTGCGCAACTACTTCGACGGCTCGGCTTCGCGCCTGGTGTCTCACCTGCTGGAAGAGAAACAGTTGAGTGCCGAAGACGTAGAGGCGTTGCAGAAACGCCTGGAACAATGGAATGAGGAATGACCCCCCGGCCGGCAGCCGTCATTTAACAAAGCTTTTGCCATGTATTTCTTGCAAGTTACCCTCGCCTGGGCGGTTTTCGCCCTTTTTTACCACGGTCTGTTGCGCCGTGAAACCTTTTTTGCCGCCAACCGGGTCTACCTGCTGCTTACTGCCGCGGGTGCATGGGCGCTTCCACTGGCGCCATCCGGCTGGTGGCCGACGGTGTTGCCTGCCCTGGCGGAGGTGACGTTGCCGGAGGTCGCTGCCGGCCAAACGCATGCCGGCGCCGAACAACCGGTCTGGAACGCACTTTGGATCCTGTATGTGGCCGGTTTGGGCCTGGCGTTGCTCCGCATCGGCTGGGGCCTGCTGATTATATTCCGCCGAATGCAACGTGCCGAAAAACAGCGGCTGTCGGGTAAGATCACCCTGCTGCGCCTGGAGGACGCGCCCTACCCCTATTCCTTTTTTCACTGGATTTTTGTGCCGGCGTCTTTCAATACCGACCACCCCGACGATGCCGCCATGCTGGCCCACGAGGTTGCGCACGCCCGGGGCGGGCACAGTCTGGACGTGCTGCTCACGGAGCTGCTGTGCGCATTCTGCTGGTTCCATCCGCTGGCGTACTGGTACCGCAATTCGCTGCGCAGCGTACACGAATACCTGGCCGACGAAGCGGCAGCCCGACAATTTTCAAGAAAACAATACGGCCTGTTGTTGATCGGGCACGCGCATTCCGGAACCGCGCCTGCCCTCGCACACCATTTTTTTCATTCACCGTTAAAAAAACGACTGCTTATGCTTACCCAACACGCATCGGCGCCCCTGCGCCGACTTAAATACGCCCTGGTGCTCCCACTGGTGGTTTTGCTGGCCTCCTGTATGTCCGGCCAAAAAAACGAAGAGCACGCCGAAATGCAACAGGCCGAAAAAGTGTACGAGCTTTTTGATATTGAAAAACTACCCGAGTTTCCGGGCGGACAAAGCGCCATGGTCAAATTTTTGGGCGACAACCTCAAGTACCCGGAATCGGCCCAGGCGAAAAAACTCGAGGGCGTGGTCATGATCGTCTTTGTGATCGACACCGACGGCAGCGTAACCGATGCCCAAATCGTCAAGGAAATCGGCGAGGGTTGCGGCGACGAAGCCCTGCGCGTGGTGGAGTCCATGCCCCAATGGTCGCCCGCCGAAGTGTCTGGCAAGCCTGTGCGCTGTAGAATGACGCTGCCGGTCAAGTTTACACTGGGCTCCTGACACGAAAATGACGGCGGGCAGCGTTGTGTTGTTTTGCCTGCCGACATGCGAAACCTGATCCTTTTTTTACTGGCATGTCCCCTGGGCCTCTCTGCCCAGGGGCTGTTTGACTCCCTGTACATCCGCGACGCAGAGACCGGCAAAGGCATCGAAACCACGGTGTACTTCACCAGCAAAACCCGAAACGACTCCACACAGACCGACACCGCCGGCTTCTACCGCGTGCGCCTGCCCAAGGATTCCATTGTGCGGGTGGAAGCCACCGCACAGGGGTATTTTTTTGAATCGTTCATGGTGTACGACTACCTGTTGAAAAACCGTATCCCCGATACCCGCATGACGTACAAGGGCTACGGCAACACCGAAATGCTCTTCCCCGACCCGGGCCTCACCGAAAACGAGTACCAGCAAAACCGGCGGGTGGAAATACGCGTCGTAGCAGAGAAATAGCCCTAGCGCTTGCGCAAGGGTATCAGGTACCCAACGCCGATCTGGAGGTTCCGGTGGTACCATTCGGTTTCAGTAGAGCCGCCGTTCTCATCGGTCACATAAATGTCAGTCACATCCATCAACCCCAGGTTGTAGCTCACGGTGCCGTAAAACCCGCCGAAGTAACCCCGGACCGCGAAAAGCAGGCCGAAGTCCTGGTCTTCATAAAAATCATAGACGCTTTCTATCCATCCATCAGTATTGGGAGTCTTAACCTCATCCCGGACCTTGAACCCGAAATTTGCGCCGGCCGCCACGCCGAAGTGTTCCAGCAAACGGTACTCCATCTGGGGCATTATGTCGAAATAGTCGGCCCGTGATCCAGATTCTGCCTGGGACCCCGTCCCTATATACAAGCTGCCTTTTCGGTTGTACTGTAAATCCAAAATAGCCGCCCACCGGCGGGCAAATACGTAGCGCGGTTGTACGCTGAAATGGAAGGCGGTTATGGATTTTTCTTCTAGTTTTATTTCGGAAGGGATCCCCTCATCCACAACATGATCTCTGCTGATGTTAACGCCGCCACCCACGCCGATGGCAAACTGGGCGTTCAAACGAAGGGTAACCAATAAAAGGACAAAAAGGAGAAAGACGTTTTTCATGGATGTTATTTTGGCGTTATGCAATGATTAAATGACGATTTTGACATTAAAATGGTTGTCTGTATTGGGGGTCAGGCAGCGGGCTGAATGCCCAATACCTGTAAAATGGATTGGCGGTGGTGTTCAAAATGGCTGGAAACCAGCTGAATAAACTGTGTTCTTTCTTCGGTGTAAGCAGGGGAGTGCTGCACGTGGGCATAAGGCGCCATCATCCTGCCCAGCATGTCGATGTGCTGCGCCTCACAGGCGTCGCCCTCGGTCAGGTTGTGCTCATCCAGGTAATTGCGCTGCACTTTTTCACTGGGTATATCCATGGCCACCTGGCATTGCACCAGAAAATCCTGGTAAAAGTGGATGACAAAAGGCGCCGTATGCTCTATCACTTCGCAAATGGCCATCGCTTTGGGCAGGGAAGCCCGGGAAATGTCCGAAACGGTCAGCACTTCGAAGGTTTCCGGGTACTCAATAGGCAGAGGACGGCCAAGCAAGGATTCAAACATGATCTTCAACTGGTCGCAATGCCGCACGCCGGTAAACGCCGACCCTTCGACAAGCGGTTTGTTACCGCTCTCCACCGCGCATATCTCAAAGGCAATGGCCTTTGCCTCTGGGTGGTCGGCCAGTTCGGAAAACCGCCGGAAGGCCAGGAGGCTGGCGTAACTGACCGGATAAAAACCTTTTACCGCTTCGGCGATGACCCGGCCGCGAGCCTCGTCGTCCAGCAGCCGCAGTTTTTCGCCTACAGGCGAGCCGGTACCGATGCGCAACAGGCGCCAAAAAGGGTGGCTCATGAAATAGGGGTAGGATTCATTTGATTGTTCCATATCGGGCAGCAATTGTTTCGGTCAAAACGTTTCAATGTCCAAATCGCTGCCCGGCGTTTACCGGTACTTCTGCTTAAAAATCAATCATGCAAACTTCCGTCATTTTGGGCGCCGCGCTGGATCCTTTGGAGTGGGATCAGTTTGTCCGGAACAGCCCACAAGGCAACATTTACCATTGCCACGCCTACCTGTCCAACCTCCCCGGCGTATGGGAGGCGGTCACGGTGCGCGACGGCGACGGGCTGGTGGCGGCTCTCCCCTATTTTCCCAAAAAGAAATGGGGTATTGGGTACAGCAGGCAACCGCACTTCGCCCAGTATCTCGGCATACTGCTCGCGCACCGACCCGGTAGCGTGTACAAAAACCTGGAATTTCAGAAAAAAGCGATCCAGCACATTCATGCAGGCATTCCTGCCAAACTCGCATTCATCGACCAGTACTTCGCGCCGGAATACCAATACGATTTACCCCTGCTTTGGCTGGGCTGGAAACAACGCATACGGATAACCTATTGGGTCGACATCGGTGCAGGCTACCCGGTATTTTTGGAACAATGCGCCTCCCACGTGCGGCGGGAGATCAAAAAAGCGGATCAGGCCGGCCTTCGGGTGGAAATGGTGAATGACCCCGAACAGGTTGTAGCGATACTGAAAACGGCGAAACCGGAGGCAACGCGTCGTATTCCGGCCCCGTTTTTCGATGCCCTGTGCAGGAACGCCCGCCATTTTTACCCTGAAGGACACAGCTGCTGCCTGATCGGGTACGATGGAAACCAACCGGTGGCGGGCATCATCTACTTTTTTTTCGGCAAAAAAATGATCTACTACCAGGGGTCAACCCTGCCGGAATACAAAAACTCCGGCATTATGTCGCGCATCATCGCCGAAAGTGTGCGCCTGTTCGCCGACCGGTACAGCGTCCTGGATTTTGACGGAAGCATGTTGGAGCCCATAGAGCGTTTTTTCCGGGGGTTTGGCGCTTATCCGGTGCGCTACAATCACTTCCGGTATGTGCGTTTACCGCGCGCACTCGCCAGGGTAGTTTCGCAGGCCGTACCTTCCATCGGCTTTTGAGCAGCACTTCCTTGCTGATTATACAAAAAACGGCGTTCCCGGCGTTAGCCCAACAACTTTCTCCCCCTCATGCGAAACCTGGTTGCTGCGTTATTGGTATGGGTAAGCGCCGCCTGCACAGGCAGCGCCCAGCAAACGCTGCACATTCGCGTACACCCGGATGAAAAAGCCGCCTTTCAAAAGGGCATGGACGGGTTCAAACTACCGCGCCAGGCACAGTGGCGCGACACCGTACTAGTGGTATCCTCCACGCCCGTCCCTGCCGACTCTTTCGGTCGGCAGTTGCTCGACCACCTGCAGCGCGGTGCTTATTTGCTGGCTTCCCTGGACCAATGGCAGGAGCAGGATTCGCTGGTGTCCGCCGAGCTATACCTCGGGCCGGCATTCCGCTGGGTGAACGTAGTGCCCGGCGCCGAGCTGGACGCCCGCGGGCTCGACGCGGCTGGCCTGCGCCTTTCGGCCCTGGAGAATAAACCGCTGGACTACGTGTCCGTCTTGCAAATGGAGGAAAAACTGTTGAGTCACGCTGAAAATACCGGGTACCCCTTCGCCCGGGTGTGGCTGGACAGCGTGGTGCAGGCGGTCGACGGCGGCCTGACCGCCGTGCTGAATCTGCAGCGCAACGCCGCCATTACCTTCGGGTCGGTGACGACGCTGGGCGACGTGCGCCTGCCCAAAGGGTTCCTGTCGCAATACCTGGGTCTCCGTGCCGGGGCCCCGTACAACAAGTCGCGCCTCGACGCCGTGCCCGGGCGTTTGCGCGCGTTGCCGTTCCTCGAGAGCGCCGGCAACCCCCTGGTGCGCTTTGAAGGGGGCCGCGCCGACATCCGACTGCCCGTAAGGAAAAAACGGGCCGGCCGCTTCGACTTTGTCGTTGGCCTGCTCCCCCAACCCAACGACCCTTCCGGGCGGCTGCTGCTCACCGGCAACCTGAGCGCGATTTTCCTGAACGCGCTGGGGTGGGGCGAACGCCTGTCGCTGGAATTCGACCGCCTGAGGCCCGAAACCCAAAAAATTGACCTGCAAATGGCGGTGCCATACGTGTTGGGCTCGCCTTTCGGCGTCGACGGACGGCTCAATATCTTCCGGGGGGATACGTCGTGGGTGGACGCCCAGACCAAGCTCGGCGTTCAGTACCTGTTTGCCGTGGGCAACTCGGTGGGTTTCTTTTGGGACAACCGTTCCATTTTTCTGCAACAGATCGACACGCTCACCATCGTCCAGACGCACCAGCTGCCGCCCAACCTCGACCTGCGCCAAAACGGCTTCGGTGTGGAAGCCAACTGGCTGAATCTCGACTACCGCTTCAACCCGCGCCGCGGCTGGTCGGCCTACGTTCAGGGGGTGGCCGGCTTCAGCACGGTGCGGAGAAACAGCCAGATCGAGAACCTGACCGATCCGGACGATCCGGACTTCGATTTCGGCGCCCTGTACGACAGCATCCCCGAAAATACCACGCGCTACCGACCGGCGGTCGCCCTGGAGTCCTATCTGCCTGTTTTCAAACGCAGCACCATCAAAACGGCGGTGCGCGCCCGGGGGATCTTCTCTACGGACCCCGTGTACAACAACGAGCAGTTTCGCCTCGGCGGCAACAAGTTGATGCGCGGCTTCAACGAAGAAAGCCTGTTTGCCACCCGATACGCCGTGGGTACGCTGGAATACCGGTTGCTCATCGGCCCCAACTCCTACCTGGCGGCATTTGCCGATTACGGATACATCGAAAACACCACCGACCGCCAGCGGTTGTTCCAGAGGCCGTTCGGACTCGGGGCGGGCATGGTATTCGAAAGCCAGGCCGGCCTTTTTGGCGTCAGCGGGGCGGTAGGCCGGAACGACACCGGCGACCCGTTCGATCTGCGGGCCGTCAAGGTGCACCTCGGTTACGTGAACTTGTTTTGATCCACAAATATTTTTTTTGATTTACCGCTTTTTTGGTATGGTATTTGAAAATGAAGTAAACAACGGTGAGACCCCTGTGAATCCCTGGAAAACGTTGCAGGTACAGGAGGTGTACAACAACCCCTGGATCCGGGTAACGCACAGCGATGTGCTGAATCCGGCCGGAAAGCCCGGCATCTACGGGGTGGTGCATTTTAAAAATCTGGCCATTGGCGTTCTTCCGCTTGACGAGGCGGGCAACACGTGGCTGGTAGGACAGTACCGATACACCCTTGAACGGTACAGTTGGGAAATTCCGGAAGGAGGCGGGCCCCTGGGCGCCGATCCGCTGGAAGCCGCCCAACGGGAACTTTTGGAAGAAACGGGCATCCGGGCCCGGGTGTGGATTCCGCTTATGGAACTCCATCTCTCCAACTCGGTGACCGACGAAAAGGGGCTGGCTTATGTCGCCCGTGAACTGGAATTCGGAGAATCGCAACCGGAAGAGACCGAAGAACTGCGCGTCCGGAAAGTACATTTTTCCGAAGCAGTGGACCTGGTGCTCAACGGCCACATCACCGATGTGCTCTCCGTTTCGGCGATTCTGAAGACAAACGAGTGGATTCGAAGAGGCATTCTTGCGCTTTGACCGGAAATCCGTGACGATTGGGCTTTTATTTCGTCTTTGTTAGGATTCCGTTATGAACATTTGTGGCGCACCCGCCTGTACCTTTGCAGCCGAATAATCTTTGGCAATTTCGGGTTGATTTCCTTTTCCCCGAAACATTGCTGTGACTGCCTTCAATCCCGTCTCACCCGATTACGTTCTTTTGCCCAAAAACCGTAACCTGTTATTTCCCATGAACACTTTCGCAACGCGCACCTGCTGGATGCTTATGCTCCCGGCTATGGGAGCCCTGGTAGGCGCATGCAACTATACCACTCCCGCCGCCAGCCAGGCGGCATCCGCCACTCCGTTAACCGAGGTTGCCTCCATCAAGGAAAAACCGGAGGAGATGGCCGAACTGGCAGCCCTGCAAGGGAAACCCCGAAAGGTGAGCAGCACGCTCATCGCCGAAGGCCCGGAAACCCTGCCGACCATCACGGTCGACCCACTCATGCAACAGGCCATGTACGAGCAGACGAACTACCTGCGCCGTCCGGACGCCAAAAAAGCCAACCTGAACGGGTTGCACCGCCTCGAACTCCTGCAAACCGTTGAGCTGTTGCGCGGATCGGGCACATTCACACCGGAGCAGCTGGCACAACAGTTCGATTTTTACCGCATAAACACCGACCTCAAAAAAGACCAGGTGCGTATAACCGGCTACTACACCCCGGTAGAGTCCGCAAGCAAAACCCAGGGTGGCGCTTTTCAGTACCCGATTTACCGCAAACCGTCCGAGGGCATTCCCAGTCCCGATGCCATCTGGCAAGGCGCACTGGGTGGCCGCGGACTGGAACTGGCCTGGTTCACCAGCAAAAAGGCGGTTGAAAACGCCCAATTGCAAGGCTCGGTCCTGGTGGAGTACCCCAACGGCAAGCGCGAATACTTCGGCTTCGGCGGCTCCACCAAAGGCGACGGCGGTTCCTATGTGTTTTTTACGCGGGTAGACAACACCGTGCTGGGCGCCGGCGCCTTTCCCATGACCGCCGGGCACTCCATTGCCATCGACACGCGTTACATACCCATCGGCGCTACCCTGTTGGCCGAACTGCCCGAAATGGATCTAAGTGGAAACATCACCGGCTACTCGTACCGGGTGCTGTTCGCCCAAGACCGCGGCGGCGCCATCAAGACCACCAACCGGATCGATATCTACTGCGGCATCGGCCCCAAAGCCCTCGAAGACGCTTACACCATCAACGGTTACGGCCGACTCTGGATCATGATGCCCAAACGCAACAGCGACCTGGCCGTGCAGTAACACCCGACCACGCTTTGGCGCCAACACCCCGCCCCTCTTTCCCGCTGTGGTTATTCCCCCTGAAACCCCACAGCTGAAAGGAGGGGCGTTGCGTTTGTGTACCCATGGCCGCATGGCGCTTCCGGGCATCCTTGCGCGCTTTTCCCAACAAATCCCCCATTTTTGCGTTACCTCCGCATCCTGCATTGCGCCTTTCTTGCGCCGGCGGTAAAATGCTATATTCATCTTGACCTTCCAATACCTGACATACGGCGCATCCGTGAGCGCCGACAGCGTTAAACACCTGCTGGAGCACCAGTTGGAGCAGGCGCGCCATGCCCGCCCTACACCGGTTTGCATCTGGGGCCTGCACGGCATCGGGAAAACGGAGCTGGTGCGCGGCCTGGCCGCCGAACGGAATATGGAGCTAATCTACATCGCCCCCGCGCAGTTCGAGGAGATGGGCGATCTGGTGGGTATGCCGGTGCTTGAGACCGATGGAGAGGGCCGGACGGTGACCCGCTTCGCGCCGCCCGCGTGGGCGCCTACGCACGAAGGCCCGGGTATATTGCTGCTCGACGACTTCAACCGGGCCGACGACCGCATCTTGCGCGGGCTCATGCAGTTGCTCCAGTATTATGCGCTTGTCTCCTGGGCTTTGCCGCCCAAATGGCTCATCGTGCTGACCGCCAACCCGGACGGAGGCGACTATTCCGTCACAGCGCTCGACGACGCCATGCTCACCCGCATGCTGCACGTGTCCATGACCTTCGACGTGCATGCCTGGGCGCGTTGGGCCGAACAGGCCGGCGTGGACACCCGCGGGATTCATTTCGTCCTGGCATACCCCGAATTGTTGAACGGGCGCCGCACCACCCCGCGCTCACTGGTGCAGTTTTTCAACGCCATGGCCCCTTTCGAGCGGCTGGAAGACCATCTGCCTGTGCTCAAAATGCTCGGCGAAGCCACCCTGGATACCGAAACGGTGGAGGCGTTCCTGCAGTTCGTTCACCTGAAACTCGACCGCCTCCCCGGGCCGGCGGATATTTTGGGCGCTGAAAGTTTCGATTTGCTGGAACCGCGCCTCCGGCGTCTGGTACGCGACGGCGAAACGCAACGCATGGACATGCTCTCCATCCTCGTGAGCCGCATCAACAACTACCTGCTCGGCCGGAAGGCGCCGCCCGCCGAAGGTGAAATGCGGAATCTGGAAAAGTTTATTCTCTGGGAAGAGTTGCCCAACGACCTGCGGCTCGCCATGGCGCAGGAACTCGCCCGGACGCAACGCCCCGAGTACCTGGCTTTGTACCGCGTACCCGAAATTGGCCGGCTGTTGCTCGAAAAAATGTAAGCACCCTGTAGAACATACGCTTTCTTGCGCCATTTTTGCGTCTCTTAACTGCTTATGGCGTACCTTGGTTTTCTTGTTTTGAGGCTGGTCGTTGTTCTTTTTCGCCTCATTCCGTTCTGGTTGTTGTATCGGTTGTCCGACGGACTCGCTTTTTTGCTGCATCGGGTGGTCGGGTATCGCAAAGCGGTGGTGCGCAACCACCTGATGCGCGCTTTCCCGGAAAAAGCGCCCGCTGAGATCGAACAAATCACAAAAGACGCCTATCGCAACCTGAGCGACATCACCCTGGAGACCATTAAAGGATTCGGCGCGCCCATGCGCGAACTGAACCGACGGTGCCGGTGGGTAAACCCGGAAGTGCTGAACAAATACCTGAACGCCGGCCAAAGCGTACTGGTGAATGGCGGACACATCAACTCCTGGGAGTGGCCATGCTTCACCGTCGGGCACTGGATCACCGGCCAGGTGTACGTCACCTACAAGCCCCTAACCAACGCTTATGTAGACCGCTATTACAATGCGGGCCGAAGCCGCAGCGGCGCCCAAATGGTGAGCATGGAAGATACGGCGGCCGTTATACGCGCCCACCACGGCAAAGAGGCTTGTGCGTACTTCCTGATCAGCGACCAATCGCCGAGCAGCGTGAAAAACGCCCACTGGCTCGATTTTTTTGGCGTCGACACCGCTTTTTTGCCGGGACCCGATTTTTTGGCCCGCCGGTACAAATACCCGGTGGTATTTCTGTACACCCGCCGGGTGAAAAGGGGGTTTTATGAGGTTGTTTTGGTTGATTTTTTCCCCGATCCGGCGCAGGCGTCCGACAAAACCATCACCGCGGCCTACGCCGAATTGCTGGAAGAGATTATCCGCAAAGAGCCGGGCAGCTGGCTGTGGAGCCACAAACGGTGGAAACATACCCGAAAAGGGGCGGATGGACAGGGGTGACCCCCGTCCATCCGGAAACTCCCCTGGCATTACATTTTGGGCAACAACACGGCATCCACGGAGTGGATAACGCCGTTCGACTGGTACACGTCGTACACGGTGATGTTGGCTACGTTGCCGTTTTCGTCTTTCACGCTGATGTTGTGTGCGCCGTTCATCATGAACGTCAGTGTTCCACCGCCGGCTGTTTTCAGGGTGTTTTCGCCTTTTTTCAGTTTGGCGGCGATGGCGTTGAAATCGTATGTCCCGGCAACCACGTGGTAGGTGAGCACGCCAGCGAGTTTAGCCTTGTTTTCGGGCTTCAGCAGCGTTTCTACCGTTCCGGCAGGCAGGTTTTCGAAGGCGTCGTTGACCGGTGCGAACACCGTGAACGGCCCTGCGCCCTGGAGGGTTTCTACAAGACCAGCCGCTTTTACCGCCGCCACAAGGGTAGTGTGGGCCTGGGAGTTAACGGCATTTTCGATTATGTTTTTTTTCGGGTACATCGCCTCGCCACCCACCATCACGGTGCTTTTGCTGGTTTGGGCGAGCAGCATGGATGCACCGAGCAACATTGCCCCCGTCAGGCAGGCCATTTTTGAAAAGGAATTCATGTTTTTGTTTTTACGTTTGGATGAACAGTTAGATTGCGTTGTTCCGGAACAAAAACATATACGGGGACAAACCGACAGGCGGTTTTCCTTTTGTGAAAATAACCGGCTCCGGCCGGATGACCGAACCGGCTTGTTACTGGGCCAGCCGCGGCAAAACCCGTTCGGCGACCCGCCGCGCCTCTTCGAGGTTGCCCTCCGGTGTGTCGGTGCAGGTGAGGAGCATGTTCAGGATAAACGGCCCGTATTGCACCAGCAGGGTGTTGGTGGAGGGCGCCCAGAGGGCATCGTCGCCGAGATCGGGCACGTCGACCGGGTACATGGCGCGTTGCTCGCGGCGGTTGAGGGCCATGCGCCCGGTGGCCTGAACGGCCGAGCCGTAGTGGATCAGCTCGAGCGCCATCGCGTTGGAAAAGTCTTTGTACACCGCGCCCGGTTTTTCGTTGTCGGACTCGATTTGTTTCCAGTTCGGGCGCATCCAGGTGCGCAGACAATAGGCTTTTCCCGGAAGCGGGCGCGTGTTGAGCACGTCGCGCTCGGGGTCGATCCGGTACATTTCCTGCAATTCAGCGTCGGTAATCAGTTCGCAGCCGCGATCGATCCAGGGGTTGTTTTCCGGAAAAACAGCGGGTTTCGCCGCCTTTTCGGCAGGCGTGTTGCGGCAGGCGGTCAGGGCCAGCACGGCCGGAAAAAAATACAGCAGCGTCGCTCTCATGGGAATCCTGAAAAAGGATGCAAAAGTACGCGATACCGGTCCGGTGGCGCCTGCCGGCGGACTTTTTTTGCTATTTGGCAAAAAAAAGCGCCCCGGGGTATTGCAAACCTTACATAATTCCGACTTTTGGCCGTTCAACCGAAAGTGTTTATTTAAAAACGAGATAAATGCATCCTGCTTATCAGTTAATGTTGTTTGCCTGGGTAGGCGTGATCGCCTGGGTGGCTTTTGTTATTTTTACCAATCGCAAAGTGCATCCCCAGGCTTTGTTTGCCTTGTTCATGGTAGAATTGTGGGAGCGTTTCAGCTACTACGGCATGCGGGCGCTGCTCGTGCTATACATGACCTCCCAGCTGGCACAGGGCGCGCGCAGCGGGTTCGGGTACAGCGACGAGATGGCCTATGGTGTGTACGGCGCGTATGGTGCGTTGGTGTACCTGTCGCCCATCATCGGCGGCTTGTTCGCCGATAAGTTCATGGGCTTCCGAAAGGCCATCGTCTGGGGCGCCATTCTGATGGCTGCCGGCCAGTTCACGCTTTTCCTCGACAACCAGGTCACTTTTTACATTGGTCTGGCCCTGTTGGTGGTGGGCAACGGCTTTTTCAAGCCCAACATTTCCAGTATGATCGGGCGGTTCTATGCGGCGGGCGACCCGCGCCGCGACGGCGCTTTCACCATTTTTTACATGGGCATCAACATCGGCGCCTTCCTGACGCCGCTCACCTGTGGCGCCATCGGGGAGATTGAAGGGTGGAAATACGGCTTTCTCGCCGCCGGCATCGGCATGGTCCTCGGTCTGTTGATCTTCAATTGGGCGCAAGCGAAGGGCTGGTACGAAAACAACGGCCTCGTGCCGGAGGGCGCGGCCACCAACAAGTTTGCCGGGCTCAGCGGCCCCATGACCCCGTACCTGTACACCATTGTCCTGATTCCACTTGCCTGGTTCCTTATCAAGCAGAACGACATTGTGGATGTGCTGCTGGCCATTTTCGGCGTCGGCATCTTTGCCTACCTGTTTTACACCGCCAATCAGTACGCCAACGGGCAGGTGGAATCGCCCCAATACGAGACTACCGACGGTACCGCCCCGGGCGTCATCACCCGCGATCGCATCTGGGTAATCATGATCCTGCTGCTGTTCACTACGGTGTTCTGGTCGTTTTTTGAGTTGGCCGGCTCGGCGCTCAACCTGTTTACGGAGCGCAATGTGAACAAAACGCTGCTCGGCTTTGAGTTCAAGACGACGTTCTTCCAGTCGGTGAACCCCTTGTTCATCATGTTGTTTGCTCCCGTGTTTTCCTGGCTGTGGCTCAAGCTGGGGCAAAGCGGCAAGGAGCCCAGCGCTCCGTACAAGTTTGCTGCGGGGCTGCTGCTCCTGGGCGCGGGCTTTTTGGTGCTCAACCTGGGCAACGCCGCCGCCGTAAATGGTTTGGTACCCGCCATGTTTTTGGTGCTGCTCTACCTGCTCCACACGCTGGGCGAGCTGGCCCTGTCGCCAGTGGGCCTCTCTATGGTCACCAAACTGGCGCCGCCGCAAATTGTCGGTTTCATGATGGGCTGCTGGTTCCTGTCCTCGTCCATCGCCCACCAGGCTGGCAAGCACATCGCCAAATTTACCGCCGTAGAAGCCGGCGAGAACGTAACCGCCGTGGAAACCCTTGCCAAGTCGATGCCCGTGTTCAACAACGTCGGCCTCTTCGCCATCGGCGCCGGCGTGCTGCTCCTGCTGCTGGCGCCGCGGATCAGCAAGTGGATGCACGGAATCAAGTAGCATGTCGAATGCGGAATGCGGAATGCGGAATTGGGTTGCGCTTGGATTTACGTTGAACCTGGAGCAAGCTTATTCCGCATTCCGAACGCCGCATTAGGGGTGTACAGAGGATATGAGCGCAAACGGAATTAGGGTAACTTTGACCTGAAAACGCCACTTGTGGCCATAAAAAGCCCCGGGGACGGACTTTCACATTCGCAGCGGAAACAACTGACGTCGCATGCAAATCCTTCGTACACCCCTAATGCGGAATGCGGAATCGGATTACGCCTGGCTCAAATGAGAGCCAGGAGCCATCCGATTCCGCATTCCACATTCCGCATTCCACATTGCGTTCACCCATGAGCCATGAGCCATCCGATTCCGCATTCCACATTCCGCATTCCGCATTCGATCATTCCGCATTCAGGCAGCGTCTGCGCAACTGGGCTACTGCGCATCCACGCCCCTTGCCCTGGAAGGACGAGCCCGACCCCTACCGCATCTGGCTGTCGGAAATCCTGTTGCAACAAACGCGGGTAGCGCAGGGGTTGCCCTACTACGAACGGTTTGTGGCGGCCTTCCCGACGGTCGTGGCGCTGGCCGCCGCGCCGGAAGCGGAAGTCCTGAAATTATGGGAGGGCCTGGGCTACTATTCCCGCGCCCGCAACCTGCACGCCGCCGCCAAAAAGGTGGTGAGTGAGCACGGCGGCGTTTTCCCAGCGTCCTACGCCGCCCTGCTGGCCCTGCCGGGCGTGGGCGCGTACACGGCAGCGGCAGTCGCCTCGTTTGCCTTTAACCTGCCCTACGCGGTGCTCGACGGAAATGTATTCCGGGTGCTGGCCCGCATCTGGGGCTATGAGGAGCCCGTCGACCGACCAGCAGCCAGGGCCTGGTTTGCCCAAAAAGCACAGGAATTGCTCGACCCCGAACGGCCCGGCGCCCACAACCAGGCGATGATGGACTTCGGCGCCACCTGGTGCACCCCCCGAAACCCCAAATGTGGCGCCTGTCCAATGGCCGCCGACTGCGTGGCGCTGCAAAAAAAACGCGTGGACGCGCTGCCGCGCAAATCACCCAAGCCCGCACGCCGGCGCCGCATCCTGCTCTACGCGGTGATCCGCCAGGGCCCGCAGGTGTACCTGCGCGAACGCACCGGCAAAGACATATGGCAAAATCTCTGGGAGTTCCCCGCGCTCGAAGTCGCCGAACCGCCTGCTGTCAATGGCGAAATGGCCCATCAGGTGCTCGACCATTTTTTCTCCAAAGAGGAACAAAAAAGTGTTAAAATTGATACCGTGACCGGCCCCCTCAAACAGGTACTGACCCACCAGGAAGTACACGGTTTTTTTGTTCAAATGACCCAAAACAACCCCGATTGGCGCCCCGATCCCGCCTGGAACTGGCACGCGGCCGAACAATTGGCCTTAAAAAAAATATATGCCAAACCCCGGATGATTGATCGTTTTTTGGTGGAAAACCCGTTAACTTTATCACTGTTTTGAGCCCTCTGCAGAATCAAAACCTTTTTTTTCACCATCCAAAACACTTTTCATCATGATCAACAAAGTCACACTGATCGGCCACCTCGGGGGCGACCCGGAGTTGCGCCGGCTGGACAACGGTTCGGTGGTTACCCGTTTCTCCCTGGCCACCAACGAAAATTACAAAGACAAGGACGGCAACTGGCAAAAACTAACCGAATGGCACAACGTGGTCGCCTGGCGGGATCTCGGCGAACGCGCCGGAAACCTGCTCAAAAAAGGCATGCTCGTGTACGTTGACGGCAAGGTTTCCTACCGGAAATACACCGACCGCGACGGCAATGACCGCTATGTGACCGATATCGTTGCCAACACCTTCCGACTGCTCGAGAAAATCGGCAACGGCTCGGACATGCGCTTCCCCCAACAGGATGTCCGCGACTCCGCGCACGCAGACTCGCCCGCGCCACAACAGGAACCCGAGCCGGTAACGGAAAACGCCGGCGATCTGCCGTTCTGAACCGCTCCGTAAATTTTTGTGCCTCCTCACGGCGCCGCGCAGTCAATGTTTGCTGCACGGCGCTGTTTTTATGCCGATTTTCCAGTACTTTTGCCCTTCATCAGGCCGCATGGGTTATGTTGCTTATCATTTTTTTGCTGGTTGTGTACGTGCTGACGGTGTCTTCCGAGCGGCGGCTCGTTATGGCCGGCCCCCTGGATTGGGAGCGGTACCGGCGTCCGGACAACGGAACGTCTACCGCCCTGCTAACCTTGATGAAGGATATTCGTCCGGCGCTTTCCGCCCTCATGCTGGCGCGCATCCTGCTGGTGCTGCTTTTGGCCATCAGCGTCTTTGTCGCGGTGTACAACCTGCCGGCCGTACGGCAGGCCATCACCGACTACCACACCATGAACGGCTGGAACACCCGGCTGTTGTGGACAGGGGTGGCGTTGGTGTGCGCATTCGGACTCGCAGCGCTGCTCTGGGTGGCACAGCGTGTCCTCCGGCCATTCAGCGCCTGGCCCTCCCTGAACCTGGTTTGCCATTTCTCCCGGTTCTGGCAGGTCTTACTCAGGCCCATGCTCCGGAAAGGGGTGGATACGGCAGCTGAGCCGCTCAGCCAAAGTCTGCTGTCGAACAAACCGGACACGACCGACCGGCAAACGCCCGGACGAAGCGACCTGGCGCTGCTCAAGGGCATCGTCAAGTTCAGCGACGTGACGGTCAAGCAGGCCATGCAACCGAGAGCCAAGGTGGTGGCTGCCGATTTCCGGTTTTCCTTCAACGAACTGCTTGAACTGGCCCGCAGCGCCGGCTTTTCGCGTATGCCGGTGTTCGACGAAGATCTGGACAACATCACCGGCATCCTGTACGTCAAAGATTTGGTGGCCCATCTGGATAAAAACAGCGATTTCGAATGGCAAGCGCTCATCCGGCCGAATGTGCTGCAAGTGCCTGAATCCAAACACGTCAGTGACCTGCTTGAAGATTTCAAACGCCAAAAGCTGCACATGGCCATTGTGGTTGATGAATATGGCGGCACCTCGGGAATCGTGACCATGGAAGACGTGCTGGAGGAAATCCTGGGGGAAATACGCGACGAATTCGATGAAGAAAGCGAAGTGCGCTACCGCAAACTCGACGAACATACCTACCTCTTTGATGGGCAAACCCTTTTGAGCGACGTCTGCCGCCTCACCAACCTGCCGGAAAATATTTTTCAGGAGGTCAAAGGAAACGCCGATACCCTGGCAGGACTGGCCCTGGAACTGAGCGGCGACATTCCGGCACGCGGCAAAGAGCTGCACTGGAACGGCTTTACCCTCATGGTCATTGCCGCCGACAACCGGCGCATCAAACAAATCCGGCTCACCCTGCCTCAAGCCTGAACGATGCTCAAAACGCTGGACCGTTACATCATCGGGAAATTCATCGCTACCCTGCTTTTCGCCATCCTGATTTTCTCGGTCATCTCCATGGCCATCGACTTCAGCGAAAAAGTCAAGTATTTCATCGAACGGGATTGCACGACACTCGAAATCCTGCGCGACTATTACCCGGGTTTCCTGTTTACCATGATGGGCATGCTCATGCCCCTGTACACCCTGGTGGCGGTCGTCTTTTTTACCTCCCGTATGGCGTTTAGCGCCGAAATCCTCTCGATTCTCAACGCCGGCGTTTCCTTCCGGCGGCTCCTGCAGCCTTACCTGGTTGCCGGACTGCTCATCACCATGGCCCATTTTCTGCTGAATCACTACCTGGTGCCCGTGGGGAACAAGCGTCGCATGACGTTCGAGCGCACGTACATCCACAAAAACTCCGACAAGGGCAAAACCGCCAACGTGCACATGTTGCTGGGCCCCGACACCAAGGTGTTCATCCAGGGGTACAACAAGGAAAAACAAGTCGCCGCCGGCGTCCGGCTCGAAAAATACGCCGGCACCCGCCTGATCAGCATACTCGACGCCCAAACCGCGCGCTGGCTGGGCGATTCGATCAATCGGTGGGAACTCACCAACTACACGATTCGGGACTTCGACGGCATGCGCGAAACCTATGCGCGGTATTCGACGCCAATAGACACGTTCATTAACCTGGCGCCCCAGGACTTCCAGTGGTTCGAAAACCAGATCGAGGAAATGAACACGCTGGAGCTCAATCGGGCCATCAAGCGGGACCGGGAGCGGGGGCTGCACACTTCGCGGCAATATGCCATCGAACGAAACCGCCGGTCGGCCGATGCGTTCACCAATATCCTGCTCACCGTGATCGGGCTGTCGGTCGCCGGCCGGAAAGTCCGCGGGGGCATGGGCCTGCACCTCGCCCTGGCGGTGAGTATCGGCGGGCTGTTTGTTTTTCTCAGCAAATTTTCCATCACGTTTGTTTCCACGGGCGGTTTGCCCATCTGGCTGGGCATGTGGCTGCCCAATCTGCTCTTTGCGGGCGTGGCGATATGGCTGGCCGGGCAGGCGCAGAAGTGAGGTTGGCTATCGGTGGTCGGCTGTCGGCTATCGGCGGTCGGTAGTCGGTAGTTGGCGGTCGGTAGTTGGCTTATTCGTCAGTATGGGTGTACGCCTCTGCCAGTTTATGCTGCAAATCGCCCGGCACGGACGCGTATTCGGCGAACTGCATGTTAAACTTGGCTTTGCCCTGGGTGAGCGCGCGCAGGGTGGCGGTGTACAGGTGTAGCTCCTTGAGCGGTACGCGGGCGCGGATCACCTGGTAGTGCCCTTCGGCGTCCATGCCGGAGATGATGGCCCGGCGGGTCTGGAGGTCGCCCATTACATTGCCCATCACGTCGGCGTCGCACATCACCTCCAGGTCGTACACCGGTTCGAGAATTTGCGGGCCGGCCGCCGGGAACGCCTCCTTGAAGCCCATGCTGGCCGCGATCTGGAAGGCCATGTCGTTCGAGTCTACGGGGTGCATTTTGCCGTCGTACACGCTCACCCGGATGTCGCGCACGCGGGAGCCGGTCAGCGGGCCCTCTTCCATTTTGAGCATGACGCCTTTTTTGATCGCGTTGATGAACCGGGAGTCGATGGAGCCTCCGACAATAGCCCAGATGAAGGCCAGTTTGCCGCCCCAGGGGAGGTCTTCGATGTCGGACTGGCGCACGTTGAGCCCGGCGGGGTCGGGCATGCCTTCGTACCAGGGTTCGATGCGCAGGTGCACTTCGGCGAACTGTCCGGCGCCGCCCGATTGTTTTTTGTGCCGGTAGGCATGGTCGGCGGCGCGCGTGATCGTTTCCCGGTAGGGGATGCGCGGCTCTTCGAAGTGGAGCTGGACGCCGAACACCTCCTGGGCTTTGTGCCGGACCACGTCGAGGTGCATTTCGCCCTGGCAGTACACGATGGTCTGCCTCAGCTCCTGGCTTTGTTCGTAGAAGAGCGTAGGGTCTTCCTCGTGGATGCTGTGCAGGGCGTGCGCCATTTTTTCGACTTCGGCCTTGCTGGGCGGCACCACGGCCATGCGCAGCCTGGGGGGCGGGAAGCCGATGCGCGCGATGCGCAGGTCGGCGCCCTTGGGGTTGAGCGTCTGGTTGGTGTGGGTGTTTTTGAGCTTGACGGTGCAGCCGATGTCGCCGGCGCGCAATTCGGGCACGGCGTCCCGGTTTTTGCCTTCCGACTCAAAGAGCTGGGCAAAACGCTCGGACGTGCCGTTGTCGGCGTTCACCAGTTCGTCGCCGGCTTTCAGGACGCCGGAGTACACCTTAAAATAGGACACGAGGCCGACCTTGGGTTCGTTGACGGTTTTGAATACAAACACGCAGGCGCGCGCATTCGGGTCGCAGGGTTTGGTGCCACCTTTTTCCAGGTCGGCCGCCGGGCGGTCGGCCGGACTGGGGCAGATGTCGTGGATAAAGCCCATGATGCGGCCGGAGCCCATGTCGCGGAGCCCGGAAGCGCAAAAGACCGGGTAAAACTGGCGGTGGGCGAGGCCGATGCTGAGGCCGCGGGCGAGCTCTTCTTCGTCGAGTTCGCCGGCCTCAAAAAATTTTTCCATCAGGGAATCGTCGTTTTCGGCAGCGGCCTCCACGAGTGCCTGGTGCAGGGCCTGCGCGCGTTCGCGGTGGGCCTGCGGGATGTCTTTTTTCTCGGGTTTGCCGCCCTCGGCAGGGAACACGTACATGACCATGCGCAGCGCATCGATGATGGCGTTGAAGCCGGGGCCGGTCTCCACCGGAAATTGCAGGGGGAGCACCCGGGTCCCGAAGCGGGCGGTTGCCTGGGCCAGGGTGTTTTCAAAGTCGGCCTTTTCGTGGTCGAGCTGGTTGATGACCAGCACCGTAGGCGTTTCGAACCGCTCGATGTACTCCCACAGGATTTCGGCGCCCACCTCCACGCCGTTGCGGGCGTTGAGCACCAGCAGGGCGGTGTCGGCCACCTTGAGGGAGGAGGCCACCTCGCCGACAAAATCGTCGAGCCCCGGCGTATCCAGGATGTTGATTTTGTTGTCTTTCCAGTTGCAGTGCAGGACGGAGGAGAACAGCGAGTGGCCGCGTTCCTGTTCGATCGACGTGTAGTCGCTTTGCGTGTTGCCGTCCGCCACGTTGCCCCGGCGGGTGATGACTTTGGCTTCGTAGAGCATGGCCTCGGCCAGCGTGGTTTTACCACATCCGGCGTGGCCTACGAGGACCACGTTCCGGATGTCGCGCGTATCAAAGGTTGCCATAGGTAAAAGAGTTTTCGAATGCGGAATGCGGAATACGGAATTCCGAATTCCAAAAGTAGCTTACTTTTAACAATAAGATAACGTACAGGAAATTTTCTTTAAAAATTTGTGTGCGACCTTGCCAGCCTGATTGATCGCCGGTTTTTCCTGTAGGAAAACGCCTTCTTGCCCGCTGTGAAAAAAACGCAGCGATGAAAAACAGGCGTAAAAAAATTGCCGGGCCCAGGCAGCGTTACCCAACCCCCGGACGTTTCATTGGTGTCTTCCATTGATAATCCGCATTTCGTCCTGCCTGCAAACCGTTTTTAAAGCAAACCTTATGACCGCAACACTCACGTATACGCTAATCCTCGCCGTGATTTATGTTGGACGCCGCACCTTCGCCGGACGGAACGAGTTTTTCTCGGAGAAGCTGAAGGGTTAGGTATACTGCGGTTGCTTTTTTCCCGCGATCCCGTTTTGATATGCTTAGACGCCCGGAGCGCAAACCATTTCCCTGGATTTTGATTTTGCTGGCTGCCCTGGGGGTGGCTTTTCTGGTTTGGGTTTTGGTGACGGGGGCTTAAATAAACCGCAGCGGGGGAGGTTTAAATAAACCGCAGAGCGAGGGGGGGTAAATAAACCGCAGAGGACACAGAGGTTTCACAGAGGGGCGCAGAGGGGATTCAACCTTCGCGCCCCTCTGTGAAACCTCTGTGTCCTCTGCGGTTTATTTAAATTCCTCCCTCAACTTAATCCAAACTTAACCCCCCACCCCCCGCCCCCCGCCTACCTTTGCCCCCGGTAAAACCATTCACATGAACCGATTTTGGATAATACTCCTGCTCCTCCCGGGGCTGATTACGGATTTGTGCGCCCAACAGGGATTTTTGGCCACCTGGGACTTTGACTTGTCCTCTCCGGCCGTGACCAGCATCACCGGCAGCGGAGCGCCCAACCTGAACGGGCAGGATGCTATTTTTGGGTCGAGTGTAGGTGTGCCGAATCCGGACCCGCCGGGGCGCTACCCGCAGGGAAACCCTACTATGGGTAAAGCGTATTCGGGCAATGGGTGGTCAACCGGCGGCAGCCCGAACCTGAACGATTACCTCCAGTTCTGCGTGGACACCGACCCGGGTACGGTGTTTACGCCCGGCGAGGCGGTCGGTATTCAGTTCGATGAGCGGCGGTCGAGTACAGGACCCCGCGAATTTGAGGTGCGGGCGTCGACCAACGACTTTGCATCCTTTACCTCTTTAGGGGTCGGATCGATGCCCGACCCTGATTTGTGGCGCTCTCAAGGGCCCTATTCGTTCAACATACCTGCCTCGCCAGTGGTAACCGAAGTGTGCTTCCGCATCTATGGCTTCGACGCTACCGGCCCTGCTGGCACCTGGCGCTTCGACAACGTGCAAATCAGCGGCCCTTCCGCCCTGCCGGTCGAATGGCTCCGCTTCGAGGCGCGCGCCGAAGGCAACGCGGTGGCGCTCGCGTGGGCAACGGCCTCCGAAACCAACAGCGCGTATTTCGAGGTGGAGCGCAGCGTCGACGGGGCGCGGTACGAAGCCATCGGGCGCGTGCCGGGCGCGGGCAACAGCGCCGTGGTGCAGACGTATGGGTTCACCGACCCGGCGCCGCTGCCGGGTACGGGCTACTACCGCTTGCGGCAGGTGGATGTGGACGGACGGTATACCTTCAGCAGGGTAGTCGCGGTTGCGCGGGATGCCGCCGCAGCAGACCTGCTCCTGTACCCCAACCCCGCGACAGACCGGCTGACGGTGGCCTGGGCCGGGGATACGGGCGAAGCGCCGGTGCAGTGGATGCTGGTGGACGCCGGGGGACGGGTGTTGCGGTCGGGGGAGATGGAGGGGCGGATGGCGTTGGGAGTGGGGGATTTACCTGCGGGCATGTATGCGGTGCGGGTGGCTGCCATGGGAAAGGTGGTGGAAGGTCGTTGGGTTCGATTGTAGGATTTTTTTAGTTCCTGAAAATCGCTAAATAATCATATTAATTTTTGTAAAGTCATTGTTATAAATGAATTAAATATTTTAATTTAACGATTAGTTAACATAGCTTGTGTGGCCTGCGCGGTCTGCGTGGATACCTTTGCGTATGTGCTTCCGACATCAGGAAGCCATATGTTTTTTTTACAAATTGAAATTAATTTTCATAAACCTCTCGCCATGAAATCTCTCTGGAAAATTCTCCTTTTTCTAATTTTTTCAGGTTTCTCAACGCTTAATGCGCAAGTAATTGCAGGTTGGGATTTTGACCCACTACCAGGTGGTAGCAATAATTACGGACCAAGCCCATACGCAGCAATAACAATAGGGAGTAATGTGACCATTGGAGGGTTGACAAGGGGTTCTGGTGTAGGTACTACCGGTACAGGTGCAGGGAATGCGTGGGGCGGGAATAATTTCACTGAAACCTCTTTGGCCAATGCCATTACAGCGAACGATTTTGCAACATTCACCATTCAGGCTAATACAGGTTACAAGGTATCTTTATCAAGTATTGGTGCATACAATATCCGTAGGTCCAGTACCGGTCCAACAACCGGCCAATGGCAATACAGGATTGGTAGCGGGTCGTTCGTTAATATAGGCTCCAGTATTACATGGGGTGGTGTTACAAATTCCGCCGGAAACCCTCAATCAGCCATTAGTTTATCTGGAATCAGCGATTTGCAAAATGTTGCCGCACCAACTACGATAACGATACGCGTTGTTACTTGGGGCGCGTCAGGGGCTACCGGCACTTGGTACCTGAACGATCCTAGTGCTACTCCAGGAGATGATTTTATAGTCAATGGTGCAGTTGCCCTCCCCATCGACCTGCTATCCTTCGAAGTAGAAAAACAAGCCAACTCCACCCGCCTAACCTTCACCACCGCCCTAGAACAAAACAACTCCCACTTCCAAATAGAACGCTCCCCCAACGGCGCCCAATTCGAAGAAATCGGCCGCATCCCCGGCGCCGGCAACTCCAGCACCATCCTGGAATACACCTTCACCGACGAAAAGCCCCTCCAGGGCGTCAACTACTACCGCCTCAAGCAGGTGGATTTCGACGGGCAGTTCTCGTACAGTCCGGTGGTGACCGTGCAGTTCGGCGAGACCACTGCCCGCCTGCGCGTGGCGCCCAGCCCGGCGAGCGACGAGGTGACTGTGCGCTTCGAGACGGCCGCCGACGAGGCGTTCAGCTGGGAAGTGTACGACCAGTCGGGCCGCCAGGTGCTCTCGGGCAGCGGCGAGGCCGAAGCGGAGCAGTTCGGGTTCAACGTGGCCACGCTCACCGACGGGTTTTACGTGCTGAAGGTGGTCAAAGGCCGCGAAGTGATGAGCGAGCGATTCCAGAAAAAATGACCCAAAAATTTCTTTGCGCCGGGGATATTGTTTTTTTGTTGTAAAGCCCATACCTTTGCAGCGGCATTTTGCCAGATTCACTTTTCAAGTTTTTTTTCAATGTTTACCGGCACAGTAAAATTTTTTAATGGAACCAAAGGTTTTGGTTTCATCGTTGATGACTCCTCCAAAGAGGAAATTTTCGTTCACGTTAGTGGACTTATTGACGAAATTCGCGAAGGCGATAAGGTCGTTTACCGTACGCAGAACGGCAAACGCGGTTTGAACGCAGTCGATGTGAAACTGGCCTAAGCCGTTTCCTGAAACATACAAAGCGTGTTGCCCCCGGTTGCTTGGAATAAGCAGCCGGGGGTTTTCATTTTCAGGTACCCACTCTTTTCCCTTATTTTTACCGTCAAATCTCCGCTGCATGCGTCGAGTGCTCCTGCCGATTGCCCTACTCCTGAGCGGCTCCAGCCTGCTCAGCGCCCAAACCGACACCCTGCGCCTGGTGTTTGCCGGCGACATCATGGGCCACACGCCCCAGATCCGCAGCGCCGAGCTGGTGCCGGACAAGGCGTACGACTACCGGCCCTGCTTCCGGTACGTGCGGCCCCTCCTGGAGTCGGCCGACATCGCCATCGGCAACCTCGAGCTCACCCTGCCCGGCAAGCCGCCCTACACCGGCTATCCCATGTTCAGAAGCCCGGATGCGCTGGCGGAGGCGCTCAAGGACGTCGGATTCGACGTGCTCACCACGGCCAACAACCACTCCAACGACGCCCGGGGCGCCGGGGTGACCACCACCATCGAGACCCTGCGCCGGCTGAATTTCATGCAAACCGGCACTTTTAAAGACGCCAACGAACGCGCCACCCTCTACCCGCTCATGCTGTACAAAAACGGGTTCAAAATCGCGCTGCTCAACTATACCTACGGCACCAACGGCATACCGACCGAGGCGCCCACGATCGTCAACCTGCTCGACACGGCGCAAATCCGCAAAGACCTCGACGAGGCGCGCGCCCGAAAGCCACACTTCATCATCGTTTTTGCGCACTGGGGGCTGGAGTACCAGCTCACCGAGAACCCCGAACAGCGCGCCCTGGCGCAGTTCATGATCCGCCACGGCGCCGACATGATCATCGGCGCCCACCCCCACGTCGTGCAGCCGGTAAAATGGGAAACGGTGGACTTGCCCGACGGCAGCAGCAAGCAAGCGCTGGTGGTGTATTCGCTCGGCAATTTTATTTCCAACCAGCAAAAAACGCACACCGACGGCGGCATCCTGTTCGCCGTCGAACTGCTGCACCACAAAGGCGTGCCCAGGGCCGAATACGGGCGATACGGCATCATACCCGTTTACCGGTACATCCACAAATCAGCAGAAGGCAAGGCTACTTACTTCGTTGTGCCCGACCCCCTGCCGACGGCTACCGCCTCCGGCGTGCCGCCCGTGCCGGCCCCCGGCGTCACCGCCGCCCGCCAGTTTGCCGACGCCCTCCGCAGCCGCCTCAAGGGGTGTCCGGTGTGGTGAACGGCGACCCGCGCATTTTTTTTATGGCCAGCAAACACTCGAAAGCGACAAAATGAGGCCTTTTTTAGACCAAAACGGTTAGCCGGTTGCACTTTTTTGGCACACCCCCTTGCGCGGTGTCTTAAAAAAATCTTAAATTGCAACGTTTTTAATCCCGTGCCCATGGACGTTCGCGCGCCGGAGCCGCTCACAGCCCCGGTTTTTCAGGTTGTAATCCAGTAAGCTGCAGGATCTATAGTCGCCATTTCCGACCGTATTATTACGCTCCGGAGACCGTAGCCTGCACATGACAACAGTGGTACAGTTTGACTCAAACCAACCCTTGCGAATGAGCGACGCCAATTCCAGACTTACGCTTCCTTCAGAACCACGCAGTGTGGAGGAAGTAATGCCTTTTGTGAATACCCTTGCCCAACGCTTCAACCTCTGCCCGGAGGTACACGGAAACATCCTGGTTTCGCTCACCGAAGCGGTGAACAATGCCATCCGGCACGGCAACGGGTGTGACTGCTCCAAACAAGTTTCCATCTCCCTGCGCCGTCTGAACGACGCGCTGTCCATCAAAGTTTCCGATGAGGGCCCCGGGTTCAACCCCAGCGATGTGCCCGATCCCACCTGCCCGGAGCGCATCGAAGCGTGCGGCGGCCGGGGTCTTTTACTCATGCGCAAACTGAGCGACGAGTGTCGCTTCTCGAGGGGCGGCAGCACCGTTGAAATGCGGTTCAAGTTTCGGGGTTGAATGCGTTTCCCCGATTTGCCCACCGACCGGGATACCGAAGAGGATGAAATTGCGTTCCACTATGAGGACGTGCCTTCGCCTTTTGCAGATGAGTTGCCCTATTGCCAGTGGCTGGCCAATGTGGCCGACGAAGAGGAGCGCCCGCTCCTGGCACTCACCTTTATTTTCTGCTCCGACGCGTACCTGCTGCGCGTGAACACCGAATACCTGCAGCACGATTTTTACACCGATGTGATCACCTTCCCGTACGCCGAGCCCGAAGAGGGCGTTCACGGCGACGTGTTCATCAGCACCGAACGCGTGGCTGAGAACGCACGTGACCTGGGCGTGCCGTTCGAGCGCGAGCTGGCCCGCGTGATGGTGCACGGGCTGCTGCACCTGGCGGGATACAGCGATAAAACGGAAGACGAGCAGGGCCGGATGCGCGAAAAAGAAGACCACTACCTGGCGCTTTTGAACGTCGGGTAGCGCGTACGGCGGTCAAAGCACGTCGCGGCCGATGTCCTTCCGGTAATACAGGCCTTCAAAACGGATTTTTGCTGCGTTGCGGTACGACCGCTGCAGCGCTTCGGGCAGGGAGTGTCCGAAACTGGTGATCGCCAGCACCCGTCCGCCGCTGGTGAGCAGTTGGCCATCCACCTGCCGGGTGCCGGCCTGGAAGAGCAGGCTGCCCCTGATTTTTTCGATGCCTTCAATCGCTTTGCCCTTTTCATAGTCGCCCGGGTACCCGCCGCTCACCAGCATGACGGTGGCGGCCGATCGGGGGTCGATGCGTATGGGTGTACGGTCCAACGTGCCGCGGTGGCAGTGCAGGAGCAGGGCGACCAGGTCGTTGCGCAGCCGGGGGATGACCACCTCCGTTTCCGGGTCGCCCATCCGGCAGTTGTATTCGATCACGTAGGGGTCGTTGCCCACGCGGATGAGGCCGAAAAAGATAAACCCCTTGTAGTCAATTTTTTCGGCGGCCAGTCCGGCGACGGTGGGCCGGATGATCTGCGTCTCCACTTTTTGCCACAGGGCGTCGTCGACAAAAGGCACGGGGCTTACGGCGCCCATACCGCCGGTGTTGGGGCCGGTGTCGCCTTCGCCGATGCGCTTGTAGTCCTTGGCTTCGGGCAAAATGCGGTAGTGCGTGCCGTCGGTGAGCACAAACACGCTGAACTCGATGCCCTGGAGAAACTGTTCGACCACCACCCTGGCGCCGGCAGCGCCAAACTTGCCGCCGAGCATCTCGCGGAACTCGGCGGCGGCGGCTTCCCGGTCGTCGCAGATCACCACGCCCTTGCCGGCGGCCAGACCGTCGGCTTTGAGCACGATGGGCAGGGGGTGGGCGTTCAGGTACGCCAGCCCTTCGTCTGCCTGATCGGCGGTAAACGCCCGGTAGGCGGCGGTGGGGATGCCGTGGCGCAGCATGAACAGCTTGGCCCAGGCTTTGCTGCCTTCCAGCTGTGCGCCGGCTTTCGAAGGGCCGATGAGGGGAATGTGGCGGAGGCGGTCGTCCGTATGAAAATAATCCTGGATGCCGCCGACCAGCGGGTCTTCGGGGCCGACCACCACGAGGTCGATGCGGTTGTCGAGCACAAAACGGCCCACCGCTTCGAAGTCCATGGGGTCGAGTGCAACATTTTGCCCGTAGGCGCCGGCGCCGCCGTTGCCGGGTGCGATGTAGAGCGCGGAACACCGGCGGCTGCGGCGCAGTTTCCAGGCCAGCGCGCTTTCGCGGCCTCCGGAACCGAGGAGAAGTATGTTCATGGCTAATGGCTCAATGGCCGCTTTTTGATGATTCCGCCGCGAATATCCTTTACGCTGTGCATAGCGACAAAGGCGTTCGGGTCTATTTTGTCGATTTCGTGTTGCATGCGCGTAATTTCGAGGCGGGTGATCACCGTGTAGATGATCTCTGTTTTGTGCAGCTCCTGGCGATCGCCATGGCCGCGCAGACCGTTGTACACCGTCACACCGCGCTGCATTTTGTGCACCAGCATCATCCGGATTTCCTCGTGGTGCGACGACACGATCATCACGCCGATATATTCCTCCACGCCTTCGATCACAAAATCGATGGTGCGGGCGGCCGCCAGGTAGGTGAGGATGGCGTACAGGGCCACCTCTATGCCCAGCAGCCAGGCGGCCACCCCGAAAATGAGGATGTTGAAAATGAGGATCGTGTCGCCCACGGTGAGTCCGGTGTTCCGGCTCATGTAAATGGCCAGCACCTCGGTGCCGTCGAGTACGGCGCCGCCACGCACCGCCAGCCCGATGCCCATACCGAGAAAAAAGCCGCCGAATGCGGCGATGAGCAGCTTGTCTTCGGTCAGTGTCGGAAAATGCACCAGGGCGACGACCAGGGCCAGGCCGGTAATGGCCAGCACACTGCGCATGGCAAAGCGCGCGCCGATTTGCCGCCATGCCAGAAAGATGAACGGGGTGTTGATCACCAGCAGCCACACGGAAAGGGTAACCCCGCTCACTTTGGCCATGAGCAGGGAAATGCCGGTCACGCCGCCGTCGATGAACCCGTTGGGGATCAAAAAGGACTCCAGGCCGAACGCAGCGGCCATAACCCCCAGCCCGATCAGCACCAGCGAACGGATGCGCTGCGCCCAGGTAAGGCGCATGAGGTAATACGCCTTGGCTAAGCGGTAAGGGCTCACGCCCTCCAGGCGCATCTCGCCCAACGTACTGCGGATGCCAAACAGCACCCACTCTTTTATAAAATTACCCGGCATGTGTTGACCCCTTTTACCTGCAAAGTAAACATTTTTGCGCTTCCCCACCTGCTTCGTGCGGCGTTTTTTGATCAGCAGTTTAGCGGGGGTAGGCCCAGAGCAGAAAATCAGACACGGCCAGGCCCCAGGTTTGCGGGTTGTGCTGTCCACCCTGAATCTCCAGGTATCGGATGTCGGCATCCGGAACCCCTTTTAGTTTCAACTCGCGGATCAGGTCGATCGTGTCGTCGATTGCGTCGATGACGTTGTTGTTGTTCCGGTCCTCCGTTTCGTCCTGGGTGCCGGTTTCAAACCAGTACCGCTGGCCTGGGTTCGTGCCTGCAGACGAACGGATGATGTGGTGCATGATGCGCGCAGCATCAGGGTCGGCCCTGCCCTGTACCGGCTCCCAGCGCCACCACAAAGAACCAGAGAACACCCCGGTTATGCCAAAAATGCCGGGGTTGGCCCAGGCGATGTCGAGGGCCGACAGTCCGCCCAGCGAAAAACCGGCGATGGCCGTTTCGGCGGTGACGCCTGATAGCCGAAACGTGCCGTTCAGGTAAGGCAGTAGTTCGCTGAAAATAAACCTGGCGTATTGTGGCGCCCGGTCGCCCCTTCCCCGGTAGTCGGGCCGGCTGACCACGCCATATTCCCGCATCCTGTCGCGGTTGGCGTGAATGCCGACGGCAATGACGGGCCGGATGGCCTTTTTGCGGTACAGATCGGCTAATCTATCGGACAAGTGCATGACCGGCAGGTCCTGGCCGTCGTTGAAGATGAGCAGCGGGTATCTTTTTTGGAGAAAGAAGTGATAGGCTGCGGGCAGGTACACATCGAACTGCACCTTTCTGTCCAGGGAATCGGAATAAAAGTTTTTTACCCGTCGCAGGATGGGTTGGTGTCCGGCGAGCGATTCGCTCAACAAGCCATAGGTGTTGTTTACGATGGACATGGGTGGCGTGGCTGGGGGTTAGTCCGGTTTTTCAGCAGGCGTTCGCTGACGCACCCAGTCGAGCGCGGTTTCGAGTTGCTGTTCCTCGCTGAGGTGGGTGTTGTCGAGCAGCAGGGCGTCATCGGCCTGGCGCAGGGGACTGTCGGCCCGGGTGGAGTCGATGCGGTCGCGTTCTTCGAGGTTTTTGAGGATGGCGTCCCATTCGGCGTCGATGCCTTTTTCGGCCAGTTCCAGGTGGCGGCGGCTGGCGCGAATGTCGAGGTCGGCCGTCAGGAAAATTTTCAGTTCGGCTTCCGGGAAAACGACGGTGCCGATGTCGCGGCCGTCCATCACCACGTTGCCTATGCGGCCCATTTCCTGTTGTTGGGCCACCATGGCCCTGCGCACGGCCGGTATGGCCGACACCGGGCTCACGTGGTTGCTCACCCGCATCTCACGAATGTTGCGCTCTACGTCCACGTCGTTCAGAAAAGTGTGGTTTTGGCCTTCCACCGTGGCAAACCGGATGTGGATGTGCGAAAGGGTCGCCTCCACGGCTGGGATGTCCGTATAATCGACCCCGTTGTCCAGAAAATACAAGGTAACTGCGCGGTACATGGCGCCCGAATCTACGTAGGTAAAACCCAGCGTTTTGGAAAGCGCTTTAGCCAGGGTACTTTTGCCGCAGGAGGAATGGCCGTCTATGGCGATGATCATGATTGGCGTGTGGTTTCCGGGGTTTGATCCGGATTCCGGGACAAATCAAACCAAAATTTAAAATAGAACAAAAAATATATTTGCTGCTGTTTCTTTTTCTGCTCCAACTCGCCGTCTGGTACGGTCTTTACCGCCGGGTGCTGCGCATTTCGGATCCGGCGCCGGTAGCCCGTGGCGAACTCCCCCCGCTGTCGGTGCTGATCGCTGCGCGCAATGAAGCGGAAAACCTGAAACGTTTTTTGCCGGCGGTGCTGAACCAGGATTACCCGGATTTTGAAGTGCTGGTGATCGACGATGCCGGGGCCGACCACACGGAAACGGTGTTAAATGAAATGGCGGGGTTGCACTGGCACTTGCGCGTGATCCGGATGGCCGAAAAGCAGCGCGCCGGCAAAAAAGACGCGCTCCGTGTGGCCATCGGCGCTGCGCGGTACGACCGGCTGGTGTTCACGGATGCCGACTGTTTGCCGGCCTCCAGGCAGTGGCTGCGGCGCCTGGGTGAGGCCTGGGGGCCGGAGACGGATGTTGTGTTGGGGTATGCCCCATTTTTCCCGAAAGACACATTTTTCAACCGGTGGGTGCGTTTCGAGTCCGACATGGCGGCCGTCACGTACCTGTCGTTGGCGTCGGCTGGCATGCCGTACATGGGTGTGGGGCGGAATATGGGTTGGCGGAAGTCGCTGTTTGAACAAACGAACGGCTACGCGGGACACGAGCACCTGCCCGGGGGAGACGACGATCTGCTGGTAAACGCGGCGGCCAACCGGCACAACACGGCCGTAGTACTGCACCCGGACGCGTTTGTGTATTCTGCGGCCAAACCCGGCTTGTCGCCCTGGCTCCGGCAGAAACGGCGTCATCTGAGTGCGGGCCTGTACTACAAACCGGGGCACCAGGTTGTGCTGTTCGCGCTGTCTTTTTCCCGGGCGCTGTTCCACTTGTGGTGCGCCGTGCTGCTGTGCACCCCGCATTGGCCCTGGGCGGCGGCGGCGCTGTTGGGCCGCTGGCTGTTGCTGTGGCCTTTGTACGGCAAGATTCAACTCCGTTTTCAGCCTGCGCAACACCCGCAGAGGGTGTCCATCATCGCATTTCCGGTTTTCGACCTGCTGCTTTCGGTGTACGACGCGTTTGTGGTGCCCCGGGGGTTGTGGCGGCGGCCGATGGACTGGTGAGCGGGTTGGGATGTATCATAAGTCGAAAAAACGGACATTTCTCCAATTAAAGTTTTAAAAAACGACGTTAACCGATAGGATGGCTTGAAGCCCAATGTCGTCAACTTTTCGTAAAAGCAATGTTGTAAAATTGTCTACAACGAAACTAGATATTTTTTTGCCGCGAATTAGCGCGAATTCGCGCTAATTCGCGGCAAAAAATAAAGTCGCGGTAAGACATCAAACAACCCCAAAGCAATCTTTTTACGCTAAGTTGACGACATTGGGCTTGAAGCCATCCTATCGGTAGCGCCTCAGCGAGGATGCCAACAATGGCACAAAATTGTCTGTAACGAAACTATATGTTTATTTTTTGCCGCGAATTAGCGCTAATTCGCGGCAAAAAAAAGCACCCTCGGTATTCCTGGCGGCTTCGCCGCCGAAAAGCGCGCAAACCCTTTTTGCCGCGAATGACGCGAATTAACGCTAAGGCGTGGAATGCGCGGCAAAACGGGTCATATTTGCCGCTGTCGGCGTTTTACGACTGGTCTCGCGCTCTCTACTGTTGATAAAAACAATTTGTTTTTAAATTGAATCTTCATATTTTTGCCTGCTCAACCCCTGTTGATCATGGCAAAATCAGCACCCAAAAGTTCGCGCAAAAAAGGCAAGCCTCACGACGCAGTGTTCAAAACCTTTTTCGGGGATGTGGCTATCGTCCGAAACTACCTGGCGCATTACACCGGCCCGGAGGTATACGGGCACATTGATCTGGCTGCGTTGCGCAAGTGCGACACGGCGTTTGTCGGCGGGCGTTTCGGCGTGTCGTTCAGCGACATGGTGTACGAAACCCGGCTGAACACCGGCGCCCCGGTCCGGCTGTTGTTTTTGTTTGAGCACAAGAGCTATGAACCAGAGCACCCGGTGCAATTACAACTGTTGGACTACATGTTGCAGCTCTGGGAGGACGACCTGCGGAACGGGCGTTCGCTGGCATTCATCATACCGGCAGTGGTGTACCACGGCGAAAAAGGCTGGACGCAGAACTCGTTTTTCGACTATTTTTCGGGCTTGCCCGAATATTGGCGGGCCTTTTTGCCCGACTTTCGGTACTGGCTCACCGATTTAAGCGCCGTGAGCGTTGAGGACATCCATGCCAAAATAGAAAGCGAGTACCTGCGCAACCTGTTTTTAGCGCTCAAACTGTCGCGCAATGCCGAATTGGCGCGAAAAAATTGGAAAAAATCTTTACTTTTGGGTTCAGTTTGGAAAACGAAGTGCGTGCGCAGATGTTTTTTCAAACCTTAACCCTTTACATCTACATCGTAAGCGGTATGTCACAAGGAGAAATCAAAACGCTGAGCACCCAGCTCTCCGAGGCGGAGAACAGTTGGGTAGACGCCATTCCCGAAATCTTTGGCGAAAAGTGGAAACAGGTGGGTTTGCGCAAGGGGCGCAGACAGGGGTTTAAAAAAGGTATTGAGAAAGGTATCGAAAAAGGGCGGGAAGAGGGCCTTTCTGAAGGACTTGAAAAAGGCATCGAGAAAGGCCGAGAAGAAGCGATTGAAGCGATCGTCAAAAAAATCATGCTCAAGTTCCCGCAGTGGAGTGACGCCGAGGTGGCGGCGTTTTTGGATGCCGAAGAAGTGTATGTCAAGCAGTTGCGGCGGATTTTGGAAGAGGGCGTATCATAAGTCGAAAGCACCGGCATTCTTCCAATTAAAATTTTTAAAAACGACATTGGGCTTCAAGGCATCTTAGCCATAGCGCCATACTCAATATTTTATTTGGAAGCGAATGGAGATAAGGTGCTTGTGATAACCTTCAACGCGTGAATGTTTTTTCAAAAACGGCCTTGTTATTCCGGTCGTCGAACACCTCCAGCCGGAGCACGTGCTCACCGGACGTCATGCTTTTGTCGAAGGTATGGCTCAGGCGGTCGCGTTTGGCGTCGAATTCAAAAAGCACCCATTTGCCGTCGATGGCGCCGCGGTAGTGTAGGTTGCGGGCCTGGGCCTCGGTTTCGAAGTTGTCGGTGATGCGGAACACGAATTTTTCCTGTCCGCGCATGTTTTCGCTGAACAAAACGGGTGTGATGGTGGGCGCCACGTCGTCGACCATGACGCAGTAATCGCCGAAATTGCGGACACGGGTGTACAGCATGCCGTCGGCGCGCAGGGTGCCGCCGCAGTTGACCGGTTTTCGGGTGTCGCACTTGGCGATCACGGCTTTGGCTTGCAGTTCGGCCGGGAGGCCATAGGGCTTGAGGGCCAGGTCGAAATACTGGTGGGCGGGCGTCGTCTCGTAATGCACGTGGTGCACAGACGAGTACGTTTTCGGGTTGTTGTCCGGCGTGGTGTGGTAGTGAAACAGGAGGTTTTCGTACAGGACCCCTTTGGGCAGGCGGAGGTAAAAACCGTCGTACTGCACCACGTTTTCGGTGTTCCAGGGCATTTCCTGGTTGTAGCTTTGGGGGGGCGGGGTTTCCATGTCTTCGCTTCGCCGCACGTGGAAGCGCACTTCGGAGGCGTTGCCAGAGGCGTCGAACACTTTTATGAGCACCTGCTGCACTTTGTCGCGGTGCAGTGCGATCAGTCCCATGGTTGCGGTTTGCTGGTATCCGGAGAGCCGGTTTCCGGGCAGCACGAACAAGCGGTTGAACCAGGCGCCGTATCTTTTTTTGGCGGAGTAGTCCACGTGCGCATTCAGGTAGCGGGTTTCTTTGAAGGACAGGTCGTCGGTGCGCCACCCGTAGGTGAGCACGCCGTCGACGTACAGTTCGATGGCGTACACGCCGTTGTCGTTTTTCAGTCCGTTGAGCTGGTCGTAGGTTTTTACGCCGAAACCGACCCGCCAGGCGCCCAGGGTGGCGGTGTCGCCGGCAATGCCGTAGCGCCCGGCGGCGCGTTTGCTGATGGGAAAGGCTTTGCTGTGCAGCACCGACCGGTCTTCGGCCAGAAAGTACACCTTCATGTCGCGGATGTCGGGCGGGATGTTGTCCGTCACCGGCAAGCCGAACAGCAGGGGGTTGAGCACCCGGCCCGAGGCGGTGTGGCGAATTTCGAAGTGCAGGTGGGGGCCGGTAGAGCCGCCGGAGTTGCCCAGTTTACCGATCTCCTGCCCACGCGCGCAGGAAAACCGGCCGTCGGTCGGGTTCAAATCGACCTCGAAACTCTCCTGCGTGTATTGCTGGGCGCGCACGTACGCTTCGATTTCCGGCGAAAACCGGTCGAGGTGGGCGTACACGGTGGTATAACCGTTCGGGTGTTTGATGTACAGGGCGTTTCCGTAGCCGCTTTCCTCCACCTTGATGCGGTCTACAAAACCGTCGGCGGCGGCGTACACCGGCTGGCCGACCCCGCCGGTAGAGCTTTTAATGTCGATGCCGCTGTGAAAGTGGTTGTTGCGCAGCTCGCCGAACGTGCCGGTCAGGCGCAGGGCATCGCCAATGGGCCGGATGAAGTAATCCTTTGGATAGTAGCCCAGTTCCGTCTCCGCGTCGGGCAGGAGCGCCGGTTCGGAGTCCTTGAATGCCGCGAGCGGAAGGAGGAAGGCAAATATTGTGCCTGCCAAAACGGTACGCCAAAACATGGGTTATTGCTTTTGATGCACCGCTAAGATAGGGAGAATTTTGGATTTTTGGTTTGGGTTTCTGGTGATACAGCTGCGAGTGGGGCGAATAGTACCGCATGTCAGGGCGCTTTTCCATCAAAGGCTTTCTCCGAGCTCATTTGAAGTGCCCAATTATTCAACTTCTATCCGCTCATTTTTGGTACAAGGTTTTGAGGGGCGGGACAGATGGTTACGCACTGCGGCGAGGATTGACCTTTACGCACTACTGTGCGAAAAAATTCTTATTTTTGTCCAAAATTCGATCATAGCCGTATCAAAAGACCTATACGTTGTGATCCTTCAAAAAGTAAAGGAACTCGTAAAAGCGACTGATCCCGAAGCTGAAGTCATTCTCTTTGGTTCGCGGGCAAGGGGCGATGCACGGGAGGATTCAGACTGGGACAATAGCCAATGGAATGCGACTGTGAACCGATTGTACTACGCAGCGTACTATGCCATCAGCGGACTCTTCCCCAAACCGCTCCACCTACTCCACCAACATCATAAAAGCCGCATAACCCCAGCTATGCTCCCCAAAGACCACCCTCAAGCTTCCTGTGGTATCGTCCGTTTTTGCTCCCAGGCCCAGGCCGTCTGCATGATGTCGCGAATATTGTATTGGGGTTGCCACCCCAGCAGACGGGCCGCCCTGGCGTAGTCGGCGTACACGGCCGCCACGTCGCCGGGGCGCCTCGGGCCGCGTGTATAGTTGAGTTTGACACCGGTGACCGCTTCGAATGCGTTGATGGCCTCCAGCACCGTGACGCCTTGCCCGATGCCCAGGTTAAATATTTCGCAGTTGTGTTCGTTGCGGTTTTCGGTGAGGTACTCCAGCGCCTGCAGGTGGGCTTTCGCCAGATCGACCACATGGATGTAGTCGCGTATGCAGGAGCCGTCGCGGGTGTCGTAATCGGTGCCGTGCACAGCCATGTCCGGGCGTTTGCCGATGGCCGTCTCGGTGATCACCGGCACCAGATTGGCCGCCGGATTAACCGGACTTTCGCCGATCAGGATGGAGGGGTGGGCGCCGGCGGGGTTGAAATAGCGCAGCAAAATGGCCTTGAACCCGGGGGTTACGGCGCAATAATCGCGAATAATCTCTTCGCCCATGAACTTGGTGCGGGCATAGGGCGATTGCGGGGGCTCCAGCGGGGTGCCCTCCGTCACGGGGAGCTCGCGCGACTGACCGTACACCGAGCAGGAGGAGGAGAAAATAAAATTCGACACCTTGTACTCCCGCATGCAGGCGAGTACGTTGAGCAACCCGACGAGGTTGTTCTGGTAGTATTCCAGCGGTTTTTCTACCGACTCTCCGACGAGCTTGAGGGCGGCAAAGTGAATGACCCCCACCAGGTCGGGGTGCTCCTCGAAAACGCGTCGCGTTGCAGACAGGTTGGTCAGGTCTACCGTGTGGTGCGTCAGTTCGCATCCGGTGATGGCCTCAATGCCGTCGATCACATCCGGGCCGGAGTTGGCGTAATTGTCCACCGACACGGGCTCGTAGTTGCCGTTGAACAATTCCACCACGGTGTGGCTTCCGATGTAGCCGGTGCCTCCGGTGACCAGTACTTTGGGTTTACGGTTCATGTATTCCGTTTATTGAAGTGCAAATAACTGTTTATAAACTTAATCCGAATGCAATCGGGTAAAAAATTATGGTTAAACTTATGCATTTGTCGGGTAATTGAAATATCAATGTTGTACAATAGAACAAATGCCGTCGCGTTTAAGCCCAAATATTCCATTTTTATGCGCCTGTTTTTTGTGCCGGCCCTGGCAGGATTGGTTTTGTTTGGCGCCTGTAGTGGCGCCAAAAGCAGCGCCACCGCCGCCGCGAAGCCCGTAAGTCCGGCCGCCGACGACCGACGACCGACAACCGACAGCCGACAGCCGAAGTCCGGCGCCACCACTACGACGTTGGGCATGAAACCCGGCAACCGCACCGTCAGCTGGATCGACAGCGACCGGCTAATGCCTGTGCTCGAAGAGGCACAACGGCTGAACAAACCGGTGTTTGTCGATTTCGACGCCGATTGGTGCGCGCCCTGCAAGGTGATGGACGAAGAGGTGCTGGCCCTGCCCGAGGTGTACAACTTTCTCAATGGCAATTTTCTTTGTCTGCGGGTGCCGTACGACAGTCCGACAGGAAAGAATATTGCCACCCTGTATGAAGTCAAGGGGCTGCCTACCGTCCTTTTTCTGGATCCCAAGGGGAATGAGCTGGCGCGGGAGACGGGCATGAGCACGCCTACGCGGTTGCGGAGGCTGGGGGAGGAAGCGTTGGGGAAGAGGTGAGGCTGTCGGCGCTACGCGCTCGCCCCGCTGCCCGGATTTCATCCGGGTCACGCTCCCCGGATTTCATCCGGGGTTATTCATGTTTGACCGCTACGCGGTCATGCTGCCTCGGCAGACCAGGCGTAAAATTATTCCGCATTCCGCATTCGACATTCCGCATTCGACAAGTTATTCTTCCAGCACCACGGCTTCCTTTTCGCCGAAGCCAAGCGCGGCCAGCCCGCGGTCGAAGAGCCAGTACACCACGGGCACGACAATGAGCGAAAGGAACATGGAGGAGTTGAGTCCGCCGATGATGGCCCAGGCCAGCCCGTTCTTCCATTCGGCGCCGGCGCCTTTGCTGAGGGCCAGGGGCAAGAGGCCGATCACCATGGCGATGTTGGTCATGAGTACGGGGCGGAAGCGCAGTTCGGTGGCTTGCAGGAGCGCATTCTCGAGGGAGAGCCCCTTTTTCTTTAGGTCATTGGCGAAATCGACCACCAGAATGGCGTTTTTGCCCACCAGCCCGACCAGCATGAGCAGGCCAAGCCCGGTGAACACGGTCAGGTTTTCGCGGGCCAGCGCGAGGGCGAGAAATGCGCCGATGATGGAGAGCGGTATGGAGATGAGCACCACCAGGGGATACATCCAGTTGTCGTACAGGGCCACCATGATAAGGTAAACGAGGATGAGGGAGGTCCAGAGGGCGAAGCCGAGCGTCTGGATACCCTGTTGCTGCCGCTTGAAGTCCCCGCCATACTTGATGACGGCGCCCGGCGGAAGGGCGATGGTATCGAGTTGTGATTTGATATCGCGGGTCACCGTGCCGTTTGGCCGTCCGATGACCTGTGCGTTGAGGGCGACGGACGGCATGCGGTCGCGGCGTTCGAGCCGGTTGGGCGCCGTGCTTTCGCTCACCTCGGCAAATTGCCGCAGGTAGACCGTGCTACCCAGCGGGTTGACAAACGACAGGTTGCGCACGTCGTCGGCGCTGCGCCGGTCGAAAGCGTCGAGCTGGATGCGGATGGGGTATTCGTAATCGTTGTCGCGGTAGCGGGCGTCGGTGTTGCCGCTGAAGGCGGTTTGCAGGGACATGCCCACCTGGGCCATGGTGAGGCCGTAATCGGCCATTCGTTGCCGGTTGACCTCCACTTGCACCTCCGGATTGCCGCCTTCCACCGAGCGGACGACCTCTACGCATCCGGGAACAGCCTCCATAATGTCGCGAACCGGTTCGGAGAGCGCCAGCAGACTGTCGAGCGAGGGTCCGTTGAGTTTGATCTCGATCGGCGGCATGGAGAGGCCGAGGATGTCGATGGGAGAGGTTTTGAAGTGGGCGCCGGGGATGCGCTCTTCGAGCTGGATCTTCACCTTCCGGGCGAAGACGTCGGTCGGGTCCCGGCGCAGCGCGCCCAACGGTTGGAGAAACACCTGTACCTCGGCCAGATAGGGATTGTTGAGTCCGAATGATTTGTTGTTGGCGCCCACCGTGGTAAACGTATTCACCACTTCGGGTTGTTTTCGAAGCCAGTCCTCCACCTGTTTGGTCACCGCGTCGGTCTGCGCGAGGGAAGCGTCCCGGGGCATGCTGATGTCAATGAGAAACTCTCCCCGTTCGCCGGGGTCGAAAAAGGCATTGCCGATAAACCCTTTGGTGAGCAGAAGTATGGAAACAAAAAAGAGCGCCCCGGCCAGTGCGACGGTGGTCCAGCGCGTCCATGTATTCTTGAGGGCCCACCGCAGGGCGGACACAAACCCCTTGGATATCCAGTTGAGAAAGGCTTCAAAGTGGTTGATGAAGCGGCCAACCAGATTTTTACCTTCGAAGTGGTGCACCTTGCCGAAACGGGAGGTGAGCCACGGCACAAGGGTGAACGAAACCAGCAAAGACATGAGGGTGGAGGTGAGCACTGTCATGCAGAACTGGCGCAACAGGTTGGGCACCAAGCCTACCGTAAAGATGATGGGCAGGAACACAACCACGTCCACCAACGTGATGCTCATGGCGGTGTACCCGATCTCCATACGGCCGTCGTAGGAGGCTTGCACGCGGTTTTTGCCCATTTCCAGGTGGCGATAGATGTTCTCGATGACCACGATGGCGTCGTCTACCAGAATGCCGATGGCCAGCGAAAGGCCGAGGAGCGACATCAGGTTCAGCGAGTAACCGAACATCTTCATCATGATGAACGTGCTCACGATCGAGGTGGGTATGGAGACCAGCACGATGGCGGCGTTGCGCAGGCTGTGCAGGAAAAGCAGCATGACACCGGCGACCAGCAATACGGCGACCAGCAGGTCGTGCACCACCGCATCGGTAGCCTTTTCGGTGAAGACACTGCCGTTGGCGACGACCGCGAAGCGCAGTCCCTGGCCGGCATAGTCCTTTTCGAGCTGATTGAGGCGCGCCTGCACCTGTTCGGCCATGTCTACGGCGTTGGCGTCGCCCTGTTTGCGAATGCTGAGGCCCACGGCGGGCAGTCCGCCGGTCCGGCAGATCACCTCCGGGTCGCGGATGCCGTCCTGAATGTCGGCGATGTCTTTCAGATGGATGGACGAGCCGAATTTGTTCTTGCCGACGACGAGGTTGCGAATGTCGTCGAGGGCCAGAAATTTTCCCGCCAAACGGATGCGGAGCTGACCTTCATCGCCGGTGACTTTGCCCGTGGGAAAGTCAAGGTTGGCCGTTTGCACCGCCTGGGCCACCTGAAGGAGCGACAGACCGTACTGCTCCAGCCGTTGGCTGCTGATGTTGATCTTGATCTCCCGTTCTTCCCCGCCGAGAATACTGACCTGTGCGACCCCTTTGATCTGGGCGATTTCAGGCGTGATGCGGTTGGCCACCATGTCGTAAAAAGCGGTGCCCGTCACATTGGCCGAGACGCCCAGGCGGATGACCGGCAGTTCGTCCAGCGCAAATTTATTGATCACCGGTGTGCGCACTTCGCGCGGAAACGCAGACATGATCTGGTTTACCTTGCGCTGAATTTCCTGCACCGCCTTGTCTACATTCACGGTCTGATCCATCTCCAGCGACACAAAAGAGGCATTTTCCTGTGAGGCAACCTGAATTTGATCGATGCCCTCCAGGGAGGAGATGGCCGCTTCTATTGGTTTGCTGACCGAATTTTCTACCTCCGACGGCGAAGCGCCCGGATACAGCGTAATGACGGTAACCACCGGCGGGTTGAACTTGGGCACCATCTCGATGGGCAAGGTCAGGTAAGAAGCGACACCCAGAAAGGTCATCACAGCGAAAAACACGATGATGAGCGATGGGCGGCGTATCGAAAGGGACGTTAGGTTCATGCGAATTCGCGCGAAGATACAACTCGTCCTACGAGTATACTCGTAGGACGAATAAAATACAAGCAATGCTATTAACTTTGCCTTAAAATGCCCTTCACCATCATGATGCGTATCCTTTTGTTTGCGATCCTGTGTCTGGCCACAGCCGCTCCGGCTGCCGCCCATGTACAGTCGGACAGCACCCGCAGCGCCCTCCTGTTCGGTGTTCGGGCGCACGCCGGATTTGTGCTCATTCACAGCAAAGACCTTGTTCCTGTTAAAAATTCCTATCCCGTCGGGCTGGAGTTCGACCTGGCGTGGCATAAGCTTTCGGAGCGCGCCTGGGAATCGTGCAACTGCTACCCCAAAATGGGTGTGGCCCTGACCGTCTGGGATTACGACGACGAGGTGCTCGGCGAAGGCGTCACCGGTATGTTTTATGTTGAACCGGTATTTGGCGCCCGAAAGCCTGTCGGGTTCTCCATTCGGGCTGCTTTTGGTTTATCGTACCAGAACATGCCGTACGACGAAGTAGAAAACCCGTTCAACCTGAGTTACAGCACCTATGTGGCCTTTCCCCTCCAACTGGGGGCCAACATGCACATTCGATTGGGAGACCAGTGGCTGCTCGACCTCACCGCCGTGTACAACCACTTCTCCAACGGTGGCATTCGCGAACCCAACAAGGGCATCAACTGGCCCACCGCCGCCATCGGCGCTACGCGCTACTTTTCACCGCCGGCGTTTGCCGACCGCGTGAAACGCAACTGGCGCGAAACCCGGGACCCCGAGACACGGCTCGACCTCACCTGGTTCATGGCATTCCAGGAACCCCGTAGCAAATTATACCTGTTCAGCCCCGGCGTCGAACTCAAATACAGCCGGCAGATCGCCCGCATCGACGCGCTGACCGCCGGCGTCGAGTGGATGTACGACAACGGGGATGCCTACTACATGGAACAGGCCGGAATCGATGAGAATCCCCAAAAATTGGGATTGGCCGCAGGCCACGAATTCCTGCTCGGTCGTACCGTCTTTGGCCAACAATTTGGCGTGTACCTGTTCAACAAAGGGGTGCAAACCGCCGATGTGTACCAGCGATACAACCTGGTTTACCGGTTTACGCCCCGTTTCAACGCCGGTATCGCCCTCAAAGCGCACGGTCATGTGGCGGATTTCCTGGACTTCCGGGCGGGCTGGTCCTTTTAGCCGGCCAATGCGTATCCCCATAAATGGTGATTGACAAGGCCGATCTGTACCCTTATATTTGCCGAAACAAACCTAAGACCCAAATACATGGCCATTGTATCCGTTAGTCAGGTCAAATTTTCCGGAAACGGGAGCGGAGAGTCTGTGGACTACTTTAACGGCGACTTGCAGACCCTTTTGGCACAGACAAATGCAGCATCGGTGCAACCAGTGAACGTCGTCGTACTGGTTACCATTGACGGCATAACCGGCGGCAGCGTCGACGCCCAATGCACCGCCATGATCGCGGTGGATAGCAATAACGCACTCTTGAATGCGCCCGGCAACCAATTGGCACTCCCCTGTCCGAAATATTGCCGCTCCGGTGTATAGCCGGATGACAATCGGCATACCTTTTGGCGAGAAACAGGCAAGCAAGGCGATGGCTGCGAGCCATCGCCTTGCTCGTCATTTCCTCCTCCCTGTCCTGCTTTTCACCATGGTTTCCGTGTGGAGTGGGGAAGGTATGGCCCAACCGGCCCTGATGCACATGAACCTGCTGGATCAGACCAGTGGCCTGCCTGAAATGTTCAACGAGTGGATTTACGCCGACAGTAAAGGGGGGATTTGGATTAGTTCGAGCGACGGATTGGTCTTTTTCGACGGCAATAAAACGCGCGTGTATAAACACATCGAAGGCGACTCGCTGTCTTTACCGGACAACATTATTCAAAGCAACTTCTTTGAGGATGCGGACGGTAACATCTGGTTCAGCACGTACACCGCGCTGGTTTGTTATATCCGGAAGCACAACCACTTCCAACGCATCCCCCTGCCGGTTGAACTGGGGCAGAACGGCTTCCATGTCGCTTTTGATGATCCCAACCTGGGACTTGCCCTCACGGTCGACAGGAAAAAGCTGTACTTTTTTGATCGAAAAAACCGAACCGTAAATCCTCAGGACAACATTCCCCTGAACGGTGAAACCCGGCTGTACCCCATTTACGACGACCTGAAACAACTGACGGCGATAGCAGGCTTTTGTCACAATTTAACCGGATTGCAGCTCTACCGATTCTCCGGGCGTCAACTGGTCTCTGTTGAGCACCATTTTTCAGGACAACGTCCGGGAGAACCAACGCTGAATCCCCTGAACATAACCATTCAGGATACCTCGGTCTGGATTGCCGCCCATGAAGGTTTGTTCTCCTTCAACTCGCAAACAGGAAAGTTGCTGAAATATTCTTCCGGCAACACAAGGTTCCTGGATGTCGCCGTCTGGAAGGAAAAATTTCTGCTGGCTTCCTACAGGGCGGGGGGGCTGTGCGCATTCGATCTGAAGTCCGGACAATGGATACAATCCGTTTTTCAAACGAATGGCAAAACCGGATTCAATTCAAACTCTGTACACAAGATCAATATTGATCAATACGGCACGGTTTGGCTCTCCATGTTTTCTCAGGGAATCAGTTTTTGCCGGCCGGATAAGATAAAATTCAACCAGATCATTGTTCAGGCAGGGGGGCGCCCCGACAACGCATTCGTCCCGGAGGTGCTGGCCAAAGATGAACTGGGGAACGCCTGGTGCCTGACCAAAAACAGCACGTTGTACTTTTCGCCTGCACCCGAACCGCCGCATACCCGATGGTCTTTCCAAAAACGATCGTACACCGGTCTGAACACGGAAATCTATTACCTGCTCCCGGGAAAAGAAAACGAGATATGGGCCCTCTGTTTCGACGGGTTGTACCGAAGCACGCGCGCCTCCCTTCATTTTAAAAAAATTGCCGACGGATTTTTTTTGCACGGGATTCACCTGGCCGACGGTCGTCTGCTTTTCTCTGCCGATGAGCAGGGGCTGCTGATCTGGGACGGAAAAACCCTTTCCCAGGTTTCGTTGGACACACCGGCTGATGAAACCTCGCTGTCATTTCCCATGCTTTTTCAGGATGCACAAGGATACGTGTATGCATCAGAGGGCCTGCAAGACATCTGGGTGATTTCACCCAAAGAGCCCTTCAAGGTGCATAAAATCATCCCTTTTAACGCCGATGTGCATCGTTTTTATCCCGCAGCATCCCAAAATCCGGGGATTTGGATATGCAGTTCGGCCGGACTCGCGTTCCTGGATACCCGGAAACTTGAAATTCAGCCCATAAGCGTTCAGGATGGGTTGACCCAACCCCATGTGTACTCTATCCTGCAGGATTCAACCGGTAAACTGTGGCTCGGAACGGCTCGCGGACTGATCAGCCACCACCCGGTAAACCATATTACGACCCGCTATGGCCTTTTCGACGGGCTTTTATCCCTCAACTTACCCGGACAGACCCTTATCGCGTCCGCTCCAGATCAATACTGGATGGGTAGCCAGTACGGGTTTAACATTTTTAATCCTTACGCAGTAGTTCCAGACACCTTAAAGCCGGAAGTTTTCCTGAGCACCCTGCTCGTGAACGACAAGCCCCAAAAACCGGTGTGCCAGGAGACCGGCAGCACCAACATTGCAGCGGTGAAAGCCATCCGCCTGTCCAAAAATGAACGAACCGTGTCCTTCGATGTAGCTGTACTGGACTTCGGCGACCCGGCCCAAACCAGCTTCCAGTACCGAATGCTGCCCCACGAAAAGGAATGGGTTAGCGCACAAAACGGGGAGCGCATCCGATACCCGAACCTGGCCGCCGGCAAACACACCCTCGAAGTGATCGGCATCAATTCGGAGGGGATAGCGTCTGAGCCGATTTACCTGAACATAACGGTCGACAAAAAATTACAGGAACAGTGGTGGCCCTACGTCGTGGCCATCATTGCCCTCCTGATGATTGGTTTTGGGATCGCCCGTTATTACGCCCAACAAATGCTCCGGGAAGCGCGCCTGCGCAACCGCATCTCCGCCGATCTGCACGACGACATCGGTGCCGCCCTGAGCAATGTGCGCATCCTGAACACCCTCGTTCGGCAGCGCACCGACCCGAATTCGGAGGTCGTCACCTTCCTGGACAGGATTGATGAGGAGGTCGGCCACAGCGCCGAATCGCTGGACGATATTATTTGGAGTATTAACCCGCAAAACGACCCGCTGGATCGCGTTTTGGCCCGAATACGCAGGTTTACGTCGGAAGTGTTCGAAGCGAAAGACATTGCCGGGGAAATCACCCTGCCCTCAAACACCCAGGGGCTAAAATTGGGTATGGAGAGAAGGCGGGCGTTTTATTTGTTTGCCAAAGAGGCGATCAATAACCTGGCTAAATACGCCCGGTGTACCCGGGCTTCGATGCAAATTGTGTGCGAAAACGGCATGCTCACCTTCACCGTATCGGACAACGGCGTCGGATTCGACGTCGAGAGCGCCCGAAGCGCCAGCAACGGCCTCAAAACCATGGCAGATCGCGCCCAGGCGTTGAAAGGGAAAATGTCGCTGCAATCCGAGCCCGGCAAAGGCACGGTCGTTTCGCTTTCGTTTCCCCTCACCGAAAATGGGGATTGACGGCTATGCTCCGGCGCTTTATCTTCACGGTATATTCCTCCTCATACGCATACCATGGATATTCTGATCTACGAAGACGACGACAACCTGCGGCAATCGCTGGCCCTGCTGATCGGCGGTACGCCGGGCTTCAACGTGCTGGGCGCCTATCCCAATTGCCGGAACGTGGCGTCGGAAGTCGGCTCCCTCAAGCCGGAAATTGTCCTGATGGATATAGATATGCCCGACGTAGATGGTATCCAGGGAGTAGAGATCATCAAAGCGGAGCATCCGGAAATCAAAATACTGATGCACACGGTTTTTGACGACAATGACCGGCTTTTTGCTTGCTTAAAGGCCGGGGCGGATGGTTATTTGCTCAAAAAGACGCCTCCGGCCAGACTCTTGGAAGCCCTGCAAGACATCCACTATGGCGGAGCGCCCATGTCTCCCGGCATTGCGCGCATGGTGCTGCACACCTTCCGAAGCGTGCAAAATTACGGATTAACCTCCCGTGAAAAGGAAGTGCTGCAGGCCCTCACCGATGGATTCACCTACAAGGCCATTGCCGAAAAACTGGGTATCAGTAAGGAAACGGTGACAACTCACCTGAAAAATGTGTACCTGAAACTGCACGTGAACTGTGCCACAGAAGCAGTTGCAAAAGCGATCCGGGAGAGACTGGTTTCCTGAATTGCACACAGCGGCATCCCCATTATTGGTGATTGACACGCTCGTTTAATACGCCGACCTTTGTGTCGAAGACCAAATGAGTCGACAGTTGCACCCTGTGCCCATTTAACCTAACCCCAAAAAACCATTTTTTATTTAGCGAGCCTGTATGTATAACCCGAGTTTAAGCCAGGCTGGTGGATGCTTTTTACAGCAACCATTCAGCCTGGCTTTTTTTTGGCTAACGGGTCAGGGTAACGTCTCCTTTGAACAGCTCTACGGTTCCGTCGGCCAGTTCCAGTTCGGCGTACCAAACGAAAACAGCCGGGTTCATTGCATCGCCCCGATGAGATCCATCCCAGCCCATTTCATTTTGGTTGGGCGGAAAGTCAGTACGTTGGAAGACCATATTGCCCCATCGGTCAAAAATCTGGAGCGCCTTTATGTTGATCACATGCTTTGGGTTGGCGTAAACGGTAAACCAGTCGTTCTCGCCGTCATTGTTGGGAGAAAAAACGTTGGGCACATATACGTCGATATCCCTGTCCACGATGAGCAATATGCCGGCCTCTGCGCGGCAGCCGGCCTGACTGACGGCCACCACCCGGTATTGCTGTGTGCGTGGCGGAGTGGCCAGTGGGTTCAGGCAGGTGTCGCAACTCAGTCCGGTTGACGGTGTCCACTGTATACTGCCGATAAGGTTTGCCTGAATGGTTGAAACGGTGTTGATCAGGTAGCTGTCACCCAGTTTAAGGTAAACCCGCGGATCCAGCGTTAGCAGGAACGGTTGCGCATCTACAATAGTTGCCTCAACCGTTGCGCTGCAACCAATGGCGTCGACCGCCAGGATTGAGTAGACCCCCGCACTCAGGTTGTTGAAGACGGTGGCCTGCGTGAAGGTTACCCCTCCGTCAAAGGAATATTGCACAGGTGGCTTGCCACCGATAAACGTGTCGATCCGGATGACGCCCTTATCGCCTTCACACGGCGGCTGGATTACCTCTAAAATCGCAATTGGGGCGTCGGGCGGGATTACCACCTCCGCAACATCCGTGCAGCCGTTGCCGGGGTTGGTTACCACCAACGTGTAGGTGCCGGGCTGACTGATGGTCGGGGTGGCCGTGCCGGCGCCGGAGGCAACGATTCCGTCGGCAGAGGACCACATAAACAGCAGTCCGGGTTCTCCGGTCGAAGCGGTCCCGTCGAGCAATTCCGTTTCACCGAAACACGCAATGGTGAATCCCTGCCCGGCATCCGCTACCGGCGCATCGAGTACGGCTATCACCGCCACTTCCGTGCTGTTGTTGCAATTGTTGACCGGGTCGACCCCGATCAACACATACGTGCCCGGCTGTGTCACGGGTACGGACGGGCCACTCCCGACCGGCACAGTGTCCGTCCCGATCACTTGTACCCAGTTGAAGGTGACACCCGGGATGGGCGATCCGCCGCTCAGCGTAATGCTGGTATTCGTGCACGATAAAATAGCAGGCGGGTTGATGAACAGCGGGGGGAAGGCCTGGTCTTCGTCAATATCCACGAACGCCGTGTCGGTACAAAGCGAGATGGTGTCCAAAATCACAAAGACATAGGCGCCCGGGGTGTCGATGGTCACCGTCGTACCGTTGGCGAAGACCATGCCCCCGCTCAGCCAGATGGCGTTGGCGTCCAGTGAGCCTTCGATGGTGCCGGCCAGGATGATCTCGTTGATCTTGCAGTCCAGTACGTCGTCCGGGCTGGCAATAACAGTAGCCGTGGGTTGATTGGTGAAATCATTTACCAGTACAGCTGTGGCGGCAGTACAACCGTTGGCATCCAGCGTCAGGGTGTATGTGCCCTCTGAAGTTGCCTGCACAGAAGCCTGCGACGGGTCGCCAGCCAGCGTTCCGTTTCCGGTGGTCCAGGAAAAGGTCGCGTTTATGGAAGAACTACCCGACAGCGTTACCGCATCCACCACGCAGTTCAGGTTTCCAGGCGGTGCGATGACCGGCACCGGAATTTCTTTGAACAAAATGGGCGTTCCGGCGGCAATAACGGTGCAATAGTCGTTTAGCGCTACGTTTCCGTTTCCGTCGTTATCGCCGGCCACAGCGGCGATGTAGTACGTCGTTCCGTATTGCATGGTTGCCGGATCGAAGCAGAATTCCGGCTGGTTGCTTCGGGCAATCTCGTTGACGATCTGCGCGCCACTACCCTCGTGCAGGATAAATTGCAGCACATCGTCGGGATCGAGGAACTGCCCCAGCGCATCGTAGGTAGCCTCCAGGCAGCCAGGGCCGCAGTTTTCCAGCAAGGCGTCGGACATATTCCCGATGACCGTCTCGCAAATTTCCGGGGTGATGCGGAAATCGCAAGTAATGGGGCATCCGTTGGCGTCCGTCACCACAACCGCATATTGGCCTTCACTCAGGCTGTTGAACACCAGATCGCCGGGCTGCACGCCCGATTGCGTAGCGCCGGGCGTGGTGGAAACAACGTAAGGCGGGGTGCCGCCGCTGATGGTCAGTGTGGCAATGCCGTCGGAAAGCCCCGGGAAAGTCACCGTGGCCGTCTGTACGCAGACAAGCGAAACCGCTGTTGCTGGTTGGGTAATCGCGTACGTTTGGGTGGCTGTGCAACCCAATGGGTCGGTGATGGTGACCTGGTAGACGCCTGCTGCCAGTCCGGCCGGATCTTCGGGATTGCCGGTGATCGAAGGAGACCAGTTGAAGCTGAAGGGTGGGGTGCCTCCGGTCACATTTTGTTCAATGGCGCCGGTCAGGTCGCCGAAGCAAAGGACGTTGGTTATTTGACCGTCGATGACGGGCACATCCCGATTGTCGGGAACCACAAAATCGGCTGTTGCCGTGCAGGCGCCGCCGCCGTTTACCGTGACGGAGTACGTGCCCACCGGCAGTCCGCTGACGGCAGGGGTGTTTTGCCCCCCCGACCAATTGTATTGGTAGGTCAGGTTGGTGGGGGTGACCGCCAAATTAACCGCCCCGTTGGGTGCTGTGCAAGAGGTGTTCGCTGTGATGGCCGAGTTGATGACCGGGATGATGGTGCTGGTCGGCACCGTATAATTTTCTGTCGTGCTGCAACCATTGGCGCCGGTTACCGTAACGGCATACGCGCCGGCCAGCAGGCCGCTCAAATCTTCTGTTACGGCGGCATTTGACCAGATGAAGCCGTATGGTCCGGCGCCGCCACCAACAGACAAGTTGATGGATCCGTTGCCCTGTCCGCACACTTCCGGAGCAACCGACTCTGATATCACCGGAGCCGGAATGGTGCTGCTCACCGTGAAGGTGGCGGTGTTGGTGCAGGTGCCTCCGGCGCTTACCGTGACCGAATACGTTCCGCCGGTGATGTTGTTCAGGTCCTGGGTGGCGGCGGCATTGGACCAATTGTATGTGTACGTGCCGGAGGGCGTCACCACCAGGTCGATACTGCCGTTGGCCGCCACGCAGGAACTGTTGGGAACGGGGTTCCCCGACAGGGCAAATACAATGAATTCTTCCGGAACGTTGGCGGTGGCCGTTCCTGTACAACGGTTGGCGCCGGTCACCGTCACCGTGTAGGGGCCGGCGTCGATGCCCGTCAGGTCTTCTGTGCCGGCCGCATTGGACCACATGTATGTATACGGCGTGGCGCCCCCGGTGACGGTCAGGTCGATGCTGCCGTTGGTCAGTCCACAAATTTCTGGTGTCACATTCGTGTTGGCGGCGGGATAGGTGCGGTTATCGGCAATAACAAACGACGCCGACGCCGCGCAGGTGCCGGTCTCCACCACGGTTACGTCATACGTGCCGGGTGGCAGGTTGGCCAGGTCCTGGGTAGTGGCCATATTTGACCACTGGTAGGTGTACGGACCTGCCGGGGTGACCGTCAGGTCGATGGCGCCATTGATTGTGGTACACGATGTTACCGGTGTGGCCACACCGCTGATGCTGAAGGTGGAGCTGTTGTTGGGAACGTTGAACAGGGAGTCGGCGGTGCAACCGGTGGCATCGGTTACCGTGACGGTGTAGTTGCCGGCGAGGATGTTCGTCAGGTCTTCCGAAGAAGCCATATTGGACCAGTTGAATGTATAGGGCCCGGTTCCGCCACTGATGCTGAGGTTGATGCCCCCGTCGCTTTGGCTGCAGATGGAAGGCGTGACGACGGCGTCGATAACCGGCAGCGAGGTGCTGTCGGTTACCGTGAAGGTAGCAGATGACGTGCAGCCGGTTCCCACACTAACGGTTACGGTGTACGTCCCGGGCGCCAGGTTGCCGGGGTCTTCCGAGGAACTCATGTTACTCCAGGCGTAAACGAACGCCAGCCCGGCCGGGGTAGCGGTAATGTTTATGCTGCCGTTCGGGGCCGTGCAAGAGGTATTGGGCGCACTTTGCCCGGCGATGTTGGGCGTGATAAAACTGTTGGGCACCGTTGCGGTGGCAGTGGTGGTGCAGCCGTAGAAGTCGGTTACTGTAACGTTATACGTACCGGGCGGAACGTTGTTGAGGTTCTGGGTTGTGGCGCCGCCGGTCCACAGGTAGGTGTACGGTGGAAACCCACCGTTGGCGCTCAGGGCCACACCGCCATTGCTTTGCCCACAGGTAGCCGGGGAAGGCGCCGTGTTGGCGTTGGGCAACGACAACTGGTTAAAGACCTCAAAGGTGGCCGTAGCCGAACAGGTTCCCCGGGTCACTGTGACGGTGTAGACACCGGCAGGCAGGTTGTTGATGTCCTGGGTGGTGCGGCCGTTGGACCACGCATAGGTGTACGTGCCCGGCGGATCGACATCTATGTCGATAAAGCCGTTGGGTGTGGTACAGGAAATGTTGTCGGCGGGGAAACCGGCAATGTTGATGAGAATGGGTTCGTTTTCGATCGCAAACAATTCGGTGGCAGTGCATCCCAGGCTGGAGGTCACGGTGACGCTGTAGTTTCCGGCCGGAATATTTTCCCGGTCCGGGCCACTTCCACTGGGCGACCAATTGTAGCTGTAGGGCCCGGGCGCGCCGGAAACCAGCGTAAAGATGGAGCCGTTGCTAAAACCGCACGTGGCATTGGTGAGGTCGCCGATGATGGACGGATACTCCCGGTCATCGCCCACCACATAGGTAAGGGTTTGGGTGCAATCGCCTCCCGCGCTTACCGTGACCGAGTACACGCCTGCGGGGATGTTGATCAGGTTGGGCGTGGTGGCGCCGTTCGACCACAGGAAAGTTGCGTTGGACGGCGTAACAAACAGGTTGATGCGGCCGTTATTGGTCACGCAGGAAGTCTGGTTAAAAACGTCTTCCAGCACCGTGATGTCAATGACCTGGTTGGTGAGTTCAATCCCGTCTACGCTGGTGCAGCCGTTGGCCCCGGTTACGGTCACAAAATAAAAACCGGGAGGCTGGTTGTTGATGTCCTGGGTAGTCTGGCCGCTCGACCACAAATACGTGTACGGCGGCAAGCCCGCGTTTACGGTCAGGTTTATGTTGCCGTTGCTCAACCCGCAGTTGGGGTCGGTGGCCACAAACGACAATTCGGGGGTGAACGGTTCATCGGGCACGTCGAACGAGGCTTCTGCTGTGCAGGCGCCGCCAAGGCTCACGGTAACGGAGTAAGAACCGGGCGACAGGCCGTTGATGTTTTGGGTGGTGGCGCCCGTGTTCCAGGTGTACGTATAGGCGCCCGGCTGCGGCTGAACGGCGATCACGATGCTGCCGTTGCCGTTGGTCAGGCAATTGGTATTGGGCGTGACCGTACCGTTGATGTCGATGGCTATGTTGTTGTTCGTCAGGTCCACAAAATCAACCGCCGTGCATCCGTTGGCCCCGGTTACCGTCAAGGAATAGGGCCCTGCTAAAATCCCCGACAGGTCCTGGGTGGTCGCGCCATTTGACCAGTTGTAAGTGTACGGCGTTACGCCGCCACTCACCGTGATGTTGATCGCACCGTTGGAAAGTTCGCAGGTCGACGGTGTTTCATCAATGAATATGATCGGTTCGTTGGGCTCATCCGGAATGTCGAAGGTAGCCTCATCGGTGCAAGAGCCTCCGGCGCTCACCGTAACCGTGTAGGAGCCTGGTGGCTGGTTGTTGATGCCTGGCGTGGTTTGGCCGGAGGACCAGGTATAGGTGTAGGTGTTGGCCGGGGTCACCGTCACCGTGATGCTCCCGTTTCCGGGCGGCAGGCAAGAGGTGTTGGGTTGTATATTAGCGTTGATGTTGAAAGGCGGGTTGTTGTTGTCTACCGTAAACGACTGCACCGTGCTACAACCGTTGGCGCCGGTTACGGTCACTGTGTAGGTGCCTGCGAGCAAATTGTTCAGGTTGGGCGTGTTGGCGCCGTTGTCCCACAAGTACGTATACGGTGGAAAGCTGCTGCTGATGCTGGTGGTGATGCTACCGTTGGCCAAATCACAGGTGGACTGGGTGGGGTTGCCGTTCACCACCGGCTCGTTGGGCTCATCCGGAATGTCGAATGAAAACTCATCGGTACAGGATCCGCCGGCGCTCACCGTAACGGTGTACGAGCCGGGGGGGAGGTTGTTTACGTCCTCGGTGGTGGGGCCATGCGACCAGGTGAACGTGTAGGTGTTGGCCGGGGTAACGGTGATGTTGATCGCGCCGTTCCCTCCGGGCAAACAGGTGGTATTGGGTGCGACAACGGCGTTGACGTTAAACGGCGGGTTGTTGTTCGGCACATCTATGGTGGCCTCGGCGGTGCACGCGTTGGCGCCGGTGACGGTCACGCTGTACGAGCCGGCCGGAATGTTGGAGATGGTGGACGTAGTTTGCCCGCCACCCCACAAAATGGTGTAGGGCGGAACACCACCGGTAACGGAAATGCTGACGCTACCGTTCGAAAGGTCGCAGGTGGTGCCCACAAAGGAGGTGTTGATGTTCGGCTCGTTGGGCTCGTCCTCAATATCAAAAGTGGCTTCCTGCGTGCAGTTGACGCCAAACGTCACCGTAACGGTGTACGAACCTGGAGGCACATCGGTCAGGTCGGGCGTGGTGGCTCCGTTGCTCCAGATGTAGGTGTAGGTGTTGGCCGGGTTCACCGTGATGTCGATGTCGCCGTTGCCCCCCGGCAGACAGGTGGTATTGGGTGTGGTATTGCCGGTGATGGTAAAAGGAAAGGGGTCGTCGGCAACGGTCACCACCAGCGACTCCGTGCAGCCGTTGGCGTCGGTGATGGTCACGGTGTAACTGCCTGCCGGGAGATTGCTTTGGTCTTGCGTGGTCGGCCCGTTGTCCCAGACATAGGTGTAGGGTGTATTCCCGCCCGTGACCGACAGGTTTATGGCGCCGTTGCTCTGTCCGCAGACGGCATTGGTGACGACAGCGGTCGGATTAATCACCACCTGGTTGATGGTGACCGAACCGGAGACGGTGCCCGGGCAATTCCCGTCGTCGCTGAGCACACTCTGCAAGGTATACGTCCCGGGTTGGGTTACGGTCAGGATGTACGGGTTGTCGCTGGTGACGATCGGCGGCTGAGGTACGCCGTTCCGACGGTAAATAAACTCCCAGGGCGGGTCGCCGGTGAAAGTAATCGTCAGGTCAACGGGCTCGGGCTCGCTCTCGCAAATGATCCCCGAACCGGAAAGGGTGGCCGTAGGAACCGGTTGTATGTCGATCATCTGGCACGAAAGCGTAGGGTTCGTGTCGCACAGGTTGCCTACCTGCACGCACAATTCGGCCGTTCCCGCCATGTTTCCCCAGTTCACGTTCACGGAGTTGGTGCTGCCGTTGATGGTGCCCAGGTTGGAGGGCGTGAGTGTCCAGATATAAACAGTCGCTGCATTCGGCGGCGTAATGCTGTAGTTGTTGGTGGTATTCTGGCACACGGTAGTCGGCCCGGTGATGGGCCCCGGATCAGCCGGCGGTACGCTGACGGTGGATCCCTCAAGCACCTCGATCGAGTAGTCGCAAACGTTGCCCCCGCAACCGTCCAGCACAAACCAGTACACCTGCCCGACCACATAATCGTCGGATTCCAGGATGAACGGGTTCTGTGTACAGGAGCACTGTAAATCCATGATCTGCACGCCCGGAGGACAGCCGGCGTAAATGCCGCCTTGCAAACCCTCCTGCCCCGGCCCCTGCGAACAGTTTGACGGCGTCACCTCGATGACGATCTCCGTAGTGCCGGCAAAAAAGGCAAACCACTCGTCGTTGTTCAACGTCCACTGCCCGGAACAGCCCGGGAAGGGCTGTGGGCCATTGTTGTTGTTGATGGTGGCGCAATAACCGTCGAGGTTCTCGCACAAAATGGGCGCCTCCGGACAAGTGTTGCCCGGATCCGGAAAGCCCACCGGCGGACAGGGTTGGGCAAACAAGAGACCGCCTTGTAAAACAAGCAATACCGGAAGAAGAATGTAAAAATACTTCATGTCGCAGAACAGAGCAAAAGGGTTTACGTGGTTGAGCAGATTAAAAAAACAAGATCAAGTTCGGCGCCGGGATTAAGGGCAAAAAATATCGGGAAATGAAAATATTAGCGAAATATGGTTATTGAGGTAATACGACTCCCAAAAATGGCAATCGCCCGGTACGCCGGCTTCTATTCCACTACCGTGCCGTATTGTTTGCCCAGCCTGGTCATTTTGATCAGGTAGGCAAGGCGTTTGTCCGACTCCGGCAGATTGCTTTTCCGGCATTCCATCACAAATCCAATGCGCAACTTCCGGTAATTCAGGGGGAAAGTCTGAAACTGGCGCCACACGTCATCTTCGACAGTTAATTGTTGCAACACATCGTCCGGAATGATCAGCGGATCGTCTTCTTTGCCCAATTGGTCGCCAACGGCGGCCAACCCGGCAGGCATCATTAATCCTGCGCGGATCATTTTGAACATGCGTTGCCTGTTTAATTCAGACAAAAAACTTTTTAGCTTTCTGGGGGTATATCGTTGAACGGAACTGATATCATCGTACTTTTTGGCTATGCCGTCAATCCAACCCCAACAAAGGGCCTCTTCCACGGCGTCGTCATAAGGCACCCGGGGGAGGGCCGATTTCATATGCGGCGTGCGCAACCAGATTTCAGATGCGCTCCGGTGGTTTTCTTCCAGCCATGACCGCCATGCTGCCCGGTTTTCCGGATATAAAACGGTTCCAATTTCCACCGGGCGAAATTAGGTGTTTTAAACCAAATATAATATCAGGATTCAAATTATTTCCCGAATGCTGCCCGACCCGATCACGATGGATGGTCATCCTTCTGCAAGAAATTATTTTTATAAAGTCTAAATAAACTGACGTGATTTACTTTTGCGTCGTTTCTTTGTTTCACCTTTTAAACTGCAATGACATGAAAACTGCACGTTTAACACTCTACGCACTGCTTTTCGCTTCCCTGGCCTGGTCTGCCTGCAACGACGACGATGAGCGCGACCCGCTCAACATCCCCTCCGCGTACGACGGCGCCAACTTCAGCGCCAACACAACAACGGAAGCGGGTGTGCGCCAAAGCCTGACCAATCTGGTCAATGAAGCGAAAAAAGGCCGTACCGCCGGTGTTCAAGTGCCTTATGCCAACCTCAACCAGCTGTACAACCAGGCAGGCAACCCCACGCTGGTGTCCATCACCACGCCCTACTACGCTGGCCGGGTAAACGGCGTAAGCGGTTTCCTGCAGGAGCTGGCCAACGCCTCCGGCACGGCCTATGTGCCCGGCCCACCCGCTGGTCAGGGGGGCGCATTTGGCGGCTATCTTTTCGATGAAAATGGTCTGGAAATGGAGCAACTGGTCGAAAAAGGCCTGTTCGCCGCCATGCTGTACGAACACTTCAACGAGCTTACCCACAGCACCATCACCGACGCCACCGTGGACCGCATGCTTTCCATTTTCGGCGCCCATCCCGATTTCCCGAACAGCTACCAGGCCAACCTGCACGCCAACCCGGACGTGTTCAGCGCCAACTACGCCGCGCGCCGCGACAAAAACGACGGCAACGGTTTTTACACCCGCATCCGCGATCAATTCATCAAGCTCCAGGCAGCGGTGCGCGCCGGAAACGACTACAACCGGGAGCGCGACGAAGCCATTGAAGAAATCCGCAGCCTCTGGGAAAAATCCAGCGCGGCCACCGTCATCAACTACTGCTACGCCACCATCAGCCGGCTCAGCGCCACCAACCCCACGGATTCCGACAAAGGCGCCGCCCTGCACGCCTACGGAGAAGCCGTCGGGTTTATGCACGGCTGGCGAACGGCAGAGCACAAAACCATCACCGATGCCCAGATCGACGAGATTCTGATTCTGCTGAATGCGCCTTACAACGGCACGCCCACGTCCTACACTTTCGTCACTGATCCGGTGAACCAATTGCCGAAACTGACCGAGGCCATCAACCGTCTGGCCGATATTTACGACTTTAGCGCCGCCGAACTGGAAGACTTCAAACAAAACTGGGTCTCTGCCCAAAACCGGTAAAATGTTGCTGTCGGGACGCGGAAGGGTTCGGTTTCGCGTCCCGGCAGTTCAAATCTCGCACCATGAAAATACAGTACGTTCTTCTCCTCCTGCTCCTTCCGTTTTTTGCCTGCGACAACAACGGTTCCTCTTCAGGTAACGACTTCGACCGCAAAGCGATGCTGGAGCACTACGGGCAGCGCATCATCCAGCCGGCGTACAGCACGCTTCAGAGCAATACAGAAAAACTGAAAACGCAGACTGATGCTTTGACAACTGCGCTCGACGACACCACCCTCCAGCAGGCGCGTTCGGCCTGGCGGACGGCTTACGAAAGCTGGCAAAACGCCAACGCGTTCAATTTTGGACCGGGCGGAGAAGAGGGCACCCGGAAAAGCCTGGTGGAGGAGATTGGGCTGTTTCCCGTCAGTGAAAGCAAAATCGAGTCAAAGATCGCCGCCGGTACCTGGAACTTGAGCGATTTTGACCGGGATGCGCGCGGCTTCCTGGCAGTCGAGTACCTGCTGTACGGCAAAAACCAGGGCACGGCCGAGGTGCTGAACGCCTTTCAGACAAGTCCCAACCGCCGGCAGTACCTGAAAGATCTTGTGCAGAACCTGGTTTCGAGCACAACGGATGTCCGCACCGCATGGTCGGCCTATTACCCCGGTTTTGTGGCAAACGACGGCACCGACGTCGGGAGCAGCACTTCGCTGCTATACAACGAATTCGTGCGCAGCTATGAGGCCCTCAAAAATTTCAAGGTCGCCCTGCCCCTGGGCAAGCGCCCGGGCCAGGTGCAACCCGAGCCCCAACTGGTGGAGGCTGTTTACAGCGCCACCTCCCTGGACATGATGAAACTGCACTGGGCCTCCGTGGAGCGCCTGTGGTACGGCCAGGATCCGGCCGGCGCCGACGGCCCGGGGTTCCGCGAGTACCTGGCCAGTGTGGAGGGCGGCGACATGCTCATCGGGCAAACCGAGGCACAGATGGCCGTGGTAAGGTCCGCGCTGGCAGCAGTGCCTGCCAACCAGAGCCTGTCGGAACTCATGGCGGCCGAGGCCCCCGAAGTGGTCACGCTGAACGACGAACTGCAAAAGTTTACGCGATTCATCAAAAGCGACATGTCTTCGCTGCTGGGTATCGCCATCACGTTTGCCAGTGGCGACGGCGACTGACACCGTCGTTCGACATCGCCTGAAAGGTTGGTGGGCCGGTCTGGACGAACCGGTGTCCATCGCACCCCTGGTCACCCTGCGGGTTGTGCTGGGGGGCTTGTTGCTGTTCAGCACGGCGCGTTTTTGGGCCTTTGGCTGGATAGAAGACCACTACATCCAGCCGGTTTTTCACTTTCATTACTACGGCTTTGAATGGGTGAAGCCGCTGTCGCCCGCCGGCTTATACGGGGTACACGCGCTGCTCATGCTCAGTTCGCTGTTGGTGATGCTGGGCCTGTACTACCGCCTGGCAGCACTGGCGCAGTTTCTGCTGTTTACCTACACCGAACTGCTGGACCTTACGTACTATCTGAACCACTATTACTTCGTCAGCATCGCGTGTGCCATGCTGGTGGTGGTGCCGGCGCACCGCGCCGTTTCGCTCGACGTGTGGCGCAATCCCGCGCTTCGACTGACCCATGTGCCGCGCTGGACGGTCGACATGTTCAAACTTCAACTGGCCCTGGTGTATTTTTACGCTGGCATTTGGAAGATCAACAGCGACTGGTTGCTGCACGCCCTCCCCCTGAAAATCTGGCTGCCGGCTCAGGATCAGCTTCCGCTCATCGGCTGGTTGTTCCGCTATCCGGAGACCGCCTATGCGTTCAGCTGGCTGGGGATGCTGTACGACACCACCATCCCTTTTTGGCTGGGTTGGTCGACCACGCGGCCTTTCGCCTACGTGGCCGTGATCGTTTTTCACGTGGTTACCGGCATGTTGTTCCAGATCGGCGTGTTCCCGGTCGTGATGATCGGCGCTACGTTGGTGTTTTTTTCAGAAAAATGGCACCGGCGCATTTGGCGAATGCCCGATGGGGAAATTCGAACCACAAATGCCGAATGGCGAATACCCATAGCCAGGTGCGTGCTGTTGGCGCATTTCCTGTTCCAGATCCTTTTTCCCTGGCGGTACCTGCTGTATCCCGGCAATGTATTCTGGACGGAAGAGGGTTACCGTTTTTCCTGGAGGGTCATGTTGATGGAAAAAGCGGGTACGGCGCAGTTTTACGTCCGCGACGGGCGCACTGGACGCGAGGGTATGGTCGTCAACAGCGAGTTCCTGAACCCGCACCAGGAGAAACAGATGTCCATGCAGCCTGATATGATCCTGCAGTTCGCCCATTTTTTGAAGGCATATTATGAAAAAAAGGGAGTGGCCAATCCGGTGGTGCGCGCCGAGGTGTACGTGACCCTGAACGGGCGGCCAAGCCGCCTGCTCATCGATCCGGCGGTGGACCTCACCCGGTTGCGGGATGGATGGGGGAGAAAGGAGTGGGTATTGCCTGGGGAAAACTGAGCCAAAAAAAGCGCCAAAATCCACATAAGTGATTTTGACGCTTTTTACTTACCGGAGGTCTCTGGCGGATTCGAACCGCCGTAGCAGCTTTTGCAGAGCTGTGCCTAACCGCTCGGCCAAGAGACCGGTACGCCGTTTTTAAACGGGATGCAAAGATAAGGCGCTTTTGCCGAGGCATGCAAGTGTTTCCAAAAAGTTTTTTAAACAGGGCACACCGGAATTTTTCAAAAACGAAGGAATAGGAAAAGCCGTCCTATATTTGACCCCGGCTAAAAAGCCAAACCATATTTCGCAACCGTTCAATCCATCCGATGAAATGGGCCAACAACTGATTGCCGTCGATTACCTGATTTTTCTTGTATATTTTATAGGAGTGTCGGGGTACGGCTACTGGATTTTCCGGCGTAAGCAGGTTGCGGACACCAGTGCGGCCGATTTCTTTCTGGCCGAGGGTGCGCTCACCTGGTGGGCCATCGGGGCCTCGCTCATCGCATCCAACATCAGCGCGGAGCAGTTCATCGGCATGTCGGGTTCCGGGTTTGCCATGGGATTGGCCATTGCCTCCTACGAATGGATGGCGGCGGCTACCCTGCTCGTGGTGGCGGTATTTTTCCTGCCGGTGTACCTGCGCAACCGCATCTACACCATGCCGCAGTTCCTGGCGCAGCGGTACAGCCCGCTGGTCGCGACCATCATGGCAGTGTTCTGGCTGTTGGTGTATGTGTTTGTGAACCTGACCTCGATTTTGTACCTCGGCGCGCTGGCGGTGAGCACCATTTCCGGATACTCATTTGCAGCGTGTGTGGTGTTTCTGGCCATTTTTGCCGTGTTGATCACCCTGGGCGGTATGAAAGTAATCGGGTACACCGATGTGATCCAGGTGCTGGTGCTCATTCTGGGCGGTCTGGCCACCACCTACCTGGCCCTCGATCTGGTGGCGCAACAATTCAACAGCAGCGGGGCCTGGAGCGGCCTGCGTCTGCTGCATGCCCAAGCCGGGTCGCACTTCCACATGATCTTCGAACCCGGGCAGATGATGATGCCCGACGGCAAAGGCGGCGTCGAAGACGCCTACAACAAGCTGCCGGGGCTGGCGGTGCTCCTCGGCGCCATGTGGATTGCCAACCTCAGCTATTGGGGGTTCAACCAATACATCACCCAGCGCGCCCTGGGCGCCAAGCTGGAGACCGCGCGCGCGGGCCTGCTCTTTGCCGCTTTCCTGAAACTGCTCATGCCGGTGATCGTCGTGTTGCCGGGTATCGCCGCGTATGTGCTGCACCAGCAAGGCTATTTCCAGACAGAAATGGCCGAAGCAGGCGTGGTCAAGCCCGACAAAGCGTATCCGGTGTTGCTCAACCTGCTGCCGCACGGGCTGCGGGGCCTGTCGTTTGCTGCCCTGACGGCCGCCATCGTGGCGTCGCTGGCCGGCAAAGCCAACAGCATCTCGACTATTTTCACGCTGGATATCTATAAAAAATACTTCAACACCGCAGCGGACGAAAAAACGCAGATCCGTGTCGGTCGCGTGACCATCGTCGTGGCCCTGTTCATCGGCGCCGTGGTGGCGCCTGCGCTGGCCAACTTCGGCCAGGCTTTTCAGTTCATCCAGGATTTCACCGGACTGATCTCTCCGGGCGTGGTGGCCATCTTCCTGCTGGGCTTTTTCTGGCGACGCACCACGGCCACCGCTGCATTGGTGGGGGCGCTGGCGACCATTCCCACCGGCCTGCTCCTTGAAAACCTGTTTTCCGACATGCCCTTCCTGCATCGGATGGGCTGGGTGTTCCTCACCCTGCTGGGACTGATGATCGTGGTCAGCCTCCTTGATCCGAAAAGCAAACGCCAGACCGACATCATCGAATTCGATCCGGCCGATTTTCGGACTGGAACGGGATTTACCATCGGCATGGTGCTGATATTGGGTATCTTGGCGGTGTTGTACTACATTTTCTGGTAAATAGCCCTTATTTCACGCCCTCATGCTTCGCATTGACCCTACTCAGATTGCCACGCCCGATCTGCATCAGTTCATCCTGGGCGCCGTGGCGCCCCGCCCCATTGCGTTCGCCAGCACGGTCGGCGCCGACGGCGAGCCCAACCTGGCGCCCTACAGTTTTTTCAACGCCTTCAGCAGCAACCCGCCTATCCTGATCTTTTCCTCCAACCGGCGCGTGCGGAACAACACCACCAAGGACACCTTGCGCAACATCCGGGAGACCGGGGAAGTGGTTATCAACGTGGTGCCGTACCGCATCGTGCGCCAGATGGCCATCGCAGGCGTGGAGTTCGAGGCGGGCGTCAGCGAATTTGAAAAGGCCGGACTCACCCCCCTGAAAAGCGAGCTGGTGCGCCCCTTCCGGGTGGCCGAAAGCCCGGTGCACATGGAGTGCGTGGTGGAGCAGATTCTCCCGCTGGGCGACAAAGGCGGGGCAGGAAACCTCATCATTTGCCGGATCGTGCTGATGCACATTGACGAGGCTGTGCTGACCGAAAAAGGCCGCATAGACCCGAACAAGATCGACCTCATGGGCCGCATGGGCCGCTTTTGGTACGCCCGCGCTGGCGGCGACGCCGTCTACGAGATTGTTCAGCCCGCCGAACAGATGCCCCTTGGGTTCGACGCCCTGCCGGCGAGTTTGCGCCACAGCAACGTGCTCACCGGGAATAACCTGGCCCAGTTGGCCGGTATGCCGGCTTGGCCTGCTCCGGAGGAAATACGCGCATTGAAAGAAAGCGACCCGAGGGTGCAAAAAGCCCTGCAGGCCCAGGACCCCCAAACCGCCCTGCACTTGTACGCCAAAGAACTGCTGGATCAAAACGCCGTGGAGCTGGGCGCCAAAGTAGCCATGCTGCCCGAACACCTCTAGCCGGTCAGGCGAGCAAGTCGGTATGCTGCCGGATATCCAGCAGCGCTGCGCGCAACCGGGCAAGGTCTGCTTCGCTGTTGTACCCTTGCATGGAAATGCGGAGCAGATAATCGTTCCCCCTTTTCATGATGGGGATCTCGATTTTGTGCTGCTCCCACAACGTTTCTTTCAGCGCCACGGGGTTGGGCGTCTGGATGGGAATGCTGCACATCTGCCCCAGGAACTCGTCCGTAAGGGGGCAAATGGGCCGGGTGTGCAGCAGATCGCAAAATTCCGGATAGTGCTGCCGGATCGTCTCCTTGCAGCGCCGGCTCACGTCCGCCCACTGGTTTTCCTGCAAAAAATGCAGGACCGCCGGCGTGCACAGAAAGGCAGAAATGTCGCGTGTGCCCTGAATCTCATTGTAGTCGAGAAAGGTGTTACCACTGGGCATTTCGCTTTCGTAGCCCCAGCTGACGATGAGCGGGTCAAGCGCCGCCTGATGCTGTTTGGCCACGTACAAAAACGAGCTGCCCTTGGGCGCCAGCATCCATTTGTGCAGGGTACCGGTGTAGTAGTCCGGCTGCAGCAACGCAATGTCGAGCGGAATATGGCCCGGCACGTGGGCGCCGTCGATGATGCAGATCAGCCCCAGTTCTTTTGCTTTTTCACAGATTTCCTGTACCGGAAAAATGAGCGCCGTAGCGCTGGTCATGTGGCTGATGAATACGGCCCTCGTGTTCGGGGTGAGGCCTTTCCAGAAAGCGTCGAGTATCTGCTCTTTTGATTGAACGGGCAGCGGGATGTCCTGCTGCACGTACCGGTACCCCTTTTTCAAGGCATAAAAACGCCAGGTGCGGTCCATGGCGCCGTACTCGTGGTTGGTGGTCAGCACCTCGTCGCCGGGGCCCAGATCCAGGCTTCTGACGATCTGGTTGACCGCCGCAGTGGGGTTTTGGGTGAAAAAGAAGTCCTCCGGCCGGCAACCGATGTAAGGGGCCAGCGCTCGTTTGGCGTCTTCCAGCGCCTTCACGGCCGTTTTGGTGATGAACTGCACCGGCTCCCGTTCCAGTTCGCGTTGCCAGTGCTGGAAACTGTCGAAAATGGGTTGGGGGCAGGCGCCGAAAGAGCCGTGGTTCAGGTAAACCACTTCCGGATCCAGGAGAAACTGCGCTTTGATGTTTTTCATGAAGGCCGTTTTTATGTTTTTTTTAACCAGATCACCGGACGAACCGGACGTCGATCTCCAGCAGCGTGTCCTTTCCAATGGGCCAGTTGAACCCTTGCATGAGCAGGAGAGCTTGCCTTTCGATCCCATATCCGAGCGTTTCCTCAAAGGTGATGTCGGTCAGTTTGCCGTCGGGTTGCAGGCGGCCCCGCAGGCGGACGCTACCGCTGATGTTGTTGTTGCGGGCTTCGGGCGTCAGGCGCGCGTTGGTGCGCAGGTAGCGCTGCAGGTCTTGCCACCAAACTTCAGGGGCAGCCTTTTCCTTTTGCGGTTCGGCGGCTTTGCCGGCCGGCATTTGGGGCGTCATGGGCGCACTGCGGGTGGGTGCGGCGTCGGCAGGGGGGAGGGGTTTGGCCGACATCGCCTCTTCGGCAGCGGCGATATCCGCTGCTTCAATGGGTGTATCCGGACGGTCGCGAAGAGGGGCATCGGGTTTCGATTTTTTCGCGGCGCGGGCCGGATCGGCAGCGGGTGCAGGGGGCGGGGCGGCGGCCGGCTTGTCCGAACGCATTGCCAGGGGCGCGGTATCCGGGATTTGCTCCGGCGTTTCCAGCGCTTTTTCTTCTACCGCCGCTACGGGGGCGGAAGCCTGCTCCTGTGTCGGCCAGAACCACCAGCCCGCCAGGAGCAGGGCCATGGCGGCGGCCACCGCCATCCACCAGGGGAAAATTTGGAATTTGGTCGGGGCCGGACGATGAACCCGGGTGCGGAGTTCACGGACGACCGTGGCGTGGTCGGTTTCCGGAAACTGCAGGTAGCCATCGAGGGCGGCCTGCCGGAACGCATCGTTTTGGGCCAATCGGAACAACTCGCGCTCTTCGGCGGCGGTCACGTCGCCGTCGATCCAGCGCTCAAGCAGGGCGCGGAAACGGTCGTCTTCGGTGTACAGCGCGGGTTCCATAGCGTTAATTTATTTGGCTGGAGTTGATGCCGGCCTTTTCAAGACAAATTTTCAGGTTGCGCCGCCCGTTCTGGATGTGCGATCGCACCGTGCCGAGTTCCTGTTGGAGTTGTTCGGCGATGGATTTGTACGAGTGGTTTTCGTAGTAAAACAGGCGTACGCATTGTTTTTGAATGGCATTCAGTTCTTCGAGGCATTTTTCCAGCGGCTTGTTTGGTTCGGCTATTTCCACCTGGAAAGCGTCTTCAATGGCGTCGTAGCGATGCATGTCTTCGGGCGCCACCGCGTCGGTGGGGTGGCGCCGGTTTTTGCGCAGCGCCATCAGGCAGTGGTTGCGCGACAACACGTACAGCCAACCGCGGAACGACTCCACGCGGTGTTCGCGCGCTTTCCGGGTAAGCTCCACGTAAATGTTCATCACCGAATCCCGCGCCTGCTCCGGGTCTTTGAGCACCTTCAGGCAAACACCGTACACCATGGGCATGTAACGCTCGTACAACACCCCCAAATGCCGAACCGAGCCCTCGCGCACATAGGCGTCGAGCAGCGCGTCGTCGGCAAGCGACTGCAAATCGTCGGGTGTGCTGGAGCGCAACATACGCGCTAAAGGTACGATGAGGATGCGGAACGGAGGAGGTTTACACACCCAACCCGTAAAACGGTTTCGGCGTGCTTACGTGCACTTAACCGGCTCAAACCACCACGTTGATTATTCGCCCCTTCACCGATAGCCGACAGCCGACAGCCGATAGCCGACAGCCGACAGCCGATAGCCGACAGCCGATAGCCGACAGCCGATAGCCGACAGCCGACAGCCGATAAGGCTCACACCACCACGTTGATCATCCGCCCCTTCACAAAAATCACCTTTCTAGGCTCCTTTCCTTCCAGCCACTTCTGCACCGGCGCCAGCGCCAGCGCGGCGGCGATGGCGGCTTCCTGTTCGGTTTCGGCGGGCAGCTCCAGGTTGGCGCGCAACTTGCCGTTCACCGATACCGGATAATTGATCTGGTCTTCTTTCAGCAACGCCTCGTTTAGTGCAGGCCAGAGGGCGTCGCACACCGTGGTGTTGTGCCCGATCCGGCGCCAGAGTTCCTCGGCAATGTGGGGAGCAAAGGGAGCGATCAGCACGATGAGTTGTTGCAGCACCGCGCGTTTGTTGCACTGCAATTTGCGCAGTTCATTGGTCGCGATCATGAAATGGCTCACGCAGGTGTTCATGGAAAACCGCTCGATGTCGTCCGTTACCTTTTTGATGCAGGTATGCAGCACCCGCAATTCATCGCGGGTCGGCTCGTCGTCGGAAAGGGGAAGTCCCGCTTTTTCATCGAAAAAGAGCCCCCAAAACTTGCGCAAAAAGCCTGAAACGCCGCTAATGCCCTTGGTATCCCAGGGCTTCGACATTTCTACGGGGCCCAGAAACATCTCGTACATGCGGAAGCAATCGGCGCCGTATTGGGCCACCACGTCGTCGGGGTTCACGACGTTGTACTTGGACTTCGACATTTTTCCTACCTCGCTGCGCAGGAAAAAACGGTCGCTGTCCCCGGCGGTCCGGAAGGTGTGGCCGGCGTAGTCCGGTCTCCAGTTTTTGAACCTGGCAATGCCCTCGGTGGTCAGGTGCGCGTTTTTCAGGTCTCCGTAATCGCTCACCATTTCCGCGTGCACGAGAATCTCTGCCAACTCATCGGCGGGGTACTCGTCTGCCAGTTCGGCGCTGACGAAAGTACGGGTCGGGATGTGCAGCAGAGCGCTTTCCACCACGCCCTGGATCATGCCCTGGTTTACCAGTTTGCGGTAGGGCTCCTCGGTGGGCACGATGCCACAGTCTTTGAGGAACTTGTGCCACATGCGGGAGTACAGCAGGTGCCCGACGGCGTGTTCGGCGCCGCCGATGTAGAAGTCAACGTCCTGCCAGTAGCGGATCGCTTCCGGTGAGGCCAGTGCCGCCGCGTTTTGGGGGTCCATGTATCGCAGGAAGTACCACGACGAGCCCGCGAAACCGGGCATGGTGTCGGTGTCTCGTTGCCCCGACTCCTCCCCGCCGGGCAGGGGTGTCTGCACCCAGTCGGTGCGTTTGGCCAGCGGCCCTTTGCCACCGTCGGGCTTGAAGTCGGAGACCTCCGGCAGTTCCAGGGGCAGTTCGGACTCCGGGAGGTCGTGTGCGATGCCGTGTTCGTCGTACACAATGGGGAAGGGCTCGCCCCAGTAGCGCTGACGGGAGTAGTTGGCGTCGCGGAGCTTGTACTGCACTTTCCGGTGACCGATGCGCATTTGCTCGATTCGCTCCAGCATGGCGCGGATGGCGTCGGACACCTCCATTCCGTTCAGGAAGTCGGAATGCATCATTTTGCCGACTTTGTCTTCAATGCCGGCGTCGGGGTACATGCTTTTGTCGACAATGGGTACGATGGGCAGGTTGAATTTTTCGGCAAAACGCTGGTCGCGCTCGTCGTCGGCGGGCACCCCCATGATGGCGCCGGTTCCGTAACCTTTGAGCACGTAATCGGCTATGTAAACGGGGATGCGTTTGCCGGTGAACGGATGCACGGCGTAGGCGCCGGTGAAGGCGCCGCTCACGGCTTTTTCTATTTGGCGTTCGCGTTCGGTGCGGCTTTTGGTTTTTGCCAGGTAGGCGTCGATGGTGGTGCGTTGCTCGGGCGTGACGATGCGTTCCACCAGATCGTGTTCGGGCGCCAGCACCATAAACGTGGCGCCGAAGATGGTGTCGGGGCGCGTGGTGTATATTTCGAGCTTTTCGGTGTGTCCCTCGAGTTCGAAGAACAGTTGTGCGCCTTCGGAGCGGCCGATCCAGTTGCGCTGCATCTGTTTGAGGGCTTCAGGGAAGTCGACGGTGTCGAGTCCGTGCAACAACCGTTCGGCGTAGGCGGTGATACGCATGCTCCACTGGAGCATGGGCCTGATCTCCACGGGATAGCCGCCGCGTTCGCTCACGCCGTTGACCACTTCGTCGTTGGCCAGTACGGTGCCGAGGGTTTCGCACCAGTTCACGTAACCCACTTTGCGGTACATCAGGCGGTAGCTCATAAGTACTTCCTGGCGCTGTTGGTTCGACATGCTGAGCCATTCGGCGCCGGTAAAATGCTCGTCGTGGCTGTGCATCGCGTCCACCGCACGGCTTCCGCCCGTTTCAAATGCCCGGATCAGTTCGGCGATGGGTCTGGCGCGGTCGGCCTGGCGATCGTACCAACTGTTGAACATGCGCAGGAATATCCACTGCGTCCAGCGGTAGTACGCCGGATCGCAGGTTTGCACCTCCCGGCTCCAGTCGTAGCAAAAGCCGAGGTTGTCAAGCTGTTCCTTGTACCGTTTGATGTTATCGGCGGTGGAGATGGCCGGGTGTATGCCATTCTCGATGGCGTACTGCTCAGCCGGCAATCCGAAGGCGTCGAACCCCATGGGGTGCAGCACGTTGAAGCCGCGCAGGCGTTTGTAACGCGAGAGGATGTCGCTGGCGATGTACCCCAGCGGGTGGCCGACGTGGAGGCCGGCGCCCGACGGATAGGGAAACATATCCAGCACATAGTACTTGGGTTTTTCGGTTTGGTGGGTTACTTCATACACGCGCTGTTCGCGCCACCACTGCTGCCACTTTTGCTCGATCTCACGGGGAGCATATTCCATGCGGAGAAAATTTTGTTTGGGAAACGCAAAAATAGGGGGTAGCAGGTGAAAAATCATTCCACCGCGTGGAAAAACGCGCATCACCAAACCACCGATATCCCTTCAGACGCGTATTGTTTCATTGTTTCGTCTTTGCTCAGGATGGTGAGGTGTTCAGACTTGGGGTGCCTCATAGCCCCAGAAACGCTGTTTCAGTCATTTTAAAGTCGTCGGTAAAGGTGACTTTCGCTATTCCTGCCAACAAACCCAACGGGCGTTTATCCGATGATTCCTTCAGGTGTGGAACGAGATAGGCTACAACTTTTCTCTTTTTTCCGTACGTGATGGCCACCTTTTCTCCTGAACGCACCAATTCAAGGATGTGAGAAAAATTCGTTTTTAGGTCTCCGATGGTATATGTGTGCATGACAAGACGCAAATTCACACAAATATACGGATTTTTGTTAACTTGTCAAATATCCGAAAAGCACATCGGCAAATCCCTTTTAGCTTTGGGGCGGGCGAGCCATCGCCTCGCTTGGCACCAGAGGAAAGGAACCGGCGCCGGCAAACCAACTGTGACCCAATTTGCCCAAATTTTACATTAACCAAGTTTTGTTTAGTCTTTAACAGTAAAACTTTAAACCCCCTTCCACAAACATTGTTCCTCCTATCATACAGAAACCAATTCTTAAACCAATTTTCTTTTGTCATGAGAGCATTAACCATTACCCTTCTCGCGCTGCTGCTGAGTGCAGTCGGCGCCGGGGCCCAAACGGCTCGCGTGCAGACCATTCACACCGTCATTGATCCGACGGTGGATGTCTGGCTTTCGCTGCCTCCGTTTGGCGATTCCCTGGTCGGCGACAACTTTGTGTTTCGATCCGCCACGCCTTTCACCGACTTCCCGGCCAACCTGGGTTTCGTAATCGGCGTAGCGCCCGAAAACAGCGTCTCCGCGAGTGAGTCCATCTACTCCGTCAACCAAACCTTTCTGCCCAACCGCACCTATTGCGCGTTTGTGAAAGGGGAGATCAGCGACCTCAATTCCCTCGAATACATTCTCGATGAGAATGCCCGGGAGGCTGCACTCGATCCCAACAAGGTCGACATCAGTGTTTTTCACGCATCGCCCGATGCCCCCGCAGTGGACATCGCCGTGCGCCGCGGCCCGAGCCTGTTCGCCGATGTGACTTACGGTGAGTTTACACCTTATGTTTCTGTAGATCCTGCCGAGTATTTTCTGGACGTGAAACCCGCCGGCAGCGACGCCGTGGTGGCCACGTACCGCGCCGACCTGAGCGGTCTGGCCGGACAGGCTGTTCGCGTATTTGCCAGCGGCTACCTCAGCGGCCAGGCGCCCGCTTTCAGCGTTTTTGCTTCACTGGCCGACGGCACAGTGGTCGAGCTGGAGCGCGTTTCCATCGCGCGCCTGCAAGTGATTCACAACAGCCCCGACCCCATTGTAGACGTGTATGTGAACGGCGATCTGCTGCTCGATGATTTTGAATACCGCACCGCTACACCGTTTATTGATGTGCCCGGCGACGAACTGCTCAATATCGGCATCGCACCCGGTACCAGCACTTCGGTAGCCGACACCCTGGTGAACTTCCCGGTAACCCTGGAAAATGCCAAAACGTATATTGTAACGGCCTCCGGCATCGTAGGCGACCCGACCACTCCGTTTACCCTGAATGTCAACGACGGCGGCCGCGAGGCTTCCACCGACACCAGCAAAGTTCAGTTTGCCGTGCTGCACGGCTCCACCAACGCGCCTGCCGTGGATGTGGAGGCGTTTGGCGTGGGCAACCTCGTTGAAAACATTTCCTATGGCGAATTTTCCGACTACCTGAGCGTAGATCCCGCTTCTTACCGCCTGCGCATCAAACCCGCCGGCACCAACACGGTCGTTGCTCGTTACGAAGCAAACCTGAGCGCCCTGAAAGGGGGCGCCGCCTATGTTTTCGCTTCCGGTATCCTGGGCGGTACACCTGCATTTGGACTTTTTGCAGCCCTGCCCAACGGCGACGTGATCGAACTGCCGACCTACGTCCCGCTGGCGCGTGTGCAGGTGATCCACAACAGCCCGGAACCAACGGTGGATGTTTACGCCGGCGGCACCATCCTGCTCAACGATTTTGTGTACCGCACCGCTACGCCTTTTATCGACATCGAGGCCGACCTCGCCATCGACCTGGGCATAGCGCTGAGCACCAGCACGTCTGTTGACGATACCCTCGTAAACTTCAACGTCACTTTTGAAGAAGGCAAAACGTACGTTGTCACCGCCTCCGGCATCGTGGGCAACCCGACCACGCCGTTTACCCTCATCGCCAACGACATGGGCCTTGAGGCATCCACCGACACCGCTAAAGTTCAGTTTGCCGTGCTGCACGGCGCCACAGATGCCCCTGCAGTTGACGTAGAGGCTTTTGGTGTGGGTAACCTGGTGGAGGACATCTCCTACGGCGAATTTACCCCTTACCTGAGCGTGGACCCGGGTGTCTATCGCCTGCGTGTGAAGCCCGCCGGCACCAGCACAGTGGTTGCGCGCTTTGAAGCCAACCTCAGCGCCCTGAAAGGCGCCGCCGCTTATGTATTCGCCTCCGGACTGCTGGCCGGCTCGCCCGATTTCGGCCTGTTCGCTGCCCTTCCCAACGGCGACGTGGTGGAATTCCCTACCTACGACCCCACCGCCCGCCTGCAGGTGATCCACAACTCGCCCAGCCCAACGGTGGATGTGTACGCCAACGGAAACCTGTTGCTCGACAATTTTGTATACCGCACCGCCACACCGTTTATAAATGTGGCTGCCGATGCAGCCATCGACCTGGGCGTTGCACTGGACAACAGCGCCTCGGTAGACGATACGCTGGTGAACTTTCAGGTAACGTTTGAAGAGGGCAAAACATACGTCGTCACGGCCTCCGGTATCGTGGGCGACCCGACTACACCGTTTACCCTCATCGCCAACGACATGGGCCTTGAGGCATCCACCGACACCGCTAAGGTTCAGTTTGCCGTGTTGCATGGCGCAACGGATGCCCCGGCGGTTGACGTAGAGGCTTTCGGCGTGGGTAATCTGGTGGAGGACATCTCCTACGGCGAATTTACCCCTTACCTGAGTGTAGATCCCGCTTTGTATCGCCTGCGCGTCAAACCCGCCGGCACCAGTACCGTGGTTGCTCGTTTCGAAGCCGACCTCAGTGGCCTGAAAGGCGGCGCCGCTTATGTATTCGCCTCCGGGCTCCTGGCCGGCTCGCCCGATTTCGGTCTGTTCGCAGCCCTGCCCAACGGCGATGTGATCGAGTTCCCGGCCTACAATGCCACCGCCCGTCTGCAAGTGATCCACAACTCGCCCAACCCGACGGTAGACGTGTACGCCAACGGTGGTCTGCTGATCGACAATTTTGTATACCGCACCGCTACGCCGTTTGGCGATGTGCCCGCCGATGTACTGCTGAACATTGGTATTGCACTGGAGAACAGTTCGTCTGTTGACGACACGATTGCCAATTTCCAGGCAACGTTTGCAGAGGGCGGCACCTATGTGGTGACGGCTTCCGGCATCGTGGGCGACCTGGCCACGCCGTTTACCCTCATCGTCGACGACCAGGGCCGCGAATTGGCTTCCGATCCGGCGAAGGTGGATGTAAACGTCCTGCACGGTTCTACCAACGCACCGGCTGTGGACGTAGACGAGCTCCTCACCGGCAATGTGATCTCCGACCTCGCTTACGGCGAGCTTACCGGCTACTTGAGCCTCGACCCGGGTGTGTACGACCTCGGCGTAAGCGCTGCGGGCAATAACCCGATTTTGGCTGCCTTCCGGGCCGACCTGAGCGGTCTGGCCGGTGGCGCCGCTTATGTTTTCGCCTCCGGTTTGCTGGGCGACACGCCCGCGTTTGGTCTGTTTGCCGCGCTGGCCGACGGAACCGTTCTGGAACTCCCGGCGACTCCGACCGCCCGCATTCAGGTGATCCACAACTCGCCCTCGCCACTGGTGGATGTGTACGCCGGTTCGGTGTTGTTCATCGATAATTTTGCTTATCGCACGGCCACGCCGTACGTGAATGTGCCTGCCGACCGCGATTTTGCGGTGGGTGTGGCTTTTGACAACAGTTCCTCGGTAGATGACGTGATCGCCTCTTTCCCGGTCAACTTCCCGGCAGGGGGTACTTTTGCCGTGTTTGCCGGTGGTATCGTGGGCAACCCGACTACACCTTTTACCTTGTTTGTAGACGACTCCCGCGAAGCAGCCATCGACCCGAATGCTGTTGAATTCGCTGTGCACCACGGCGCCACTGACGCTCCTGCCGTGGATGTGGACGTGTTCGGCGCCGGCAATATCATCAGCAACCTGGCTTATGGTGAATTCTCACCGTTCTTCAGCGTACCTGCCGATGTCTATCTGCTGGTGGTTCGCCCTGCCGGCCAACCGGATGTGGTGGGCGCGTACACGGCCGACCTGAGTGGTTTGCAAGGCGGCGCGGCCCGCGTGTTTGCCAGCGGCCTGTTGACCGGAACCCCCGGCTTTGGTCTGTTCGCTGCGTTGCCCGACGGCACCGTGGTCGAATTCCCGCTGACGGCGCTGCCCGAGTTTGCCCGTGTGCAGATCATTCACAACAGCCCGTCGCCGACGGTAGACGTGTACATTGACGGCGACCTGGCGATCAACGACTTCGCCTACCGCACCGCAACCGCGTTCTTTGATTTTCCGGCCGGCGTGACCTTTAACTTTGGCGTTGCGCCCGGTACCAGCAGCTCTGTTGCCGATACACTGGTAAATATTCCCGTGATTTTTGAGCCCAACAAGACGTACTATGTACTGGCCAGCGGCATCGTCGGCAACCCGACCACGCCGTTCACCTTCCAGGTGTACGACAACGCGCGGGAGCTGTCGACCGACCCCAACACCATGCAACTCGCCATCCACCACGGTTCGCCCAACGCACCTGCGGTGGACGTGATCGAGCTGGAAAACGAACTGACCGTACTCACCGATTTCCAATACGGTGAATTTGCCGACTATGTGTCCCTTACGCCGGATTTTTACCTCTTCGACGTGGAGACCACCAGTGGTAAACAAACGGTGGGTACCTGGGGTGGCGACTTTTCCGGTCTGGAAGGGTTTGCCGGATTGGTTCTCGCCGGCGGTCTGGTTGGCGACGACTTCGGCCTGCTGATCGTTGCGCCAAACGGCGTCATTATTGCATTGCAGCCCTGGTCGCGTGTGCAGGTGATCCACAACTCGCCTTCGCCCGTCGTAGACGTGTATTTCGACAACGTTAAGATTCTGGAAGATTTTGAATTCCGCACGGCTTCCGGCGTCGATTTCCTGCCCTCGGATGTGGCGTTCAACCTGGCCGTGGCGCCCGGAAACAGCACCTCGGTAGGACAGGCCATTTACACCCTGCCGGTCTCCGGTCTGGAAACCGGCCGCACCTACACGGTCATGGCTGCCGGTGTGGTGGGTAACCCGGCGACGCCGTTCCAGCTTTACATTGATGAAAACGGCCGCTTCCGCGCGCCCAACGCCGGTGTGGTTTCCTTGAACCTGTTCCACGGATCGCCTGACGCGCCCGGTGTAGACGTTAAACTGCCCGGCGCCGGTCCGGTGATCTTCGACGACGTTGACTTCGGCGAGTTCACGGCCTATCAGGATGTGCCCCCGGCCAGCTACCTGCTCGACCTCACGCCGGCCAACGACAACAGCACTGTACTGGTAACCTACCGCGCCGACGTTACCGCCCTGGGCGGCCAGGCGGCTACGGTTTTCGCCTCCGGTTTCTTCGGCGCCGGTACCCCCGGCTTTGAGGTATGGGTGGCGCTGACCGACGGCACAACCTTCCCGCTGCCGGTGGTGGTGAGCACCAATGAGTTGGACAACAAGATCGAATACGTACAAATCGCACCCAATCCGGCAACGGACGAACTGATGCTGAACTTCTCCCTGACCGAAGCGGAAGACCTGCGCTACGGTGTACGCGATGTAGCCGGCCGACTGATCCAGGAAGGAGACTTTGGTACGGTGAACGCCGGCGCTTTCAACCAGCGACTCGACGTGAGCACCCTGCCCGCCGGATTCTACCAGCTTGAACTGGTGTCCGACGGTGGCGCCCGCGCCGTCAAGTTTGCGGTACAACGATAATACACGCACCCAAAGCAGTCTGACTGCCCAAAATGAGTCATCCCGGCCAGCGGGATGGCTCATTTTTTATGACTCAGGTAATCCGACGCCCCCATCCGAATACCCGAAGCAAAGCCACCATCAGGAAACTCATGGAGAACACGAGCACGGCAACGATCGGGATGCACATCATGGGGTGGCACTTGCTCTGCCAGTAGCCCGCTTCGCTCCACCAGTCCATCACCAATACGTGAATCAGGTAGATGCCGAAGCTGGTAGCCGCCAGTGCCGATTCGATCGGGCGGAGGGCCGGACCGTTCCACGCGTGCCGAGCCAGCAGGAACCACCCTATAGCGCTGATCGTCACGCCGGGCGTTAGATAATCGTAAAAAAAGCCGTGAAATACATTGCCGAACGTGCGGCTGGCCCACCAGGTGCCGATGGCAATTGCGGCCGTGCCGAGCACGATGAGTGCCCAGGCTCCGGCGACCAATATACCCGGTGACCAGCGCCAGTTGCGGATGCCGGGCGTCAGTTGCGGTGATCCCTTGGGTAGTTTGTGCCCCAGATAGTATCCCAGCACAAAATAACCCACCTGGTTGGTGAACAACTCGAAGTATATCCCGATCTCCAGGTCGAAAAACCACACCAAAATTTTATAAACCCAGGTGCCCAGCAGGCAGACCACGAAAAAATACAGGTAATCCTTTTCCGTTGCGGTACGCACCCATGGCACGAGCAGCGGGTAGGTGATGTATATCCCCAGAATAAGGTAAACAAACCATAAGTGGTAATGCACAGGGCCACTCACCAGCCCGCGCAACGCTTCTATCCAGGTAGCCGGTTGCCCATCGGCCACGTGGTTGTAAAAGCTGTACACCAGCATCCAGAACAACGAGGGAATAACCACGCGAATGAAGCGGCGCAAGAGGAAATCGGAAAGCGGATAGTCTTTTCTCAGCAGCAAGTACCCGCTGAGCATAACAAACAGGGGCACTGCGGGTCGCCCCAGGGAGTCCCAAAAGTTTCCTGCCCACCATTCGCTGCTGCTGAAGTCGGTGTTTTCCTGGGCGACGGGCGCCGCCACATGCAGGGCCAGGACCAGAAAAGTTGCCCAGTTGCGCAACCGGTCGGCCCAATCGAGGTGTAAGTATGAAAGAGGTACGCTTTGCAACGCGATAAGATCAGAACGGCAAAATTAGCAGGATATCTCCAGTCCGTCGTATGCTAAATGGATTCCCCCGGGCAGGATCTGCTCCACTTCGGCGGCGAGGCCCATATGGTGGCTGATGTGGGTGAGCCACGCTTGCTCGGGGCTCAATCGTTCGACGAAAGCCAACGCTTCCGTGAGGTTCATATGGCTGGGGTGTTCGTGGTGGTGCAACGCGCTGACTACGAGGTAGCGCACGCCGTCCAGCTTGTGCCACTCGGTGGCGGGCAGATGCTTGACATCGGTGAGGTAGGCCAGGTCTCCGATGCGAAAGCCCACAATGGGCAGTGTGCCATGCAGAATCCGCACCGGTTGAACCGTTAAAAAACCAAACTGGAGCATTTGCTCCGGGTCAATGGGCAGCAGTTGAATCCGGGGGAGCCCGGGTACCTGATCGGTGAATACGTATTCAAATCGCTTGCGCACGTCATTCAGCACCCGGGGCAGTGCGTACACCGCCATGGGCCGGCCGGAGCGGAAGTTGAACGGCCGGATGTCATCCAGCCCGATGATGTGGTCGTTGTGTTCGTGGGTGAGCAGTATGGCGTCGAGGTGTTGCACTTTTTCGCGCAGCATTTGCTGTCGGAAATCGGGGCCTGAATCAATCAGGATATTCAAGGGCCCCTCGGCGTACAGTGCCGAGCAGCGCAGGCGCTTGTCGCGTGGGTCTGCGGAGCGGCAAACGGCGCATGCGCATCCGATGACCGGAACACCCTGCGACGTGCCGGTGCCGAGCAGGGTCAGTTTGCGTCCGCCTGTTCTTTTTTCCACTTTTCAATGAGTTCGCGGGATTTGGGCGACAGCCGATCAAGATCGAATTCGATGCCCGACAGGATGTCGAGCAAACAGTTGATGCGGGCTTCGGTGTCAAAAAACTTATTGATGACCGCAATGCGGCGGTGTTCCACAATGCAGTATCCACTCTGGAAACTGCCTTTTTCGTACCGGACAGCGTAGTCCAGTTCTCGGAACAACTCTTCCAGTTTTTTTAATGTTGTGATGGAATAGCGCATGGGTGTTTTGGCTTGGCCCTGACACAGCAAAGGTATCTGAAAAATGGAAATGAACACACGTTTGGCCCGTTCTTATCCCAACCCCACACAAAAAGCCGGCTGATTCAAACATTGCGCCGTATTTTCTGCTTAAACATTCGGAATTTTGCCACAAACGAATTAAACATGAGAGCACTTTCTTTCTACGTCTTTTGTACGTTTTGTATGGGCCTGTCGGTTGGCGCCATTGCCCAGCAGCGTTTTACCGGCGGGTTGGTTGCCGGCTTCACCGCTTCACAGATCGACGGCGACGAATCGGCCGGGTACAACAAGCTCGGCTTCATGGGTGGCGGCCGGGTGGGCATCCTGCTGTCGGAGCGTTGGGAGCCCAGCCTGGAGTTGCTCTTTGTGCAGCGCGGGGCACAAAACGAGCTGGTGCAAAACAACCCGGATCAGGCCTACTACTCCGCCACCCTGAACTATATTGAAGTGCCGGTACAGATCCATTTTAAAGACTGGCTGGCCGAAGATGCCGACAACAACGCCTTTTACCGCATGTACTTCAACGCGGGTTTTTCCTATGCGCGTCTGATGAATACAAAAGTAAGAGACGATCTTTCGGCTATCCAGGCCGTTGTGCCCGACTACCTGAACAAAAACGACTTTAGTATTTTGCTGGGCGCCACCTTTTTCGCCAACAGGCACCTGGGATTCAACTTCCGCTGGGTGCGCTCCCTGGCGCCGATTTATCAGCCTGCCGACTGGGACACCCCGCCCGCTTCGGAAGCCTGGAGACCGCACAGCCTGTACTTTTCTGCATTGTACGTTTTTTAAATCGGTTGCACACACGGGCTGTCCCAGTGGCCTTTCCAATACCTTTAATGCACGATCCAAACATGAAATCAGCCGTCATAGACCTGGGCACCAATACGTTTCATTTGCTGATCGCAGAAAAAAACGGCGTGGGCGCCTGGCAAGAACTTTACCGCGAGCGCCGGTACGTCAAGCTCGCCGAAAACGGCATTGAATGCATCGTGGAGGCGCCTTTTATCCGGGCTATGGACGCCATTCAGCATTTTCGCGCCCAACTGGATCGGGTGGGTGTGGCGCCTGAGCAAGTGCGTGCGGTAGGTACCGCCGCCATGCGTACCGCCCAAAATGCACCCGATCTGCTGGAGGCCATCTTCCAAACGTTGCATATCCGGGCAGAGGTGATCGACGGCCGGCGCGAAGCCGAACTCATTTATAAAGGGGTGCGTCAGGCCGTTCCGTGGCCCCCCGGCACGGCACTCATCATGGATATCGGCGGCGGCAGCACTGAATTTATTTTGGCGGACGCCCGGGGAGTGCGCTGGATGCATAGTTTTCCCCTGGGCGCCGGGGTGCTGCTCAACCGTTTTCAGCCCGGTGACCCCATCACCGACGCCCAGATGGACGCCCTTTCCGGATTTGTTAAAAGCGAGCTGGCGCCGCTGTGGCAGGCATTGACAAACCATCCGACCGATACGCTGATTGGCGCTTCCGGGACATTCGACGTGATCGACCAGTTTCTGCTCGACCCGGAAACCAAGCCCGCCACCTACGGCCGGGTATCCACAGACGAGTACCTCGGCCTGGCCCAAACCTTTCTACACAGCACACGCGCCGAACGGCTGGCCATGCCGGGCTTGCCCCCGGAGCGGGTCGATATGATTGTGCCGGCCGTGCTCCTGATCAATGCCGTTTTGGACAATACCCACATAAAAGAAATCCTAACCTCTACCTACGCCTTGAAAGAAGGCTTGTTGGCGGAAATGTTGTAACCAAGACCTGCTGCACGTATGCCCGTAAGTGAACCGCATTCGTTCGAAACCCGCTTGGAAAAGTTCGACTCAAACCTCTGGGGTTTCCACATCGTGGTACCTCCTGTGGTGGCGGAGGTGTTCGTCGCGGCCAACGCCAAACGGGTAATCTGCACCCTCCAGGGAACTGAAACCTTCCAGTGCGCCCTGATGCCCCGGGGCGACGGCGCGTGGTTCATCAACATCAATAAAAAACGGCGCGACGCCCTGAAGCTAAAACCGGGCAGCCCGGTAACCGCCTCGATCGTCAGCGACGAAAGCGCCTATGGTCTGCCCATGCCCGAAGAGTTGGAGGCTGTTCTGGCGTCCGACGAGGAGGGAAATCGACTCTTCCACGCCCTCACCCCCGGCAAACAGCGCAATATATTGTATTACGTAGGCGCCGTAAAGGATAGCGACAAACGCATTCACCGAGCCCTGGTTTTAGTAGACCACCTAAAAGCAAATGACGGAAAAATCATCTTCAAAACGTTAATCGAAGCCTTCAAATCGCATTAACACCCCATTAGCCCACGGCTTTAGCCGTGGGTCCCCAAAACCACCACCACCCCACCCCCAAAATCAACCCCAACACCGGCGCCACTTCCACCGGCAGTTGTTGCGGAATGAAAAACCACCCCAACAACACCAGTAAGGCCAGTGCGCCGGCCGCCATCCAATGGTACCGGCGCCAGGGAGTGAAAATAAAAATCAGGTGGGTAGGCAAGGCCCACAGCAGGTTCCAGTTGTTTTTGGTGGTTACATGATCTGTGCCCACCCACATGAAAAGCATCAGCAGGCCTGAAAGGCCAAGTACCCAGGAGAGCGTCTGCGCCAGAAACCGGACAGCTGCCGGGAAACGCAATAGCCACAACCCCAGCAACGCAAACAAGGTGGTGGCGAACCAGGGCTGGGCGTAAAACGGCGGCCGCAAGCTGGGCGGCGGGTACGGGGTATCCGGGGTGAGGCGTTCGAAGGCCACCAGTGGCTGTCCGTCGGGCAGGCGGGTTCTGCCCACCACGTCGTGCAGGTAATCGGGCAGGAACATAAAATCGTCGGGGGTAGCCACCTTGTCGGTTGGTTGGCCGAGGAGGAGGTCCATGCCGAATCGCGTCCAGGGGATGGGTTGCAGCTTGCTGTGCAGGAGTTCGCGCATGGTCATGCCGAGGGGCAGGCTGTCGTGGTTGTACTGCAGTTGATCGCTGGACAAGGTTTCGAACAGGTCGCGGATGCGCGTAGAGCAGTTGTCGTAAAAAAAGTCGTAAAGGTAGTACCGGTTTTTTTCTTTGAGGTTTTCCTGCAGGAGTTCAAACAGCCTTTGCCGCATGCTGTCGTTGAGGTTGAGCACTTGTTCCTGGAGGTTGCGCTGCTCGATGCTGTAGCCGTACACGAGGTCCCGGTAGCGTTCGGGGTTCAGAAAATACTGGAGTTTTCCGCGCATGAAAAGCAGGTAAAAGTTGGGTTGTTCCAGGTCGAAGGTGCCGTAGTTGTAGCAGCGGTCGAGCTGAAGGGCCGGGTCGGTCACGCGGATGGCGCTGTGTCCGAAGATGCTGTACAGGTCTTTGCCGGCCGATCCGGTGAGCAGGCTGATGCGCGCGCTGTCGGTGAGCAGGGGGGCGCCGGGTTGTTGTGCCGTGGCGGTCAGGGAGCAAAGTAAAAGGATAGACGAAAAGAACAGGGTTTTCATGCCGGCTAAGGTATGAGAAGGCTGAGGAAAAGGTTTCGTTTTGTATCGGAGGAAATACTATTACTCACCACCGCACTCCATCCACCCCCTCCACCGACCAGGCCTCCGCTCTCTCCGCAAAAAGCACCTTGGTTTTTGCCCAGGTCGACTGGAACAGTTCCGACTGCCGGTAGGCTTCCAATGCATCCGGGCTTTCCCAAATGCTGAGGGTGAACAGCGCATTAGGTTGGTCGGCTGCGCGCAGCAACTCCATGTGCAGGCACCCAGGGAAAGCACGAATACGGCTTTTGCTGGGTTCGAACACGTTGTTCAGGAAAGTGTCCACCGCCTCCGGCCGGAACGTCATTTTGACGATGCGTTTGATCATGCTTTTTCCGGTTGGGCGTAGCGGCGTTTGCGGAAATGGTTGAACAGCCAGCCGAATACGCCAAGGAAGACCAGCGGCAGGCCGATGTTCAGCGCTTGCCACAGGGGTTTTTCCTTTTTGGCCCGCACGGTGTCGAGCAGGCGGAGTTTTACCTCCCGCGAACGCGCTTCGATGATGCCGTTCGCGTCCAGCAGGTATTCTACGGCGTTCAGCAGCAGGTCCTTGTTGGCGTAAGTGTGGCCTTCAAACCGGTTGAGGCCCAGGGGAAGCCACTCTTTGGCTTCGCGGTTGCGCACAAAGTTGGCGGCTACGTCGCCGTCGCTGATCACCAGCATGCGGGTAGGTTCGCTGTGCGACCGGTAGGTGACGCCCAGGCGCATCAGGCCGGCCATCATCTCATCGGACACCCGGTTTTCAAAATTGGAGGGAAATACGCCTTCCAGCAGTACGCCCACGATCTGTTTTCCCTTGTCAAACTTTTCCGGGATGGGGTCGTATTTAAGGATCTCGAAGTTCAGGTCGATCGGGCTGAACTGCAACCGGCTGTACCGGCTGCTGGTGAGTATAGGCGTTTTTTGGATGTCCGTTTTGGTGCGTATGGTGTCGATGCTGGAGCAAAAACGCAGTTCGATGCGATCCAGGTTTTTGACGATGGGGTGCTGTCCATCGGGGATCACTGCGGGGTGGTAATACCATTTGAACAGGTCGAACTGGGGTGCGTTGCCCACCTGACCCACCTGCAGCGGGATGCGCGTGCACTCCATGTCGAGCACCAGGTCGGGTTGTATGCGCACGCCGTATTTGAAGAGTTGGTCTTCCAGGTTGAGCGGATAGTCGGATGGAACAAACCGGCTGCTGAGGCGCATGCTGTCCAGATCGGCCCCCAGGCGGTCGATGAGCCACATAATTTTTCCGCCGTGCATGGCGTACTGGTCGATCTTGAACTTGTCTTTCTCCGAGAAAGGGAACCGGGGTTTGGCGACCACCAGCAAGGCGCAGACTTCCGGTTTGAGGTGCACGACCGAGTCGAGGTTTACCCGGTCCACGTCGTAAAACTGGCGCAGGCTCCGCTCCAGGTCGGCCGTTTGCAGGTCGTCCAGCTCGCCATGCCCTTCGGTGAACAGGATTACCGGGCGCTGGGGCGACATGAGTTTTTTGACTGCGTTGGCGAATTTATACTCCAGCAAGCTGACCGAGTTGTTGATCACCTGCTCCGGGCTGAGGGTGGGCGACTCGTTTTCAAGCAGCTTGACCGGCATGCGGCGGCTGCCGTAGTGGAACACGGCCACCGGGTAAACGAGCTTTTGGGAGGTCTCTCCCTGGTCGCTCACGCGGAGGTTGACGGGCACAATGCCGTCCTGGGCCAGTGCCTTGCGCCGGCTGTTGATCTCCTCCACCGTGCCGGCGCCCGGATCTTCGAACTGGTAGTCGATTTGCGGGTTGACCGACCGGAAATCAACCAGCATGTCGCGCGTGGCGTCCTGCAAACGCTTGAATCCGGCCGGGAAATCGCCTTCCAGCAACACCTGTACGTACACGCGGTCTTTCACCTCCTGAAGCAGGGCCCGGGTGGGGCGCGTCAGGGTAAAGCGCCTCTCCTCCGTCAGGTCGAGGTGAGCATAAAAAGCGCCGGCGATGATGTTGGCGAACAGCACCACACCGCAAAAAAGCGCAAACTGCAACAGGGATTGTGCACGCCGTGTACGGGCCATACCTCGAACGAATAAACCGGTGAACGCAAAAAACAACGCAAAGTTACGACAGATGGGCGCTTTTTTTGAACAATAAACCCGCACTTTTACCGGTTATTTACCCGTCTGTTCAAAAATATAAATCCCCGCTATGTTACATTTCCGCCTCACCGTCGCTCTTCTGTGGGCGGTGGTCTTCTCCGCCACAGCCCAGTGCATCCAGGGCGATTGTCAGAATGGCCAGGGTACCTACGTATACCCTTCCGGCGCCAAATACATCGGCCATTTTAAAAACGGCGAGATCCACGGCGTCGGCGTCTGCTATTATACAGACGGCAGCAAGTACCAGGGCGAATGGGCCCACCGCTACCCGGATGGCAAAGGCACTAAAACGTACGCCGACGGCACCACCCGCAACGGCTTGTGGAAAAAAGGTAAGCCGGTGGACGCCAGCGGCAAGGTGCTCGAAGAGTATATTGCCAAAAAGGAGGAGGAAAAACAAGACGACGGCACCAACATACAGGTCGGGTGCCTGAACGGCGACTGCGAGAACGGGCAGGGCGTTTTTGCCTATGCGGACGGCAGCAAGTACGACGGTCAGTTCCGAAACGGAAAATTTGAGGGGCAGGGCAAATTTTACTTCGCTAACGGCGAACGGTATGAGGGCAAATTTCATCAGAACTACCCGCACGGCCCCGGCACCCTGTACAAGCCCGATGGAGAGGTGGAAAGCGGCGAATGGCGCAACGGCGAGTTCGTCGGGGGCTCTCTGGCGCTGGGCGGAAAGACCGGTTGCATGGATGGCGACTGCGAAAACGGAAAAGGCACCTATATATATAAGGCGGGATCCGCCAAGTACGTCGGGGCGTTTCGCGACGGCCAACCCCACGGACGCGGTGAATGCATATACGCCAACGGCGATGTTTACCAGGGCGAGTGGCAGAACGGCGCGTTCGGTGGTCAGGGTACGCTGGTGTTGCACGACGGCACCACCGTGCGCGGCTACTGGCAAAACGGCGAATACCTCGGCAAGGAAAATCCGGACCCCGTTGCCGGCCAGGAGCCGACTCGCGGACCCGCAACCGAGCCTGCTGAAATGCCCAAAGTATGGGCCGTGGTGGTCGGTGTGGCCTCCTACGACCACATGCCGGCGCTTCGATACACCGACGACGACGCCTACCGGGTGTTTGCCTTCCTGAAAAGCCCCGAAGGCGGCGCCCTGCCCGACGACCAGGTGCGCGTCCTCATAGACGAAGATGCCACCCGCGAAAATGTGCTCGAATCCATGAAATCCCTCTTCAGCAAAGCGGCCCCCGGCGACCTGGTGCTTTTTTACTTCTCGGGTCACGGCCTGAACGGGTCGTTCCTGCCCATCGACTTCGACGGGTTCAACAACAAAATCGCCCACGAAGAAATATCCCTGATCTTCAACAACAGCCGGGCCAAGTACAAACTTTGTGTGGCCGACGCCTGCCACTCCGGGAGCCTGTTCGCCATGCGCTCCACGGAGGAGGAAACCATGCTCAACGCCTATTACGCCAACCTGAGCAAATCCGTTTCCGGAACAGCCATCATCATGTCGTCCAAAGCCGAAGAAACCTCCCTCGAATCCTCCGGATTGCGCCAAGGCGTGTTCAGCCACTTCCTGATCCGCGGACTCAAAGGCGAAGCCGATAAAAACAACGATAAAGTGGTGGGTATCCACGAACTCTACACCTACGTATACGAACAGGTGCGCGCTTACACCGGAAACCGCCAAAGCCCCGTCATCAAAGGAACATTCGACCCCATGATGCCGGTTGCCGTGATGCGCTGAGCCTTACATCGGTGCATGCTCCACCCCGTTTTAGCGCCTTCCGGTCAGCTTCGTACACCCATTTGTAGGATGCCCGACAAAAAAAAGCGGAAAAAATAAAAAAAATTTTCCGATGTTTTTTAACAAAAGCCAATACATTTATTTCACAATAAATTAATAATCAATTATTTGTAAAATTTACTCCTTAAATTTTGCTCAACAAACGCTTTTTTTTGTTCTTTCCACTTGTGCAGACCTGCCGCACTTTTGTACTGTCAATGATGTGCAGGAAAAAACAACCGACACAACGCAGACAACCTGATTAGGAACTTTTCATGAGATTATATACGGGAAACCGCCGCGGCACAAACGAGTGCCGCGGTTTTTTTTTGCCCATACCCCAATCTGCACAGAATTTGCTTTCGAAGTGACGCTTTCTCAACAGATGCAACCGAAAAACCACCCAAACAGCGCTCCCCAAAGAAACTTTAGCCGCATTCTGATCGAATTTCAGAAAAAAAATGGGCAATTTTTTTATTTTTTTTCAACAAAACTATCAAAAAACAGTAAGTTAAATTATTGATAATGTTATATTTATGATAAATTGTGCGATTTTAATAATAATTTAAGCTCAACAAACGCCTTTTTTTGTTCTTTTTATCTCTGCAGCACTGCCGCACTTTTGTACTGTCAATAACAAACAACGCAGCGCACGAATAAAGCCGGTTGATTGTTGATGACCACAGACAAGGACTTTTCATGAGATTATATACGGGAAACCGCCGCGGCACAAACGAGTGCCGCGGTTTTTTTTGCCCATACCTCCGGTCCTGGAGCGTCTCACAGGAACAAAAAAAGGTGCAAAAGGAAAAGAGAGCGCTATTTTATTGTGAAGTAAGGCGCTTGTAATCAGAATGATAAGGCAAATTTGTCGCTCATTCAGCCATTTTTCAGCGGGTGATCGAACCCTGTAAACCGGGCTGGGAGGAAGCACCGGGCGCCCTGATCTTTGTGTCATCAAAAGCGCTACAGACAACTTCACTGGACATCTTTTCATGAGATTATATCGGGAAACCGCCGCAGTGCAAATGAGCACTGCGGTTCTTTCCCGGGTTACCTGGGAAACTTCATCAACAAAACGCTTCAGACAATTCGATTGGACGACTTTTCATGAGATTACATACAGGAACACCGCGGCGCAAACGAGCGCCGCGGAACTTCCTGGACAGAAATCCCTGCCGACCAACCCTTCTTTCGAACTTTTTCATGAGATTATATTTAGGCATCCCGCCGCGCTGAAGTGCGTGGCGGGATTTTTTTTGCTAGTTGCTTATTGTTGATTATCACATTTTTGTAGTATTAGCAGGGCTTCCGGTGCGGTGTTCTTCGACCTCACAAGGGCGGCTTTTGTGTTTACGCCAGCGCTCAACGACGCCCTTACCTTTGATGCATCCTTTTATGGGTAAGGTTCACCCATTCGCACGAGCAACACTAATCCTTGGAGAACAGATAATATAATCCCGTTATTCCCTTTTCCTGGCGGACAAGGTCAAGAACAACTTATGAGATGATACGGACTCAATAAGTCGCGGTGCGAAAGCGCACTGCGATTTTTTTTATGGGGAAAACCGACGGATGGCATCCAGAAAGTCGTTGCCGTACAGGTGAAGTTTGCGTTCGCCCACACCGCTGATCTTCAGCAGTTCGGCATCGGTACCGGGCCGCCTGACGGACATGAGTTCGAGGGTAACGTCGCTAAAAATCAGATAGGGTGGTATGCCCCGCTCCTGGCCCAGGCGGCGGCGGAGTTCGACCAGTTGTCTGAAAAGTTCGTTGGCGCCCGGGTTTGGCGCCGGTTGCGCCTTTCCTGCCAGCGTGTACTTTTCCGGTCGGGGCGGTACGGCGAGGCGGATGGACTTCCGCCCGTAGAGCACTTCGCGCCCTTCGTCGGTTATGCGCAGGCGGTTGTGCTCGTCGTACACCATCTCCAACAACCCGTGGTGCAGCATTTGGGAGAGGAGAAATATCCAGTGCTCGGCGGAAAATTCCTTTCCGGCGCCGTAGGTTTTGATCAGGTGGAACCCTCTTTCCAGTACCTCCCGTTTGGCGCTCCCCCGCAAGACATCGACCAGCAGGAGCATGCCGACCTGTTCGCCGCACCGTTGGAGGGCGGAGAGCGCTTTTTGCACGGGCACGGTACCGTCGAAGGCCTGCGGCGGATTCCGGCATACGTCGCAATTGCCGCAATTGCCGTCGTGGGGCTCGCCGAAGTAGTGGAGCACGGTTTTGCGCCGGCAAACGGGCGACTCGGCAAACTCGTACATGCGCTGCAGCTTGCTCAGTTTTAGGGCTGTTTGCTCGGGAGGCGCGTCGCCGTCTTCGAACATACGCCGGTAAGTGGCAACGTCGCTATAACTGAAAAACAAAAGGGCATCGGCCGGCAACCCGTCCCGGCCGGCCCGGCCAATCTCCTGGTAATACCCCTCCAGATTTCTCGGCAGGTTGTAGTGGATCACGAACCGCACGTTGCTTTTGTCGATGCCCATGCCGAAGGCGATGGTCGCACAGACAATGGGCGTGCGGTCGTAAATGAAGTCGTCCTGCACCGTATTGCGCTGTTTGGCGCTCATTTCAGCGTGGTAAGGGGCGGCCCGGTGCCCGTCGCGACACAGTTTGGTGGCCAGCTCTTCGCAGGAGCGGCGCGACAGGCAATAGATGATGCCGGGTTGTTTTTTCCGGACGCTGAGGAAGTCGAGGAGTTGACTGTAGCGATTCTGCCCGGGTCGGACCTGCAAGTTCAGGTTGGGCCGGTCGAACGAATCGACGAACAGCCGGGGTTCGCGCAGTTGAAGCTGGTCGGCAATGTCCTTGCGCGTAAGCCGGTCGGCAGTCGCAGTCAGGGCAATCAGGGGTACTGCCGGAAAAAGGGTTTTCAGAAAACGCAGCTGGGTGTACTCCGGCCGGAAATCGTGGCCCCAGGCGGAAATGCAATGGGCTTCGTCGATCGCGATCAGGCTGACCTGCATACGGCGGAGGAGGGGTTGGAAGCCCTGCGAGACGGCCTTTTCGGGGCTGACGTACAGCAGCCGGATGTCTCCTTTCAACGCGGCGTCCTCCACTTCGCGCAGTTTGTCGGGGGGCAGGCTGCTGTTGATGAAGGCGGCCGGAATGCCGTTGCCGCGCAGGCCCTCCACCTGATCCTTCATCAAAGCGATCAGCGGACTGATGACCAGCGCTGTGCCCGGAAGGGTGACGGCCGGGATCTGGTAGCAGATGCTTTTGCCCCCGCCGGTGGGCATCAGCACCAGCGCGTCGGCGCCTGTATAAACGGCGCGGATGACCTCGGCCTGCATGGGTCGGAAGGCGTCGTAGCCGAAGTATTTTTTCAAGGCCTGTTGTGCGTGGTCAAGCGTCATGGTCCACAAATGGCGACAATTGCCGCAACGCAAACATAAAACAAATTATAGCAATTTAAATGAAATTTTTTTTCAACAAAAAGTTGCAAACAAGAAACGAATTGTTTTATATTTGCACAATCATGGATGCACAAAACCATCAGGCGATGACTATCCCGGCAATTTGGAATTTTTGTAAAAAATACTGGTTTCACATGGCATTGGCTATCCTTATTGTGCTTGCGCTGCTCAGGTATTTCGGCGGCTGGTCGGCAGTAAGTACCCGTTCTCCCATATTTACAGCGGAACCGGCCACAGCGTCCGGGGATGCGGCGTTACTGGGTGTTTTGGCAACACCGGAACAGCCCGTCTCGGCCATGCCTGCCATCGGAGAAGACGCCGCCCTGGCATTTTTCCAACGGTTCGCCCGGGTAGCTGTGTCGGAACGCAAAAAATACGGTGTACCGGCGGCTGTTACCCTGGCGTACGCGTTTGTCAACAGCCAAGCGGGGAAAAGAACACCGGCGATAAAGGCGAACAACTATTTCGCGCTTCCGTGCACGTCCGACTGGGAGGGCGACACCTTTGAAAACGACGGGGCCTGTTTCAGGCGCTATGAAACGGCGTGGGAGAGTTTCCGCGATTTCAGCGTGTTCATGAGCAGCCGGGAATGGTATGGAGAGGTGCGCAAGCAATCCGGCAAGGACTGGAGGGGCTGGGTAAAAGCCCTGGAACGGAGCGGCGCCCCGGGTGTGGCCGGCGGGGCAAAAGCCATGCAGCACGTTATTGAACAATATGGTCTCGACGAGCTGGATCGGTAGCCGGCCCGGCTTTACGCATAATATAGCGGCTGCGCTGCCTGCTCTTTAGGGATTTAACACCCGCTTAACACTAAATAGTGCCTTTTGTCAGTTACTGTTCAGAACATGCCCGTCAAAGACACTGCAATGAATCCTTACATTTGTTGCTGCACAACCTGAACACGATGAAAAAAGCACTTTTAATATTGCTATTCGCCCCGTTGATGGCCTGGGCCAACCAGGGCAATCCCGGGCTGGAGGCCATTAAAAAGGCCATTGGCGCCGGCGATGTGGCTGCTTTGAGCAGTTATTTTGCCGATAACGTAGAAATTTCCATTGCCGGATCCGAGCGCCTGTATCCAAAAGCCAAAGCCGGCGAAGTGGTTCGCGGCTTTTTCAACGCCAACAAACCCGCGGGTTTCAAACAAGTACACCAGGGAGCGAGCCGCGAGAGCAGCGACCAATACTGCATTGGAAACCTGACCACCGATGCCGGTACGTACCGGGTCTACATTTACCTGAAAAACAGCGGAGACGCGGTCAACATTCAAGAGTTGCGCTTCGACAAAGGATAATTTGCTGTGAAATTTGATTCAAACCGGCTAACTTTGCGCCTCTAAATCATCAACCGCAACGGTAGGGGCGCCCACCGAAGCAATCAAATAACTGCAAACCAATGGGTAAAGGAGATTTCAGGAGCAAACGCGGCAAGATCCGCCGCGGTTCCCACGGCAACAGCCGCCCCAAAAACGGCAAATTGCGCGCCGCCAAACGGCAAGCCGCAGGCTTAAAAAAGTCCGCATAACAGCGGACTTTTTTAGCTTGGCTCTTGCACGAAAACAATAAGCGGTGTATCTTTGCCCCGCTTTTCCCGAAAAGGGGGTATTGGTCCATGGTGTAACGGTAGCACAGCAGATTTTGGTTCTGTATGTCAGGGTTCGAATCCTTGTGGACCAACAAAAAGGGACCGGCGCGAAACGCCGGTCCCTTTTCTTTTTGCCGTTCTCTCCGGTTCAGTTCCAGATCAGGCTGGTTCGCCGGAAGTAGGCGGGTTTCATACGCCAGGCTTTTGGGTTGCCGGCGGGCAGGTCCGACACCTCCGGGATGGGTTGGCGGCTCAGGTCGTTCAGGTTGGCGTCCACCTTACAGGCCATGTCGTTGCTTCGGAGCTGGTCGAACGCCTGCTGGATGGTCAGGATGGCAGATTCGATATTGGGCAGCGGTCGGTTGATGATCATGCGGATGACGCCCATAGGGTCGATGATGAACGCGAGGCGATCGAAGGATTTTATGGGGCGCCGGCCCGAGGCGATGCCGTACAAGTTGGCGATCTGGAAGTCAAGGTCTTCGATCACCGGCGTTTTCAGGTAAATACCGAGGTATCGGCGCGCTTTATCCGACCATGCGCTGCTGTGCTTGAGCGGTTCATTGCTCAAGGCGATAAATTTGGTGTTGCGCTCGTCCAGCCAGCGTTCCTTCAAAGCCAGGAAGGCAGAATACATCTCCCAGGCAGAGGTGAAATTGGCCGGATGGGCGAACAACACACACCAGCAATTCCGGCAGTATTGCGGAAAGTCAATCCGTCCTTTAGAGCTGGAGATGCTAAAGGTTGGGGCGAGGTCGCCGACTTGCGGGAGACGAATGGTTTGGTCAGACATAAGGCGAAAAAACTGGCTTCATCGGGCTCATTGTCCAGCATACACAGTACGCAAGGCTTTCAATTTGCAAATTTTCGCTCAAATTTAGCCTATTTCCAAATCTAACAGTTAAAAAGTAACAATTTTATTGCAAAACAGTTGAATTTAGGCCGATTAAGCACACAGAGGGGCAAAGACTGCTTTACCTTTGAGCCAATCATAGTGTACCCGACATGCTCCGGAATTTTATTTGTTTAGCGCTTGTGCTGATTGTTATGCCCATCCACACCCAATCCATGCAAGCGCCGCGTTTCACTGCCCTCACCAGCAACTGGTCGTTCCGGCAAGCGCATGAAGGCGCCTGGCTTCCGGTGACCCTGCCCGTCAGCACGCACACCGCCCTCTTTCAGCACGGCCTGATCGAAGATCCTTTTTACCGCGACAATGAGATGAAGTTGCAGTGGATTGAGCAGCAGGATTGGGAGTACCAATGCACTTTCGAAGTAGCGGGTCCCGACCTGCAACACCGCCATCTGGAGCTGGTATTCAAAGGGCTGGATACTTACGCGCAAATTTTTTTGAACGACAGCCTGATTCTGGAAACGGATAACATGTTCCGAACGTGGAAGGCCGATGTGAAACCTTTTTTGCGCGAAGGAACAAACCACCTGCACATCTACTTCGAAAGCCCGATCAAAAAAATGCAGTCGACCTGGGATGCCCTGGGATACGAACTCCCGGGCGGCATTCGAACGTTGACACGCAAAGCGCAGTTTCACTACGGCTGGGATTGGGGGCCTCGTTTCGTAGGAACCGGGATACTGAAAGCCCCCGAGTTGCTGGCGTGGGACGACCTGTTGCTGGAGGATGTGCACGTCGACCTTCGCACCCTCGAAAACAACCGCGCCCGTATGGTGATTCGGGTGCGCTACCAGGCCGATTTTGAAGGAAAGGTGTCCTTTATCTCTCGGGAAAACAAGCGCAAAACCATAGAAGACCGATACTGCTACCCGGGGGTACACGAGGACTCCATGACCTTCGACATTCCCGACCCCCAACTGTGGTGGTGCAACGGCATGGGCGAGCCTTATCTGTACGACGTCAATTTTGAGGTGAAAAGGGGCGTCAAAACCATAGAAAGCACCGACGTTCGTTTTGGCATCCGCACCATCGAACTGGTCACCGAGCCCGATGGCGATGGTACGACCTTTTACTTCCGCCTGAACGGGAAGCCCGTTTTTGCCAAAGGCGCCAACCTGATTCCCCTGGACATCTTTCAAGACCGGGTGACACCGGCCCGGTACCGGCAAATCATCGATGCAACCCTGGGGGCCAACATGAACATGCTGCGCGTTTGGGGCGGCGGCATTTATGAAGACGAATTGTTCTATCAATTGTGCGACGCCAAGGGCATCCTCGTTTGGCAAGATTTCATGTTCGCCTGCGCCATGTACCCCGGCAGCGGCCCATTCCTCAAAAATGCATCCGCAGAAGCATACGAGCAGGTGGAGCGCCTGCGCAAACATCCGTGCATAGCCCTGTGGTGCGGAAACAACGAAAACAACGAAGCCTGGCACAACTGGGGATGGCAAATGCCGCTCACCGAGGCCCAGCGACAAACCATCTGGCGGGATTACCAGACCTTTTTTAAAGATCTGCTGCCTACCTACGTGAACAACTACGCACTGGGCGTGCCCTATTGGGAGAGCTCTCCTCTGTACGGCCGCATGAACCCCAAGTCCATGCGAGAGGGCGACGCCCACTACTGGGGTGTCTGGCACGATGAAGAACCTTTCGAGGTGCTCAACCACAAGGTGCCGCGCTTCATGAGCGAGTTCGGATTCCAGTCGTTTCCGTCCTGGGAAACCATTGAGTCCTTCACCCTACCTGAAGACCGCCGCCTCGACAGCCCGGTGATGCTCAGCCACCAAAAACATCCGCGCGGCAATGCCCTCATTGCCCGGTATATGAAACGCGATCTGAACGTGCCCGCCGATTTTGAATCTTTTGTTTACCTCAGCCAGGTACTTCAGGCCGACGGCATGCGCGTCGGCCTGGAAGCCCAACGCCGGAACAAGCCGTATTGCATGGGCAGCCTGTACTGGCAGTTGAACGACGTGTGGCCCGGCGCCTCGTGGTCGAGCATCGATTGCTCGGGCAGGTGGAAAGCGCTGCACTATACGGTGCGCGACGCATTCAGCCCGGTGGCGGTGTTGCCACTCGTGGAGGAGAACCGCTTCGCAGTGTATGCTGTTTCCGACAAACCGGATACCGTGACCGCCCGGCTGACCGTGCGGCTCCTGACCTTTAACGGTGATATCCGGGATGAGATCCGGGTGGACAGCATACGCCTAACCCCCGATTCCGCCCGCTTGCTGCTCGAAAGACCCCTGGATACCTGGGCAGGCAAAAAACGCACCAACCTGCTTGTACAGTGCCTCCTGGAAAGTCCGGACGGGAAAATGCTGCACCAGCGCCTGGCGTATTTTCTGCCTGCCCAAAAGCAGGAGTTGCCCAAGACAAACATCGTCCTCGAGCAGGAAAAAACCGACGACGGATGGCTCATCACGTTGCGCAGCAAACAACTGGCCCGAAAAGTATACCTTCGCAGTAGTATAAGCGGTTCATTTAGCGATAACTACTTCGACCTCCTGCCCGGCGTTACCCACCAGGTGCGTTTCCGACCCGATCAATCCGGTGCGGCGACTCCCGCCTTTGGGGTCTTCAGCCTGGTAGATGCAATGCCTTGAACAACAAATCAACTTTGTTTCCTGATGGACAAGCCCTGGCTTCAACAGTATCCGGCCGGCGTACCGGCGCACATCAACCCCGACGACTTCCCGACCGTGCTTTCCATGGTAGCACGCAGCACCACCCGATATTCCAATTTGCCCGCGTTTGTCAGCATGGGTAAAACCATGACGTTTGCAGCGTTGGATCAACAAAGCCGGGCTTTCGGTGCGTTCCTGCAATCGCGCGGGCTGGCGCCGGGCGATCGCATTGCGATTATGATGCCCAATTTGCTTCAGTACCCGGTTGCGCTGCTGGGCGCCCTGCATGCCGGATTGGTGGTCGTGAACACCAATCCTTTGTACACCCCGCGTGAAATGCGCCATCAGTTTATCGATTCGGGCGCCAAAGCCATCGTGATCGCCGAAAACTTTGCGGCTAACCTGCAGCAGGTACTTCCCGACACCAACATCCAAACGGTGATCACCACCTCCATCGGCGAGCTGCTGGGCCTGAAAGGGTGGGTCGTAAACCTCGTGGTGCGGTGGAAAGGCATGGTGCCCAAGTTCGAGCTGCCGGGAGCCGTGTCCTTCAACCAGGCCGTGGCGAAAGGAAAAACGCTCAAACTTCAGCCGGTTGAAACCCAGCCCGACGACGTCATCATCCTTCAGTATACCGGCGGCACCACCGGCGTGGCCAAGGGCGCCATGCTCACCAACCGGAATCTGGTGGCCAATATGCTCCAGATCAGGGCCATCATGATGCCGCACCTGAAGGAAGCAGAAGAAACGGCGCTTTGCCCGCTGCCCCTCTATCACATCTTTGCCTTCACGGTGAACTGCCTGGCCATCATGAGCATCGGCGGCCGCAACATACTCATTGTGAATGCCCGCGACCTCAAAGCACTCATAAAAGACTGGCGCAAATACCGCCCCAGCCTGGTTACCGGCGTCAATACGCTATTCAACGGGCTGCTGAACAACAGCGATTTTAAAACGCTCGACTTTTCTTCCCTGAAAATTTGCGTGGCCGGCGGTATGGCCCTCCAGCGCGCTGTGGCCGAGCGCTGGCAACAGACCACCGGATGCCGCCTGGCGGAAGGTTACGGTATGACGGAGTCGAGCCCGCTCATCTCCTGCAATCCCTTCGACGCCGCCATGCGCATAGGCACCATCGGCATGCCGGCGCCATCGACCGACGTGCGGATCGTAAACGATAAAGGTGAACCGCTCCCGCAAGGGGAAATCGGGGAGATCCAGTGCCGGGGCCCGCAGGTCATGAAAGGCTACTGGAACCGGCCGGAAGCCACTGCCGAGGTGATCAGCCCGGAAGGATGGCTGAGCACGGGCGACATTGGACTGATGCACCCCGACGGTTTTTTCCAGATCGTAGACCGCAAAAAAGACATGATTCTGGTGTCGGGCTTCAACGTTTACCCCAATGAAATTGAAGACGTGGTCATCTCCCACCCCAAAGTGCTGGAGGTGGCCGCCCTGGGCGTGCCGGACGAAAAATCCGGGGAAAGCGTCAAAATATTTATCGTAAAAAAAGACCCGTCGCTCACCGAAAACGAGATTATTGCGTATTGCAAGGAAAACCTGACCGGATACAAGGTGCCCCGAAAAGTGGAATTCAGAAGCGAGTTGCCCAAAACCAATGTGGGCAAAATACTTCGACGGGCGCTGCGCGATTGAAAGGGCACAAGCGCTAAGCGCGATCCTCATTGTGCGTACGCCAGATGCTGATCAACAACCTGGCGGCCAGCACAGGAGCCGAAATGATGCTGCCGGCCGCGAAAAAAATCATTTCGTTCCACAGGTATTCCTCCATCGCCCGTCGTTCGGCAGGCGGCAGGTGTCCGGTGATTTCCAACCAGGTCTGTTCCTCTACGTAGGTCATAAAGCCGTTCAGCCCTTGTACCAACGCAAAGGTGGCGGGGATGAGCAAAATGATGATGATAAATTTGAGCACCTGACGGCTGGCCAGAAAGGTATGGGGCAACAGGAACAGGTAACGCGACAGGGTGACCAGCACAACAATATAGATGATGTTCCACAATTCGAATGGCCAAACGCGCATGCTTTTGTGGATGGGGTAGAGGATTGCCGCAATGATCAGGCCGGTAGCGATCCAACCGATCAGCTCAATCAGCACGAGCAATTGTGTCTTTCGATTCAAGAAAAAAGCCATTGGGCAAAGAACGCGGTTTTTACGCCGGGGTTCACAATAAAAAGCACTTTTACCCGATGTAACATTTTACATTTGTAGGGTCTAATCGATCAAGTAGCAAGTAACCATCAAACATGGCATTGGATCAACAATACGTGAGGGAAAACACGCCGGCAGAAAAGGAAATGACCTTTTTTGAGCACGTAGCCGAGTTGCGCACGCACATCTTACGCGCCTTTCTGGCCGTCGCCGTTTTTGGCGGCATCTTTCTGACAAACAAAAATTTCGTTTTTGAGACGCTGATCTTCGGGCCGCGCCACGAAAATTTTCCCACCTACCGGTTGATGTGTTCGACCTCCCATGCCTTGGGGTGGGGCGAAAAGATGTGCTTCAAACCGGTCAAGTTCGACATCATCACTCGTCAGTTGGGCGAGGTGCTGATGCAGCACATGTTCGTCTCGTTCTGGCTGGGTCTCATTTGCGCGTTCCCCTTTGTGTTTTGGGAGTTCTGGCGATTTGTCCGTCCAGGGTTGATGGAAGGAGAGCGCCAGGCCGTGCGCGGTGTGGTGTTCAAATGCACCGCCCTGTTTCTGTTGGGTGTGGGTTTCGGATACTTCATCATTGCGCCGTTTTCCATCAATTTTTTGGCGGGGTACACGCTGGATGGGGCGGTGACCGCACCCACCTTGTCGTCATACGTGACGTACATGACCATGTTCACCATCCCGATGGGGCTGGTTTTTGAAATGCCGATTGTCGTGTACTTCCTCGCCCGGGTGGGCGTGGTTGGGCCGCAATTCATGCGGGCGTCGCGACGCTACGCAGCCTTGATCATCCTGATCGCGGCGGCCATCATCACGCCGCCGGATGTAGTGTCGCAAATCATGGTTTTTATACCGTTGTACGGCCTGTACGAGTTCAGCATCCTGGTTGCCGCCAGGGTTCGGAAGCAACAGTTGAAGGCACTGGAAGAAAAAAGTCAGGTCCTGACCTGATCCGTAGCGTACACCGCCGCGCCGATGATGCCGGCGTTGTTCAACAACCGGGCTGGCACTACCCGGGCGCGCAACGGGTGCAACACCGCTTTATATTCTTCGAAACGCTTGCTCTCGCCTCCTCCCAGAATGAACAGATCAGGGGAGAACAGTCGCTCCAAGTGATGCAGGTAGTTGTTGAATCGCTCGGCCCATTCCATTCGGCTGATTTTGAGCCGCTCGCGTGCACCGGACGAACAGTATTGCTCCACCGGACGGCCGTTTTTCCACATCAGGTGTCCGAGTTCCGTGTTGGGTAACAGTTGGCCCCGGTAAAATAGTGCCGAGCCTATGCCCGTGCCGACGGTCAGCAGAAGCACCAGGCCGTCTTCCCCTTTCCCTTCGCCATAGCGCATTTCGGCGATACCGGCGGCGTCGGCGTCATTGGTCACGAAGACCGGGTGCCGGCCGGAGGGGTCGAAAACATCCGCCACAGACCGACCGATCCAGGAATCGTCGATGTTGGCGGCAGACAGGGCGACGTCGTTTTTGACAATGGCCGGAAATCCGATGCCCACCGGCCCCTGGTATTGGAAATACCGCACCATTTCTGCAAATGACTCCGCCATAGCCGCCGGTGTGGCGGGTTTGGGTGTGGGAATCCGGAATCGTTCGCCGTGTATTTTCCCGTTTTCAAGGTCTACCAACGCGCCTTTAATGCCGCTGGCGCCAACATCTATTCCTAACATACGGTTGGGGGTTAATCTTCGGGGATGAGGTCCACAATCTCCTCGTCGGCGCCATTCTCCGCCTGAAGGGCCTTTTGTTTGCGCCGTTCTAGGGAATTAGCGCGCATATCGACGAATTCACTGCGGTTGTGGACGATGTCGATGGCCAGGTAAAGGGCTTTTATGAACGACGTCTCGTCGGCTTCTCCTTTGCCGGCAATGTCGAAGGCCGTTCCATGGTCGGGCGACGTGCGGATAACAGACAGCCCTGCGGTATAATTCACGCCGCCGCCGAATGCCAGGGTTTTAAAAGGCGCCAGACCCTGATCGTGATACATGGCCAATATACCGTCGTATTTGCGAAAAGCGCCCGAACCAAAAAATCCGTCGGCAGGAAAGGGGCCGAAGGCAAAAATATCCTTTTCCTTGGCGGCATCGATGGCTGGCCGGATCAAGGTCTCCTCTTCATTGCCGATGGCGCCGTCGTCGCCCGCGTGCGGGTTCAGCCCCAACACGGCGATGGTTGGTTTTTCAATGGAAAAATCGATGCGCAGCGTCTCGTGCAGCAGGCGGATCTTGCGCAGGACCAGCTCTTTGGTGATGCTGTCGGCTACGGCGCGAAGAGGCAGGTGGTTGGTGACGAGTCCGATGCGAAGGGTGTCGGACACCATGAGCATAAGCGCATCCTTGGCTTGAAAGGCGTTGGTCAGGTACTCGGTGTGCCCGGCGTACGGAAAGTCAGCCAGTTGCATCGCCTTTTTGTGGATGGGCGCCGTAACCAGCGCGTCGATGGCGCCGTCTTTGAGGTCTTGTGTGGCGCGTTCCAGCGACTGGAAGGCGCATTTGCCGCCGACATCGCTGATTTTTCCCAGGTTGATGTTGATGTTGTCCTGCCAGCAATTAAGGATGTTTATGCGGCCTGCCTGCGCTTCAGCGGGTTTGTCCACGCTGTAGAACTGTATATTTTCCTGGGAAATGATGTTTTTGTGGTAAGCGACTACTTTAGTGCCGGCGTACAACACGATTTTGTGCCTGGGCGCGGCCTGCTTGAGGGCAAGGGCTTTCAAGATGACCTCCAGGCCAATGCCGTTGACGTCGCCGCAACTGACGCCTATAACCAGATTATCCATGTACAGAGTGGGGGTAAAAAACGGTTAATCGTTCGCCCGTTGCTTCAAAAAGTCGTAAAGCAAACGAACACCTACGCCCGTACCGTCCTTTGGTCGGTAGGCGTTGGCGCTGCGAAGATAAGCAGGGCCGGCGATGTCGAGGTGTAACCATGGGAAATTGGCGAAATATTCGAGAAATTTACCCGCAGTAATCATGCCTGCCGGACCATTTCCCACGTTTCGCAGGTCGGCCATTGAGCTTTTCAGCTCTTCGCCGTACTCTTTCCAGAGCGGCAGTTCCACGCAACGCTCGTAGGTATTCCATCCGCTGTTTTCCAGCATGGCCTTGATGTGCCGGGAGGCATTGCCCATGTAGCAGATGGCCTGATTGCCGAGGGCGCGCACGGCGGCGCCGGTAAGGGTGGCCACGTCGAGCACCAGCTCCGGATCGTACCGTTTGGCGTAATGGAGGGCGTCGGCGAGGATGATGCGTCCTTCGGCGTCGGTGTTTACCACCTCAACGGTGTCGCCCGAGTACATCTGGATGATGTCTCCGGGCGCCAGGGCTTTTTCGCCGATCATGTTGTCGGTGGCTGGAATCAGTCCGATGACGTGCACAGGCAGCTTATTCCGGGCAGCTGCGGCCATGGCGCCGAGTACGGCGCCGGCGCCGGCCATGTCGCATTTCATGGTTTCCATGCCTTCGGGCGTCTTGAGGCTCAGGCCGCCGGTGTCGTACACCACGCCTTTCCCGACGAGCACCAGGGGCTTCGGGTTTACGGCCGTTTCCGGTTTCCACTCCAGTATACAGAAAAAGGGTGGTACGCTGCTGGCGCGGTTCACGGCCAACAGGCCGCCCATGCCCAGCGATTCGATCTCTTCTTTGCCCAACACCTCGATGCCCAGCCCGTAATTGCTGGCGACCTCCCGCGCGGCGTCTGCCAGCGCAACGGCGTTGAAGTGCATGTGCGGCTCGTTCACCAGATCGCGGGTGATGAACACGGCCTCTATCACACTATCCAGCTCCCGAATCGCTTCCGGCGCAATCCCGGGTGCATCAATTCCGATGTACTCGAGTTCGGGCGTTTCTTTTTCGCACTTGGTCCGGTACTTTTTGAATGCATAACTGCCGAGTGCAAGCCCTTCGGCAAAGGCCAGCACGGGAATTTCCGGATGCGCAGTCCGGATCACCACCTCGCAGAGTTGGTTGGTTCTTATGTCGGCCAAAAAAGAGGCGCCCGCCCGGCGGGTGATCTCCAAGGTGTCGGCCTCGTCGGTGCCCTGCTCCAGCATGCGCACAAAGAGGGTCTGGTCGGGTCTCGGAAAAAAGAACTGCCGAACCTGGCGGGCCAAAGCGCCCGTGAGGAACTGCATCTCAGCGTCGGTGAGCAGGCTGCTCAGGCTTTCGGTGGCCGTCGGCAGCGCCAGAATAACCGAAGCCTGGCAAGCTCGGTTGGCGTTATGTTCGGATAGGCAAACTCTTTTCACAATCACAAAAGATTAGGAGGGGCCGGTAAAATATGCGCGTTCAAGTGGCAAATGTCAGGCATTAAAAGCCAAAAACCGGGCCAACTTTGTGTGCGGCTACTCTTTTGAGGGTATGGTCGTTTTTCCGTTTTGGGGGAGCATTGCAATTTTTTTTTCTATAAAAAAATATTCCGGTAACTTCGGCTCCCATTCCCAACCCCGGCATTAAACCTGTTTTTTCAGCCAACGCCATGCACCGTCGAATCCTCTTTTCTTTTGCACTGTTCTTTTGCTCCCTGACGGCCCGGGCACAAATGGAACGCACCGTCTACCAGATATTTCCTGCCGACTCCGCCAGGGTCATTGTTCTGGATATTGTGGGAAGCTACGAGTTGATCCCCTGGGCTGCCGACAATGTGCTGGCGGAAACACACATCCAGATATGGAATGCCTCTCCGGAAATCCTGGACTACCTGATCGAAAAAGGCCGTTATGCCCTTGACCCTGCCCGGGAAGGGGACAACCTGACGCTGGTGTCGAAAGACAAGGAGCGCAAGGCCTTGAAGAACCGGAACGGGGTGTGGTGCGACGAAGTGGTGTTGCTCAAGCTGTTCATTCCCGATTTTTACCAGTGGCCGGAAGGGCAGGCGGTCCAGGAACTGATTCTGAAAGAGAACTGACCATGCCCCAACTCGTCGAACTCGTGTTGCTGCCCGAGGAGCGCCGCGATGCCGGGTTGATCCGCCGCAAGGCAGCGCAGCAAAGCGGCCTGGCTCCGGAGCGAATCGTGCACGTGGAGGTGCTCAAAGCCTCGCTCGACGCGCGCAGCCGCCGGCCCGTGTACCGGTTGCGTGCCCAGGTGTACGGCCCGGAAGAGGCCTATGCGCCCGAAGCGCCCGTGCTGTCGGGGTTTCATCCGGTTTCGGGCAAACGCTCCGTGGTGATCGTAGGCGCCGGCCCGGCGGGGTATTTTGCTGCGCTGGAACTGATCGAACGGGGCATCCGGCCCATTGTGCTCGACAGGGGGCAGGACGCCCGTACGCGTCGGCGCGACCTGCGCGCCATCCAGCAGTTCGGCGTGGTGAATCCGCATTCCAATTATTGTTTCGGTGAGGGCGGCGCCGGCACGTATTCCGACGGCAAGCTGTACACCCGTTCGGTCAAGCGGGGTAACATGATCAAGGTGCTGCGCCTGCTGGTGGAGCACGGCGCGCCGACCGACATTCTGGAGGAGGCGCATCCGCACATTGGCTCCAATAAACTGCCTGCAGTGGTGCAAAACATGCGGGCCACTATTGAACAATACGGGGGGCGGGTGTTTTTTGGCCGGCATGTGACCGATCTGGTGCTGCGCGACGGCCAGGTGGTGGGGGTGCGCACCGAGCCGGCTCCTTCGCCCCATGCCGAGGCGCCCCCGCAGGTGTCTGCTTCGGAAGAATGGCTGGCCGATGCGGTGATCCTGGCGACGGGCCACTCCGCGCGCGACGTGTATCGGCTGTTGCACCAGAAAGGATTTCGAGTGGAGGCCAAGCCTTTTGCCCTGGGGGTGCGCGTGGAACATCCACAGCCGCTTATCGACCGGCTGCAATACCACAGCGCAACCAGAGACGAGCACCTGCCGGCGGCCAGCTACAGCCTGGTATGCCAGGTGCGCGACAGGGGGGTGTTCTCGTTTTGTATGTGTCCCGGAGGGCTGATCGTGCCCGCAGCCACAGCGCCCGGCGAAATTGTGGTGAATGGCATGAGCATGAGCCGGCGAGACTCGCCGTACGCAAATTCAGGCGTGGTGACGGCGGTGGAACCGGCCGATCTGGAGCCGTGGGAAAAACACGGCGTGTTTGCCGCTATGGCTTTTCAGGCGACGGTGGAGCAGCGGCTGTTCGATGCCGGCGACGGCAGCCAGAAAGGACCCGCGCTACGGCTCACCGATTTCATTCAAGGGCGGCTGTCGGATACCCTGCCCGACTCCTCTTACATCCCCGGCTTGTACCCGGCGCCGTTGTACGAATTGCTGCCCGCCTTCATTGCAACTAGGTTGCGCGACGGCCTGCGTCAGTTCGGCAAGCAAATGCCGGGTTTCCTGACCGAAGAGGCGGTGGTGGTGGGTACCGAAAGCCGCACCAGTGCCCCGGTGCGCATCCCGCGCGACGGCGAGACGCTTCAGCATCCCGACGCCCCCGGCCTTTTCCCGTGTGGAGAAGGGGCGGGTTACGCCGGCGGCATACTGTCAGCCGCCATGGACGGGCAAAATGTGGCGCGAAAGGTGGCGGCCCTGGTAACTGGCATCGGTTAGCCGGTTACCGGATTTCAATTTTTTTTCGCCCCTCCTTGACCTCGCTGCGGCGCGCTTTGTCGGCGCGGCGCGCCTGGCGCACCGATTCGGGTACAGCCGACGGCCGGCGTATTTTGGCGGGGCGCAGGGCTTCGCGAAGCATCTGGTGGAGGCGGGCGATGGTTTTTCGTTTGTTGGCCAGCTGCGACCGCTCGGTTTGACTGACCACCACCAACTCGCCCGCTGCGTTCAGGCGGTTTTTCAGGCGGTCCAGCAGGCGCGCCTTTTCCGACGTGCTCAACGCCAGGGAGTCCATCACGTGGAAACGGGCTTCCACCTTCGTTTCCACTTTGTTTACATGCTGGCCACCGGCGCCGCCAGAGCGGGCGGTGCGGAACTGGATTTCGGCAGACAAGCGTTCGGTGTTCATGATTGTATCGGTTTCGGGATTCAGGGGTATGATCATATAGTCTCCCCAAACGCAGTGGGGTTGCAATGAGTTCCGCTAAAATAATCCAAATGTATGTTAAACCGGTTGCGTATTACCTGGCGTATATTACCTTTGGTTTCTATTGCTTAACCATTCAACACGAATGATGATGAAACAACTTTTTACCCTTTTTTGCATATTGTCGACCGGCATGTTCAGCTTGCAGGCCCAATCGTTCTCCGTCACGCCTAATCCCTCGGCGGTGACGGCGCCCAGCAACGTTCAGGATGTGGAAAACCATGTCACCCTGACCAACAACGTGCCGTTCGACAAGACCATGCGCTGGACGCGTACGGAGATTTACATGTCCGACCCGTCCCTGGAATCGCAGGTCTGCGACAACATTCAGTGCTACCTGCCCGGCGTAAGCAGCAAAACGTTTCCGCTGGCGGGCAACGAGTCGTTCGAGATGATTATGCACCTGCTGAACCCCAACGAGGTTGCAGCAGACGCCATCATCCACCTCAAGGTGAACAACGAAAATGCGCCGGCGGACTCGCTGACAATCGTCTACACCTATAGTGTCACCACGGGCATAGGCAGCCCGCTGGGCGACGCCGGCGTGGCCTTTTTTCCAAACCCCGCCACAGATTTTGTTCAGTTGACCCATGCCGACCAGGTGGCTGCAGTACGCATGTACACCATGGAGGGCCGTCTGGCTGCCTACCGCGTCGCCACCCCTGACCACCGGTACGACATCAGCGCGCTCCAGCCCGGCGCCTACGTGCTGGGCCTCGAGAACGCGGAAGGACGCCTGATCCAGGCCATGGAGGTCGTCAAGCAGCGCTAGGTTCAGGCGGGGTAGTCCACAAAATTCCGCGGCGTTTCGTACAGCCGTACCTGCAGATCGTACCGGTCGGGCAGGTGGCTGCGCAAAATGTTCCAGATCACCACGCAGATGTTTTCCGCTGTGGGGTTCAGGTGTTTGAACTCGGCAGTTTCGACGTTCAGGTTTTTGTGGTCAAACCGATCTTCCACCTGTTCCCCGATCAACTGCGCCAGCCAACCGAGGTCCACCACCATGCCTGTTTCAGGATCTATCGAGCCGGAGACTTTAACCTCCAGTTCGTAGTTGTGGCCATGGAAATGGGGGTTGTTGCACAGACCGAAGACGGATTTGTTCTGCTCGTCGCTCCATGCCGGATTGTGAAGCCGGTGGGCGGCGTTAAAGTGAGCTTTTCGAATAACAGCGACTTTCATGGGCATGAAACTGGAAAGACGACGTAAAAGTTTGCCGCCCGACAGGAGTTTATCCACTTAGCGCGCATTTCATTGGTATTTTTTTCTACTTTTGCCTCGGCGTGTAAAAAAAACTTTATGATGCCGACCATTCACCAGTTTCGTGTAGCAGGATTATTGCGGGGGGTGATCGATTTTGCAACATTTGCAGGCAAGAAGATATTGATCGTGAATGTAGCCAGCGCTTGCGGCTATACTTCTCAATATCAACAGCTTCAGGAATTGTATGCGTATATGCAGGGCCGACTGGTTATCGTCGGTTTCCCGTGTAACGATTTTGGAGACCAGGAACCGGGTACAGCGGAAGAGGTCGCTGCATTTTGCCAAACCCATTACGGGGTAACGTTCCCTTTGGCAGAAAAGGTGGCCATCAAACCGCCGCTGACGCACCCGGTGTACCAATGGCTGACCCGGGCTTCGCTCAACGGCAAGTTCGACAGCGAGGTTACCTGGAATTTTCATAAATACCTCTTGGACGAACGCGGTGAATTACTCATCGCCCTGCCGCCTGCAACCGATCCCCTCCATCCGGCCCTGCTCGAACTGGTGGACGCTTAAGCGACCACAAGTATGCGTTTTGAACAAGTAATCGGTCAGGAAAAGAGTAAACGCCGGCTGGCGCAAATGGTCTACGAAGGCCGCACGCCCCATGCGTTGATGCTGCTCGGCCCCACCGGAGGTGGCAGCCTGGCGCTCGGATTGGCTATGGCGCAAATGCTCCAATGCCGGCACCCGACCCCGGACGACGCCTGTGGCCAATGCCCGGCCTGCCTCAAAGCAGGCAAAAACATCCACCCCGACATTCATTTTTCCTACCCGACCATCGGCGCCGGCGCGGCCAGCACCGATTTTTTGCCCGCCTGGCGAGAAGCGGTGGCCGAAAATCCGTATTTCGACGCATACACCTGGCTCCAACGCATCGGCGCCGAAAACAAACAGGGAAACATCACGCGCGAGGAGTGCGGAGCCATTGTTCATAAACTCAGCCTGCAGATTTTTGAAGGGCGGTATAAGATCCTGCTCCTGTGGCTACCCGAATACCTGGGCAAAGAAGGAAACCGGCTGCTCAAACTCATCGAAGAGCCCCCGGGGAACACCGTATTCATCCTGGTCGCCGAAAATACCGAGCTGATCCTGCCCACCATTCTCTCGCGTTGCCAACTGGTGAAAACCGATTTGCTGAGCGACGAAATGATCGCCCGGACGCTGGTCGACCGCGAAGGGTTAGACCCGGAGCAGGCCCGCGTACTGGCCCATCTGGCCGACGGCGATTACAACCGCGCCGCTAAAATGGTCGGTAACGACACCGGCAACGACGCCGGACTATTGCTCGATTGGCTGCGCAAATGCTGGCGCGGAAACGGCGTTGACCTGGTTCAGGCCGCCGATCAGATATCCCGGCTCGGGCGGGAAAACCAAAAACAGTTCCTGCTCTACGCGCTCCACTTCCTGCGCGAACTGCTGGCCTTGTCAACCGCCGGCCACACCCGCCTGCGCCTGCAACCCGATGAGCTGACCACCGCTACGAACATGTCCAAAGTGCTCGACTGGCAACGAATAGACGCCATCGGCCGTTTGTTGAACGATAAAATTTACCACATTGAACGAAATGCTAATCCGAAAATATTGTTCCTGGACGCCGGTATCCGGCTGCATGGGATTATGGTATCCCACGGCTGAAGTATCCCACGGCTGAAGCCGTGGGCTAAATGCCGTGGGCTAAATGCCGTGGGCTGATGTCAATCAATCTCTTTTAACCACATTACTTTTGAAAAATATATGGGCTGCTTAGGATGTTCCTGCTCTACCGATAAAGACAATGCCCCCGGCTGCCGTTCGAACGGCGGCTGCGGAAGCGGTGGCTGCAATCGCCACAATACATACGACTGGATCTCTGCGCTGGGGATTGGCGACACCCATACGTTCGACGTGGTGGAGGTCAGTTTTAAAAACGGCTCGCACAAAGAGTTTTACAACAACCCGCCCCACACCCGCGTGGTCACCGGCGATCAGGTACTCGTGGAGTGCGGAAACGGCGGTTTCGACATCGGCCAGGTGAGCCTCAGCGGAGAACTGGTGCGCATGCAGATGAAGCGAAAAAAAGTCCGGTCCGACGCCCGCCTGCTCACCGTCATCCGAAAAGCGCACGAGCGCGACCTGGAGCGGCTCGACGAGGTGCGTCGGCAGGAACGCGACATCATGATTCGCGCCCGCGCCGTAGCCCGGTCTCTGGGGCTGAATATGAAAGTGGGCGACGTGGAATTTCAGGGCGACGGCCGCAAATGCACCTTCTATTACACCGCCGACGGTCGCGTGGACTTCCGGGAGCTCATCCGGCACTACGCCCGCGAGTTCAAAGTGAAAATTGAAATGCGCCAGATCGGCGCCCGTCAGGAATCGGCCCGGATCGGCGGCCTGGGCAACTGCGGCCGCGAACTCTGCTGCTCCACCTGGCTGACCGAGTTCAAAAGCGTGAACACGGCCGCCGCGCGATATCAGAATCTGGCCATAAACCAAACCAAGCTGTCCGGCATGTGCGGCCGCCTGAAGTGCTGCCTCAACTATGAGTTAGACACCTACGTAGAGGCCCTGGAAGAATTTCCGGACAAGGCGGAGAAACTGCGCACCACGCAGGGACTCGCCATCCTGATAAAGACCGACGTGTTCAAGCGGCTGATGTATTACACCTACATCGACAACCGCGGCAAGCTCTTTACCCTTCACGTGGATCAGGTGTGGGAGGTGCTCGACCTCATCAAAAAAGGACAATTGCCCACCAGCCTGGAGGACATACAAGCCATGGCGCCGCCATCAGATGAGCCCGAAGAGGTAGAGCCGGATTACGAGAGCGTGGACAACGTGATCGAACTGCCATTCGAAAAGCGAGCCAAACGCCGCAAAAAGAAAAAGAAAAGCCGCAGCGGCGCCACTGCTGCGCAAGCCGTGGAAAACGCAGCAGACAAACCGCCCCGTAACGAACAAAGGAGCCGGCAACCGGACCAACAACGCCGCGCCGACGGGCAAGCCAAGCCCAAAGACCAAGGGCAACGCCCCCCCAAACCAACTCGACCCCAGCCGGGAGACAGACCGCAAACCAAAGACGCCGACCGGCCGCGGCCGCCGCTGGACCCTGTCCGGAGTGAAGACGCCCAGGCCGGTGAATCGCCCAAAAACAACAAACGCCGCAGGGATAAGCGCCGGAAAAAGCCCGGCACGAACAGGCCGCCGGATAAGCCGGAGTAAGCATGCGTTCGTATTGGCGTTCTGCTTCGGCACGCGTACCTTTGCGTGCCTCCCAAGGCATTACATCCAAATACAACTCGCATGAAATACGACGTCACCGTCATCGGTTCCGGGCCCGGAGGCTACGTAGCCGCTATCCGTTGCGCCCAATTGGGCCTCAACACCGCCATTATCGAACGCGACCCCGTGCTGGGTGGTACCTGCCTGAATGTGGGTTGCATACCCTCCAAGGCCCTGCTGGATTCCTCCGAGCACTACCACAACGCCAAAGAAAAGTTTAAAACGCACGGCATCGACCTCTCGGGGCTCAAAGTCAATCTGCCCCAGATGATCAAGCGCAAAAACGAAGTGGTGCTGGAGAACAACAAAGGCGTCGAGTTTTTAATGAAAAAAAATAAAATCGACGTGTACCATGGACACGGCGCTTTTTCGACCAAAAACCGGATCAAAATCACCGGTGTAGACGGCTCACACCAGGAAATTGACACCGAAAAGGTGATCATCGCCACCGGCAGCCGCCCCATCATGCCGCCAAACTTCAACATCGACCTCAAACGGGTCATTACCAGCACCGAAGCCCTCAACATCGAGAAATTGCCGGGCAGCATGCTCATCATCGGCGGCGGCGTCATCGGCCTAGAACTCGGCAGCGTGTACGCCAGGCTCGGCACAGAGGTACACGTCGTGGAATACCTCGACCGAATTATAGCGGGCATGGACATCGACTGCAGCCGCGAGCTCTTGAAAGCGCTCAAAAACATCGGTATGCAATTTCACCTCCGCCACGCCGTCACCGAAGTCAACCCCACCAAAACAAAAGTCAAAATAACGGCCAAGAGCCGCGATGACGAATCGAAAACCTTAAGCTGGGACGTAGACTATTGCCTTGTTGCCATTGGCCGCCAACCGTACACCGTCAACCTGGGCCTGGAAAACATCGGCATTCAAACCGACGATAAAGGCCGCATTCCGGTGAATGAACACCTGGAAACCACCGTCCCGGGCATATACGCCATCGGCGATGTGATCCAGGGGGCTATGCTCGCCCATAAAGCCGAGGAAGAGGGCGTGTTCGTCGCCGAAACCATTGTCGGCCAAAAACCGCATATTCACTACAAACTCATCCCCAACGTCGTGTACACCTGGCCCGAAGTAGCCGGTGTCGGCCATACCGAAGACGAACTCAAAACGGCCGGTACGCCTTACAAAATCGGAAAATTCCCTTACAGGGCCCTGGGCCGGGCGCGCGCCAGTATGGACGTGGAGGGCATGGTAAAAGTCCTCGCCCACAAAGAAACCGACGAGATCCTGGGTGTGCACATCGTGGGCGCCCGGGCAGCCGATATGATCGCCGAAGGCGTCGCACTGATGGAGTTCCGCGCATCGGCCGAAGATGCCGCCCGCATGAGCCACGCCCACCCTACGTACACCGAGGCGTTTAAAGAGGCCGCGTTGGCCGCAACGGCAAACCGACCGATCCACTTGTAGGCAATTTAATGGACAAATAAGCGCGTACTGCAACCCCCAAAAAAAAGCCACCGGCGAAGCTTACGCTTACCGGCGGCTAATAAACCCCAAAAAACCAAATGAAAACTTTACAAAAAACGTGGTTTCTGACGAGAAGTTGCTGTTTTCATTGTCATATTTTTGTCAATTACAACAGATAAGGGTTAGTTACTCATAAAACGCGACATTTCACCAGCAAATCGGACAATTCTTTGGCGTCCCTGGCCAGGTAGTCTACTCCCAACTGCCGCAAACGGTCGTCGTGCCCTTCGTGGATATGGGCTGCGCCGAGAAATCCGACGACGGTCAGACCCGCCGCTTTGGCTGCCTGAACGCCTGTGGGACTGTCTTCAATGACCAGCACTTGCTCGGGTTCCAGACGGAGGGTATGCAGGGCCAGTTGGTACAGGTCGGGCGCAGGTTTGGGATTGTCCACGTGTTCGGCTGAGAAGATATGCCCGTCCAGCGCATTGCGCAGGCGCACTTTGCGCAGGCTGATCTCCACATGCCGGACGCTGCCATTGGACACGACGCTGCGGGGTACCGTGACCTTCCTGAAAATGGTGGGCATGCCCCGGATGCTGCGCAGACTTTCCCGAAACGTCTGCGCGGATTCGGCTTTGACGGCCTTCAGCAGGTCGTCCGGCAGGAGCAGGTCGAACTCGAGGCGCAGCGCCGCCAGGATATCGCGCTCACGCAACCCCGGATAGCGCAGGCTATACGTTTTTTCGTCGATCACCAGGCCATGTACCGCCAGGTGTTTGAGCATGGCACGCACGGCAATGATCTCGGAGTCCACCAGCGTGCCGTCGTTGTCAAATAGAATGTGTTTGATCACCGGAATTTGGATTTGAACAGGTTCTTAAACTGCCGGCGGGCGCATTTGTTATGCACCGGATGACTTCTGTTTCGCTTTTTTACTTTTCTGCGCTGCCGAACCGCTTTTGGGCACTTTCGCAAATGGGGCTGGCGCCGCGCCGCGTGGCCGGAACGCCGGGGCTGCAATTCTTCAAATTCCTGGGTAGCGGCGCTGCCAATGGATTTGGCCTCCGGCCCAACTTCAGCGTTTATGGCCTTCTGGGGGTATGGGATGATGAGGCCGCCTTCCGGCATTTTTGGGCGTCCAATCCCGTTGCCGTCGCTTACCGCCAAAGGTCTGCCCAAAATCAAACCGTTTTTCTGAAGCCGGTGATGTCGCACGGGTTGTGGGACGGGCAAAATCCATTTGTACCGACAGCCGGATTCGACCCGCAAGCGCCGGTGGCCGTGCTCACCCGCGCAACCATCCGGTTGCGTTATCTCTGGCGTTTCTGGCAATTTGTGGGGCCGGTGAGCGCCGACACCGACCAGCGCCCCGGCCTTCGCTTCGCCGTGGGCATCGGCGAGGCGCCGCTCGTCCAACAAGCTACGTTTAGTCTCTGGGACAGCGGCCGGCAAATGATCGACTACGCGTACCGCCGGGAAAAACACGCGGAAGTGATCCGAAAAACGCGTGAACTGGGCTGGTACCGGGAAGAACTGTTCGCCCGGTTTGTGCCTTACCACGCAGAGGGTGGCGGATTTTTTGAATGGGATGATTTAGGAACAAAAAGCAAGCCGGATTAAATAAAAAATACCATTGCTATTCTTTTGAAAATCAATAAAATTTAAATTTGCCTTAAAGTTATTCAATTGCAATAAATGTCTGGTGGCGCTTGACCGGCGACTACTCTTCCGGTATTTTTATCCCGTCAAAACGCCAACGCTTCATGTTCCAGTTTCGTTCAACCCCGTTTCTTCGGTTGCTGCCGCCCTTTTCCCTGGGTGTCGTGGCGGCCGGGCACTTCAAACTCGCATGGGATCCCCTCTGGCTGTGCCTGGGCCTGATCGTCGTGCTGCTGTCGGCGGCAGCCGTTGCGCCGGCTTTCGGGTACCGTTTCAGGTGGTTGCCCGGGGCTGTCCTGATTGTATTCCTGGTTTTTTGCGGCTGGTTGCGGGGCTATTTTGACGATGCACTGAGGCGTCCGGATCATTTTGTGCACCTGCCGAATCCGGGACCCTACTGGATCGCGGTGGTCGCCGACGCCCCTGTTCCCGCCAAACGCCTGAAAACGCCGGTGCGCCTGCTGTTCAACGCGCGGGCGTTGAACGCCGGACCGGGGACCGCCGTCGGTGGTCGCGCGATGGTGTTCATTTCCCGAAACGAAGTGGTGGACAGCCTGCGATACGGCGACACCCTGCTGCTGCGCGCCGCCCTCCTACCGGCCAGTCGCCCCGGCAACCCGCATGCTTTCGACTACGCCCGTTATCTGCTTCACAAGGACATCCACCACGTAGCTTATGTGCACGCCGACTCCGTGGTGGTACTCGGTCGAAACGATGGGGCAGGGCTTTGGCGCATCGCGTTCGACCAACGCAGCAAACTGCTGGATCTGCTGACGCGGTACTTCCCCGACAACGCTTCCCACGCCGTCGCCGCAGCCTTGCTGGTGGGGTATAAAGAAGACCTGCCCGACGAACTGGAGCAGGCCTACATCAACACCGGTTCCATGCACGCCCTGGCGGTATCGGGCACGCACGTGGGTTTTGTTTACGCCGGTCTGTTCCTGTTTTTCCGACAGCTGCGACTAAACGGACGGTGGCGACGGGTGGTGGAAACCGTCGGTGTGCTCACCGGCGTTTGGGCGTTTACCTTGCTCACCGGCGCGTCGGCGTCGGTGCTGCGGGCGGCGTGGATGTTCTCACTGTACATTCTGGGGCGGGCGTTGTTTCGCAACAGTTCCGTTTGGAATACGCTGGCGTGTTCGGCCTTTGTGCTGTTGTGGATAGACCCGGACTACCTGTTCGACGCCGGCTTCCAACTGTCGTACGCAGCCGTAGCGGGTATGGTGTTTTTTTATCCACTGCTGTACAAGCGCATTCCGCCTCTCCCTCGCCTGGTCGACCAGGCCGTTCAGGTGTTGCTGGTGGGGGTGGCCGCGCAACTGGGCACGCTCCCGATGAGCCTCTTCTATTTTCACCAGTTTCCGGTGTACTTCTGGCTGGCGGGCTGGGTGGTGGTGCTGGGTGGGGCCGTCTTCCTGTGGGGCGGAGCCTTGCTGGTGGTGCTGGACTCCCTGTGGCCGTGGGCCGCCGTGATGACCGGAAAATTGCTGTACGGGGTTGTATGGATCATGAACACCTCGGTAAACGCCATTCAATACTTACCGGGCAGCGTGCTGGACGGCATCTGGCTTCCCGCCTGGGCTGCCTGGACGCTGTACGGGGTGCTGGCGCTCGTCGGCGCGGCAGCGATTTTGGGAAAGGGTCGCCTGTTGGTGCAGGCGCTGATCCTGCTGGCGATATTGTGTGTCTTCCGGTTCGGGCGGGAGGAAAAACGCTTGCGCCAAAACGCGATTTTTGTCTACCAGGCCGGACGCGCTAACCTGCTCGATGTCGTCTGTGGCCGTGAACGATTCACCTGGAGCGATTCCATCTCCGCCAAACAAGAAACGTTCGCCGCCCAGGCCAATCGGTGGGCGCTCGGGCTTCGCCGGGCAACCACCCTGTCAACGGATGCCCCGTTCAGCAGTCGCGACCTCGTGTGGACGCCTCCGGTGCTCCGGCTTTCCGGCCGGCAAATGGTTCTCATTGATGCCGACGCGCCCGAATCACTGCTGATGGGAGATATGCCGCCGGGCACGGACACAGTGTTCTGGTGGCTCTTGGATACGCCGGATTTTTCGCCAGAAACGGTTTTGGCCCGTCAAAAACCGCATGTGCTCATCATTGGCGGCGGGGTGAGGCGGAAAGATGCGGATGTTTGGGAGGGGGCGGCGATGCAGGCGGGGGTTGGTTGCCATCGGGTGGCGCGGGATGGGGGATGGGGGGTACCCGCCCGCCGACGCATGCATCCGTTCACCCACGGCTGAAGCCGTGGGCTAATTAATTAACATTCAACTTATTGCTTTATGAAACGGATTTTTCTGAACACGCTTTATTTCACGCGCCGCGAGCGAAACGGCGCGGTGGCGCTTTGTTTTTTTGTGCTGGTCTCTTTGGTGATCCCGGAATTGCAGGACCGGATGGACAGGAACGAGACGACGTCATTTGACCTTCCCGGCGCCTGGCCGGTGGCGGCGGCCCTGACGGCGGAACAAACAGCCGAGCCATTCGCTTTCGATCCGAATACTGCCACAGAGGAGGAACTCCGGCAGTTGGGCCTGACGGCGAAAACCGTCCGTTCCATCCTCAATTACCGGGATAAAGGTGGTCGTTTTCGAAAACCGGACGATTTCGGCAAAATTTATACGCTGCCGAGAAACGATTACGACCGGTTGCTGCCGTTCGTCCGCATCGCTTCGATGCGCAAGGAACCGTCTGCGTTTCCGGTAGCCCGACCCGGGAATAACTTCCGGCGCGACAGTTGGCCGGATAAACCTTACACCGCGCAGTATCGCCGGAAGGCGCCTCAGCCCATCGACATCAACCTGGCGGATACGGCTGCCTGGCAATCGCTGCCTGGCATTGGCGCCTGGCGCGCGGTGCGGATTGTAGGCTTTCGCGACAGACTCGGCGGCTTCGTTGCCCCGGGCCAGGTAGGAGAGACCTTTGGGCTGCCGGACAGTGTTTTTCAAGCCATCTTGCCCTACCTGACCGGCGGGGGTGTTTTGAAACAAGTGAACGTCAATACGGCGACGATGGACGAACTGAAGGCACACCCGTACATTTCGCCGAAAGAGGCCGGCAAAATAGCGGCATGGCGCGCGCAGCAAGGATCCTTCCGTTCTGCGAGCGAATTGGAAACCATTTTTGCCGGAAACGGAAAGTGGGGATATTTGCAAGCCTACCTCGCTATGGACGCGCAGTAAATGCCCTAAAAAGTTTCGTTGTACGTGTTGTACACGCTGTGGGTGACTACATTGCCCACCATGCCCAGCGTGTTTTTGTCGATGGCGCTCATGTTGTCGTTGTGGGTGTGCCAATGCGGGACGAAGCCCGAGGTGGTCTGGCCGGGCCGGTTAATGATGTCGATCATAGGAATGCGGGCCAGCTGAATCACGAAGAGGTGATCGTCGGTGATGGCAGCGCCGTTTTCATTGACGAAAACATGGCTGTAGCCAAGTTGTGCGGCCTGATTCCAAACCCGCTCAACGATTTGGGGCGCCGCCTGACGCGATACGCCTTCCTTGGCAAATCGCGGGTTGGCAGCACCAACCATGTCCAGCAAGATGCCGTAGATGGGGTAATAGCCCGGCTTGTGCAGGTTTTGGGCCCAATGCTGGGCGCCCAGGCACCAGGTACGGCTATGGTCCTGCCCGTCTTCGGAGTCGTTCCCCTGGTCTTCCGCATCGAAGAAAATGATGTCCACGCCGATATCGACCGGGTTGGCGTTGAGGATACGGGCCACTTCGAGGAGTACGCCGACGCCACTGCCCCCGTCGTCGGCGCCCGGGATGGCCTTGTTTTTATCCTTGGTGTCCTGATCGGCGATGAAGCGCGAGTCCCAGTGGGCGGCCAGCAGGATGCGGCGCTGCACTTCGGGCTTGTACTGGCCGATGACATTGACGCATTGGAAAGTGGTTCCCTTGTAATGCTGAGCGGTAAATTTTTGCTCGATGACCTCCATGCCGTGCCGGCGCAGCTCGGCAGCCAGCCACTCCCCGCAGCGCCGGTGCGCGTCGGTGTTGGGCACGCGCGGCCCGAAGTCAACCTGCTTTTTGACGTACAGGAAGGCGGAGTCGGCCTGAAAAGCGGGAATGGCTACGGGAGTCACGGCAGGCGCAGCTGGTACGGAAGGTTTATCTTGCGACGGATCGTTCTTGCAAACCGACAGCACGCCGGCGAACACAAAAAGCAACAGCAGCAGGACGGCTGTGGAGGAATATTTCAGGGACATTTTCGGCAAGTAAAAGTGTATTTTACGCTGCAAAGAACGCTAAATTTGCGCCACATCTTTTCTTTATACCCACATTTTCATTTAAAATTCTGTTAAACCATGCGATTACTTCTCTTCGCTGCCGTCCTGGTGTTCGCCATGAGCGCCTGCTCTGAAAAAAGTGCCTTCCCGATGGATCGCGCCTGGACCCTGTCCATCATGAACGGCCAGAAAATGTCCGGCGACAACGCTTTTACCCTGAATTTCGACGCGGCCAACAAGGGCTACTCGGGCAAAGCCTGCAACAGCTACCGCGGTACGTACACGATGGAAAAGTCGAAACTCACCTTCGGCCCCGGCGCCACCACCAAAATGATGTGCCCCAACCAGGCCAAGGAAGACGAGTACCTGAAAACCCTCGGCTCGGTGGACGGCTACCGCTACGCGGGCAACAGCCTGTACCTGACTGCCGGAGGAAAGGATGTGCTGATGTACAAATAAGGGGAGGCTACGGTCGGGAAAGAATTCTTTCTTCGAATGAATATGCTAAACATTAAACGGGGCGATGGCTTTCAGCCTAATGTGGTCAACTTAAGATTTTTTAGTGGCCTCGGAGAGGCCCAACGTTGGTAGAAATGCCAAGCGTATTTTGTTGGGCCTCGGAGAGGCTTAACGTTTGTTCGCGGGTCGGAATGTCGAACAAACGTTAGGCCTCTCCGAGGCCCCAAAAATTTATGCAACGTATTCTACAAACGTTGAGCCTCTCCGAGGCCTTTTCGCTTAAGTTGACGACATTGGGCTTTCAGCCATCGCCCCGTATTTCAGGTTCGGAACCGGACGCCTAGCCCTGGGCTGCCGCGAACCGCTTCGCCACTTCGCCCCAGTTCACCACGTTCCACCAGGCGGCGATATAATCCGGACGGCGGTTTTGGTAGTGGAGATAATAGGCGTGTTCCCACACATCGAGGCCGAGAACGGGCGTTCCCTTCAGCTCGGCCACGTCCATCAGGGGGTTATCCTGGTTGGGGGTGCTGGACACGAACAGTTTTTTATCGGAGCCCACGTTCAGCCAGGCCCAGCCGGAGCCGAAGCGCGTGGTGGCGGCTTTGGCAAATTCTTCCTTGAAGTTGGCGAAGGAGCCGAATGTGCTGTTGATGGCGGCCGCCAGGTCGCCCATCGGCTCGCCGCCCTGGTTTGGGCCCATGATCTCCCAGAACATGCTGTGGTTCCAGTGGCCGCCGCCGTTGTTGCGCACGGCCATGGGCAGTTTGGAGATGTTGGCCAGCAGTTCTTCCAGGCTTTTTCCTTCGTGTTCCGTTCCCTGGATGGCAGCATTCAGGTTGTTCACGTAGGCGGCGTGGTGCTTGCCGTGGTGGATTTCCATGGTGCGGGCGTCCACATGCGGTTCGAGCGCGCCAATAACATAGGGTAAGGTGGGCAAGGTAAAGGACATGATTGTTTTTTTAATGGTGGTTGGGTGACTAAATCGGCGATTCGACGCACAAGATAAGGAGCCGTCGCTCTCTTCATTCAACACCTTCCTCAAATTGTTGTTCAAAAATATTGGCTCCTTGCGGCCTGCGTCGTTTTTTTGCAGCGTCGTTCATACAACACCACCCTTCCACATGGATTTCCGCACCGAAAAAGACACCATGGGCAAAGTGCAGGTTCCTGCACACGTATACTGGGGCGCCCAGACCCAGCGCTCGATTGAAAACTTCAAGATCGCGCGTGAGACAAACAAGATGCCCATCGAGATCATCCGGGCGTTCGCTTACCTGAAAAAGGCGGCGGCGCTCACCAACCTGGAGGCGGGCGTGCTGCCCCAGGAAAAGTGCGACCTGATCGGCCGTGTGTGCGACGAGATCCTGGAAGGCAAGCTCGACGACCAGTTTCCGCTGGTGGTGTGGCAAACCGGCTCCGGCACCCAGAGCAACATGAACGTAAACGAAGTGGTGGCCTACCGCGCCCACGTGCTGAACGGCGGGGCGCTGACCGACGAGCAGAAGATTGTGCACCCGAACGACGACGTGAACAAGTCCCAGTCGTCCAACGACACCTTCCCCACCGCCATGCACATCGCCGCGTACAAGATGCTCGAAGAGGTCACCCTGCCGGGCATCGAGCAGTTGCGCGACACGCTCAAAGCCAAATCGGAAGCGTTTATGGACGTGGTCAAGATCGGCCGCACCCACTTCATGGACGCCACGCCGCTGACGCTTGGCCAGGAGTTCTCCGGGTACGTCGCCCAGCTCGACCACGCCCTGCGCGCCATCCGCAACAGCCTGCCCCACCTGAGCGAGCTGGCACTCGGCGGCACGGCAGTGGGTACGGGCATCAACACCCCCGCGGGCTATTCGGAAAACGTGGCGCGCCACATTGCTGCGCTCACCGGACTGCCCTTCGTCACCGCGCCCAACAAATTTGAAGCACTGGCCGCCCACGACGGAATCGTGGAGTCCCACGGCGCCCTCAAAACCTGCGCGGTGAGCCTCATGAAAATCGCCAACGACATCCGCATGTTGTCCTCCGGCCCGCGCTCGGGCATCGGCGAGATCTTTATCCCTGACAACGAACCCGGCTCCTCCATCATGCCCGGCAAGGTGAACCCCACCCAGTGCGAGGCGCTCACCATGGTGGCCGCCCAGGTGATGGGCAACGACGTAGCCATCAACATCGGCGGCGCCAACGGCCACTTCGAACTCAACGTGTTCAAGCCGGTGATGATCTACAACTTCCTGCACTCGGCCCGGCTCATCGGCGAGGCCTGCGTGTCGTTTACCGACAAGTGCGCCGCCGGCATTGCGCCCCTGCACGACAACATCGCCAGGCACGTGAACAACTCCCTGATGCTGGTCACCGCGCTCAACACCAAAATCGGATACTACAAAGCGGCCGAGATCGCCCAGAAAGCGCATAAGGAAGGGCTCACGCTCAAGGAGTCGGCGCTGGCGCTGGGGTACCTGACCTCGGAGGAGTTTGATGCGTGGGTGAAGCCGGAGGATATGGTGGGTCGGTGAGCGGAAACATGACGCATGTTTGGGGCGCCGGTTTTTTAATCCATGTACAGAATGAATTGAAAAAAAGCTTACATTGCTTCAAATTTCAACCATGTCAGCATCGGCAACACCACAATTGATGACCATACGGATCAACGGCTGGGTTGTGCAGGACACGCGTCCGCCGTTTACAGACGAAGCATTTTACGATTTTTGTGCGAAAAATCCGGATATGCAAATCGAACAGGATGCTGCCGGAAATATCATCGTGATGGCCCCTGTATCACGGGATTCCGGAAACTTTGAGGGAGAACTCCTTTTAGAACTTGGCAACTGGAACCGTAGCACCGGTTTGGGTAAAATTTACAGTTCCTCTACGCTTTTTGTGCTGCCCAACGGTGAAAAACGCATGCCAGACGCTGCATGGATAGCCGCCGAAAAGGTAAATGCCCTGCCGGCGCAGGAACGCAAGCAATTTGCCCACATGGTGCCTGATTTTGTTGCCGAGATCCGAAGTCCCTCCGATGTTCTGACGGATTTGCAGACAAAAATGTGCGATTCCTGGATCGCCAACGGGGTTCGGCTGGCCTGGCTGATCGACCCGGAAGCGGGATGCGCATGGGTGTATCGCGCCGACGGCAGCGTACAAACAGTGGAAGGGTTTGACGGTGTTTTGTCGGGAGAAGACGTTTTGGCGGGGTTTGTATTGCCTTTGAAACTATTCAAAGGCGATTTGCCAACGTAGATACTGCCGGGGCCGGGCGGGTTTGTACAATACGCTTTTGATCGAGAAGGTTTAGCGCTGGATTCGTACGAAATAGGGGTGGGGCGGATACTTGCGGAATGTGGGTGTGAACAGAAGGTATATTAAGGCTAGCTGCTCAATCCACCAGACACTCCCCGGTCATCACCCCCGGCTTTTGCATGCCCATCAGCGCCAAAAGCGTAGGCCCTACGTCCGCCAGTCGTCCGTTGCGCACCGTCAGCGCCTTGCCGGCGGAGGTCACCACGATGCAGGGCACCGGATTTTTGGTGTGTGCGGTATTGGGCGAGCCGTCGTCATTGATCATGTAGTCGGAGTTGCCGTGGTCGGCGATGAGCACGCAGGCGTATTGGTGCTCCAGCGCCAGGGGTACGATGGCGCTCAGGCACTGGTCGACCGTTTCGGAGGCTTTCATAGCGGCGGCGAACACGCCGGTATGGCCCACCATGTCGGTGTTGGCGAAGTTCAGGCAGATGAAGTCGGGCTCGTTTTGGCGGATGTCGGCCAGTACGGCGTCGCGGATGTCGAACGCGCTCATCTCCGGTTGCAGGTCGTAGGTGGCCACCTTGGGCGATGGGCACAGGATGCGGCGCTCGCCGGGGAATTCGGCCTCGCGCCCGCCGGAGAAAAAGAAGGTCACGTGCGGGTACTTTTCCGTTTCGGCGATGCGCAGTTGTGTTTTTCCGGCCACCGACAGCGCTTCGCCCAGCGTCATCTGCACGTCGTCTTTTTCGTACATGACGCGCACGTTTTGAAAGGCGTCGTCGTAGCGGGTCATGGTCACGTAGTACAGGTCGGGCACCACCGTCATGCCGTGCTCGGGCAAGTCTTGCTGGCTGAGTACTTGCGTGAGTTCGCGCAGGCGATCCGTCCGGAAATTAAAGCAAATGACAACATCCCCTGCCTGCACCCGACATTCCGCATTCCGCAGTGGTTTCAGAAATTCGTCGGTCACCCCATCGGCATAGCTTTGGCGAATGGCGTTGGGAAAATTGTCCACGGCCTGTCCTTCGCCGTTTACCAGCAGGTCGTAGGCGAGTTTGACCCTTTCCCAGCGTTTGTCGCGGTCCATGGCGTAGTAGCGGCCGATCACGGAGGCCAGTTGCACGGGTGTGTTGTGGATGTGGTCGAGCAGTTCCTGGATAAACCCGGCGCCACTCTGGGGGTCGCAGTCGCGCCCGTCGGTGAAGGCGTGTATGGCCACGCGGGTGTTGCCCTCGGCCACGGCGATGTCGCACAGCGCTTTGAGGTGTTCGATGTGGGAATGCACGCCGCCGTCGGACACCAGGCCGATAAAATGCACCGTTTTGTCGTTTTCGCGCGCGTGTCGCAGGGCTTCGAGCAGTACGGGGTTGGTGTGCAATTCCTTGTCGCGGATGGCCTTGTTGATGCGCGCCAGCTCCTGCCACACGATGCGGCCGGCGCCGATGTTGAGGTGGCCTACTTCGGAGTTGCCCATTTGGCCGTCGGGCAGCCCCACGTCTTCGCCATGGGTCACCAAGGTGCTCCAGGGATAGTTTTGCATCAGACTGTCCATGTAGGGGGTGTTCGCCTGGCGGATGGCGTCGGCTTCAGGCTTGGCGCCGAGGCCCCAGCCGTCGAGGATGAGTAAAAAAGCGCGGGGGAAAGCAAGTAACATGTCGATAATTTGTGCCAAAAATAAAAAAAACCCGCCCGATCATTGCATCGGCGGGTTAAAAGAAATGCTCTATGTGCTCAACCTGTTGATTGTGTTTATTTGCGCCGTTGGTTTGCGGCTAAGGGTACTCACGGGTGTTATACGGGTCTATCAGCCACCTGCGATCTTTCTCGCTTGTTGATGGCACAAAGGTAAAACGAAATATTCATTGGTGTATTGCGTAATTGTTAAGTTTTAGCAGAATTTAATTTTTAACAATGGGGGTTATTTTTGCAAAAGTTATACATTGATATAAATTTTATAAAAATCAACATAAGTTCAGAATAATATTTTGTTTCATTGTCGTCATTCCGTCACGAATAGGGAAGCGGCCAATCCGTCGGCTCGAAATTTTCCTGCCTGTGTGAGTTGCCACGCGCCGTGTACATCGTGCAGGACGAGGTTTTGGGCAACCAGCGGCGCCACCTCCCGCTCGAAATGGTCGTAAAAGCCGGCGCCGAGTGCGCGGATGTCGTCCGGCAAACACCCCCAGTGGGTGCGCAGGCGCGTCATCACGTACTCGTTGTACCGCATGGTCGGGGTAATCTGCTCGCGTTCAAAGGGCACGGTGTTTTCCTGAAGCGAGCGGATGTACCGGGCGTTGTTGCCGACGTTCCATTGCCGGCTCCCGATGTCGTAGGAGTGGGCCGAGGGGCCAATGCCCAGGTAAGGCTCACCGAGCCAGTAACTGCTGTTGTGGCGTGATAAACGCCCCGGACGCGCAAAATTGGATATCTCGTAATGCTGAAACCCTTCCGCTTCCAACACCTGCATCAGGTATTCAAATTGCCGAAGCGCCGTCTCCTCGTCAACGGGCTTTTCCTTGCCTTTTTTCACAAAATGGTGCAGCGCCGTGCCTTCCTCTACGGTCAGGCAATAGGCGGAGATGTGTGGGACGCCGTAATCGAGCAGAGTGCGGATGTTGTCGGCCCAGTCGCGATCAGATCCGACAGGCAGACCGTAGATCAGGTCTGCCGTCCAATTGTCGAAACCAGCGCGGGCGATGCGCTCCAGACAGGCGTGTGACTCTTTTGCCTGGTGCGCCCGGTTCATCCACTGCAGGTCTTCGTCCCGGAACGATTGAATGCCGATGCTCAACCGATTGACCGGCGTGTAGTGTCGCAGGTCGTTCACTTTTTCCGCGTCCAGGTCGTCGGGATTGGCCTCCAGCGTGATTTCCGCGTCTTCCGACACCGTATATATGCGGCCAATGGCGTCGAACAGCGCCACCAACTCGGCGGTGCTGAGCAATGACGGCGTACCGCCTCCGAGGTAAACGGTGTCCAGGCGCCTGCCCCCCAGATAATCGCGCTGCAACGCCAACTCCCGGTGCAGCGCCGTCAAGAGTTCGTCTTTCGACTGGAGCGAGGTCGAAAAATGAAAATTGCAGTAGTGGCAGGCTTTTTTACAAAAGGGGATGTGGAGGTAGAGGCCGGGCATAGGAAGGGATTCGGTTTTTTTAAATAAACCACTGAGGGCGCAAAGGTTGCGCGGAGGCACACGGAGTAGTATTTCTCTGTGCCTTCCTCTGCGTCCTCTGAGTCCTCTGCGTTTTTTTTAAATAAACCACAGAGGGCGCAAAGGTTGCGCGGAGTACACGGAGTAGTATTTCTCTGTGCCTTCCTCTGCGTCCTCTGCGTCCTCTGCGGTTTTTTTATAAATAAACCACAGAGGGCGCGAAGGTTGCGCGGAGGAGCGCGGAGCAGCACTTCTCAGCGATTTCCTCTGCGCCCTCTGAGTCCTCTGCGGTTTTTTTATAAATAAACCACAGAGGGCGCAAAGGTTGCGCGAAGGCACGCGGAGGCTAAGGGTTGTGCCGGAGCAGGTGCTGAAAAGCCGGCTCCAGGGTGCGGAATGTGCGTTCGTCAACCACCTGGTTCCCGTACCACACCCTTTCGTATATCCCGGTGGCTTCGCGGAAAGGTTCTGCGAGGGTATGGGTGCGCATTTCCATGAGGTAGACCCGATTGGTTTTGTGCCGCGCCCAGGCGATGGCCTTTTTTTCGGAAAGGGACTGAATGACCATAAGAAAGTACACGCGTATGGCTTGCGACCACGCTTTGTTGCGGACGGCCTCTTTCAGAAATCCCTCCAGCTCGGTTTCGTCGAGAAATTGGTCGAGGTTTTCCCAGTTTATTTCCACGCCGCTCTTGCTGATCTGCCGGTTTCGCGGTTGTTTGTAGAGGAGATACAAGCCATAGGCCATGCCGACGACGGCCAGGAGAATGGTAAGCGTCTGCACGAGGTTGCCCAGGCCGGCAAAGGCGTTGGTGAGCCAATTCCAGTTTTTACCAAAGTCCCCGGTGTTGGGAGTCTCCTCCCTCGTTTTCTGTGCACGGGATTTTTTCTGGTCCCGGCTGTAGTCCAGGTCGCGTGTGGCGGCGGCCCAGTCTACGCTCCGGGCGCCTTGTGCCGGGCGTTCGCTCACGTATGGGGGCGCAGGCTCCGGTTCGACCCACGGTTCTATTGCTTCCTCCAGTAGGTATACGGAATCCGCCAACTCATAATCCTGCTCGGGAACCGGCACATCGCCGGGCAGATCATCCTGGGCCCGCCCCGCGATTGCCGGAAGCAGGAAAAGGAGGAGAATCAATACGTTGTTTGGCTTCATCACAATCCGGTGTATCCTGCGTAGTTTATGGGCAGAGCCTGGCGCTACTCCCTGGCCAGCCCTCGTATTTGTCGTTGGACGCCCACGGTTGGGATGCCGCGTTGCAAATGGCGCGCGTCGGCCACCTCGCGCAAGGAGAAATACAGGAAAGCGGCGCTCAGGAAAAGCAGGACAAATATAAAGTAAAGTATGAACGCTGCCGCGAAAGTAGTGGTGAACAGCGAATAGGCGGCCAGAATCCGACCGTCAGTGGGGATCATCCACGAGAAAAACTGCTGGATCACCCGCCAGACGCCGGTATCCAGAAAGAGCATGAGCAGCAGGAGAAAGTTGACGAGCAGGAACCCCAGCGTCAGCAGGTCCCACCACCGGGCAATGTGGAGGGTGCGGCCGACGGCCGTAAACGGGTTGGAGCGCTCAAAAAACAATACGACGCACCAAAGACCCAACACCGGGGCAACCGCGATGGCCAGCAACCAGCCCAACACATTGTATTGGATCTGCACCAGGAAAAAAAGTGCGGGGATGGGCAGGGCCAGCCAGCCGCCGGACAGCAACGGCGCCCAGCCTTCGTATTTTTCTTTTTCATCTTCAGGCAATTGTGCACGTATGGCGCTAAAAGACAACAGTGCCAGCGCCAGGGTGATCGCTGTTTGAACGCCCAATAAAAAATGGTGCTCGCGAAAGCCGAAAAAGTCGCGCGCGCCGTGCAAGGCGCCCAGGTAAAAGCTGTGGAACACAAACGGTGGCTGCCCGTCCGGCGGCGTGAGCCACACCCCGGCAAGCCCGGTCGCGAGGGCCGACACCCCGATCAGCACCCACAACCGCTGCCCGTGCCGGCGCAGCAGGGAAAAGGCATCGGAAAAAACTTCGCCCGGCCCTTTGATCTCCGAAAACCGGAATCCATCCCGTCGATCGGGCGGCAACTCCAGGTCGTCTGCACCCACCGGAAAAGCGCCCCGGCGATCTTTGTACCAGGGTAGCCAGACGAAATAGCCAACCAGGAACACAAAGGAAATCAGGATGAACAGGGCGCGCACGGGCGCCGGCGTATCGGTAAAGCGGGTGAGAAAACCTTCAAAAAACGCGGCGAGGATAAAAATCGGGATGAGCGCAATGAACATTTTCAGCCCGCGGCGCATGCTGATCTGGAATGCCTGCATGCGGGTGTACGACCCCGGAAACAACAAACCGCGCCCCATGACCAGGCCGGAGGCGCCAGCCAGCACGATCGCGCCGATCTCAAGCGTGCCGTGGATCCAGATGGTCAGAAAGGATTCCCAGGAAACGCCCTTTTCAACAAAAAAATACTGAAACGCGCCGACCATGATGCCGTTGTACATCAGGATAAACAGGGTGCCTATTGACGCCAGCACGCCAAAAACAGCGGTGCGCAGGGCCACAAACAGGTTGTTGAGGGCAATGCCGACCGACATGCCCAGGGGGTCGTGCTCTTTATACACCGCCATCGGGTCGCCCTTTTCGATGTTCGCCTCCGTCATGTCCACGTAGGCGTCTCCCAGGATCGTCCGAGCAAAGTCCGGATCAATGATGCTGGAAACCACGCCGATGCTGAACGACAGCACAAAAACGCCAAAAGCCAGCCACAGGGCCCGGCGCTCCTCGCGGTACAGGCGCGGCACCTCGTGCGTCCAGAAACGCAGCAGCATGCCTGAGGGGATGCGCTTCCCGCGATAGACGTTGTGGAAGATTCGTTGGGCCAGGCCGTTCAGGTACATGCGCACCGAGCGGTTGGGGTAGAAGGTGCGCGCGTAGGAAAGGTCGTCGGTGATCTGGATAAACAGTTCGTTCAGGCGTTCCGGGTTGCGCTGCTTGTGGCGCAGCATTTCTTCGTACGCCGCCCATTTTTCCTGGTTTTGCCGGATGAATTGCGTTTCTTTCATAACGTTAAAAAATGGCCCTCACCTGGGCGCGGCCAACGTGAACGGTTTTGCTCTCGCCGGTTTGCCGGCCCTCGTAACCAATGCTGAGCTGAATGCTCCGCGACAGTTGCCTTTCAACGTTGAGCCCCCACAGGCTATTGCGCCCGTTTTGGAGCCCGTCGAGCATGGCAAAGCCAACAGGCGTGTTGGGGTCGCCGTTGAAACGCACATCGGCGTAGGTCAGTTGCACCTGAATGGATGTTGAAGGCGAAAAGCCTCCGTTTTTTTTCTGACCGACGGGGTTCCAGTTGAGCGTCCACTGCACGTTGTCTTGCGCCGACTGCTCCATTTCCCCCGACAGGTTGCGGTTGGTCGCACGGGTGTACGCCACCGAGGTGCGAAGGTAGCGATTGGGCAGCCAACTAAGCTTGGGGCCCGCCTGCCTGCCCCGAATGAGGTAGTCGCGCGCGTCGAAAGCCTGGTTGTCGCTCTCCCTGCGGGTGTCGCCGAGGTCGGCCTCTACGCTCCATTGCCGGCCCGCGTTTACCCGTCCGTGCAGGTTCCAGGTTTCGGTGCTGCGAATCTCGAAGCCGGTGGTGAGGGCTACCTGACTGCGCGCTGCGTCGTTGGTCAGGGATATGTCCCAGGCGGGTTGCGCCCGGTTGATGAAGAAGGCGTTGCGCAGGACGGCGCCGTTGGAGACCAGCGCGGTGTCGGCAATATCTGTTTGAAACGGGTTCCAGGGCTGCACGTTGTCCGCTTCCGCCAGCACACGCCGGTTGATCTGAAAGATGCTTTGCACCGACACCCTGCCGGCCCAGTTCCGCCATCCTTTGTTGTTTTTCAGGAGCAGGCGCGGCTCGAAGCGCAGGTTTTGGTTGAATGCCAGGTTGTTGGTGCGTTGGTATTCTGTGGTGGTCACCGCCACGCGTATGTAGCCGGCCTGATCCTGGAAAACGGCGATCTCCATCTCGTCGACCTGCAGGATACTATCTTGGTTGCGGTCCACCCAGGTGTATTGCCCTTCGCCGGGATTGACCTGGATGTAATTGAACTCCACCTTGGGTGTTTGCCCCGAGCTCAGTTCGTACCCGGTGGTGGCGCTGACGGCATTTTTCAAGGTTGCCAGTGTGTAATCAATCCGGCCGAGGTAGGTTTCCTGTTCGTCCAGCGGCGTGAGTTCACTTCTGACGACGTTCAGGGTTCGGTAATGCAGGTTCCACTGCAGTGTCTGTCGGGTAGGGTTGGCCGCTGTGCTGCGCCAGGTGCCCCCCACCCGCATTTCGTCGGCCTCTGTACTCACGGCAAAATCGGCACCGACCGGCGCCCGGTCTATGCGTTGGCCGATAAAAGCATTCCATAACCAGCGCCCATCCTGCGACGGCGTTTCCACAAAAACACGCCACAGATCGTACCAAAAACTGCTGGCCAGCAGGGTATCGGTACCGGCCATGCGCCGGCTGTTGCGCTCCCGTTCGCCGTACACGCCTACGCGAAATGCCGGCAGCCCCTTTTCTTTAAAAAACGTTTTGGACACTTCCGTCTTGGGTCTCGAAAAAAGCGTGCGCTCCTGTTGTGCGTCGGTTTCCAGTCGGTTGATGGTGGCGCGGGCTTCCCAGCCGGAGCGCCCGACGCGGCCTTCGGCAAAATGCCGCACACCTTTATAGTAGGATTCCCGGAAAAAGCCGCCCAATTCGTATTGCACATCGGCCCAGTCTTTGTTCCGCAGCCGAATGCCGCCCCGCGCCCAATGTTCATCGGCGAGGGAGTCGGTGCTGCCGACATTCCAGTCTCGCAGGAATTCTTGCGGCCGGTACGGGTTCAGCGGCAAAAAATGACGGGCGGCGAACTCGTATTTTCCCTCTGTTTCGAGGCTCCATCCTTGTGCCGGCGTCGGGTTCACCAGGGCCTGGCGGTATTGCCCGTTGAACGCCAGGCCGTAGTTGTCTTCGTCGTCGAGGGGCGAATACCGGTTCAGGTCGCGCCCGCTCAGGGCCACTTCTGTTTGCAGGCGAGCGTGGCGAAAAGGCTGGACGTCGGCGCCGGCTGCGAATAACTGCCGGGTTTCGGGCGCCTGGAGCGGCACGAGGGGCGCGTAGTTGCCCTGGGGTTGGCAGGTAACCGGATCGGGCGCCACCCATTGGTACAGGCGTCCGTTTACGGCCGCCGGCGCCAGCACGTAGTTGCCGGTTCCTTGCGGCACCTGTGAAAAACGGGCTGCGTACCGGGCGCTGTCCGGACTGGTGGAGTACACCAGAATGGTGGCCGGTACGCCGCAAAACACCGTGTCCACACTTTTATAGAGCACACGGGAGGGGTCGAACCCGTCGGTCAGGGTGTCGATGCCGGAGGAGAAGGCGTTGTTCAGGTTGTCGCCGGCGAAGGCCAGTTCCTGGCGTTCATTGGGGGTGAGATCCTGGGCCGGACCGGCATTTCGGCTGTCTTGTTCGGAGTACAGGTTCAGGTAAACCCGGCCTTTGGGTTTTGCCCAGGAAACGTTGGCGGCGGTGGTGGAGCGCAGGTAAGCCTGAACGGCGTATTCGAATTCTACAATGATGCGGATGTCTTTGGAGATGAGCCGCCGGGCGGTGAAGGTGAGTTCGCCCAGGTTGTAGTCGATGATGTAATCGTCTTCGAGCCCCCGGCGCAGCAATTGACCGTCGGCGTATACGCGTTCCGTTCCGGCCAGCACGATGATGAATTGCTCGCCGTCGGCGCCCACCAGTCGGTACGGCCCCTGATTGCCCTCCTGCCCCTGGATGGTTTGCCGGGCGAACTTGCCCGGGGAGACGGCAGCGGCGGCGTATGCCGACACGGAGTCGGCTGCTGTGACGGCCCCCGACCATCCGCCCCCGACACCCTGCAGGCGTTTGAAATAGCGCGAGAAGTAGCCTTGCGGATGCCGGAGGTCGAAATCGCCGGCGGTCATTTGCGCCTCCCTGCGGCGCAGATGGATGTAGATGCGGTCAAACTCTTGCAGCTGGCGCGTGGTGCCGTCGGGCTGGAGCGGGATGGAGTTGTCGGACAAGGCTGCCTCAATCTCCAGGTCGTCGCCCAGTTTTCCGTTGAGCTGGAGGTTGAGGTTGGAGTTGAACACCAGGTTTTGGTTGTTGCCGGCCGACAACCCGCGCACGTATGCGCCGTTGCTTTGCAGGGTGGAGGTCTGCCAGGTTTGCGTGCCGGGCTTGTAAGGGGTATAGTCGTATTCGATGGCGTCGGCCTGGGCCACGCGGCGCAAAATGGCGCTGTCGAGTCGAAAAAACGGCGCTTCCAGCCGGAACGGCAGCACGCGGTACTGCACCTGAACGGTGCGGCAGTCCGGATGTGTACGGCGGAGGCAGGCGGTGTCCAGCAGCAAGGATTGTCCTTCCAGGCGGAAACAGCCTGGTTGGATGAACGCGCCTGAAACGGAGTCGCGCAGCCGGAGTGTGCCTGCTGCGATGCTCAGGGTGTCCAGATTGGCGCTTGGGGCACTTGCCGTCAGGTATCGCAGGCGGAGGTTGGAGAGGGCATCCTGCGCGCACAGCAGGGTAGCGCCCAGTCCCCACGTGAGGACTAAAAAAAACCGGCAAAAAGCGCCGGACCATACCCTGAAACGGAAAGACACCAAAATAGTCAGAAATTTACCCCCTCCCGGGCGGCGGAATGCATGCCCTGCATTGACGACCTGGGTAGCCGGCGCGTTGCCTACCGGTCGCCCAAAGAATCGAATATGGGTCGTACGCCACCGCTGTCGAGCGGCTCAATGGGCGGCGGAACAACCGGCCGCCAGGGTTTGCGACTGCGCAGCGAATCCAGCGCGTCGGTTGTTACCTCTTCCAACAGCATGGAATCGACGATGCCGGAGGCCTGTTCCAGCAACCCGTCGCGGCATTTTTTCCACTCTTTGCGTTCAAAATCGCTCACCCGCTCCGACACGTAATCCATAATCAGCGCATCCCGATCGGATCCGCAGGCACACCACAGGCAGAGGCAACAAAAGCCCGTCCAAACTGTCGCCCGGAAATGGGGCTTTATGGCGCCCAGCGGCTGGTTTTCCTCCATGAATTCCGTGTTTTTATGCAAAAGGCAAGGCTGTTTTAAAAAATCTTAAATTTTTTTTGCGAAAGGTATTGACGAATCCGAAAAAACACTTACCTTTGTGTTACTGATTGCAAGAATAAGAATTCTAAAAGAATTTACTGATATTTAATCTTGCAACACAAAAGAGCAAATTCTCGCCTTTGGGCGTCAGTTTAAGATTGTTTTCATTTGGTTTTTTGGGGTTATACAGGGTGCTGCCGTTAAGGTGGCATCCCTGTTTTTTTTTCAGGGTAGTGTAAAATAAATTTTGAGAGCCGTTCCCTGTTGCCGCAATCCCTACTTTTGCGGCACAAACAAGCACCATGCTCCAACGTCCGCGTCGAAACCGCCGCACCGCCGCCATCCGGGATATGGCCACCGAAACCCATCTCTCTCCCGCTCACCTGGTCTTTCCGCTTTTTTTGGTCGACGGCAGCCGCACGCGCTCCGAGATCGCTTCCCTGCCCGGTATCTTCCGATTTTCGCCGGATATGCTGATGCAGGAACTGGACGACTGCATGGCGCTCGGACTTCGGAATTTTATCCTTTTTCCGGCCGTATCGGACGCGCTCAAAGACCAGGAGGCCACTTACAGCCATCATCCCGATAATTTTTACCTCCAAACGGCCCGGGAGATTAAAAGGCGGTTTCCGGAATGCACGCTGATCAGCGACGTGGCCATGGATCCGTACAGCAGCGACGGGCACGACGGGCTGGTTCGCCAAGGCGAGATTGTGAACGACGACACCTTGCCCATTCTCGCGCGAATGGCCGTTGCGCAAGCCCAGGCGGGGTTCGACCTGCTGGGCCCGTCCGACATGATGGACGGTCGCGTTGGTTACATCCGCGAAGCGCTCGACAAACAAGGGCTCACCGAAACCGGCATCCTTTCCTATACCGCCAAATACGCCAGCGCGTTCTACGGCCCCTTTCGCGACGCGCTTGACTCGGCGCCCAAAAGTGGCGACAAGAAGACCTACCAGATGAATCCGGCCAACCGCCGCGAAGCGCTGATTGAGGCCCGGCTCGACGCGTCCGAAGGCGCCGACATGCTCATGGTGAAACCGGCGCTGCATTACCTCGATGTGATCCGTTTGCTGAAGGATCACGTCGACCAGCCCGTTGCCGCCTACCATGTGAGCGGGGAATGCGCCATGTTGCTCGCCGCCTGCCGCAACGGCTGGCTCGACTACGAAAAGGCCATGCCCGAAACCCTGCTGAGCATACGACGGGCCGGCGCAGATGTGATCCTAACCTATCTGGCGAAGGACTTTGCGCAGCGTTTCCCGGGCGGCATCTGACCCCCCGCAAAAAACTACTCCGAAACGTACGGGATGTACACTTCCAGGATACCCGGGCAGCGGTAAACGGGATAGGCGCCCGCGCGAAGCGTCATGATGCCGGGCTTGCCCAGTATTTGCTCGCTCACCGCTTCCGATACGGTGCAATCGGATGGTAGCACCAGGTGATTTCGCTTAAAATGGATCGCATAGATTTGCGGCGGGATGGTCTGGCGGATGAACCCCAGGCGCACCACAGCCCCGGCTTCCAGGTTGATCCACGAGCAGAGGTGGCAACCGCAGCCGGGCGGAGGATCTTCGGCCGACCATAAATTCACGCGGCAGATGCCGAAATTGCGGCAATCCGGGGTGCGCGGGTCGCCCATTTCAATGGAGACCAACTGCGCCGGGGCACGCTCTTCGGTAATGCCCGTTCCCGCCCAAACGGGTTGTGTTGTTCGAAGGTGCATGATGAAGGTGTTTTTCAGACAAATGTACCGGACAATTCAGGCCCGGTTACCGACGAAACTGCACCCTGCGATTCCCCTTTTTGTAGAAAAAGAACACGGTATTTTTTTGACAAAAAACTGATTGTTAATACTTTATTTTTTTTAGATAGCAGCCTTATTTATATTTTTTATTGGGCATTGGCTCGTTTAGGTCAAAATATGTATTGTATTATCCAAAATAGCTTTTACTTTTGAGGTACGCACAGCGTTTCGGGAGAATCCCTGCAAAGCGGACCTCCTGGAAATATCCGTCAACGGCAAGTCGACGAACGGGGGAGCACAAAAAGGGTACGGTGAGGGAGTTACCCGGCGACGTTGGTGTCCAGAATGATGATGACCGGAAGTGGGAAAACGGACCGAAGAGAACGGGCAGGAGCGAGAAGAGCAAGGGCGTTTTTCATAAAGAAGCTGTGTTTGAATGATGAAGCAACCGGATTAGGGAACAAAGAAACGTCATTTTTGGGAGAAAAGCAACGACAGACATCGGCTAAGAAACCTTTTTCACCACACGTTATTTTAATCTGTAATTTAATCAAATTATTGATAATCAACATTTTGTTGTTTATCGATTACATCTAATACGCTAAATTAACACATCATGACCGCTAAAATTCTCGAGCTCGTGCCGCTTGTCAGGCGTTATGTGCCGAACGACCGGGAGTGGCTCCGTTTGCTGGTCAACGGCCGCATCGAGCCATTGGCTCTCTACGACCTGATTTGTGAGCAGCAGTTGAAGGATCCGCAGCAACTGCCTGTTCACGCGGGTTTTTCCGAGTTACAGTACAAAAAGGCAACGCGGCAGTTGTTGCAGGCATTGCGCAAGATGGTCAGCCTGGTGGTGTTTCCTGAAGATGAAAGCGACCCGTTTATGGCTGCGTTTATCGACGGATATCAAAAGATTGGCATGCTCAAGGTGATGCGACTGTTGGGTGCGCGGGCCAACGTGGAAGATGTGGCCAAAGACCTGTTGCGGACTGGAGAAAGGTACGAAAACCCGATCCTTACCTTTTTTGCAGCCGACGCACTTTGCGATATGACGGCCAATGCCCAGGGAAATGAAAAGGCGTTTCACCGCTGGCGCGAGTTGAGCGCTTTGGCCAAACAGGCCATCGATATCGAGCTAAAGATGCGCGGCTATTTCCAGCAGACCCAATTAACGTACCTGCACTCCCGGCAGGCGCGCCCGGAAGTCGCCTGCCTGATCGGCGAACAGCTGGGCAACATGGCGCCGCACTTCGGGTCCGTCCGATCCAACAATTTCGAATTGCACTACCTGCTGGCCCACATAAACAAACACATGGTCGACCTCGATTACACTGGCGCCCTGCAGGCCACCGAATTCGGCATCCGGCATTTTATGGCCAAGCCGTACCCGATGGAATCGGTGGTCAGCGCCCTGCAACTGCAGAAAATCACCTGCTGCATCATGTTGCGCCGTTTTGAGGAGGGCCGGTCGGCCGCCGAATACGCCCTGGCGCATACCCCCGAAAACCTGCCCAACTGGTACCAGACGCTCATCGCCTACTTCTATCTGGCCATGCACACCCGCGAATACGAAAGGGCGGCCGACATCTACCAACGCGGCCTGGCCAACCGCCGCCTGCGCCTGCAACCCGAACACCTGCTCTCCCTGTGGCGCCTGTTGGGCGCGTACCTCTGCATCGCGCTGCGATACGAGGGTAAAAAACCCGAATCCTACGGCCTGCCTGCCGTCCGATCCAGCAAACTGGTGAACGACGTGCCCGCATTCACCCAGGATAAACGCGGCCTAAACGTCGCCATTCTCATCGCGCACATCCTCATCCAACTGCTCGAAGGTAAATACGACGACATTCGGCAGCGCACCGGCGCACTGGAAAAATACGGCTCCCGGTACTTGCGCAACGACGATCACCTCCTGCGCTCCAATACGTTCATCAAAATACTCGGCGTACTGCCAAAAGTCAACTTCCGGCGCCGCTTCTTCCTCGAAAAAGCCAAACCTATGCTCCAAAAACTCCGCATTACCCCCATTGAAATGGCCCGCCAAACCCATGAAATCGAAATCATTCCCTACGAAGACCTTTGGGAAATGCTCTGCAACCATTTGGATGAACGCGCACGGTGAGTGAATGCGGAATGTGGAATGCGGAATAAATATGCGCTTGGGTTTTCGTTGGACCAGGCGCAAATTTATTCCGCATTCCGCATTCCGAATTCCGCATTCGAGATGCCGTATTGCTTACCTTTAGCCCGAAAACCGACTGCCCACCTGTCCTATCTTTTTTGAAACCTAACCTTACATTTTTTTATTATGCTAAAGGCTGATTATTCCGGCACCGTCAAACACCAGGAGTTGGTGCGCTGGGTAAAAGAAACGGCAGCGTTCTGCCAAGCTGATCGTGTGTACTGGTGCGACGGCTCCGAAGAGGAGTACAGCGCCCTGTGCAACTTGCTGGTCGAAAAAGGCACCTTCATCCGGCTTAATCCGGAAAAGCGCCCCAACAGCTTCGCCTGTTTCTCCGACCCTTCCGACGTCGCCCGCGTGGAGGACCGAACGTTTATTTGCAGCTTGCGCAAGGAAGATGCAGGCCCCACCAACAACTGGATGCATCCGCGGGAGATGAAGACCATGCTGCAAGGTCTCATCAAAGGTTGCATGAAAGGCCGCACCATGTACGTCATCCCGTTCAGCATGGGCCCTGTGGGATCTCCCCTGTCGCAAATCGGCGTGGAAATCACCGACTCGGAGTACGTGGTGGTCAACATGAAAATCATGACCCGCATCGGAAAGCCGGTGATCGACGTGCTGGGCGAAGACGGCGAGTACGTCAAGTGCATCCACACCGTAGGCGCTCCGTTGCAGCCCGGCCAGGCGGATGCCAAATGGCCTTGCAACCCCACCACCAAATACATTGTGCATTACCCCGAAGAGCGCGCCATTGTCTCCTACGGTTCCGGTTACGGCGGCAATGCCCTGCTGGGTAAAAAATGCTTTGCCCTGCGCATCGCCTCCAGCATGGCGCGGGAAGAGGGCTGGCTGGCCGAGCACATGCTCATCCTGGGCGCCGAAAGCCCCGAAGGCGAAAAGACCTACATCGCCGCCGCTTTCCCCAGCGCTTGCGGCAAAACCAACTTCGCCATGCTCATCCCGCCCGATGAAATGGCAGGCTGGAAGATCACCACGGTGGGCGACGACATCGCCTGGATCAAGCCCGATGCCAAAGGGCGCCTGCACGCCATCAACCCGGAAGCCGGCTACTTCGGCGTGGCGCCCGGCACCAACGAAAAAACCAACCCCAACGCCATGGTCACCATCGCGGCCAACACCATCTTCACCAACGTGGCCATTACACCGGACCTCGATGTGTGGTGGGAGGGCATGACCAAGGAGGCGCCCGACGGCCTGACCGACTGGCATGGGCAGCCCTACGACAAGCAGAGCGGCAAACCCGCAGCACACGCCAACGCCCGGTTCACCGCCCCTGCACACCAAAATCCGGTGATCGACGAGGCCTGGGAAGACCCTAAAGGCGTGCGTATTCGTGCGTTCATCTTCGGTGGCCGGCGCAGCACCACCGTTCCCCTGGTGTACCAGGCGTTCAACTGGAATTTCGGCGTGTACATGGCCTCCACCATGGGCTCCGAAATGACCGCCGCCGCTTTTGGCAACATCGGCCAGGTGCGCCGCGACCCGTTTGCCATGCTGCCCTTTTGCGGCTACCACATGGCCGACTATTTTAACCACTGGCTCCAGCTCGGACGCGAGATCAACAACCCACCGCGGATATTCGGCGTGAACTGGTTCCGCAAAGACGAAGAGGGCAAGTTCCTGTGGCCCGGATTCGGCGACAATATGCGCGTGCTCAAATGGATCATCGACCGCGTACGCGGCCGCGGCTCTGCCGTCGAAAGCCCCATCGGGTGGATGCCCCGTTATGAAGACCTGGACTGGACGGGCCTGGAGTTCAGCAAAAGTGATTTTGACGACATCATGGACCTGAACAGCGAGGAGTGGAAGCACGAAATGCTCGCACACGAGGAGCTCTTCGAACGCATGTACGACAAACTGCCCAAGGAGTTCCTGTTCATGCGCCAACTCCTGCTCTCGGCTCTGTGGCGCTCGCCGAGCAAGTGGAGTTTGGCCGCCGATGAGGTTTGATGTGGACGCCGGGATTAAAATGACCGATGGGCTTTCATCGGTCAGGTGAATGCGTGCTGGTTTGGTTACCTGTACGATGGCTTCAAGCCATCGTACAGGTTTTTATCGCAAATTCCTTATTTACGCTTATCCACGATTAATTCTTATCAATTTTCCATCCATGCGTCCAGCATTAATAGTTTGATTCGACATAAAACCGAGCCATTTTCAATCGACTTCATTTTCTGCTATTTCGGAATCGATCTCCTCCTTATTGGCCCGATAATAATTCCAAGCACTGAATAAATCTTGCCGACGCAAGGATGGATAATTTTCCAACAACTGGTCGTCATTCATGCCTAGGTTTTTGGACAAAACCAATGTCCAAACCGGTATGCGCGTGCGAATAATACAAGCGCTTCCTCCACATACGCCCGGTGTTTTTTCGATGCCCGGAAAGGGGTCACTGAAATTATTTTGGGCAGAAAATTGATTTGAATCAATATCAGGCGAAAAAAGAAATATTATTTCATTTTTTTTATTGTTATCCAAAAAATATTCTTTTAACAAAGACAATAACACATCCCGCTGATCAGGGTCTACTTGATTAATATCTTCTTTTACCCGTTTAAATACTGCTTGTGCATCTTTGCTGACCATTAAGAGAAATTTTATACAAAGTTAACAAAATATAACAAGCATTCCAAATGGATTTTTTGGTTTCCGATAGATATATTTCACGCATTGGTCAATTATTGATTATGTGATGCGAACAGGCTGGTCGAAGCGCTGCGCCAATACGAATAAGCATTCATCTCCGCTCATCTTTAAAGAAAGATATCGCCCACATCCGCATTCGCGCAGCGATCCGTCCAGTCCGCATGCCCCAAAATCGCAAATCCCCCCCTACAACATCCCCTTCACCATCTCCGCAAACGCCCCCACGCCCATGGCTCCCTGATCCCCCTCGCCCTGCCTGCGCACGGCCACTTCGCCGCTATCCTGTTCTTTTTCGCCCACGATGAGCAGGAACGGAATGCGTTTGAGCTCGTTGTCGCGGATCTTGCGGCCGATGGTTTCGTTGCGGTCGTCGACGACACCCCGCATGTCCTCCCCTTCCAGCTGTTGTTTGACGCGGTAGGCGTACTCCACGTATTTGTCGGACACCGGCAGCACAGCAAACTGCTCGGGGGTGAGCCAGAGCGGGAACTTGCCCGCGCAGTGTTCGATGAGCACGGCCGTGAAGCGCTCCATTGAGCCGAAGGGCGCGCGGTGGATCATCACCGGGCGGTGATCCTGGTTGTCGGCGCCGACATAGGTGAGGTTGAAGCGCTCGGGCAGGTTGTAGTCCACCTGAATGGTGCCGAGCTGCCAGGCGCGGCCGAGGGCGTCTTTGACCATAAAGTCGAGCTTGGGCCCGTAGAACGCGGCCTCTCCGTACGCTTTGATGGTGGGCAGTCCCACCTCGTCGGCCGCTTCGATGATGGCTTGTTCGGCTTTTTGCCAGTTTTCCTCGCTGCCGATGTACTTGGTTTTGTTTTCCGGGTCGCGCAGGCTGATCTGGGCGGTGAACTTGTCGAAGCCCAGTTTGGCCAGCACATAGCGGGTAAGGTCGAGCACACCGAGGAACTCGTCTTTGAGCTGGTCTTCGGTGCAGAACAGGTGGGCGTCGTCCTGCGTGAAACAACGCACGCGGGTGAGTCCGTGCAACTCGCCGGACTGCTCGTACCGGTACACGGTGCCGAATTCGGCGATGCGCACCGGCAATTCGCGGTAGGAGCGCGGCCGGTGGCCGTAGATCTCGCAGTGGTGGGGGCAGTTCATGGGTTTGAGCAGGAACTCTTCGCCCTCGTCCGGCGTGAGAATGGGCTGGAAGGAGTCCTTGCCGTACTTTTCCCAGTGTCCCGAGGTCACATACAGCTTTTTGGAGCCGATGTGCGGGGTGATCACGGGCATGTAGCCGCGCTTGAGCTGTTCTTTTTTCAGAAAATCTTCCAGGCGGCTGCGCAGGGCGGTGCCTTTGGGCAGCCAGATGGGCAGGCCCTGGCCCACCTTTTCGGAGAACATGAACAGTTCGAGTTCCTGGCCGATCTTGCGGTGGTCGCGCTTTTTGGCTTCCTCCAGCAGGGCGAGGTATTCGTCGAGTTCCTTTTGCTTGGGGAAGGTGATGCCGTAGATGCGGGTGAGTTGTTTGCGCTTTTCGTCGCCCCGCCAGTAAGCGCCGGCGATGTTGAGCAGCTTGACGGCCTTGATGGGCTCGGTGCTGGGAATGTGCGGGCCACGGCAGAGGTCGGTGAAGTTGCCCTGCTGGTAGAAGGTGATTTCGCCGTCCTGGAGTCCGTCGATGAGCTCGAGCTTGTATTCGTCGCCTTTTTCGGTGAAGAAGGCGATGGCTTCGGACTTGCTCACTTCGCGGCGTTCGTAGCTGCTTTTGTTGCGGGCCAGTTCGAGCATTTTTTGTTCGATGGCGGGCAGGTCGGCGGCAGTGATGGGGCGGTCGCCGGTGTCTACGTCGTAGTAGAACCCGTTTTCAATGGCCGGTCCGATGCCGAACTTGATGCCCGGGTACAGGGCTTCGAGGGCTTCGGCGAGCAGGTGGGCGCTGGAGTGCCAGAAGGTGTTCTGCGCCTCTTTGTCCTCCCATTTGTAAAACACGATGGACGCGTCCTCGTTGATGGGGCGGAGCAGGTCGCGCACCTCGCCGTTGACGCCTGCGGCGAGCACGTTGCGGGCGAGGCCCTCGCTGATGGACCTGGCCACGTCGAGGGCGGTGGTTCCGGCGGCATACTGACGAACGTTGCCGTCGGGGAAAGTGATGTTGATCATCGGTAAAAAACTGTTTTAGCCCACCCATACAACAGGCGGGTGCCCCGATTGCGGTCGGTGCGGTTCGAAGATGCCGCAAATATAAGGGGTAAAAAGGACAGATACCTGACGAGCGGGGCCCTGAACTTTAGGCGGGCCCGATTGGGCGCCTACTGTCTCGTCGGCAGCGTAACGATAAACGTACTTCCCTTTCCCGGTTCGCTTTTCAGGTCGATGAGCCCTTTGTGGGCGGTGACGATAGCCTTCACATAGCTCAGGCCGAGGCCGAAGCCTTTGACGTCGTGTATGTTGCCGGTGGATACCCGGTAAAACTTGTCGAAGATGAGCTTGCGGGCTTCTTTGCCGATGCCGATGCCCTTGTCCTGGATGCTGAGTTCCACGCCCATGGGCACGTTCCGGGTGAAAAGGGTGATGTCGGGTTTGTCGGGACTGTATTTGTTGGCGTTGTCGAGCAGGTTGTGGATAATGCCGGCCAGGTGGGTGGGGTCGGCTTCGAGGATGGGGTTTTCGGCCTGGAGTACGGTACGGATGGCGCCGTTGCGTTTTTCTACTTGCAGGCTGAAGTTGTCGACCGCCTGCCGAATCACGTCGTGGAGGTTGATTTCCTGGATGCGCAGGTCCAGATCGCGCCGGTCGAGCTGGGCCATTTGGAGCACGCGCTCCACCTGGCTGTTCATGCGTCGGTTTTCCTGCCGGATGATGTCGAGGAACCGGGCGATCCTGTCCGGATCTTTGAGTACCTGTGGGCTGGCGATGCTGTCGGTGGCCAGGGAGATGGTGGCGATGGGTGTTTTGAACTCGTGGGTCATGTTGTTGATGAAGTCGTTTTTCATTTCCGACAACTTCTTTTGTTCAAAAATGACCTTAACGGTGTACCAGAACGAGAACAGGATAATGCCGGTAAAAACGATGGACAGCACCAGCGTCTGCCACACCGAGCCCAGCACCTGGGAGGTGCGGTTGGGGAAATAGAGGGCGAGGTAGCCGGGCGACTCCACGTCCTGCTGAAACAGTGCCACCCGGTAGGGCGAATTGTACAGGTTGACTGCGCCGCCGGAGGTTACCTGGGGGCTGTTGTCGATGACCACGTAGTAGTCGTTGACGATCACGAACGAATTGCGCGCTTTGGCGTACACGCCGTACTGGTAGTGGCTGATGATGCCCCGGCTTTGCAACTCTTCGCGCAGGGAGCGGGCCAGCAGGTCGAGGGGTATGCGTTCGGTGAGCGGTTTTTTGTCCACCAGCTGGCTCACTTTGAACACCTCCCACATGGTCACCTCGTCTTCGAACGACTGGAGTGCGGACGTGTCGGCGCTGCGGCTAAACCCGTTCTCCACCATTCGGGCGGTGCGGCGGGAGCTTGCGCTGCGGTTTTGGGAAAGCGTCCACAGTTCGTATTGTTGTAGCTTGCTGGACACGTTGTTCAGCGCCGCAAACACCGTTTTATTGAACTGTTCCTCGTTCAGGCGAATGCTCCAGCTGATCCAGTAGTATTGCAGGCCGATCAGCCCAATGAGGGCTGCCGTCATCAGTCCGATGATCCAGCGGATGCGTTGTGCGTTCATGGAGGAATGTAAACGTCAAAGGTAGGGAAAATGATATTTTTACCTTCGCAGTTTATCTACGCCGCATGACCTGGCCCGAAGCCCTCGATCAGTTTCATTCCTACCTCCTTCTGGAGCGGTCTTTGAGCAAAAATACGCTCGAAGCGTACCTGCGCGACGTGCAGAAGCTGGTGCAATACCTGGAGCTCAGCGGGGCTGCGTTGTTGCCCACAGCCGTTCGGCCGGATACACTTGCCCGCTTCATCCGGTGGATGAACGAACTCGGGCTCGAGCAAAGTTCCCAGGCGCGGCTGGTTTCGGGTTTGCGCGCCTTTTACAAGTTTCTGCTGGTAGACGACCACATCGACGAAGATCCCACGGCCTTGCTCGACGCGCCACGCCTGTACCGCAAGGTGCCGGCGGTGCTGTCGGTGTCCGAGATACAACGCATGATGAGCGAAATCGACCTGAGCGATCCGCTGGGCCAGCGGAACCGCGCCATGGTGGAGGTGTTGTATGCCTGTGGGTTGCGGGTGAGCGAGCTGGTGGGTATGCACTTCAGTCACCTGTTCCTCGACGCCGGTTTCATCAAAGTGCTCGGGAAGAACAACAAAGAGCGCCTGGTGCCCATCGGCCCCGAAGCGATCAAACATGTGCGCTTTTATCTGGAGCACGCCCGCCCGGAGCCCAAAGCCCATGCCGAGCATGTGGTCTTTCTGAACCGCCGCGGCGCGGCGCTCACCCGGGTGATGGTTTTTTACATCGTAAAAGGGTTGGCTGAAAAGGCCGGCATCACCAAAACCATCAGTCCGCACACCTTTCGGCACTCGTTCGCCACTCACCTCGTGGAGGGCGGAGCCGACCTGAAGGCCGTGCAGGACATGCTCGGGCACGAGAGCATCACCACGACGGAAATCTACACGCACCTGGATACGGAATACCTGCGGGAAACGATCTTGTTGCACCACCCGAGAATGGGGTGGTGAACAGGTGTGCTAAAGCAAAGCTTCGATGATGTTTTCTTCCGATACACCTTCTGCTTCGGCTTTGTAGTTGCGCACAATGCGGTGGCGCAGCACGAGATTGGCGATGGCTTGCACGTCTTCGATGTCGGGCGAGTATTTGCCGCGCAGGGCCCCGAAGCACTTGGCGCCGAGCACGAGGAACTGGCTGGCGCGCGGGCCTGCTCCCCAGCCGAGGTAGTTGTTGGCCTCTTTGGCGGCGTCCGGGGTGTTGGGACGCGTTTTGTGCACCAGACGCACGGCGTATTCCAGCACGTTGTCGGCCACGGGTATTTTGCGGATGAGCTGCTGAAAAGCCAGGATGTCGTCGCCGGAGAGGATGTGGCGCAGCGCTGGCTTATGGGTGGTGGTGGTTTGTTTGACCACGTTCACTTCCTGTTCAAAACTCGGGTAGGTGAGCGGGATGTTGAGCATGAAGCGGTCGAGTTGGGCTTCGGGCAGCGGGTAGGTGCCTTCCTGCTCGATGGGGTTCTGGGTGGCCAGCACGAAAAAGGGCAGGGGCAGCTCATGGCGGGTACCGGCGACGGTCACGGCGCGCTCCTGCATGGCCTCTAGCAGGGCTGCCTGGGTTTTGGGCGGGGTCCGGTTGATCTCGTCGGCCAGGACGATGTTGGCGAACACGGGGCCTCGGTTGAAGCGGAAGTGGCGGTCTTCGTCGAGGATTTCCGAGCCGATGATGTCCGACGGCATCAGGTCGGGCGTGAACTGGATGCGTTTGAATTCGAGGTCGAGCACTTCGGCGATGGTGCTCACCAGCAGCGTTTTGGCGAGGCCGGGTACGCCCACTAGCAAGGAGTGGCCGTTGGAGAACAGGGAGATGATGACGGCGCGCACGACGTCATCCTGACCGACGATGACTTTGCCGATTTCCTGGGTGAGATTGTTATACGTTTGGGCCAGTTGATCCAGGGCCGTTACATCCGATTGGTACTGCGACATTGTTTTTGTGCTGATTACTGCTTCTGGTGATACGGGTTAACGCAGGTTGAGTTGCTTTGTTTTAAAAGCGGGAGGGCAAAGGTACGGGAAAATTAAGATGCGGAAGGCTTGAAGTTTTTCGCAAACGGGACTGGGTAACAAAACCTGAATGCGTTTGGCGCTATCACGACAAACCCCATAATTTAACATCTCCCCGAAGATACCCTGGGTACTTTTGTTTACCTTTAAAATTTATAAATCAGCCTTATTACTCCCATGAAAATTTTAATTTACACGGCCAATTTCTTGTTGGTTTTTGCCATTTTGTCAACAGGCGCCGCACAATCTACGATTGTCAATAGCTACACCCCCGTTTTGTCCATTTCATGCGAAGGTACTGTTCTGACAGTGGGCTCTTCCTCCTCTTTTACGGCGGCCGACAAAGTACTTGTCATGCAGATGCAGGGCGCCAAAATTGACACAACCAATACTGCCTCTTTTGGAACCATAACCGACCCCGGTTCAGCCGGGAATCACGAATTTAACCGTATTAAAAGTATAAACGGCAACCAAATTACGCTTCAATACAAGCTTGAACGCCCTTACGATTTGGCTGGGAAAGTGCAACTTATACGGGTGCCTGAGTTTGAGCGTTATTCCGCCGACGGTCTCACATGCCAGCCGTGGAATGGCTCCACCGGAGGTGTGCTGGCAATAGAGGTCAAGGATACGTTAACCCTACTGACGCCGATTGATGTCAGCCAAAAAGGGTTCAGAGGCGGTCAGCATGTAGACACCGATTTGTTGCTTTACGATGAAACGCAGTACTATTACCCAACTGACCCCGCAAGAGCCGGTGGAAAGGGTGAGGGTATAGCCATCGTACAGGCAGACCGATCCTATGGGAGAGGGCGAGCGGCAAACGGCGGTGGTGGTGGTAATGCCCACAATGCCGGCGGCGGCGGCGGCGGCAACTATTATAATGGCGGGCGAGGCGCATATCAGTATTACATCACACCGGCAGGCTCTCCAAACCTGCTAACTTATGGAATTGAAGGCTCTGGCCTCAGCAGCCTTATTTATCCGGGTTTTAATTCCTTCCGCTATTTTATGGGTGGGGGTGGTGGCGCCGGCCAGGGTAATGATTTTCAGGGTACTTCCGGCGGCGCCGGCGGTGGTATCGTCCTGATCCAGGCCGGTCTAATTATTGGGAACAACCAAAGCATTATTGCCAACGGTCAGGATATCTTCGGTCCCGGTGGTACAAATGTAAACGACGGTCAGGGCGCCGGCGGTGCAGGTGGTACCATCGTGATCGAATGCAACAACTATAGTGGTAATCTAACCCTGAGGTCCGAAGGTGGCAGGGGGGGCGATTGCTTTTTTTATGTACAAAACCAGATCATCGGCCCTGGTGGCGGCGGCAGTGGTGGATATGTGCTCACCCATCTGCTCCCTCCTCAGGTAACCGTGTCGCTAAAAGGCGGCATTCATGGCACTACGAATCAGAACAGTGCCAATGGCTCCGAAAATGGTCAGGATGGCGTTCATATCAACTTAAGTGCTCCGCTGTTTGTTGTCGACACAATGGCGGCAATACTGGAGCTGACAGTAGCGTCGCCCTCTTGCAAGGAACCCAATTCCGGCAGCATTTCCGTGGCAAACCCGCCTGCCGGCGCCCTGTTCAGTCTCAACAATGCTCCTTTTCAGCCCGATCCAATGTTTAGTGGATTGACTTCGGGTGTGTACCATATCACTCAGCAAACGCCCGATGGTTGCCAAATCGATTCCTTGGTTAGCCTAGTAGAGGAAGATTCTTTTATCGTAAAACAAGACTCCTTTTTGCTGTGCTCTTCCGACACGCTTCGCCTTGGAGACTGGGTAATCACTCAATCTGGCCTTTATCAAGATACATTAAGGTCCATTACAGGATGTGACACCATCTTGAAAATCCTCGTAAATTTTGTTCCATTGCCTGAGGTAAATCGTGAGGTTGATTTTTGTAAAGGCGACACCCTATTCCTTTACGGCGAAGTGTTTACAATGCCGGATACCGTAACTTTCCTACTTCCGGCAGCCGTTGGGTGTGATACAGTGGCCACCTATGTGGTAAAATTCCGCACCTCCAGCCAACCTGCCAATGTGAACATCGCCTGCCCGGCAGACATTTCGGTGCAGGTAAACCCCGGTTCCGGTGGCGAGATGGTTGACTTTAGTAGCACCACAGCCATGACCAGTTGCATATGTCCAGGCCTCCTTCTCACGCAGGCGTCGGGGCTACCCAGTGGAAGTGTTTTCCCAATCGGAGATACGGAGGTTTGTTTTAGTGCACAAGATTCGTGCGGTAACACGGCCCAATGTTGCTTCACGGTAACCGTGACTGCCGAAGATCCTTGTGACGTGAAGACCAACGGATGTCTGAAATTTGAACTGCTCAGCATAACGCGCGACAACACCGGTGATAAAACTTACAGAATCCGGTCATTCAATTATTGCAATGATGACCTGGTTTATTTCACGGCACAATTGCCTACAGGGGTGGTCGCCCTCAGACCCGCTACCGGAACCTATTATGCTGGTTCCAATGGAAAGGCGTACCTCGTTCGGAACCCCAATGCAACTCCTCAACACTCCATTCGCTTTAAGACCGAGGGATCTGCCGGTATCCGAAATGGGGAGTCCGATATCTTCCAGTATACCTTGCCTGAGCAATCACAACCGGCATACATTCATGTAACTGCTAAGCTGAGCAATAACACAACGTTCGCAGCACACCTGAACACAGCCTTCTGCCCCGTCACGCATGAGCCCAGCCCGTGGAACAACAAACCGGGAATTGGTATTTTCGAGGAGAAGTATGCACAGGTAATACCCAAATTCGACATACAAGTTTATCCAAACCCTACGGAAGGGCTAATCTATCTTGACCTGAGTGCCTGTTTCTCCGAAATGCTGGAAATACAAATTTCAGACGTCCTGGGGCGACCAATTTACAAAGAATCGCTCCAAAATAACGGTGATTTGGCTGTAGTGCAGTTGCCAACCAATCTGCCGTCGGGGCCATATATGTTATTCATGCAGGACGAGAACGGGCGAAAAGAAACCTTGACCATCATTAAAAACTGAAAGTCTGTTCAGGCAATTATGGCATAATAACGCCAAGGAGTCGCGGTTTCTATGCCCAATTCACTATCCCGCATTTTTCCGTCCCAAAAACTGCCCCGTAAAACTCTCCGTCACCGCCACCAGTCCCTCCGGCGGGCCTTCGTACACCAGGTGTCCGCCCATTTTGCCGCCTTCCGGTCCGAGGTCCACGACCCAATCGGCCGAGTTGATCACATCCAGGTTGTGCTCCACCACCAGTACGGTGTGGCCTTTCTCTACCAGCGCCTGCATGGCGTCGAGCAGTTTGCGCACATCGTGAAAGTGAAGCCCGGTGGTGGGCTCGTCGAAAATGAAAAAGATGTGCCCCTGGTGGCTGTCGCGGATAAGGAAGGAGGCCAGTTTGACGCGCTGCGCTTCGCCGCCGGACAGGGTTGACGACGACTGGCCCAGCTTGACGTACCCCAGGCCCACGTCGAACAGGGGCTGGAGCCGGTTAACGATGTCTTTTTTTCCTTTGAAAAATTCGAGGCTCTCCTCCACGCTCATGTCCAGCACATCGAAAATGCTTCTTCCCTTGTATTCCACTTCCAGCACCTCGTGTTTGAAGCGCCGTCCTTTGCAGGCCTCGCACTCCAGGTGCACGTCGGCGAGAAACTGCATTTCAATCACCTGCTCGCCCTCGCCTTTGCAGGTGTCGCAGCGGCCGCCGTCGACGTTAAACGAAAAATGTTTGGGCTGAAAGCCCCTGATCTTGCTCAACTGCTGGTCGGCGAACAGGTCGCGGATGTAGTCGTACGCCTTGACGTAGGTGACCGGGTTGGATCGGCTGCTTTTACCGATGGGGCTCTGGTTGATGAATTCCACGGCGGTAATGCGCTTGTATTGTCCTTCCAGGCCGTCGAACAGGCCGGGCGCCTTGCCGGCACTGTCGGGCAGGTGCTGGGTGAGTGCCGGATGCAGGATGTCGCGCACGAGCGTTGACTTTCCCGAGCCACTGACGCCGCTGATGACGGTGAGGGTGTGCAGGGGTATGCGCACGTCGATGTTCTTGAGGTTGTGCTGGCGGGCGCCTCTGAGGAGTATAAACTGCTGTGCTTTGCGGCGCTGCGCCGGTGGCTGGATTTGCTTTACCCCGCTCAGGTATTCGGCGGTGAGGCTGTGCGGCGCCTGGGTTTGCAGGTCGGCATAGTTGCCGGCAAACACCACATGGCCACCGTGCAGCCCCGCTTCGGGGCCCATGTCCACCAGATAGTCGGCGCTGCGGATCACCTCCTCCTCGTGCTCTACCACCACCACGGTGTTGCCCAGGTCGCGCAGGCTTTTGAGCACCTCCACCAGCCGGCGCGTATCGCGCGGGTGCAGGCCTACCGACGGCTCGTCGAGCAGGTACATCGAAGCGGTGAGGTTGCTGCCCAGGGTGCGCGTGAGGTGGATGCGCTGGGTCTCGCCGCCGCTGAGGGTGCTGGAGATGCGGTCGAGGGTGAGGTAGCCCAGACCGAGGCGCACCATGAAGCCCAGTCGGTTTTCGATCTCCAGGAGCAGGCGTTTGGCCACCTGGCGATCGTGGTCGCCGATGGACAGGTTTTGGAAGAAGCCCAGCAGTTCGTCGAGCGGCAGGCTGATCAGGTCGGCGATGTTCATGCCGCCGATGCGCACACACAGGGCCTCGCTGCGCAGGCGTCCGCCATCGCAGGTGGTGCAGGTCGTACGACCCCGATACCGGGCCAGCACCACCCGGTTCTGGATCTTGTAGGTTTTGCTTTCCAGTTCCTGAAAAAAGGCGTTGATGCCTTCGAACCAGGCATTGCCCGTCCACAACAACTTTTTCTCTTCCCGCGTGAGCTGTTCGAAAGGCGTGTGCACCGGAAAGTCGAAATGATGGGCCATGCGCAGCAGCTGTTCGAGATACTCGCCGAATTTCTCCCCCTTCCAGGGGGCGATCGCGCCGTCGTACACGCTCAGGGTCGGGTTGGGCACCACCTTGTCGGGGTCAATGCCGAGGATGCGCCCGTATCCTTCGCAGGTGGGGCAGGCGCCGTAGGGGTTGTTGTAGTTGAACAGCTGGGGGGTGGGTTCGGGGAACTGGATGCCGTCGAGTTCAAAGCGGTTGTTGAACTGGCGCGACTGCGGATGCTCCTCATCCACGATCTCCACCCAACATTCGCCCTCGCTCTCCTGAAAAGCGGTGTTCACGCTGTCGGCCAGCCGCATGAATTCGGCCTCATCTTCCGGGTTGACGATAAAGCGGTCGATGAGCACCGTAAGGCCCAGCTCACGAAACTGATAGGCAGGCTCGTGCAGGTCGAACCGGTCGGACGCCAGCAGGTCTTCGATGCGCAGGATCTCGCCCTGAACGTGTACCCGGTTGTAGCCTTTTTGCAGGAGCAGGTCCAGCTCCTGTTTGAGCGTGCGCTCCTTGTACTTTTCGGAAAAGGGGATGAGCACCAGTCCGCGGGCGCCGGTGGGATGGCCACGGATGAAGTCGATCACGTCGCGCACCTCGTGCTTGCGCACCTCCTCCCCGCTGACGGGGGAGTAAAAACGGCCGATGCGCGCGTACAGCAGGCGCAGGAAATCGTACACCTCCGTCATGGAGCCGACCGTAGACCGGGCATTGCCGGTGGTGACGCGCTGCTCAATGGCGATGGCCGGGCAGATGCCGCGGATGAAGTCCACATCCGGTTTTTTCATGCGGCCCAGAAACTGGCGGGCGTAGCTGGACAAGCTCTCCACGTACCGGCGCTGCCCTTCGGCGTACAGGGTGTCCATGGTGATGCTCGACTTGCCGGAGCCCGACACGCCGGTGACCACCACCAGCTTGTTTTTCGGGATGCGCAGGCTGACGTTTTGCAGGTTGTTCACCCGGGCGCCCTGAATGTGGATCACGTTGGGGTCAACGAGGTCGGTTTCGACGGGGTCGGACTTTGATCTTACGGCCATAATGCTGTAACAGTTGAGGGGCGGTTTTGATTAACGGCTCATCGCGCCTCCTCCAGCAGCGCTCCGAAAAAACCCTCCAGCGTCCACCCCGCTGCGCGGGCCTGTTGGGGCACCAGGCTGGCGGCCGACAGGCCGGGGATGGTGTTGGCTTCGAGGAAGTGAAACGTGCCGCCGGACAGAATATAATCGAACCGAACCACCCCCCGGCACCCCAGTGCCTCGTACAGGAACCGGGAGCGGGCCTGACACTCGGCTGTTTCCTCCGGCGTGAGCAAGGCGGGTGTTACCTCCTGCGACCGGCCCTCGTACTTGGCGGCATAATCGAAAAACTCGCCCTCGGGAATAATCTCGGTGACCGGCAGCACTACGACTTCTCCCTTGTGCCGGAAAGCACCGTTGGAGAATTCGCGGCCGGGCAGATAACTTTCCACCACCACCTCGGCATCGTAGCGGAAAGCCTCCTCGAGTGCGGGCTGCAGTTCCGCTGCCGTTTTTACCTTGGTGACGCCAAAGCTGGAGCCCTGGGTGTTGGGCTTCACGAACAAGGGAAAACCCATGTCCGCCAATCCAGCCGGATCAAATACCTGATCCTTGCGCAGCAATACAGAGCGGGCCATGGGTACCCCTGTGGCCGCCAGAAACTGCTTGGTGCGCTGCTTGTTCATGGTCAGCGCGCTTACAAAGCCGTCGCAACACGTGTACGGAATACCCATGATCTCCAGATACCCTTGCAGTTTGCCGTCTTCCAGCGGACTGCCGTGCAGCGCGGCAAAAGCAGCCTCGAAACGGATATGTTCACCGCGCAGTCTGAGTGAAAAGTCGTTCTTGTCGACAGGGGTACCTGTTTCGCGCTCGCACCACGCCGACCCGTTGATGTCGATCTCAAAACAACGGTACCGGTCTGCCGGCAAGTGCGCCCGCACAACGGCAGAGCTTTGCAGGGAAATGACGCGCTCGGCGGTGTCTCCGCCGGTGAGGATGGCAATGGTGCGCATGGCGAGGTGTTTGGGGCAAAGGTAGCCAGGAATGTCGAGTGGCGAATGTCGAATGTCGAGTTGTGTGTTCCTAAAATAGGTTGACAAGAATTAGTGAATTGTTAATTGAAGTCGAGTTTTAATTGGCGATCGAGACTGTTCAAAATTTTGTGTCAGGTGAAAAAAGTACGATCTTTTCACCAAATTTACGCAGCACACAATGAAATCCAAGAAGAAAGAAGATTTCGACTACCAGAGTTTTGAGCAGGCAGCGCTTAAAGCCATGTATGA
>JBGSTG010000065.1:0-12442 GCA_041736625.1 Saprospiraceae bacterium | reverse complement strand
TTGCATTCAAGCACCTAATATATTTAATAACAATATAATAACAAACATTGGCCGAAAGATTCTATCAGCCCTTGGCATCTCTACTATTTCAAAGAACTTGTGTGTAATGGACAGCGTTAACTCGTAGGACGAATTCAACTGGTCTTCGTTCGGCCCTCCACCAACGCGTCATAAGTGGTTTCGATCGGCTCCCACAGCTCGATCTTGTTGCCTTCCGGATCCAGTATGTGCACGAACTTGCCATAGGGATACACGTCAATGTCGTCCAGGATGGTCACGCCGGCCATTCGGAGTTCTTCGATCAGCCCTTCCAGGTCTTCTACCCGGAAGTTGATCATAAAGTCTTTTTCGGAAGGTTCAAAATAGCGGGTATCTTCCGGGAACGGACTCCATTGGGTAAACGCCCGTTTTTCCGGATTTTCGCTGGTTCGCCATTCAAAGTTGGTGCCGTACAGGTCGGTCTGCAAGCCAAGGTGTTCGCGATACCAGTCTTTTTGGGTATCTGGGTTGCGGCACTTGAAAAAGATGCCACCGATGCCGGTTACTTTTTTCATTTGTTTATAGATTTGATTGTTTGTTAATGGAAAAACACGCCGGTCACCGCGTACCAGATCATCACGCCGCACAACGCCACTTTAAGCCCCACCCCGAATAAAAAACCGATGAACGACCCCAGCGCAGCCCGCGTGGCGCTGCCGGAATCCTTGCCGATGAGCAACTCCCCGACCAGGGCGCCCAGAAATGCGCCGGCAAAAACGCCCACCGGCCCCATGAACATGCCGACCACCAGGCCAATGGTGCTGCCCCACACACCGGCCTGGCTGCCGCCAAAGCGCCTGACCCCCCAAAGCGGCACCAGGTAGTCCAACACCGTGACAACGACCGTCGCTATGCCCAACGCCCACAGCAGCCGGGGCGAAAAATCGACAAAACGCGTCCAGTGCAGCAAAAACATACCCAGCAGGCTCAACGGCGGGCCGGGCAGGGGCAACACGGCGCCGATCAGGCCAATGACCAGGCAGGCAGCGGCGGCGGCGGCCAAAAGGATATCAAGCACCATACAAATTGAATTGCTGACCCAAAGTTAGGCAGATTTGGGTATTGCCGGCCACCGGGTTTTCAATCGTATTTTTCAAATATCCAAGGCAGCAGAAGTGACCATCCCCCGCCCCGTTTCCATACGGTACCCAACGCCATGCACTGCCGTGATGGCAATAGCGGGATCGGGGGCCAATTTTTTGCGCAGCCTGGAGACGAACATATCGATGCTGCGCCCGACGAGCACGCCTTCGTCGGCCCAGACTTGCTGGAGGATGGTCTCCCGTTCGAGCAACTGATCGGGGCGGGCAGCAAAGAGCCGCAACAGCTTGGTTTCCCGGAACGTGAGGGATTGCGACACGCCGTTGGCGATCAGGATTTGGCCTGCAGGATCCAGGCGGGAGTTGCCAAAGTGCAGCCACTCGATATCGGGCGCGGTTGGTTGGCGGGTTGCGGGAGACTGCTTTTGACGGCGCAGCCAGCGGTAGGCCAGCCACCCGACGGTCAGTAACAGGCATATGCCGGCAATTATCCAGCCGACCGGCGGTTGGGGCGGCGATTGGGCAAAGACAATTTCCATGTAATGGCAGCCCTCCGGCATTTCGCGGCCTCCGCAAGCGACCACAGCGTCTTCATCTGCCACGTCGGCGTAATGGTAGCCAAGGTCAATCACATCATCGAGGCAACGCCGCACGGTCACATAATAGGGCTGGTGTATCCGATGCAGCTCAAGCGAGTTTTGCAGCAACTCGGGTAGCCGATCGTAATCGAACGGCTGCGCCAGATAGATGCGCCAGGTCGTTTCCGAGATTTGACTGACGGCGGGTATGCGGCTTGTGCTGTCGCCCGAAGCCCGCAAGAGCGCATCGGCAGTGCGGCGCAGGGCCAGGTTCAGTTGGTCCTTGGGCAGTTCCGCTGTTGGCTTCGACGCACCGACCGGCAATAACAGCGCCAGGATGGGCAAGGCCAACAGCGGAACAAATCGCAAATTTTTCAAAACAAACGGCCAAAACATTAACAAAGTTACGCCAAAATCAGCACCCAAAGCTCATCATGGCGTAAATGATACCATCGGCAACGATGAGATCGGCGCGATTGTCTTCGCCCTCCCATTTGAGTACCGGTTGCCAGGTCTTGCCCTGGTCGGCCGAGGCGGAAATGCCGCCCTCATGGCAACATACCCATTGATCGCCCAACTGTACAAGATCCGTACAGAAGTCAAACGGAAGCACCGCTTTGTCAACCGCCTGCCAGCTTTTACCGTTGTCCACCGAGGTGTACACTTGCGATTTGCGCTCGTTGCGCTTCGTCGCTGCGTTGACGATGGCAAACAGCCCTCCTCCGCCAAAGCGACCCGCTTTCATCACTTCGACACCAACTAAGGGCGACTTTTCCCAGTGTTTTCCGCCATCGCCCGATACCAGCATGCCGGTGTGGCCAACGGCGATCAGGTTGCCGCCCGATTCGATGATTTGCAGAATGTATTTATCGTCGAACACCTTATCCCAGCTAATGCCGCCGTTGGTCGACCGGATAATGCCACCCTCGCCGCCGGCCACCAGGGCATTGCCCGATTCGATCATACAGAACACCATTTTCTCCTTCAGCGACTGGAACGCCGGTATCCAGGCGCAAGTGCCCATGACCTCCTGCAAAAAATTGTGCTGATCATCGCGGATAACAAGGCCGCTCTTCAGGACAAACATATTGTCGACGGTGCCTTTAACGAGTGTTTTTGACTGCCAAACGGGCGGCGTCAGTCCGGTGTAGCTGGCATAAACGCCATTGTTCAGGGAAGACAGCACGATTTCGCCGTTCCGCACGACGCTGCGTATGGGATCAAATTTTGTGGGCAGACCATTGCTGACATCTTGCCAGGTTTGTCCGCCGTCAGACGACTGATAAATGATATTGGATGCCGAAGGCGCTTTGGTCGCGGGCACTTCCCGGGTAATCCTGGCGGCTACCGGCATGGCGTCGGCGGTGGCTATTGCCAGGTTGTTGTTGCTTTGCTGGCACGACAGGCAGCAGGAGGTGCAGATCAAGGCTGTGATAAGGATGATGCGCATGGTGGTAAATGTTTTTAAGAATGATGCTGCAAACCTATAGGAGATGGCCGGGATCGGCGCTTTTGGGTTGTAAAACGATGTAACAACGTTGTAAAATCAAGGGCAAATCCGTGCGCGGCATGCGTTTCCGGATCGCCGATGAACCACCTCAGAATTGTTCGTTTAATCGCAGGACAAATTCAGCTGGATGTCATCGCACCCGCAAACGGCTCATGCGATACCGGCACATGGGTGATGGTGGTTACCGGACAGATGTCTTCGCACACCATACAGGCGATGTCGCACGGTGTTTGCACCGCAATGGTGTCGAAAGGACTGATGAACCCGGCCTCCTGCGGGCACACCGCTACACAGGCGCCGCAATGGATGCAGGCGTTCCAGCCAATCTGAAATACAACGGGTTCTTTTCGGTGGTTGATGCTCATGGGTTCAGGCTTTTTTGTACGCAGAATCCGGACTAAAATAGTCTGCCATGGTGTGGTATAACATGCGGTTGCGTTGGGGTATGTCTTTGACGCTGAATATGGATTTTTTCAAGTCGTAGAGTTGCCACATCTTGTTGCCCAACTGCTCCAGCCAGCGCGCCATGTAACCACTCAAGTTGGCTGCGTGGGCGGGCTTGTCGGCGTGGATCAAGGCGGAGAGGTACTGTCCGGCCACCAGTCCACCCACCAAAGCCGTATGAATGCCCCCGCCGGTGATGGGGTTCACGTGTCGCGCGGCATCGCCCACCAGAATCAGGTTTTGGGCGTGCTGGGTGCGCAGCGGTGCTGCCAGGGGCACGCCGCCGCCTTGCACTTCCAGTATGCGGGCGTGTTGCAGGCGGTCTTTCAGAAACGAGTGGCGCATAAAATGATCCAGATGCCACTGCGCATTGTGCGGGGTCATGGTTCGGATGACGCCGAGGCCAACCTCCGCATATCCGTGTCCTTTGGGAAACAACCAGGCGTATCCGCCCGGCGCCCATTCGTGTCCGGTGACGATTTCCAGCAGCCCGTTCGTGTCTACGCCGTCGACAATAAATTGCAGGCAACTGGCCAATTCCGTCATTTTAATGTGTGTGGTCAGCCCGGCCCATCGGCCGACTTGCGACTGCAGGCCGTCGGCGCCCACCAGCACTTTAGCCCGCAGCCGGACGGTCTGGTTGTATCGGCGCAACTGCACTTCGCAGGTGCCGTCGGCCAACGGTTGGTAGCCAAGCCCTTCCGTTTTGAGCCACACTTCAACGCCTGCCCGTTCGGCCATGGTGACCAGGTAGCGGTCGAACCGGCGACGATCCACCACATATCCCAGCGGTTTTTTGCCGGCGTCGGCGCCGTATTTCTCTGGTTTCAGGCAGCGGTAATCGAGGGTGGTGTGCGCGCCCGCTTCGTTATACACGTCGAACCCGTAGACCGGTTCGTGGATAAATTCCGGGGCGGGCTCAATGTTCAACGATTCCAGCGCATGCGCGCTCAATGCGCCCGAACACTGCGTGGGGGCGCCCAATTCCTGCCGTTTGTCTACGAGCAACACCCGCAAGCCGTGTTCGGCGGCTATCCTGGCCGCAGTAGCGCCGGCCGGGCCACAGCCAATAACCACTATGTCGTAATCTACCGGTACCATAAGAAGTAAACCGATGGGATAACTGGATTGTTCGAAGCGCAGACAAACGCATTCGAATCGAGACTGATTTTTTGCCGATTGCCGGGTGGCTCCATTTTGCCGCACAGGTCAAATTGCAGGCCTGTGGCTGTGGCTGAGGATAATCGGCTACCAGCGTCCCCCCTAAACCGCCCTCCGTTATCCGAAATCCTGTATCTTTGCGCCGCTTTTACCGGCAACCCATTCCCTGTCCGGTGCGTCTGTATCGTTTATGAAGCCGATTTTCCATCGCTTGTTGCTTTTTCACGTGTGCGCCTGGCTCATCCTGCCGGGTTGCTCGGATCGTGGCGGCATTCCGGAAAACGACGTTGCGCTCGCGCAGGTGTACAACAAAACCCTGCTGCTCTCGGCCACCCGGCACGTGGTGCCCGAAGGTACGCCCCCCGAAGACAGCGTGCTCATGATGCGCGCTTACGTGCAACGCTGGGTGTACGACCAGCTGCTCATGTACGAGGCGGAGCGCAACATACCGCAAGACCTGAACATCGACCAGCTCGTGCGCGACTACCGGGCCAGCCTCGTGCGCTTCAACTTTGAACAGCGCATCATCGCCGAGCAGCTGGACAGCACGATCGCCGAAACCGAGCTGCTGAGTTATTACGAAAACAACAAAGACCAGTTCCAGCTCGAAAACACGATCCTCAAGTGCCTGCTCATCAAGGTACCCAAAGATGCGCCGGTGTCGGAACTCAACAAGATGTGGTACAGCCGCAACGACAGGGAGCGCGCCGGCATGCAGGCATTCTGCGACAAATGGGCCGTCCTGGCGTTTTTGGACCCCGAAAAATGGTACAAAATCGATGAGGTGGCCGCGATTTTGCCCCAGGGAACGTTAACTGCTCAAAATGCGGCGCCCAACCGCGAAGGCGCACTCAGCGACGGCGACTTCCGGTACTACTACCGCGTGCTCGAAACCGTTAAAAGTAAAGAAACCGCACCCCTTGAGTTTGTGCGCGAACAGGCCTCCAAAGTGATCCTGCACCTGCGCAAACAAAAACTCCTGGAAGCGTGGAAGGAACAGCTATATCAAAAAGAATTGCGGCGTGAGAACATTAAACTTAATTGGTAACATTTTTGTCCTGATCCTGGCGGTGTCGGAGTTGTCTGCACAGTCCGAAAAACAGGTCATCGACCGCGTCATCGCCACCGTAGGCGGCGAGATCATCCTGTACAGCGAGATCCAGGAACAGGTGGCCTATGCCAAACAGCAAAACCCCGACCTCCCGGAATCCTACGAGTGCATGGCCCTTCAAAGCGCCCTCGTAGAGCGCATGCTGGTCAATCAGGCAAAGCTCGACTCTGTGCTGGTCTCCGACGAAGAGGTGGAAACACAACTCAACGCCCGGATCGACCGCCTGCTGGTGTACTTCAACCAGGATCAGAAAGCGCTCGAGGAATACTACGGCCAATCCATCGACCAGATTAAAAACAGCCTGCGCAACGACATGCGCAACCAGCTGCTGGCCACCCGCATGCAAGACCAGATCACCGCAAAAGCAACCATCACCCCCTCCGAAGTAAAAACTTTTTTCAACAACATCCCGTCAGACTCCCTGCCGTACTTCAACGCAGAGGTGGAAATCCGCGAAATCCTGTACAAGCCCCGCATCAGCGAGGCCGAACGCAAAAAGGCGAAAGAAAAAGCGGAAGAACTGCGCAAGCGAATCGTTGAAAACGGAGAAAGTTTCGCCGATCTGGCCCGCAAATACAGCGACGACCCCGGCAGCGGACAGGCCGGCGGCGATCTGGGGTGGCAAAAACGCGGCACGTTTGTGTCCGAATTCGAAGCCGCCGTGTACAACCTCGAAAAGTCGCAGATCAGCCAGCTGGTGGAAACAGAATTCGGATATCACGTCATCCAGCTCATCGAGCGCCGGGGCAACCTGGTGCACTGCCGGCACATCCTCATCAAACCCGAAGTGACCGACGCAGACCTGGAAGCCGCCGAACAGCTGCTCGACTCCGTTCGCCAGCTCATACTGACCAACCGCATGACGTTCACCGAAGCCGTGAAAAAGTTCGGCGACGAAAACACCGCCAGCTACAACAACGACGGCCGGGTGTCGAACCCCCGAACCGGCAACTCCTTTTTTGAAATCGCCGACCTGGATACCGACGTGTTCTTCGCCATCGACGGCATCGAAGTCGGACAAGTGACAGAGCCCATCCCGCTCCGCGCACCAACCGGAGAACGGTATTACCGCCTCGTGGAACTGGGGAGCCGCAGCAAACCCCACAAAGCCAACCTGCAGGAAGACTACAACAAAATACAACAGGCGGCTTTGGAACAAAAAAAGGCAGAGTACACCGAAAAATGGGTGATCGAAAAATTACAGAACACCTTCCTCACCGTAGGAGATCAATACCGCAATTGCGAAAGCCTTCAGTTATTGATCAAAGACAATACCGCCATCCGGCCATAAACCGCACATTCCGCTAAAATCATAACGAGCCTTCTCCTGCTCATGCCCAAAACCGGCAGACAGGCACACCCTGTTCAACCCACCATGATGCGCATTCTATTCAGCTTGCTCCTCCTTTGCCCGGCACTCCTGCACGCACAATCGACGACCGACACCATCGTGCCCATGATGGCTTACGGCAAACCGCAGGACTACGAGATCGGAGGCATCCGGGTCACCGGCGCCCAGTACGCCGACCCCGGCGCCGTAATCGCGATCGCCGGATTTCGCGTTGGTGAAAAAATCAGGATCCCCGGTCCGGCCATCACCAAAGCAGTCAAATCCCTCTGGGACCTGAAACTGTTCACCGACGTGCAGATCATCCAGGAACGCGTGCAGGAAAACAAGGTCTTCCTCGAAATCGCCGTAACCGAAGTGGCCCGATACAGCCGGCACACCTTCACCGGCGTCAAAAAATCGGCGCACGACGACCTCAACGAGGTCATCAACAGCCACCTGCCCAAAGGCGCCATCGTCACCGACAACGTGAAGGCAACGTTAGTGTACGCCCTCAAAAAATATTATTCGGAAAAGGGCTATCTGGACGCCAAGATCGACATAAAAAGCTTTCCGGACGAGCGCAGCACCAACGCCGTACGACTGGAATTCGCCATCGACCCGGGAAACAAGGTGGAGATCGCCGAGATCATCTTTGCAGGTGTGGAAGACATCAAGGAAAGCACCCTGAAGAAAAAAATGAAGAAAACCAGCGAGAAATCGCGGATTTTCAAAAAGTCACAGTACGTACGGGAAGACTACCTCGAAGACAAACTGGCCGTTGAAACCTACTACAACACCCTCGGATTTCGCGATGCCCGCATCATGAGCGACAGCATCTGGCGAAACGAAAAGGGCGAGGTTATGATCAAACTCTTCGTCAACGAGGGCAACCGGTATTACTTCCGAAACATCGTCTGGAAAGGAAACACCGTCCACGACGAAAAGCTCCTCAACCAGGTGCTCGGCATTAAAAAGGGCGACGTATACAACCAGGAACTCCTGGATTCGCGTCTGTCTTTTAGCCAGGACGGCCGCGACGTGTCCTCCCTCTACCTCGACAACGGATACCTCTTCTTCCGCGTCGACCCCATCGAAACAGCCATCGAGAACGATTCCATCGACCTTGAAATGCGCGTGTTCGAAGGGCCACAGGCCACCATAGACCGCGTGGTGATCAAAGGCAACGACCGCACGCACGAGCACGTCATCCGCCGCGAATTGTTCACCCGCCCGGGCGACAAGTTCAGCCGGGCCGACATCATTCGCTCTCAACGCCAGCTGGTCAACCTGGGTTATTTCAACCCGGAGACCATGACCATCAACACGCCGGTGAACCCCGACCGCGGAACGGTCGACATCGAGTACACCGTAGAGGAAAAACCCTCCGACCAGCTGGAACTGTCCGCCGGTTACCAGCCATCCACCCAATTCACCCGAGGCGGCATCATCGGCACCCTGGGGGTCACGTTCAACAACTTTTCCCTCCGCAACGTGACCAACCCGGAGACCTGGAACCCCCTGCCCCAGGGCGACGGTCAGCGTCTGAGCCTCCGCCTCCAAACCTCGGGCGAGCGCTTCCAGTCGTACAACGCCTCCTTCACCGAACCGTGGCTGGGCGGGAAAAAGCCCAACTCCATGACCGTGGCCGGTTTTTACAACCGCTTCGTCAACGGCATCCAGGGCGATATCTCCTACCAGAAACTGGGCATCATCCAGGGTACCGTGGCTTTTGGCACCCGCTTGCGTTTTCCGGACGACAACTTTGTTTTCCGCGCCGAGATCGACCTGCAAAACCTCGACCTGTTCAACTGGCCCGGTTTTGTGGACGACGAGGGCCGCCTGGTCAACAACGGCAGCTACAACAACTACAACCTGGGGCTTACCCTGGCCCGAAACAGCGTGAACGACCCCATATTCCCCAAAAGCGGCTCCCTGTTCTCCCTGAACCTGCAAATGACGCCGCCCTATTCGTGGTTCAAGGATGAGTCGTTTTATGATACAGACGACGTGCAGGAGCTGTACCGATACGTCGAATACGTTAAATGGCGCTTCGACGCCGTGTGGTACACCACGCTCGTCGGCAAACTGGTGCTGGCCACCTCCGCAAAGATCGGCCTGCTGGGCCGCTGGTCCGACAAAACATCCCTCACGCCGTTCGAGCGCTTCGACCTGGGTGGCGACGGACTGAACAACCAGAACATCGGCCTGAACGGCCGAACCATCATCAGCATGCGCGGCTACGCGGTCGGCGACATCATGAATCAGCTTCCCGGCGGCGCCGGCGTTTTTGACAAGTTCACCGTCGAACTCCGATACCCCATCACCACCAGCCCGGCCAGCACCATCTACGTGCACACGTTCGCACAAGCCGGCAACGCTTTCCAGCGCATCGCCGATTTTAACCCCTTCGACACCCGACGCTCATTCGGCGGCGGTCTGCGGGTGTTCCTGCCCATGTTCGGTACCCTCGGTTTCGACTACGGTTTTGGTTTCGACAAACCGAACATTCCCACGGGAAGCCGACTGGGCGAGTACGGAAGATTTAACATCGTGCTGGGCTTCGAACCGGACTAATGAACCGATTTTTGCCCGCCCGGATCAACCCGGATCAATGAAAATGAAGAGATACCTTGTTACGGCCGCCTTGCCCTATGCCAACGGCCCCTTGCACATCGGCCACCTGGCCGGCGCGTACCTGCCCGCCGACGTCTACGTGCGCTACCTGCGCCTCATGGGCAAGGATGTCGTGTTTGTGTGCGGCTCGGATGAACACGGCGCCGCCATCACGGTCAAGGCCCGCAAAGAAGGCGTGACCCCGCAGGAAGTGGTCGACAAGTACCACGCCATCCTGCGCGATACCTTCGACGCCATCGGCATCGCGTTCGACGTGTACCACCGCACCACCGCTCCGCTGCACCACGAAACTTCCCAGGATTTTTTCCGGACACTCCTCCAAAAGGGCGAATTTACCGAAGAAACTACCGAGCAGTACTACGACCCCGAAGCCAACCAGTTTCTCGCCGACCGCTACATCGCCGGCACCTGCCCGGTGTGCAGCAACCCCGACGCCTATGGCGACCAGTGCGAGCGCTGCGGCTCGACCCTCAGCCCCAACGACCTCATCGAGCCCCGCTCCCTGCTCAGCGGCGCCAAGCCGGTGAAACGCCCCACCAAACACTGGTTCCTGCGCCTCGACCGGCACGAGGCCTGGCTGCGCGAATGGATCAACCAGGGCACACTCGACGGCGCATTCCACCACGACCCGAAAGCCTGGAAAAACCACGTCGTGGGCCAGTGCAACTCCTGGCTCGACCAGGGACTGCAACCCCGCGCCATGACGCGCGACCTCGACTGGGGCGTCGACGTGCCCCCGGAGGTGCCGGACAGCCAGGGCAAAAAACTGTACGTTTGGCTCGATGCCCCCATCGGTTACATCTCGGCCACCAAACAATGGGCCCTGGATGCCTGCCGCGACTGGGAGCCCTACTGGAAAGACAAGGACACCGCGCTCGTGCACTTCATCGGCAAAGACAACATCGTTTTTCACTGCCTCATTTTCCCGGCTATCCTGAAAGCCCACGGCGACTACATCCTGCCGGTGAACGTGCCCGCCAACCAGTTCCTCAACCTGGAAGGCCGCAAGCTGTCGACCTCCAAAAACTGGGCCGTGTGGGTGCACGAGTTCATCGCCGAATGGCCCGGCTACGAAGACGCCCTGCGCTACAACATGCTCAAAAACCTGCCCGAGCAGAAAGACAGCGAGTTCACCTGGAAAGGTTTTCAGGAAAGCGCCAATACCGAGCTGGTGAACAACCTCGCCAACTTCGTAAACCGGGTGCTGGTGCTCACCCACAAATTCTACATGGGCGTGGTGCCCGAAGTCGATACCGAGCGCCTGATCGGCAGCGGATGGGCCCAGGACACCCCAACCCAGTACAATGAGGACCTGCGGCTGCTGCACCAAAAGCTCGTGGCCGTCGGCCGCGAAATTGAGCATTTTAACTTCCGGGAGGCGCTGCGGCTGGTTATGGAGATCTCCAGCGCGGGTAATGCCCTGCTCCAGTTCAACGAACCCTGGAAAGCCGTGAACACCGACCCGGCGTCGGTGCGTGTGGTGCTCAACCTGGCCATCCAGTACATGGCCGCCCTGTCGGTCATCCTGCGCCCCTTTCTGCCGTTCTCGTCCGCCCGCATGCGCAACATGCTCAACCTGCCGCCACTCGACGACAACGGAGACCTGCTCGCCATCCTCAACGACCTCACGGAAGGCAACCCCATCCTGCCGGAAAACCACCTGCTCAACCAACCGGAACACCTCTTCGCCCGCATACCCGACGAGCGCATAAAAACGCAAATCGACAAACTCCTCCAAATGGAACCCACCGCGCTCACTCCCGCAGAACACGACAACACCACCGACGCCACCATCCCGGCCTACAAACCCCTGGCCGAAACCATCGCGTATGACGATTTTGCCAAGCTCGACATCCGCACCGGCCGCATCCTGGAGGCCGAAAAAATGCCTAAATCCAAAAAATTGCTCAAACTCCGCGTTGACCTGGGCTTCGAAGAACGCACCATCCTCTCCGGCATCGCCGAGCACTTTGAACCGGAAGCCGTCGTCGGCCGTCAGGTGATCGTGCTGGCCAACCTCGCCCCCCGACCCATGATGGGCGTCGAATCGCAGGGCATGATCCTCATGGCCGAAAATGCCGAAGGCAAACTCAGTTTCGTGCAGCCCGACGCGGGGTGGCCCAGCGGCTGGAACGTGAAATAACCTTCGAATGCGGAATGCGGATTGTCGAATGCGGAATAAAATAACGCTTGGTACCAATGTGCAACCAAGCGCATCTTATTCCGCATTCGACATTCCGCATTCGACATTACCTCCGCGCCACGCTCATCTTCCGCTCCAGCACCTGGCGGCCATTCACCTGCAAGTCGTAGATATACAGCCCGTCGGGCAAATCGCCCGCGTTGAGGGTGACTGAACCGGCGCCGTCGTTCAGGTTGAAGGTGCGCAAAGTGCGGCCCGTAAGGTCGTACACCGACAGCGCAGCGCCCACCGTGCCCGCCGGTACGGCGTAGCCGATCACCGTGTTGTTGCTGAACGGATTCGGCGCGTTTTGCTCCAGGCGGAAGCCTTCGGTGTTTTGGCTTGCGCGGTCGGCTTTCAGGTCGGACACCTCGCGGCGCAGCTCGGCGAGTTCGGTTTGCAGGGTGGTGATG
>JBGSTG010000010.1:0-40787 GCA_041736625.1 Saprospiraceae bacterium | reverse complement strand
TTTTTTATGGACTGTTGGATGCCGAAATCATCAACGGGAAAAATATCTGGTCTACGGAGAGAAAAAATCAGGATCATTTCTACGGTCCAAGGGCCGACGCCCTTGATTTGGGTTAGAAAACGTATAATCTCTTCATCGGATAAACGCTCCCAATCCATGTTTAGTCGGTTGTTTTCCAGCGCAAAAGCCGCCACATTCCGGATGTATTGGGACTTTTGACCTGACAAGCCCGCTTGTCTCAATTGTGTATTCTCCAAACGAAGAATTTCTTCCGGTTCGGGGTTTTTATCGGTGAAAAGCGATAAAAACCGATTGTGAATGGTTTCGGCCGCTTTTCCGTTCAGTTGTTGAAATACAATACTGCGCAAAAGGGTTTCGTACATATCGGTGTGGAGTGGCCATTGGAGCGGGGCGGCATTTTCCAGATAGGCGGCCAGCACCGGATCTTGCCGGAGGTGTGCACGTACAAGGGCTTCTTCCATAATTTTTTTGACAAAAATAACGGATGGCGATCGATCGGCATAAAAAATCAAGTATCATTGCCCGGCCGGAAAAAACCCGTAAAAATTCCGGTCTGAAACGTTATGGGTGAACAAAAAGTTACGTTGGGCGGATCGAAGAAACAAATGCTGGGCTTTGTGCGGAGCCTGCTCGACGATGTGCGGGCCTTCGAGTATATGCTGGAGCACAACTGGTTTGAAACCGATACCATTCGGATTGGGGCGGAGCAGGAGATGTGTCTGGTGCACAACCGCACGATGAAACCGGCCTGCATCAACATGGAGGTGCTGGAGCGCCTGGGCGATCAGCAGTACTGCGTAACCGAGTTGGCCAAATTCAATCTGGAGACCAACCTCACACCCCGCGAGTTCAAAGGCCATTGCCTGAGTGAACTGGAAGCCGAAAACCTGATGTACCTGGCCAATATACAGGCAGTACTCAACGAGTTCGACGCCTCAATCGTCCTGTGCGGCATCCTGCCCACGCTCCGCAAGTACGATTTGGAGATGCACAACCTGACCCCCAAGGAGCGGTATTATGCCCTGATGGCGGCCATTCAGAAGCACATGCTCGGCTCTTCGTTCGAGCTGCGGGTGGAAGGGGTCGACGAGCTGCTCGTGCGCCACGATTCACCCCTTCTGGAAGCCTGTAATACGAGTTTTCAGGTGCACCTGCAGGTAACGCCCCAGGAATTCGTCAAGCTTTACAACATCGCCCAGGTATTGGCGGCGCCGGTAATTGCCATGGCCGCCAACTCGCCGCTGGTGTTTGGTCGCCGCCTTTGGCACGAGACCCGCATCGCGCTGTTTCAACAAAGCCTCGATACCCGCACCACCTCGGACCACATGCGCGAACGCCTGCCCAGGGTCAACTTCGGTAGCGGGTGGCTGACAGGCGACATCACGCAAATTTACAAGGAGGACATCAGCCGCTTCCGCGTGCTGCTGGCCGGCGATATCGAGGAGGATTCCATGAAAAAGGTGCTCAATGGCGAAACGCCGAAGCTCAAAGCCCTCCAGATACACAACTCCACCGTGTATCGCTGGAACCGCCCCTGCTACGGAATCTCGCCGAACGGGCAACCCCACCTGCGCATTGAAAACAGGGTGATGCCCTCCGGCCCCAGCACCGCCGACGAGGTGGCCAACGCCGCCTTCTGGCTCGGTTGTATGGTCGGCATGAGCAAAAAGGTGGACGACGTGACCCGCCACATGGATTTTGTCGACGCACGCGACAATTTCCTGAAGTCAGCCAAATTCGGCATAGACTCTTCCTTTACCTGGTTCAAAGACAAAAAATATCCGGTTACGGAGCTGGTAATCAAGGAATTGTTGCCCCTGGCCAAGGAGGGCCTGCAGTCCCGGAAAGTCAACAAAGACGACATCGACAGATACCTGGGCATCATCGAGGCCCGGGCCCGGGAGCATAAAACCGGCGCCCGGTGGGCCCTGCGTACCTTCACCGCCCTGCAGAAACAGGTAACCACCGAAGAGGCGGTGACCGCCGTGACCGCCGCCATCATACACAACCAGAAAAACAACCATCCTGTGCACACCTGGGACGAAGGCGGTACCGCCTACCTGGATAACTGGAACCCCTCCAGCATGATTGTAGAAGATTTTATGTCCACAGACCTGTTTACCGTGCAACGCGACGACCTCATTGAGCTGGTCGCCGACATCATGGACTGGCGCCGCATCCGGTACCTGCCGGTGGAAAACTCAAAAGGCGAACTGGTGGGCTTGATCACTTCCCGCATGGTGCTGCGCCACTACGTGCGTCAGCACAAAATGAAGGACGATTCCATCGCAACGGTGAGCGACATCATGATCGAAAATCCGATCACCGCAAGCCCCGGCACCACCTTGCCGGAGGCCATGGCCCTCATGCGCGAAAACCGCATCGGCTGCCTGCCCGTGGTGAAAGGGAAAGACCTGATCGGCATCATCACCGAAATGGATTTCCTGAGCATCTCGGGCCGGTTGCTGGAGCAGGTAAAATGATTCCCTGATCACTTCACCCTGCCCAGGCCCATGGCTTTGAGCATCCAGGCGGGGAGCGGCTTTTCGGGATTTCGTCTTTTGCGCAGGTCCAGGTACCAACCGATCTTTTTGATGATGGGTACCTTGTGTGTTTCGACAAATTCAATCAGGGTACCGTCGGGGTCTTCGATGTAGGAAAAATAACCGGCTGCCTCGCCCATATCGAAGCTGCCGCTGGAGTCCACTGTAAACGGATGGCCGAGCGCGGCGCAGTGTTGTCTGATCGCGTCCATGCCGGTAACGTCGAAGCAGAGGTGGATGTAACCGAGGTCGCCCCACAAACGCCCCTCGAACAGGCGCCTCGGCGCGCGGTCGAGGGTTTGAACGAGTTCGATTTCGGTAGCGCCGAGCAACCGGCTAAAGGGGCCCTGGCGCTGCTCGCTGTGGCGCAACAAGACCCTGCGACAGCGCCCGCTGCCGCCTTCAATACCGTTCCAATCGCTGAATGCGTCCGTTTGGTCGTACACCACGGTGTCGTACCCGAGTGCCTCCCGGTAAAAGCGCAGGGCGCGCGCCATGTCCGACACGCCGATCAGCGCCCCGTACACGCCGCCGGTAGGGGAGGGGAGTGAGCGGGAGAACCAGTCGTCGGCTTCCACCAGCTCGAACAGGTTGCCCCATGGGTCGCGCACGTGAAAGTGCGTATGTCCGTCGGGTCGGGGAGCCGGGTTGGTCACGGCCTGTACGCCCATCTTGCGCAGGTGTTCGAAGGTTTGGGCAACGGATTTACACTTGATCTTGCATATAAAAATGCCCAGGTCGCCCAGTGCGGCTTGAAAGGGCGCCGGCGCCGGGTTGCGGCTGGTGTACTGCCAGATCTCCATGCCGCCGCCGCCTTGCAGGTTGAGGGCCAAAATGGCGTGGCGGCTGCGCGGCTGTCCACCGGTGTAAGGCAGCATGAGCGCGGCTTCTGCTGCTTCCTCGAAAACGGGGACATCCATGCCGAAATGCTTGCGATACCAGGCGAAGGCCTCCTGTACGTTGGAGACGCCGATGCCGATCTGTTGGATGCCGGAAATAAAATGGGTCATAGTCTGGTTGGTTCAATGCGTTGGAATCGGTAGCCGCGTTCGGCGAAATATTTCAGCGTTCCGGGCAGCGCAACACGCAAACGAGGCGCCGCCTTCAGGCTGTCGTGAAACACAACGATGGAGCCCGTTGTAGCGTTCTGCAATACATTTTCCAGGCAGGCTTCGGGTGTCAGGTCGGTGTCGAAATCGCCGCTCAGCACATCCCACATCACGATGCGGTATTGTTTTTCCAGCGCTCGGCGCTGCGCGGGGCGCAAACGGCCGTAAGGCGGGCGGAAAAGGGCGCTGTGTACGTAGCGGCCACAGGTCTGCACGTTTTGCAGGTATTCGGACACGGTATGTTTCCAGCCGTTGTAGTGGTTCATGGTGTGGTTGCCCACGCCGTGCCCTGCCTCCAGCACCGCCTGGTACAGCGCAGGGTGCTTGCGTGCGTTGTCGCCGACACAGAAAAAAGTGGCTTTGGCGTCATAAGCACCGAGCTGTTCCAGTACCCAGGGGGTGATCTCCGGGATGGGGCCGTCGTCAAACGTCAGGTACAGCACTTTTTCCTGATCCGGCAGCCGCCAGGTAAACCAGGGCAGCAGTCGCTGGATGACGGCGGGGGTTTTGACGAGATACATCGCGCAAAGATAGGTATTCGGCGTTCAACCGGTGTTTGGCGGTTCAAAAACCGCCATCTCAAAAAAAAAGCCTATTTTTGCAAGCTGAAAGCTGTTTTACCGTTTCTTATGAGCGTTCGTGTCCGATTTGCCCCTTCTCCCACCGGCGCCCTGCACATTGGCGGGGTGCGTACGGCCTTGTACAATTACCTGTTCGCGCGCCGGCATGGCGGGCAATTTATCCTCCGCATCGAAGATACCGATCAAAACCGCTTCGTGCCGGGGGCGGAGGCGTACATCATCGAGGCGCTGCGCTGGCTCAACCTGATCCCGGATGAAGGGGTTGGTTTCGGCGGCGAATACGGCCCTTACCGGCAAAGCGACCGCAAAGAAATTTACGGAAAATACGCACACGAGCTGGTTCAAAGCGGCCGCGCTTATGTCGCATTTGATACACCTGAAGCACTGGAGGCCAAACGAACGGCCATTGAAAATTTTACCTGCAATTTCGCTACCCGGTCGGAGCTCGACAACAGCCTGACCCGGCCCGCCGCCGAGGTGCAACGGCGCATGGGCGCCGGAGAACCCTTCGTCATCCGGCTGCTGGTGGAACCGGACCGCACGGTGACGGTGCGCGACCTGATCCGGGGCGACGTGCAGTTTCAAAGCAGCGAACTGGACGACAAGGTGCTCTTGAAAGCAGATGGAATGCCTACGTACCACCTGGCCAATATCGTCGACGATCACCTCATGCGCATCACCCACGTCATTCGCGGCGAGGAATGGCTGCCCAGCACCGCCCACCACGTGTTGCTGTACGAAGCATTCGGCTGGACGGACACCATGCCGCAGTTTGCCCACCTGCCCCTGATCCTCAAGCCCGTGGGCAACGGCAAGTTGAGCAAGCGCGACGGCGCCAAGTTCGGCATGCCCGTATTCCCCCTGTCGTGGACGGGCGAGACGGATGAGGACAGCTTCACCGGATTCCGGGAAGCGGGTTTTTTGCCCGAAGCGACCATCAACTTTCTGGCTTTACTGGGTTGGCACCCCGCCGACGATCGGGAGGTGTACAGCCTGGACGAGCTCGTGCAGGCCTTTTCCATCGACCACATCGGAAAAAGCGGCGCCCGTTTCGATTTCGACAAGGCCAAATGGTTCAACCAACAATACATCCACAAGTCGGAAAACGAAACCCTGGCCCGCGCCGTGAAACCATACGCCGAGGCTAAGGGTTACGCCGTTTCGGATGAATACCTGGCCCGGGCGGTTGGGCTCATGAAGGAGCGCATAACCTTTCTGCCCGACGTGGTAACAGAGGGCTACTACCTGTTCGTCCCGGTGGCGCAATACGACCAGGAAACCATTGACAAAAAATGGCGCGCCGAACTGACGCCGGTGTGGGAAGACCTTACCCGGAAGTTTGAACAGCTGGAGCCCTTTGCCGGACACCTGCTGGAAGAAGGCGCCAAAGGGTTGCTTCAGGAACAGCACCTCAAACCCGGAGACCTTTTTCCCCTCCTGCGCATCGCGCTGGCTGGCACCATGAAAGGTCCGGCGGTGTTCGAGATGGCCGAAGTGCTGGGTAAAGCCGAAACCGTGCGGCGCCTGCGCAAGGCACTCGATGTATTCCAGGGAGACCAGGGAATGTCGAGCATCAACATAACCGTCAACACCTTGGGCGAAATAGAAAAGGCGTATGACATTGACCGGATAAACCGTTTCTTAGACAAAAACGTGGAAGATAAAAAACTTAAAAACAGGGAAGAATAACGGCGGTGTGTAACCGACCCCCGCGCTTTTCGTCGTAACTACCTTCCGTGCCCTGATTTAATCGCACCTGAATTCGTAATCCCACTCGGAAGATCCCCTTCCGACCAGCCCGTGAACATTGGGCCGGCACTATGCCCAAGCCCTGCAAATTGTATGTATGATCAACCGATTACCCCTGAGCTACCGGGCCTTGCGCCTGTTGCTGTTTTCCGGATGCATCCTTTGGTCTGTCAACGTGTTTGCGCAGTCAAATGCATTCCTGTTCAGCTATACAGGGCCCCCGACGTTCCCTGTAGGATCGGACTGCTCCGCTACCCTGCAACAGGCCATTCAGCCCCTGCCGACAGTTTCCTCGGCCATTGGCGCCAACATCATCAGTTCCCAACTCGACGTAGTGGCGACCGGTTACACCATGACCGATCCCATTTCCAAAAATGAGACGGTAACCGTTTACTGGTTTGTGGCCGACGACCAGGGTAACAGCCACTCTTTTCCTTTCAACATCCTTTTCATAGACAACTCACCCCCCTACTTCGATACCATGGGGGTGAGTTCGCTCATCCTGGTCAGTTCGGTTGTTCAGGTTCCGCCCATCCCCAACCTGATGGCCATCGACAATTGCGTGGGCATCGATTCTACCTCTTTTTCGGAAACACCCTATCCGGACACCTGCGCGGGCGGCACGATTGTGCGCACCTGGACGGCTACCGACCTGGAGGGCAATACCGGCGTCTTTGTGCAGACTATCCAGGTGTTCGCCGATACGCTCCCGCCGTTTATCAATGTAGCGCCCCAGAACGGCGGCGCGCCGTGCGAAATTTTGTCAACCGCCTATCCCGCCTGGTTGACCACCCAGACCGCCAATTTTCAAGCCACCGACCCTTCCGGCATCAAAAGCCTGACCAACAACGCCCCGCCGACGTTTCCTCCCGGCTGCGCCCAGACCCTTACTGTCCGCTTCCGTGCGGAGGACAATTGCAACCGGATTTCTTTTCGCGACGTGCAATTTGCAACAAACGACGTGAAGCCGCCCATTCTGCTCAGCGGCCCCCGGGATTCGGTTGCCTATTGCTCCCCGTTGGGTAATCACCTGGACAAGCTCGGTGAATGGATCGCCCGGGAGGGTTTTCTGAACGCCACCGACTCGTGCACAGCGCCGGAATATATGCAGTACGACCTGCGGGTGAACGGCATATTGCGGGACTCTGCCGGTGTGGTCAACGACTTTTTGGCTTCTTTTGACGGCTCCTGCCAGCAAATGATGATTGGCGGCACATTGTACGACCAGGTGGTGGGCCATGTGACCGTCGAGTTCACCGTAAAGGACGGCTGCGGAATCAGTATTCCCGGCGGCCAGGCCACTTTTGCCGCTATCGACACGTTTCCGCCCCTGATCTCCGGGCCGCCGATATACACCGAAGAATGCGGCGGCAACGACCAGGCCGCCCTGACCGCATGGATCAACACCCAGGCCGGCGCCGTGCTCAGCGACGATTGCAGCACCAAGACCTGGACGGCTTTCAGTTGGACCACGGCGGACGGACAAACCGGCAGCGGCATGTTCAACGCCGGGCCTTATCCGGCGCCCCCGGCACATCGCTGCGACTGGTACGTGGACGTTGCTTTTGCGGCGTCCGATGGTTGCGGAAACGTGCGCTCCGATACGTTCCGGTTCCAACTGACCGACACCACCGCCCCCGTTTTTTCCGGCTTACTGCCCGTGGATACCTTGTATTGCCCTACGGTGATCCCGGACATGACTCCGGCCAATTGGACGGACAACTGCGACACGCTGGTGGCCATTAACCGCACCACGACCGTGAGCGACAGCCTCTGTGGCGGCCGGTACACCCTTACCGTCACCTGGACGGCTACCGACGACTGCGGCAACACCGCAGCGCTCGTGCACGATTTTGCCGTTGTAGACACGGCGCCTCCGCTGATCACGCAGGTGCCGGCGGACGTCACCCTGTCCTGCGACGCCATAGTGCTTCCGAATCCTCCGGTGCTGGGCGGCGCCCTGCAGGCCACCGATGCCTGCGGCAGCATCAGCGGGTTCACCTTTAGCGATGTGTCGGCCCAAAATCCCGACCCGGGCGTCTGCGGCCACTACACCTACTCCATTTCCCGGATTTTCACCGTCAGCGACGACTGCGGGAACAATGCCACGGCCACCCAGACTATTTTTGTGCGCGACACCACCCCGCCGGTTTTTTCGGGCTTCACCGACACAACTGCGGTGTGCGAGGTGCAGCCGGTCATGCCCCCGCCTACCGCCAGTGATGCGTGTAGCGGGCCCACAGCAGCCCCAACGCTGCTCAGCCAGGTGGTGGTGAACGGCCCCTGCGAAGACACATACATTTTGCGTTTGACCTGGGAGGCGCAAGACGTTTGCCTGAATGTGGGAACGTTTGTGCAAGACATCCATGTGATGGACACCGTTCGCCCGACCTTGACCGGCATTCCGGCCGACGTGACGGTGGCCTGCGATGCCATTCCGGCGTTGCCAACCAATATTCAAAGTGCGGACAACTGTGACGAAACGGTGGCGGTCTCCTTTTTGGAAACGGAAATACGGAACCCCGATACGGCCAGTTGCGACCGGTGGTCCAATTACCTCATCCGCCGGGAGTGGACGGCTACCGACAACTGTGGCAACACCAGCAGGTATACCCAGAGCATTTCGGTAACCGACAATGAGGGCCCCGTGCTCGTGGTCCGCGATACGCTGCTGTTACCGGCCTCTCCCGGTTTGTGCAGTTTCGACTATTACATTACCCCGCCGCTGGCCTTGTACGATGTGTGTTCCTCTGCGCCGGTGCAGTTTGAATTGCGGGACACGATTCCCATCACCAACAGCAGTGGTTTGCCTCCGGACTCCGCCGCCATTGATACCATCCGCTTCATTTGGGCTGCTCCGGTGATTCCTCCCGGCCAGCCGGTGACGGCCGACGCAACCCTGACTATTTATCTGGATAATGCCGACAGCGAGACGGACGATGAGCGGCTACAAATTTGGGGTGAGGACGGCGCTTTTCTCGGGTTTACACAGAAGACACCCGCACAGTGCAGTTCCAGTGTGACTACCCTTACCCTTTCGGCCGACCTACTGAATGCCTGGCTCCCCGACGGCGACCTGGTTATTACCCTGACGCCTCTCGGTGTCGGCGCCAATTACATCAATGCCATTTGCACCGGACGCCAGGTGCGCGCAGTGGTCAGCATCCCTGCAGCCGATCCGTTTTTGGACATCAGCCTGATGTACAGCCTGAACGGGGGGCCTTTGCTGAATTATCCACCGGCGGCCCCCACACCGCTTCCTGTCGGATACCATAACGTGTTTTACCGCGCGACAGACTGTGCCGGCAACAGCAGTACCGGCTCTACGGTGATCCGAATCGACGACCTGCAGGCGCCCGTGGTCTTTGCGCCGCCCCCGTTTTTGGGATTTGTCGGCGTGAATACCTGTGCCGCCATGGTGACGCTTCCTTTCCCGGGTTTGAGTGAGAACTGTTCTTTTTCAGACAACCTGTCCCGCAGTTCGCCGGCCGTTACGCTGACGTTTGAAAATGATGCCAACGCCGGTCTGGTGCCCAAGGAGCAGTTGCTTACGGTGCCCGGCCTGGTGCCCAACGCGGTTTTGGGCGGCACGCTGCGCATTTTGCACCGCGGCGATAACGAGTCACCCGGAGAGTTTTTCGCTGTATTGGACGAAAACAACAGTTTCCTGGGCAACACCACGCCGGGGGACGTTGCGGGCCAGTGTTCAGAATTCCACGAGACGGTCATCGCTATTTCGGCCGGGCAAATCAACACCTGGGCGGCCAACGGTACGGCTCAATTTCGGCTGAGGGCCAACCGCGATGCGGCGAATTTTAACGATTTTGTAGGTCCTTGCGGCCCGCTCAACGGTGTGAATCAGGATGGCATTAGCGCTGTGCAGGCCATTTTGGAGTACAATTTTGCAGCGGTAACGTACGAGGTGGCCGACGCCCTGGGCACCATCGTGGCTTCCGGACTGCTCAACGGCAACCAGACCCAGCTGTCTTTGCCGCCCGGCAACTACACCGTTCGTTACCGCGTGCTCGACGCGAGTGGAAACGCGGGGATGGCTGCTTTTCCGCTCATTGTGCGCGACACAGTGGCGCCGGTTGCCAAATGCAAAAACGTCATTATTTTCACCAACCCGACGGGAGCGGTTACCTACACACTTACGCCCGGCGAGATCAACAACGCCAGTTTCGATAATTGTACCAATTCCGGGCTGGGCTTTAGCCTTTCCCAAACGACATTTACGTGCAACCAGGCAGGCAGCATTATTCCGGTCACGTTGACGGTGGCCGACACCTCCGGAAATGTTTCGACCTGCGTCGCCTCTGTGCGCATCGAAACGGTGGGCATAAGCCCGACGTACACCACCGGGATATGTATGGGCGACACGGCCCAACTGTTTGCCAACCCGCCCACAGGGGCATCGTTCACGTATCAATGGTCTGGGCCCTCGTTTGGCTCTGTTGCGCAAAATCCATTTATTTTCAACACCTCACCGGCAAAGGAAGGAACCTACTCCGTGACGATTACCGGCCCTACCGGTTGCTCGTCCACCGGACAGGTGGTGGTTGAATTTGTAGACCAGCCGGAAAAACCCGCGTTGATCGCCCTGGACGACAGCATTTGTTTCGGGCAAAACATCAATCTGGTAACCAATGTGGTGGGCGGCTCCAATGTAAGTTACCAATGGTACCGGGGCATACCGCCCAGCGGTATGTTGATGGCCTCTACGGCCACGCCTTCTTACCAGATCAACATGCCGGCGGTGGGCACCCATTCCTTTTACGTGGTGGTCACTGCCAACGGGTGCGCTTCCGTTCCGTCGAATCACCGCAACATCGTGGTGTCTGCCGGTCCGGAATCCATTGTGCAGCAGCCCGTCCTTGTCCTTTGCGCCGGCCAGCCGCTCACCCTGGGCACTACTGTTCAGGGGCCCGGCATTACCTATTCGTGGAGCGGCCCCGGCGGCTTCGCCAGTACTGCCCAATACCCGACGGTGACGCCGAACGCCGACACCATCCACAGTGGCCCGTACACGCTGCTGGTGAACCAAAACGGTTGCACGTCGGGGCCGGCGGTCAGCAACGTAACCGTCAGGCCACGACCACCGCTGCCGCAGATCGCGGGCCCGAGCGCTGTTTGCCTGAACGACACCGCCAAGCTGATCACCGACGTGAGCGGCACCGGCAGCAACTGGCAGTGGCAGTGGATATCGCCGTTTTTTGACACTACAACAGTCAGCGGGATCAACGAGCTTAACCTGATGCCGGTTAATTTGCAGGATTCCGGTATCTGGCGGGTGATCGTGCTCCTGCAAGGCTGCGCTTCCGAACCGTCCAACGGCCACCTGCTCCGCGTGTTGGCCAAACCGGAGGTGCAGGCATCTGCCAACACGCCGCTCTGCGCAGGCCAATTGCTGTCACTGAACGCCACCGCCGATGTGGACAATCTGGTGTTCTCCTGGTCAGGGCCGGGATTTTCCTCCTCCTCCCAGAACCCGACCACGGCAGGCGTGAGTGGCCGATACTTTGTAATCGGGCGCACCTTAGGCGCCTCCTGTGCCGATACGGCGTTTGTGGATGTGGAGGTTATTTCCCTGCCGGTGATTAATGATATTACCAACACGGCCCCGGCTTGTGCCGACGGTACCACGGACGCCGTGTTGCAACCAACCGTTTTCCCGCCTGCCGGACCGTATGAGTACGCGTGGACGGGGCCGAACGGCATGTTTTTTTCGGCAGATCCGATGCCGGTGATCCCCAACATCACGGCCGCCAACGGCGGCCCGTACACACTGGTCATCACCGATACATTTGGTTGCGCTTCGGCGCCGGCAACTGAACTGGTTACGGTCAGCAACCAGCCCGCGACCCCGGTTATTGCGCTCGTTTCGGCCGTCTGCGAAGGCGAACCCGTCATACTGCAGATAGGCAATGCTGCGCAATACGTGGGCGCCAACATTACCTATACCTGGCAACGTCCGCTGATTGGCCCGATCATCACTACCGAACCGGAACTTCCCTTGGGCAATGTCACGCTTGCCCAGGCAGGGCTGTACACCGTTATCGTCAAGATCGGCAACTGTACCTCGTTGCCCTCCACCTCGGTGAACGTGGTGGTAAATCCCATTCCAAATGCGCCCGCCGTCTTTGGGCCTTCGGTTGTATGCACAGGAGAGGCATTGGAATTGTTCACCCCGCCGGTCAACGGACAATATTTCTGGGAAGGCCCGAGCGGATGGTCGTCGAGCGTGCAAAGTCCGGTCATCGCTTCGGCTATCCCGGCCAACGCTGGCGCTTACCGGGTGCGCATTCTGGTCAACGGATGTTTTTCGCCCTGGAGCAGCGAAGTGGTGGTGGATGTGCGCCCCAAGCCCAAGACCCCGGTCATCCTTCCCGGACAAGCCGTCTGCCTCGACCAGCCGGGCAGCACGCTGCAATTGCTAATCAGCGGGTCGAGCACCACCCCGGGCGCTCAGTACGTGTGGCTGAGCCAGTCCAGCGGCGATACCCTTTCCGGGCCGGACTTTGCCACTGCCCTGATTCTTTCCGACCTCAGCCCCTTTGCCCCCGGCGCAAACGGCGTGTACGCATTTGCGTACCTGGACGGGTGCCTCTCCACGCCCTCCGCCGCTGTTTTGGTGCAAATGGACACCATCCCGGACTTGATGGCTTTTGCCGGCAACGACCGCATCATCTGCGGTGGCGCCAACGTCAACCTGACCGCCACCACCCCTTCTGTCGGCGCGGGCCTGTGGACGCAGGTCGGCGGGCCGGGCAGCATCATTGTGGACCCGAACCTGGCTACTTCACTGGTGACCGGACTGGTGGCGCCCAATACCTACCGCTACCGTTGGACCCTTTCCAACGGCGCCTGCGCCAACTACAGCGCCGACGAGGTGCAACTCCAGGTGGTGCCGTTTGAAGTGGCCCAGGCGGAAGCGTTTCAGGACACCTGTTACGTCGAATCGGTGGTCATCAGCGCCCAACCCGGCCAAAATGCCGTCGGGTACTGGAGCCAACCGCAAGTACAGACCCAACTCGGGGTGGTCATTGCCGATCCCGATGAGGCGGTCACCGTGGTCGATAACCTCGGCACCGGCGTGTACTACTTCTTCTGGACCCTGGAGACCGACGGCTGCCCACCCTCCACCGACACCGTAGTGGTGCGCGTGATCGGAACGGTCGCTTTTGCCGGCAACGACGCCAATATTTGCAGTGCCGACTCGTGCACGGCGCTGAACGCGTCGGCCCTGCCGGCGAACGAAAGCGGGCTGTGGACCAGCCCCAACCCCAATCTGCGCTTTTCCAGCGCAACCAGCCCGAACACCACCGTGTGCGGCCTCGTGCCCGGGCCCAACGTGTGCATCTGGACCACCAACGGCGGCCTGTGCGGCAACCTCGCCCGCGATACCGTCGTGTTGAACTTCGAGGTGACCCCGACGGCGGTGAACGACACGGTAAATGTACCCTTCGGCGTTAAAGTGACCTTCGACGTGTTGTTCAACGACATCCTGCCCCAGCAGTACAACGTGGAGGTGATCCAAATGCCCGACAACGGCCTGTTTGAAAGCCTGGGCAATGGCATATTTACCTATCAGCCCGATGTCCGGTTTACCGGTCAGGACGTCATGGTGTACAAGGTCTGCAACATCAATTGCGTCGATGCCTGCGATTTTGCCAATGTGGTGCTGAAGGTACAGGAACCGACGGGCTGCGTCATCCCCACCGTCATCACCCCCAACAATGACGGTGTGAACGACGTGTTTTTTGTCCCCTGCCTCAATGCCGACGTGGAGTTGGACAACGCCGTCACCATTTTTAACCGGTGGGGGGACGAGGTGTTTCACGAGTCGCCCTACGGAAACAGCTGGAACGGCACGTTCAACGGCGAACCGTTGCCGGTAGGCACGTATTTCTACGTCGTGAAATTCAACGGCGACGCCGGCACCCAGAGCGGTTTTATCATCATCCAACGATAATACAACATCCCCATGCGCAAAATCTACGTCCTTTTTTATTTGCTCGTCTGCGGCTGCGCCCTCCGGTTGCAGGCCCAGCAGGAGCAGCTGTACACCCAGTTTTTTTATAACAAACTGGCGTATAACCCGGGTTACGCGGGCAGTTTCCAGTCGCCCACCCTCACGGCGGTCATTCGCAACCAGTGGATCGGTCTGGAAGGAGCGCCCAATACCCAGTTGCTGTCCTTTACCCAACCCATGCTGAACGACCGGGTGGGCCTGGGGCTCAACCTGGTGCGCAACCAGATCGGCATCACCCGCACCATCACCGCCGACCTGGCGTATGCCTATCGCATCGCCCTGCGCCGCGGCCACCTCGGCATAGGTTTGCAGGCCAGCATCCGGCAGATGTACCAGAACTGGGCCGATGAAAGGCTGGTGGGCGCCCAACCGTTGATGACTGATGGCGCCATCCCCACCGAACCCCAAAACAAGGTGTTGCCCAATTTTGGATTCGGTATCTACTACAACGGCCCAAAGTGGTACGTCGGCGCCGCTATACCCCGACTGGTGAACAACAACATCGACTTCGCCGAGATCGGCGGAGAGATCAGCCGCGAGGTGCAGCATGTGAACGCCATGGGCGGCGTGACCTTCGAGATCGCCTCCAACGTCACCCTGACGCCGCAGGTATTGCTCAAATACGTGCCGAACGCCCCTTTTGATGCCGACATCAACACCCTGGTCGGATTTAACGAAAAAGTGTTCGCCGGTCTCACCTACCGAATTGGCGGCGGTGAGGTCAGCGGCGCGGGAGAGAGCCTCGACGTGCTGGCTGGCGTACAGGCCACCAAAAATCTGTTCATCGGCCTGTCGTATGACCTGGGTCTGACGGAACTGGCCAAATACAACAACGGCTCCATCGAAGCTACCCTTCGCTGGTGGTTCAACCCGCCCGAAGGCGTAGACGTGATCAACCCACGCCAACTGGAATAGCGCATTAACCATACTTTTACCGGACGGGAAACGTTTTTGTCCTCAAACCATTTTTCGGACTATGAAGCAAACCTTAATCCTGCTCGCGCTCCTCGTCGGGGGTGCTGCCGTCGCATTCGGACAACAATCGGCCAAAAGCAAATCCAAAGAACGAAACCGGGAAAAAGACAGTCCGGGCCAGGTGGTGCGCGTGCTCAACGCCAAATACCTCAACAGCCCGAATACCGACTACAGCCCGGCTTTTTATCAAAACGGCATCGTGTACGTGTCGAGCCGCAAAAAAAGCGGCCCGGTGGACGCCAAGTCCCAGGAAACCTATTCACAGCTATACTTCGCTCCGTTCGACCCCAACGGCGACCCCGCCAACCCGCAGTCGTTTTCCCTGGAGATCAACTCCAGCCTGCACGAGGGGCCGGTGACGTTCAGCCGGGATTACAAGACCATGTTTTTCACCCGGAACAACATGCACAAGGGCGTTCAAAAAGCCGCCGGCGACGGAAAGGTGCGCCTGAAAATATACGAAGCCCAAAAAGGCCCGATCGACTGGGGCGAGGTGCGCGAGCTGCCATTCAACGCCGACACCTTCTCCTGCGTGCACCCGTCGTTGAGCCCGGACGGCAAACGGCTGTACTTTTCTTCGGATATGCCGGGCGGCGTCGGCGGGTTCGACCTGTACGTGTCGGAGCGCGGCGCTAACGGGGGGTGGAAAAAACCCATGAACCTGGGCCCCAGGGTCAATTCGGTGGGCAATGATGTATTTCCGTTCATTCACGGTTCAGGAACGCTGTTTTTCTCCTCCAACGGATACGAATCCAGCAAAGGGCTCGACATGTACTTTGTCGATGTGGAGGAAAACGGCGATACGGTGGTGGTGTCGCTCGGAGAACCCTTCAACTCCAAAGAAGACGACCTGGGCATCATCCTGAACGACGACGGGACACGCGGCTTTTTTGCCAGCGACCGCAAAAACGGACTGGGTAAAGACGATATTTTTTCCTTTACCATCGAAAAGGGCATCGAAGGGGTAGGCCGCCCGGAAGCGGTGGCGGTGAACATTCTGGTGACCGACGCGCAGACCGGCAAACCCATTCAGGGGGCCGAAATCCGCATCCTGCAACCGTCTGAGGACGGGTTCGTGTCCAACCAGGAGGCCTTTTACAATACAGACCTCCTGCCCGACCCGCTGAAACCCAACGTGCTGACCCTGGAGCTGGTACCCAAAAACGCCCAGGACATGGGGCGGCCCGATCTGTACACCAACGCCGTCGGCGAAGCCCGGCACGAATTCATGCGCTACCGCAGCTACCTGTTGCTGGTGAATATGAACGGTTATCAGACGGCCCAGAAGCTGTTCACGCTGGAAGAAAACAGCAACCCGGGAGTGATCGCCGTGAAGCTGGCCGACGCGCCGGTGTGCCACCGCGCCAACGGGGTGGTGGCCACCGTCCAGTTCGGTACCCGCATCGCCAACGCAACGCTCACGTTCATGCATAAAAGCAGCGGCCGCAAGGAAACCTTCCGCACCAACCTCAACGGCGAATACGATGTGTGTCTGCCCCTGGCCGGCGAATACGTACTGCAGGTGGATCGCCCAGGTTTCAAACCGGAAACCGTCACCCTGGAGGCCGCTGCCGCCGGTGCGCAGTTCAACGACATACGCCTGAGGCCGACCGAGCTGGTGGCCGGCAACGAGGAAAAAGAAGCCCAGCCGCTCAAGCCCGGGTCAGTGGTGGTGATGGACAACATCCGCTACGAAGCGAACAAAACTACGCTCAACGAGAGCGCTGTGCGCCACCTCAACGCCGTGTACGAACTGCTGACGCGCTACCCCGACATGTCCATCGAACTTATCGTGCATACCGACACCCGTGGCGACGCCGGCAAAAACATGCAGCTCTCCAAAGAGCGCGCGGAAAATGCCAAAACCTACCTGGAATACCGGGGCATCGCAGGCAACCGCATCAAAGCGACCGGCAAGGGCGAAACACAGCCGCGTAACCATTGCACGGAAGGGGTGGCGTGCTCCGAAGAGGAGCATGCGGTGAATTCACGGATGGAGGTGGTGGTGCTGAAGTAGGGGGGGGGCTATGGCGCGATGGCACGCGGATAAAACGGATCGCTGCGCGAACGCGGATGGAAATGCAGGAATCGACTAACGAACCACTAATTGCATTTTTTCCGCTCCTTTAGTACCCCAATAAGGATTCGGGAACAAATGTGTCCAAGCCTCGACCGTGTAATTCCCCGGCTGATCGAAAACAAAACGACCAAGTCGGGTATTCCCTGCTTCACGACGGGCCAAAACGGTTAGGTCCCATTTTTCAGTATAGCTTTGGCCTGGTGCCAAGGTTTTATTGCTGTACAACGAAGCATTGTTCAACATGGCGTTGCGTACGTCACCTTCAAACCCCACAGGACGTACACATGCGGGATTAGGTGTTTCCAGGCTAATCTGGACAATAAAATTGGGTATTGATTCCCTGAAAATGCCGTAAAGATCGATGGGCACTGCTCCCGTATTTTTAAGGGTAAATGAAAGGATGACCGGGTCATTTGTGGACACTGTGTCTTCCAGAAGTGTTGCAGACAATTGCAGGTCATTATATTGCATCTGTGAAGAAAACTCCGACCATGTGTAATACAGTTCGCCCCTCGGTTCTGTACCCACAAATAAATCAGGTCGAAGTGCACGGGCCTGTTGAAGCCAGGTTAAACCTTTTTGCAAGTCCTTTGGCGATCGCCCCAGTGCCCAAGCCATGTTCGCCAGCGCATAAGGAACCCATTCACTCTCTGGATATTTCCTGATGAATCCATTCCACATGATGACTTCTTCCGGCGAATCGCTACCGTCGGAGCCTTCATGACAGAAACAGTTGAGATTTAACTTGTATTCAGCGTCGTCTGCCAAAGAACTTGTTGGGAACTTTTTGATCAACTGCCTGTAAATAGAATCGGAAAGAGAAAAATCGTAACAGGAAGCAGCGCCTTCGAGTCCGAAGTTTATGCAAAAATTTTGCATAATTTGACCCTTCATCCAAAATTTTTCATCGGCCTTCAGCGGAGATCGGTCTATGCTGTCTAACCGCTGCAAGGTAGTATCCAGGATGATTATTCGGTTATTATGGTATGATTGCTCCTCAACAGGAAGGTGTTTTGCCTCAAATTCTCGATATAGACGTAAGCCCAATCGTAAATTTCCGGACGGAACGACTGATCCAATTACCGACCGGTACGCACTGGCGATTGTACTTGGCTGTAAATCGCGATATTGTAATAGTTTCCTCAGTTCTTCTTCACTGGCAGGAGATACACTTGCTTCCCAAGCTTGGATATTTTGAAGTATGTAACGGTCTGTTTCTTCTTTAAAGGCTCGTTTGACAAAGGCAATTTTTTGTAGCCGCTCCTGCCAGTCTCCAGTTCCGTAAAAACTCAAAGAATCCATCATAAACTGGAATCGCTGGATCTTTTCAAAAAGGGCGGGGTCGCCGGGATGCGCCTTTGCCAAGTACTTTTTATTCCAAATGGAGAACCCCTTTTGGGTTAACAGATAAACGTATTTGCCATCCACTTGCATAAATGCCGGATGATCAGGTACCGGAGGGCGGTAAATGTGGATCACGCCATCTTTCTTGCGTAAGGCGAACCAGTAGTAATTGTTACAATACCAAATTTCTTCCGGGGCAAAAGCAATGGAATAATCAAAAGTTCCATTTACCCTTGGCAGGCCCAAGTGCTGGTATCGAAGTTTAAGCGTTTGAATGTCAAAGAGTCCTATCTCATCGGTTGAATTACACCAAAAGTATGGGAATTCAACGGACAAAGTCCCGTGAAATATTGCTCCGCTGTAAGGGAATACAAAACTTTTTCCATTTGGATATTGCCCGTGCAAGTATTCAGGGGTGCTTAGAACTTGCCCATCTGGCCGACGGACATAAAGCGTTGCTCCATGGTTATATGCAAACAGTGTAAATTCGTCATATTGATAGATAGGATCCGGTTTTACGGTGTATTGATCAAAAAAATTGATGGGAACTTCCCAACAGCCTGCGTTTGGATTGTATACGTATTGGCCGGCATAAATCTTTCCATTCTTGTCAATTTTTAATTGACTGATAAACTCTTTGGGAGAATTTTCTACCAGGTAAATAGATCGACTTTTCCGTTCATATACCCAAAGTCCCTGGTCTGTACCGATCCACACGTGTTCCGAGTCAAAAAGCAATATTGATGGGCGGGATCCGGCAAATGCGTTCAGAGAAAAGTATTGGAGCGTTTTGTCTGCAAAATCGTAACATATAGCGCCCTGCTGATAATCGATGAACCAACAGGATGTGGAATGGAATGAATCCGGAAAAATATTTTGGGTGTGTAACTGTTTTTCGAAAAAAGGATGGTTGAATTTTTGAGCTAAGGATATTAACTGACCGGTTCCCAGGTCCAATTCCATACTCCCCGAGTAATAGCATTCTATCCAGACTTTGTTTAACTCAAAGGGTGAGAACCGGAATCTTATGGGTGTTTTATTCTCTTTTGAAAAATGGTATTGCAGAAAGGTATCAACGGTATTGGTGAAGTATTGAAAGGAGGCCGGTTCTTTGTAATCGATATGGTCACCAAAAACAGGAATTGCGGCTGAAGCGCTGGAATAAACCTGGGGTTGGTCGCGATGACAGGCCGGTGTGAACATCGACGCCAAAATAATCAGTAACGCTGTACCTTTTTTTAAACAGTATAGAAGGTAAACAATGGCTGGGTTTTTTGATAAAGTAAGCATTCAGGGTATTTTTTCAGCAAAAATGGGCGAAAAATTCCGAATGTTTTACTGAAAAAGTATGCATATAGGAACTCCACAGTATGAAAGCATGCAAAAAAAACGGATCGCAGTGCCAACAAGAATCGTCACAGATTTTTTTCTAGGTAAGTAGCATAAATCCGTCCAGATCCGCGTTCGCGAAGCGATCCGTTTCATCCGCGTGCGATCCCACGCGCACCAGAGCATCAAACCTACAACCCGAACTCCGCCCGAATCGCATCCACCGCATCCAGCTTCTCCCAGGTAAACGTCTCGATCTCCGTTTCGCGCGCTTGTCCGCTCATGCCCAGCATCACCTTTTTCTTTTCGGGCGTGCGTCCGAAGTGGCCATAGGCGGCCGTTTCGGAGAAGATGGGGTTTTTCAGTCCGTAGCGTTTCACGATGGCTGCCGGGCGCAGGTCGAAGAGTTTGGACAGGCGCGTGGCAATCTCGCCGTCGGTTAGGCCTTTGATCTTGCAGGTTTGGTAGGTGTTCACGTAGAGGCCTACGGGTGTGGCCACGCCGATGGCGTAGGCTACCTGCACGAGGGCCTGGTCGCAGAGACCGGAGGCCACCAGGTTTTTGGCGATGTGGCGGGTGGCGTAGGCTGCCGAACGGTCCACTTTGGAGGGGTCTTTACCGGAGAAAGCGCCGCCGCCGTGGGCGCCCTTGCCGCCGTAGGTGTCTACGATGATCTTGCGGCCGGTCAGGCCGGTGTCGCCGTGCGGGCCGCCGATCACGAACTTGCCGGTGGGGTTGATGTGGTATTTGATGTCGGCCGTGAACAGGCGTTGCACGCGTTTGGGCAGCATCTTTTTGATGCGGGGAATGAGCACCCGTTTGATGTCGTCCTCGATCTTTTTTTGCTCGATGTTGTCATCGTGCTGGGTGCTGATGACGATGGTGTCGATCTTTTTGGGCACGTGCTTGTCGGTGTACTCAATGGTCACCTGGCTCTTGGCGTCGGGGCGCAGGTACTTCATTTGTTTGCCTTCCTTGCGGATGGCGGCCAGTTCGCGCAGCAGGATGTGGGCCAGGTCGAGCGCGAGGGGCATGTAGTTATCGGTTTCGTTGGTGGCGTACCCGAACATCATGCCCTGGTCGCCGGCGCCCTGTTCCTCCTCTTGCTTGCCCACGTCGACGCCCTGGGCGATGTCCGCGCTTTGCTCATGGATGGCGCTGATGACGCCGCAGGACTGCGCTTCGAACTGGTATTCGGCTTTGGTGTAGCCGATGCGCTGGATGGTGCGGCGGGCGATGTCCTGCACGTCAACATACACCTGAGAGCGCACCTCGCCGGCGATGACCACGAGGCCGGTGGTAACGAGGGTTTCGCAGGCTACTTTGGAGCCGGGGTCAAGGCGCAGAAACTCATCGAGGATGGCGTCGCTGATTTGGTCGGCTACTTTGTCGGGGTGTCCTTCGGATACCGATTCGGAAGTAAACAGATAGGGCATTCTATCGAAATGTTCGTGTTAGTGTTTGGTTGCGAACCGTTTAGGCGGGCATGGCAACGAGGTTTCTAAAAAAGCGTCGCAAAGGTACGGCATTGCCCTCAAATGAAGGGCATTCTTTCATCCCATCAGAAATCCATGCGAAAACGGAGGTTTACACGCCTGCCGGTGAGGTAATTGGGTATGGCGTACTGGGTGTTGTCGATGGCCTTGATCCAGATGTTGGAAGCTTCGTTGGCCACCGCCAGCAGGTTGAATACCTCGATGCTCACCCAGGTGCTGCGTGTAAAACCCAGGAAATGGTGGGGGCGGCGTTCGGCCCATTCTTCTTTCCAGAGCTGAAACCCGAAACCGACGTCCACCCGGTGGTAAGGATCGAAGCGATATGGATTCCGGTACACGATGTTGTTCCCGGGGATGCCGAAAGGCAGACCGGTGCCGATGGTGAAGTTCAGGTGCATCCGGATGTTTTCGTTGTTTTTGAGGTAGTCCTGAAAAAACATGGACATGTTGAAGAACCGGTCGGTGGGCCGGGGTACGTTGGGCACGTCCTTGCCGTCGGCTTGCCCCTCTTCCCGTTCCTTGTGCTGGATGCCGTACAGGTGTTCGCGGGTGCGCAGGAAGGACAGGTTGATCCAGCTTTCGGCGCCCTTCACGAATTGCCCGTTGAGCCGCAGATCCCAGCCGGCGGCGTACCCCTCCGAGTCGTTTTCGCCGGCATAGCGGATGCGCACGTTGTCGATGTCGTAAGAAACCAGGTCCCACATGCGCTTGAAATAGATCTCGGAGATGAGGCGCATTTTCACGGGATTCCGTTTTCCCCAGAGGAAGTCGTAGGTGATGCCGCCCACGATGTGTGCCGACCGCTGGGCCTTCAGGTCGGTGTTCACCGTGCCGTCGGGCCGGCGCAATTCGCGGTAAAAGGCCGGTTGGTAGTAGAGCCCGGTGGCGAGTCGGTAGGAGATGTCTTTGGCCGTGTTCAGGGGTTTGTACAGGAACTGAGCGCGGGGTGTGAAGAACAATTCGCCGTTCAGGTCCCAGTACTGGCCGCGTACACCGGCGCTCACCTGCATTTCCCGGCGGCCGTCTTTTCGCCACGTCCAGGTATCCTGGAAATAGGCCGAGATGCGGTTGCTGCTCAGGTTGTTCCGGGTTTTAAGCACGCCGAAAACGAGCAACTGTGTGGTGTCGTACGGCAGGGAGTACAGGGCGGAGTCCAGGCGCTCCCATTCGTTGATGCGGTCGTCGATGGTTTCATTTTGCCACTTGGCCGACCATTGGAGGAAATGACTGCGCACAAGCCCCTGGCCGGGGTCGTCGGCCTGCAACTCGATGCCGCCCTTGTATTCGGCATTGCGCACGTTGATGTCCAGGTAATTGCGGATAAAGGTCTGTTGGGTGCCGGTACCCAGGATGTTGACGATCTCCCCGAAGTTATCGGATCCCAGGTTGGCATCCAGTTCCCCCAGAATGTAATCGCCGTTGATGTCGAAGCGCTCGTTCTCGTCGCTGCGCCAAACGGAGGCCATGAACTTGTGAAAAAGGGGGTTCCGCTCCCGGTCGGGGAGGAAGGTGAGGGAAACGCCGCCCATAGCCTGGGTGAAGTCGTCGACCTCCTGGCCGGAAAAGGCGGTGCGCAGCTGAAGGGCGAAATCGATGAGTCCGAAGGCGCGGGTGAGGCTTTCGGGCACAAAATTGTACACCGAACGGTTGAAATTGCCCAGGGCGCCGATCTGCCAGTCGCGGTTCAGGTCGTACGTCAGGTAGGCCTGCACGTCGGTGAAGTTGGGCACGTACTCGCCCTCGAGGTCGAGGCTGCCGAGGAGGAGCCTGGTGGTTTTGTACCGGGCGCCGGCCAGGTACCGAAAGGCGCGGTAGGGGTCTTTTTTGGAGGGGATGGAGCCCTCCACATGGGCGTTGGCGCCGAGGAAGCTGGCGCCGATGCTGGCGCGGAGACTGTTCGGGCGTTTGTACTTCACATCCAGCACGGAAGACAATTTGTCGCCGTATTTGGATTGAAAACCGCCGGAGGAGAAGGAGAGGTCGCGCAAGAGGTCTATGTTGGGAAAGGTGAGGCCCTCCTGTTGGCCGGCGCGCACCAGTTGGGGCCGATAGATCTCGAAATCGTTGACGTACACCAGGTTCTCGTCGTAGTTGCCGCCGCGCACCTGGTATTGGGAGCTGAGCTCGCCGCCTGTGCCGCCCGTAGCACCCAGGGCGATGCTGGGCAATATGCTCTCCAGGTTTCCGGTGGTGGAGGGCAGCAGCTTGAGCGCTTCGATGTTGCGCTCGCGGACCATACCGGCGTCGTCGAGCCGCCGCTCGCGCACCACCACCTCGAGGTTCGCCTGGTTGGGCACGATGGCGATGTCGAGCACAAACCGGGCCCCCGGCGCCAGGGCGGGTACGTCGATCGTAGCTTCCTGGTATCCGATGCGCCGCAGGGCCAGCGTCAACCGTTGTTCGGCGGGTACTTCAATGGCGTAATTGCCGCTTTCGTCGGAGGTAACCCCCCTTTTGACGTCGGGAATATACACGGTTACCAGCTCTACCGGCGTTTCGGTGGCCGCATCGGTCACACGTCCCAGCACGGTGGCCGTTTTTTGTCCGAAGGAAAAAGCCGAGACCAAAAGTCCCGCCAACAAGATAAAAAAACGAAGAAGGGCTCGTTGGGGAGGCACAGGCAACACACACAAAGCAATTAATCTCATGGCGACAACAGGCGCATTTAAACAATGTGATCGATATGGAGTTAAATCTACCATTTTGTTTGTTTATAGTCTTGGGGTTTCCTGCGTAAGCCGGAGGCCCTTTTTCGAATGCGGAATGCGGAATGCGGAATAGCCGGGGCTACAACGTTTCTGCAACGACAAATACGCTGCCGGTGACGAGCACCAGGTCTTCGGGACGGGCGTTTCGGCGGGCTGCGCGCAGGGCCGCCTTTACCGACCGGTAAGAACGGCCGCTCAGCCCATATTCGGAGGCTTTTTTTTGCAAAATGGTTGCATCCAGGCCGCGGGGTATGTCGGCTTTGGCGAAATAGTAACGGGCGTTGGGGGGCAGCAGGGGCAGGGCCTTGCTCAGGTCCTTGTCGTTTACCGTCCCAAAAACGATGTGCAAATGGGGGTAGGGCAGGGTGGCCACGCGGGTGAAGACGCTGCGCAGCCCGGCTTCGTTGTGCGCGCTGTCGACCAGCACGTCGGGGCGCTCCCCGATAAACTGCCAACGCCCTATGTATCGGGTGAGGGCTTGCAGATTTTCCAGGCCGTTTCGCAGCGCCGTTTCCGGCAAAAAGGGCAGATGTCGCCAGGCTTCGAGCACGGTGGTCAGGTTGGCGGGCAGGTAGGGGCCGGCGGCGTTGACGTGCAAACCGGCCAGGGATCGGTCGCCGAGGTCGACGTCGAAAACAGTGTGTGCGGCCGTCGAGGGCGTCCGTTCCTGCAGGCGGATGCGCTGATCGGCAAAATAGATGTCGGCGCCGTTTTGTTGGGCTTTTTGGATGAAGACAGGCGCCGTTTCGGGGTTGCTTTCTCCGACCACCACCGGTACGCCCGGCTTGATGATGCCGGCTTTCTCACCCGCGATAAGCGGCAGGGTGTGGCCGAGCATGTCCATGTGGTCAAAACTAATGTTGGTGATCACGCTGAGCAGCGGGGTGATCACGTTGGTGCTGTCCAGTCGTCCGCCCAGGCCAACCTCGATCACGGCGATGTCGACTTTCTGCCGGGCAAAATGGTCGAAAGCCATGGCCACCGTCAGCTCAAAAAAAGAAGGTTCTATGCGCTCTATGGCTTCGCGGTGCTGCTCGACGAACCGGATCACGTCCGGACGGGGTATATACCGACCGTTGATCTTGATGCGTTCCCGGAAGTCTTTGTAGTGCGGACTGATGTACAGTCCGGTTTTCAGGCCGGCGGCCTGGGCGATGGCTGCGAGCATGTGGCTGACCGAGCCTTTGCCGTTGGTGCCCGCCACATGGATGCTGCGGAAGCGCTCGTGCGGGTTGCCCAGGTGGGCGCAAAGCGCCAGGGTGTTGCCCAGGTCTTTTTTGAAAGCCGGCGCTCCGATGCGCTGGTACATGGGCAGCCGGCTGAAGAGATACGCTAAAACCTCCGGGTATGACATGCAAATCGTTTTTTATAGGGAAAATCTACCGGGATTTCCGGCGCAAATTTGGACATTTGTCGACTCATACCGCCCTATGCATATTCTTTTCATACGAGATTGCCTGTTGAAGACACAGCCCGTGGAGGATCCGGAACGCGCGATGGTTGCTTTAGGCGGGGCGCTTCAGGGCATGGGGCACGTGGTTACCTACCTGGTTCAGCCGGGTTCGGAGCCGATCAACGGAATGGCCACCCTGCCCCTGCACGCCGACAAGCCTCTGGAGGAGCAGATACCGGACGGGGTTGATCTGGTTCATTTCCATTGCACGCCTCCGGATCAGGCGATTTCGCTCCCCAACCTGAGCACTTTGTACGATCACCTGCCACCGGGCGCTTCTACGTCGCCAAACACCGTTTTTGTGTCGGCCGATCAGGCCCGGCGCCACGGCAGTTCGGTATTTGTGCATCCGGGATTGAATTGGGACGCCTACGGCCCCCTGCTCTTGGGGCATTCGCGCCCCTACTGTCATTTTATCGGCGACGCCACCTGGCCCGAGCAAAACGTGCGCAGCGCCATCGATATAGCGGGCAAGGCGGGCGTCCGGCTCCACGTGATTGGGGGTACCCGCTTCAGCTTCCGCCGCGAGTGGCGCTTCACGCTCAGCCCGAACGTGCGTTTTCACGGTGACTTGCACCCCGAAGGCCGATATGCATTGATGAACCAGTCGCGCGCGCTGCTCCATCCTGTCCGCTGGCCCGAGCCGTTCAGCCTGGCGGCCATCGAAAGCCTGTACTTTGGCTGCCCGGTGATCGGAACGCCCACGGGGGGGCTGTACGAACTCATCCACCCCAGTTTCAGCCTCCGGCAAACCGAGGGCAACTGGAACGGCCGGGTGGACGCGATTTATTCCGACTGGGGATGTCTGAGTTTCCGGACCTCCGAGCTGATCGAGGCGGTGCGCAACGTGCGGGCTTTTGACTCCCATGATTGCCACGAATACGCACGCGAACGCTTTTCATCTGTTCAAACCGCCTCGGCCTATCTGGTGTTGTATGAGCGAGTGCTTCAGGGAGAATGGTTGCACGATAAGGCGCCGGTGGGCATACACGACGACAAATGGGGGGTGTTGGCGCAAATGGAGGCCTGATTTGCGATCAACTTTTCCCTGTTTTTAATGTTTTTTGAAAAAAATGGATATGGCAAATTGGTTGCTTTACGCATTGGTCACTTTGGGCGCCTATATCGGCATGGAATTTATGGCCTGGTTCACCCATAAATACGTCATGCACGGGTTTCTCTGGAACTGGCATGCCGACCACCACCTGCCTAAACACCACAAACACGGATTTTGGGAGAAAAACGACCGGTTCTTCCTCGTGTTTGCCGTACCGTCGGCGTTCTGCTACATGTACGGGAGCATGTCCGTTCATTTTTGGGTGTTCTTCGTCGGCGTCGGAATTTCGCTGTATGGCCTGACCTACTTTCTGATCCACGACGTGTACATTCACCGCCGTTTTTCCTGGTTCAAACAACTGGACAGCCGCTATTCACGCGCCATTCTGCGCGCGCACGGCGCCCACCACGCCAAAACGGGTAAGGAGGACGGAGAATCGTTCGGGCTACTCGTAGTGCACCCGAAGTTTTTTAAAAAAAGGAAGCAACAGGAGCGCGCCAATGCCCCGGCTCCGTAATTCGGGCGTATTGGTTTCCCCATTTTTCGTAACTTTGCCCCATGCGTATTTTGCCTGCAGCCCTCCTCTTGTTTTACATTTGCATTGCAGTCCCCCCGGCGTGGGTGGTTGAGGAGGCGTTGAAGTTGCCATCCCTGTGGCAACACTATCAGGAGCACAGGCAAACAGAAAAAAACACGTCTTTCCGGCATTTCTGGGAACAACACTACGGTAAAGATTACCAGGCTCATCGCTCGGCGCACGACCATTCCGATTTGCCGGGGAAAGACCAGCATCAGCACCTGCAACATTATTGCGGGCAACCGGTGCTGCTTCCGCCGGCATTGCCGACCTTCACGTTGACGCTGGCGCCCGCCAGCCTCGAGCGAAGCTTGTTTTCCAATGCCACCATGCTTCCCGGGCGAAGCGTACCGGACATTTGGCAGCCACCCAAAGGGTAATTTTCAGACGGATTTTCCTGACTGCATCTTAGTTGCAGGGTGTTACGCATCCTGCCAACGGGTTTTATCCTGTCTGACAGACGGCCATTTCCCCCCTTTCCGTAAACCCTTTCCCGCTGTACCCATGTTTGACCCTATCATTCGTTTTTCCCTGCAAAATAAAATTGCAGTAGGTCTTTTTACCCTGCTGATGGCCGGCGCCGGCATCTTTTCCTTTTACCGCCTCCCCATTGATGCTATTCCCGATATCACCAACAACCAGGCACAAGTGCTCACGGTGTGCCCCACGTTGTCCACCACGGAAGTGGAGCAGTTTGTCACCGCGCCCATAGAGCTGTCGGTGCGCAGCATTCCCGGTGTGGTTGAGTTGCGATCCATCTCCCGTTTCGGGCTCAGCGTGGTCACGGTGGTCTTCGAGGAGCATGTAGATAAATACCTAGCCAGGCAGCTGCTCAACGAAAAGCTGGGTCAGGTGGAGCAGGATATCCCCGCCGGTTTTGGCACGCCCGAGTTGGCGCCCATTTCCACCGGCCTGGGGGAAATTCTGCACTATCGCATCGAACCCAAGGCCGGTTATGAACACAGGTATACCGCGTCGGATTTGCGCACGATCCAGGACTGGATCGTCAAACGACAACTCGCTGGCATCCCCGGCGTGGTGGAGATCAACAGTTTCGGCGGCTACCTGAAACAATACGAGGTGGCCGTGTCGCCCGAACGGTTGCGCGCGCTGGACATCGGCATCGACGAGGTTTTTCACGCGCTGGAACGCGCAAACGAGAACTCCGGCGGCGCGTACATAGAAAAAACAAGCAATGTATATTTTATCCGAACGGAGGGTTTGGTCCAAAACCTGGACGATATCCGCCGCATCACGGTGACCAATCGCAACGGCGCTCCCGTGCTGGTGGGCGACGTGGGGGAGGCGCGTTTCGGACACGCCCTGCGGTACGGCGCCGTGAGCCACAACGGCGAGGGGGAGATCGTGCTGGGCATCGTCATGATGCTCAAGGGAGAAAACGCCTCCGCAGTTATTCGCCGTGTAAAAGAACGGCTGAAAACGATAGAAAAGACGCTTCCGGAAGGGATAACCGTTACCCCTTTTCTCGACCGAGAGAAACTGGTCAATCGGACAATCGACACCGTAAAGAAGAACCTCATCGAAGGGGCCCTCATTGTGGTTTTTGTATTGGTTTTGCTGGTCGGCAACTGGCGGGCGGGGCTCATCATCGCTTCGGTCATCCCGTTGTCCATGTTGTTTGCCATCAGTATGATGCAGCTGTTCGGCGTCACAGCCAACCTGATGTCGCTCGGCGCCGTCGACTTCGGACTGATCGTCGACGGCGCGGTCATTGTCGTCGAAGCGACACTCTACCACCTGCATGTGCAGGCCCATCGGGATGGCGGGCGAAGGCTGTCGCAACCCGAGATGGACCACAGTGTATTCACTGCGGGCAGCCGCATCATGCGCTCATCGGTTTTTGGGGTTATCATTATCCTGATCGTTTACCTGCCCATCCTGTCGCTCACCGGCATTGAAGGCAAAATGTTCCGGCCCATGGCGCAGACGGTATCCTTTGCGCTCGTCGGCGCCTTGTTGCTCTCTTTCTCTTATGTGCCCGTCGCATCAGCGTTGTTTTTGAGCAAAAACATCACGGATAAACCCAATTTTGCCGACAAGCTGATTGACTGGTTCCAGGGTTTGTACGCGCCGGCGCTGAACTGGGCCCTGCACTATAAAAGCGTCTTGCTCACCCTGACCGGTCTGGCCCTGGCCGGCTCGCTGTGGTTGTTCAGCCGCCTGGGCGGCGAGTTTATTCCCACCCTCGATGAAGGCGACATCATGATGCACGGGTTCCTCCGACCCGGCAGTTCCCTCACGCAAACGCTGGAAAGCCACCGCCTGGTGCAAAAGGCTATTCTGGACAACTTTCCCGACGAGGTTGAGCAGGTCATTTCCAAAATAGGCTCCGCAGAGATACCCACCGACCCCATGGCCATTGAAACGGCCGATAATGTGGTGTTGCTCAAAGATAAGTCGGGCTGGACGAGGGCGTCCACCAAGGAAGAGCTGGTGGCAAAAATGGAAAAGGTAGTGCATACCGTGCCCGGCATGGCTTTTGAGTTCACCCAACCCATCAAAATGCGTTTCGATGAGATGATGACCGGAGTGCGTTCCGATCTTGCGGTCAAGATTTTCGGCGATAATATGGACACGCTCGTCCGGGCCGCACAGCAAGTGGAGGCGCTCATCGCCCCAATCCCGGGGCTCGCAGACCTCAAGACCGAACAGGTAAGCGGCCAGCCTCAGATCGTCGTGCAGTACCGGTACGACCGGTTGGCGCGCCACGGCTTGCACCTGCGCGACCTGAACGAGACCGTTCGCGCCGCTTTCGCCGGCGCCACGGCCGGTGTGGTGTTCGAAGACGAGCGCCGTTTCGACCTGGTGTTGCGCCTCGACACCGCCCACCGGAGTGATATCGCCGACGTGGCGGCGCTTCCCGTGCGCACACCCGATGGCGGGCTGCTGCCGCTCTCCGAGGTAGCCGATATCCGCATCCTGCCCGGAGCCGCACAGATCAGCCGCGACGACGGCCGGCGGCGAATCGTGGTGGGCGCCAACGTACGCGGGCGCGATGTGGAAAGCGTGATCAACGACGTACAACGCAAGCTGGATGCCCGCCTCCAACTGCCAGCCGGGTACCGCGTAGCCTACGGAGGGCAGTTTGAAAACCTCGAAGCGGCCAAAAAACGGCTCAGCGTGGCGGTGCCCCTGGCGCTGGCGCTGATTTTCGGACTGTTGTATTTCACCTTCCGGTCGTTCAAGGAGAGCGTGCTTGTTTTTACGGCTATACCGCTTTCTGCCATCGGCGGGGTGTTGGCGCTGTGGCTGCGCGACATGCCGTTTTCCATCTCGGCCGGGGTGGGCTTCATCGCGTTGTTTGGGGTGGCCGTACTCAATGGCATTGTGCTGATCGCCTATTTCAACCAACTGGAAAAGGAAGGCGTCGAAAATGTGTACGATCGCATCCGCCAGGGCGCGCTCATGCGCCTGCGGCCGGTGCTCATGACGGCTGCGGTGGCCTCCCTGGGCTTTCTGCCCATGGCGTTGTCGCACGGCGCAGGGGCCGAGGTGCAGCGACCACTGGCCACGGTGGTGATCGGCGGCCTGGTGACCTCTACCCTGCTTACCCTATTGGTATTGCCGGCATTTTATGCATGGATGTCCACCCTGAAAGGTCGGTCCCGCCCCCGCGCCCTGACCATTCTGGCGCTGCTCGCTGCCCTGTCCGGGTTGCAAGCCCAACCGCGGCTCACCGAGCAGGAGGCGATTCAACGGGTGCTGGAAACACATCCGGCCCTGCAGGCCGACAGTTCCCGTATCCGGTACGAACAGGCGCTCAGCCAGGCCCGCCCGGTGTGGGACAAGGGCGAACTCTACACCAGCAATGCCGCCGACCCCGACCTGGGCATGTTCGGCACCGTTCAAACAGGCGTCAACCAGCGCTTTCCGGCAGGCCGCCAGACCCGCGCCCAACAAACCTACCACGCCCGCATGGCCGATGTGCTGACGGCTCAGAAGGCCATGACGCGACAGTCGGCCTTGCGTGAAGTGCGCGACCTGTACCGGCACCTGAGCTACCTGAGCCGCAAACGGGAACTGTTCGTCGAACTCGACAGTTTGTACCAAAACTTTGCCCAAACCGCCGCCTTGCGTTACACAACCGGAGATGCCGGGCTTGCAGAACGACGGCAGGCCGAAGACCGGGCCAGGCGGGTGCGACTCGAGCTGGAGACCATCAGCCACGAAACGGAGTTCGATCACTACGTGCTTGGACAGCTGCTCGGATACGACGAGCCCGTTGAGCCGGTGATTGAACCGTTTCACCGACCGGACTTTGAGTTGTCCGACACCGCGCTGCTCACGCAGTCGGCCCGGACGCAACTCGCAGCGGCCGGGTTGCCCCTGGCCGAAGCGCAGGTCGAACTGGAAAATGCACAGCGTGCCGCGCAGTTTCAGGGAGGGCTAAATGTGCAGTATCTGGCCAACAACCAACTTTTCCCGGGGTACCAGGTGGGGGTCGCCCTGCCCCTCGCCCGCAAGGGGATTCGGCAACGCGCCGAAGCGGCTGAATTGGGCGCCCGGGCGGCGGAGGCCAACTACCGGCAGTCGCTGCTGGAGCAACACGTCGAACTCGGACACCTGCTGCACGAAAAAGAAAAATACGAAATCCAGATCAACTATTACGAGTCGGAAGGTCTGGCCGTAGCCTGGGAACTGCGCCGGAACGCCGCCCTCCAGTACGCCAATGCCGCCATGGGCTACCAGGAGTTTCTGCAAAATACAGAACTCGCCCTTCGCATGGAAATGGACTATCTCGAAAACCTGTATGGCCTGAACCGCACGGTTCTGGAACTGGAAACCCTCCTGAGCAGGCAGTAACGCGCCGCAAACCCGCCGCGCCCCATTCAAAATTGTTTTCCAAAAATGCACCCGACATGAAAAAAATACATCTTTTGCTGCTTTTGAGTCCGCTCTTTTTCGCCTGCCGGCAAACAGCTCCGGCGCCCGAAACAGAACCTGCAAAAACAGGATCCAACCAGGCAGAAATAATCCTGACCGACGCACAGGTGCAAACCGGCGCGATCACCTGGTCGGCAGTGAACCCGCAATCCTTTGTCGCCGGCGAAGGGAAAACCCTTTCCGGTGAGTTGATCGTGCATCCCGAACATACTGCCGTCATTGCCGCATCTGCCGAGGGCGTGCTGAGCGCCTTGCGGGTAACGCGCAACCAGGCGGTGCAGGCCGGCGCCGTCGTCGCCGTTTTGCGCCGGATAGAATTGCTGGACTGGCAGCAGGAACTCCTGGAGACCCGGGCTCGGATGCCTTTTCTGAAAGCTGAATACGAGCGATACCGGACCCTGAAAGCCGCCGACGCGGGCGCGCTGAAATCGTTCCAGTCGGCGGAGGCCGAATACCTGGCGACACAGACCCGTATAGACCTGCTGGGCGCCAAACTCCGCGCATACGGGATCGATCCCGATCAGTTGCATACCGGAAATGTTCGCTCGGAGGTGCTGCTGCGTTCTCCGGTGTCTGGCATCGTAACCGATATACGCGCATCGGTGGGTGCCGCCCTGGCCGCCGGGCAACCGATATGCCTGGTGATGGATCGCAGTCGCATGCACGCCGACCTGTGGGTTTACGAAAAAGACCTGGGTGCTGTACAGGCCGGTCAGCGCGTTCAGGTGCAAATGGGCGGTACCGGCCCCATCGCAGCCATGATTACCGGAATAGACCAGGCGATTGACCCCGAACGTCGTGCCGTGCGCGCCCACGTGGAGGGTCGCTGGCCCGGCCATTGGGTACATGGCGCCTTTGTGACGGGGGTATTAAAAGATTCCGGCACCCAAACGCAGCAAGGGTGGTTGTTGCCGGCAGATGCGATCGTGCAGGAAGCCGAAGGCACATTTGTCTTCATCTGCAAACGAACCGGGGGCGGGCAGGTTTATTTTCAAAAAATGCCCGTCCAGGCGCATCCGGCTGAGGACAACCGGACATGGGCCGTCCCTCAGGATGATGCGCCGGCCGGCGCACAAATCGTGCAAACGGGCGCGTATTATGTGGCTGCGCAGGGCGCCGGGGTGGAGGTGGAGGAGTGAGAGGGCTCGTTTCCGGCCCGGAGTGCTAGAATTTGAATCCGATCGTCAGCAGGAATTCGTTGCTCCGGTTGGTCAGCGATACCGTTGGGGCGTCGCTGTATGCAAGCAGCGCGCCATCCGATTGAAGATTGCGGTAGGCGAGGTCGACATAAAAACCTTCTACCCGAACGCCCAGGCCGCCGGTGAACCCAAGATCAAACCCGGAGTCTTCGGACCCTGGGCGACCCATCAGCATGGCGCCGCCGCGGAGGCGAAAAATATCCGGAGCAAATTCTGCTCCGAAGCGAAAGTTGGTGACCGAGCGGAGGTTGCGCCGGATATCGTTGTTGACCAGGCTTTCCTGGTAGGCAAAATCGGCGCTCGGGGTATTTTTATCGTAGTTGTACCGGCTGGCGCCGTAGTCGACCCATTCCACGTCGGCACTAATGAAGCCGGCTTTGCCGATCACAGCGGCAGCGCCCACTTCGGCACGCCAGGGGGTGTTCAGGTTGTAGTCGAACACGCCGGTGGGGGAGAACTGGGTCTGCCCATTCACCGAGCCGCCGCCGTCGGTGTACGAGTAGGCGAAGGTGTTACCGTATTCATCGGTCATGCCGTACCAGGTAGGGGAGTGGAATGCCGCGCCGAGCCGGAGCGTCTGATTGAAGTGGTAGATCATCCCGAATTTGACATTGAAACCGACCCCGTCGGTGTTCACGTACTCCGTTTGCTGTAGGTCGTCGAAAAATGGTACGGCATCATCCGGATCGCTTTCGGTGTACACCGATTCGAGGCGGTAGCGGAGGATGGGCACGCCGAAGGTGACGCCCAGCATCAGTTTTTCGTCGTAGTTGCCGCCGAAAGACAGCAGCATTTCATTGATGCCGCCTCGGGTGGAGAGCGACTGGTTGCGCCGTATCCGCGCCGAAGGGTCATTGATGAAGTCGTAACTCAGGTTGTCGTACAAATCGGGGTAAATGGCGTTGGCGTCCCACGCGAGCCGGGAGCCAAACGGATCGAGGCCTGTTTCATCGCCGCCGGAATTGAACACGGCGTTGGCCTCTTCGAAATAGCCGTTGGTGATGGTGCCGTCGCCATAGCCGTCGTAAAAGATGGACTGGTAAAAATCGGCCGTGCGGTTGTATCCGAGTCCGACGTTGATGGTCGTCCACTTGCCGGCGCGCGGGCGGCTGTGGAAGATCACCCCGGCGTTGTCCATATTGAACTGCGTTCGTTCGTCGCGCAGGGACGGCTCGCCCGGCAGAGCGGCGTCGGTGGACTGGAATCGGAGGGAAGGGGTGAGTACAAACTCATTGGTGCGGTACAGCGCGATGCCTGCCGGGTTCTGGCTGAGCGCACCGAAGTCGGCGCCCAATGCGTTGAACGCCCCGCCGACGCCCATCAGGCGGGCTGTTCCACCCGGTTTCAGGTAGGAAAATCGAAGTGCGTCGGCGTCGGTTTGGGCGTGGGCGATGCCCCACCAGCACATCAGGAGAAGAAAGAGGGTGTTTTTCATGGCAAACAGGTTTTCAGCCGGGTGTTTCGTGCGCCCGGATGAGGCATTGGTTATTAATGAATTAAGGTCTTGGAAAGCAGCGGATTGCCGAAGATGGTGTGTCATCAGTGCCATGTCCGAATGCGCTTCCAAATAGAATATTGAGCAGCACTACCGATAGGATGGCTTCAAGCCCAATGTCGTCAACTTAGCGAAAAAAGATTGCTTTGGGGTTGTTTTCGACCTTACCACGTATTTTTTTTTGCCGCGAATTAGCGCGAATTCGCGCTAATTCGCGGCAAAAAAAATATCTAGTTTCGTTGTAGACAATTTTACAACATTGCTTTTACGCTAAGTTGACGACATTGGGCTTCAAGCCATCCTATCGGTTAACGTCAATTTTTAAAATTTTCATTGGAGCAATGCTGGCTTTTTAGACTTGCGACAAACCTCTTCGGCACGCGCCAACAGCATCAGTTACGGCCCTTGCTGCCGCCACCGCCCGATGATTTTCCTGATCCGCCGGACGACGGTTTGCTGCCCCCGCCGCTTTTGCCGGAGCCGCCCGATGAAGGGCTTGAGCTGCGGTTGCTGCTGCTGGGCCGGTCGTAGGAGCGGCTTGGCTCGCTGCCCCGATTGGTCGGCTGGTACGACCGCGGGTCGCTCTTGCTGCGGTTCGGTCTGTCGTATGTGCCGGAGGGCTGGCTGCGTTCGCTGCGCTCCTGTGCGGCGGGTTGTTGGCGGCGCGTGGGGCTCACCTCCTTGCCCGGCTGGGTGCGTTGGGGTTGGGACGGTGCGGTGCGGGTGGACTGCTCTGCCGGTTCGGTGCGGGCTGTGCCGGAAGGCGCAGTGCGCTCGGGCCTGGTCATTTGTTCGGCCGGTTGCGCGCCTTCGAGGTTGCTGGGGGCAGCACGGGAAGGTTTGCTCGTTTGTTGGGTCGGTTCGCGTTGAAACTCGGTCGGGGTGGTGCGCGTAGGCCGGATCACCTGTTCGGCCGGCTGTGCCGTTTCCAGGTTGGTGGGCGCGGTGCGGGAAGGCTTGCTCGTTTGCTCGGCCGGCTGTTCGCGTTGGAGATCAGCAGGCGTAGTGCGTGTGGGCTTGCCGGCCTGCTGCGCCGGTTGGGTGTTGGGCAGATCGCTGGAGGGGATCCTGGATTTTTGGATGCCCCCGCTTTGCGGGTTGTTTAGCTCTACCACGGGGCCTTCGGTCTTGGTATCGACCAGGCGACCGCGTTTGCCGTCGGTGCTGAGCGCCGTAAAGCTGTTGTTGCTCGTTTTGACGCCGCCGCTGCGCGGGCCGTAGAGGTAGGTTTGCGGCGCATACCCTGGATTTCCGTAGTACCCGTTGTTGTAGATGTAGTAATTGTTCACCCACACATTGCCTGGGCAATAGTACGGGTTGTACCCGTTCCAGGCCCAATAGGGGTCGTAGTAGTAGTTGTTGTATACGTTCCAGTTGTTCCAGGGGCTCCAGCCCCATCCCACGTTGATGCTGACGCCAAAGGTCGGACCCCATCCCCACGCCGGCCGGGGCGGACCCCAGAACGGGTAACGGACGTACGGGTTCCACGCCCACGGGTTGTTATAAAAGCCGCCGTAGGTGTAGATGGAGGCGCCGGGCAGGTAATACGGGTCGTAGAAATACTGGTCTACGTACAGCGGATCATAATAGTCGATGATCGTGGTCGGTTGGTGGAAACGGCGGATGCGCGATGAGTACTCGTAAGCGTAGTCGTTTTCGTAGTATTCGGGCTCTGCAGGCGGCGCCTCCTCGATGTATTCCTGGGCAGGAGGTTGCACGACCACCGTCCGCGGACGCGGCGCATCGGTGAGGGGATCGTAATAAAGGTCGTCTTGTGCCTGGATGGAAACGCCCATCAGTACAAAGAGCATCGACCAAAGCAAACGGTTATTTTTCATGACCAAAGTGTATTTTACTGGGTGGAACTGCTGGTTCAATGTTTACAGGTTCAAAAGTAGTAGCTTTGCAGCTTCAAAACGGTTAAGGCTCTTTTAAACCAACCCATCCAGCTAGTTAAAGTTCGCTTAAGGCGGACAAACAAGCGGACGCAAATGTTAAGATTTGTCTTTTAAGACGCAAAAACTACCCAAAGGTTACATGGCTAAGGAGATCACACCCCGCTCGGAGGACTACTCGCAATGGTATCTGGATATCGTGCACAAGGCGCGTTTGGCCGACAATTCTCCGGTCCGGGGGTGCATGGTCATCAAGCCCCACGGATTCGCCGTGTGGGAAAAAATGCGCGACGCACTCGATGCCATGTTCAAGGAGACCGGGCACGTAAACGCGTATTTTCCCTTGTTCATTCCCAAGAGTTTCCTCAGCAAGGAAGCCGCCCACGTGGAAGGTTTCGCCAAGGAGTGCGCCGTGGTGACCCACTACCGCCTGAAAAACGACCCCAACGGCGGCGGCGTGGTGGTGGATCCGGAGGCCAAACTGGAAGAGGAGCTGATTGTGCGACCCACCTCCGAAACCATCATCTGGGATACCTACCGCGACTGGATACAAAGCTACCGCGACCTGCCCCTCCTGATCAACCAATGGGCCAACGTCGTGCGCTGGGAAATGCGCACCCGCCCCTTCCTGCGCACGGCCGAGTTTCTGTGGCAGGAAGGACACACCGCCCACGCTTCGGCGGAAGAGGCCCTGGAAGAAACCCGCCGGATGCTCGACGTATACACGGTGTTTGCCGAAGAATTTATGGCCATGCCCGTGATCAAAGGCGTGAAAACCCCCAACGAGCGTTTCGCCGGCGCCGATGAGACCTTCTGCATCGAAGCCCTCATGCAAGACGGGAAAGCCCTGCAGGCCGGTACCTCCCACTTCCTGGGTCAGAACTTTGCCAAGGCCTTCGACGTGACCTTCCTGAACCGCGAAAACCAGCAGGAGCACGTGTGGGCAACCTCCTGGGGCGTCTCCACCCGCCTGGTTGGCGCACTCATCATGACCCATTCCGACGACGACGGACTCGTGCTGCCGCCCCGCCTCGCCCCTTATCAGGTGGTGATCGTGCCCATCCCCAAACCGGCGCCCGAACTCACCGAGGCTGCCGAAAAAATCGCTGCCCAACTCAAAGCCAGGGGCATCGGCGTGCGCATCGACAACGACGACCAGAACCGCCCGGGTTTCAAATTCGCCGAATACGAGCTGATCGGCATCCCCGTACGGATCGGCCTCGGCGCCCGCGACCTCGCCAACAATCAGGTGGAAGTGGCCCGCCGCGATACCAAGGAAAAAACCAATGTCCCGCTCGACAACATCGGCGAATACATCGAACAGCTCTTGCTCGACATCCAGGCCAACCTCTTCAACCGCGCCAAAGCCTATCGCGACGAACACATCACCCGCGTCGACGACTGGGATGCCTTCATGGATGTGCTTGAAAACAAGGGTGGATTTGCGTACGCACACTGGGACGGCACCACCGAAACAGAGCTGGCCATCAAGGAAAAAACAAAGGCGACCATCCGTTGCATCCCCCTCGATAACCCGGCCGAAAACGGCGCCTGCATCCTCACCGGAAAACCAAGCAACCAACGCGTGCTGTTCGCACGGGCTTATTAAGCCAGCTTTGTTGGCGCCTCCTTTTATCCGCTTTTTTACCAGCATTCCAAATGTTATTCCATTTCGGGAACTATAGCAGCGTGAGAACAGTTTATTATTCCGACTATAAATCCTGACAAATGGTAACACGAGCCCTTAACGCCTGGAGGGGATCCTACATGGGTATTCCCCGCGACATCTGGTTTCTCGCCCTGGTGAATCTGGTCAACCGCGTCGGAAGCATGGTGATCGCCTTTTTGACCCTGTACCTCACCCAAAGGCTCTATTTTTCGATTGAACAGGCCGGCTACGTGCTGGGGTGTTTCGGGTTGGGCGCTTTTTGCGGCGCTTACATCGGCGGGCGGCTGACCGACAAGATCGGTTACCGGCATATACAGTTCTGGAGCCTGCTGCTCAACGGGGTGGTGCTGATTGGCATCGTGTGGGTGCGCGATTTTTACGCTATGTGCGCGGCGGCTTTTTTGCTGAGCATCATCTCGGAAACCTTTCGGCCGGCCAACGCCGTGGCCATACAGCGGCACAGCACTCCCGAAACGCGCACGCGCTCGGTGTCGCTGTACCGCATGTCGGTCAACCTGGGTTGGGCGGTGGCGCCCGCGCTGGGGGGGCTGCTGGCCTCGGTCAGCTGGCACTGGTTGTTCTGGGTCGACGGCCTCACCTGCATGCTGGCGGCGGTCGTGCTCATCCTGCTCCTGCCGGAAAAACAAAAGCCGCAGGCACAGCAAGCCGCAGACGGGGCGGCGGCGGACGCCGGTATGAAGCCGCTGGCGGACGGGCGGTACTGGTCTTTTCTAGCGTTCACCTTCCTCGGGGCGATGGTGTTCATGCAATTTGTATGGACGATCCCGGTTTTTTTCAAACAAGCCTATCACTGGGATGAGGCCCGCATCGGGCTGGTCACTGCAATCAACGGGTTCATCGTATTTGTTGTGGAAATGCCGCTGATCAACCGCCTGGACGGACGCCGAAGGGCACTCGTTTATGTGCAAACGGGGTTGATCCTGTACGCCGTATCTTACGCCGCATTTCTCACCCCCGTGGCGCCCATGGTGGCAGCGCTGGCGTTTATTTTTGCCATTTCCATCGGCGAAATATTCGTGATGCCGTTCAGCACAAATTTTGTGTACGACCGGGCCGGCCACCACCACGCCGGGCAATACATGGGTTTTTACACCATGGCGTACTCCGTGTCCAACATCATCGCACCGTTGATGGGCACACAGGTGATCGCCCGGTGGGGATTTGAAACGCTGTGGGTCATCCTGATCGCGCTGTCTGCCATCGCGTTTGGGGGCTTTCGGGCGTTGGACAACCGATCAATCGCCATAAAATGAACCATAACTGTACATTAAAATTTCCCTTCCAGCCGGTCCTGCGCGTGTCCGGCTGGTTTTTTTTGTTGTTTTTCTCCGTTTTGGTGCGCGCACAGCCGGCCGACGCTGCCGGCATGTTTGCCTGGTTGCGCGAACAAAAGGACATCCCGACGCTGACTGTGGAGGCCGATCTGAAAAAAATGGAAAAAGCGCGCGCCGAAGAACCCTGGTTCGACGCCCGGCTGACCATCAACGGCGGTGAGGCCATGCCGGTGCGGGTGAAAGTGCGCGGCAAGATGCGCCGGAAAACCTGCGACCTGCCGCCCATCAAGATCCGCTTCGCCGGGGCGGAGGTGCCCGACTCCATCGCCGAATTCAGCGAAATCAAAGCGGTTTTGCCTTGTTTCCCCACGCCGGAGCACGAAAAACTGGTGGCCAGGGAGCTGCTCTGCTACCAGCTGTATCAGGTGGTCACCGACCAGAGTTTTGCCGTGGCGCCGGTGAAACTGCGGCTTTTTCAAACGGGAAAAGCCAAGCCCGCTCAGGAGCGATCCGCTTTTTTGATCGAGCCGGTGGAAGCATTGGCGCTGCGCATGCAGGGCCGACCCTACGCGCCCCAGTCGGCGTCCATCAAACGGCTCGACTCCACCGCCGTAGACCGCATGGCCCTGTTTCAGTACATGATCGGCAACACCGACTGGTCGGTGCCCACCCGCCACAACGTCAAGCTGGTGGTGCAGGAAAAAGGGCTGCCGCTGCCGGTGCCGTACGATTTCGACTACTCCGGGCTCGTGAACGCCCCCTATGCATCGCCCCAGCAGGGGGCGCCCACGCGCACGGTCACCGAGCGCTGGTTCATGGGCCTGTGCCGCACGAAAGAATTCATGACGCCGACGGCCCAATTGTTTTTGGACAAAAAAACGGCGCTGCTGTCGTGCGTCGAACAGGCCCATTGGTTACTGGAGGAGGATAAAAACCAGATTGCGCAGTACCTGCAGGGCTTTTTCAACGTGCTGGAAAACCCGAAGCGCTTCGAACAGCAGATACTGGAGCAGTGCCGGAAGGACTGACGGGCGCTATTGGATGGCTTCCACGCGGAAACCCTGGCTGCGCAGCAGGGCGATGACCCCTTCCGGGCCGGCCAGGTGCCCTGCGCCGACGGCGAAAAACGTCGGTTGGCGCCGCACGATGTCGCGCATGACGGGTATCCAGTTGCGGTTGCGCCGGTTCAGCAGCAGTTCTTCGTAATCGCCCAGTCCGGCGCCCTCTTCGTCGATCATGTTTTGCATGGCGTTGATGTCCTGGCGCTTGTACATG
>JBGSTG010000126.1:0-32685 GCA_041736625.1 Saprospiraceae bacterium | reverse complement strand
CCGCGCCGTCCGCCGCGATCGCCGTCTCTGCGTCCGCGGTCGCCGTCACGGCGTTCGCCTCCGCGTTCGCCGCTTCGTCCGCCGCGATCACCACCGCTGTTTTCAGCTGTGGCAAAGGGGGTCAGTTCGCGTTTGACGAGCACTTCGCCTTTGAAAATCCATACTTTAATGCCGATCTTACCGTACACGGTTTGGGCTTCTACCCAGGCGTAGTCGATATCGGCTCGGAAGGTGTGCAGGGGTGTGCGACCGTCCTTGTATTCTTCTGTTCGGCTCATTTCGGCGCCGCCGAGGCGGCCGCTGATGCGCACCTTGATACCCTCGGCGCCGGCGCGAATGGTCGCCTGGACGGCGGCCTTGATGGCGCGGCGGTGGTTGATGCGGGCCTCGATTTGTTTGGCGACTTGTTCGCCGACGATATTGGCGTCGAGTTCGGGTTTGCGGATCTCGAAGATGTTGATCTGCACATCCTTGCCGGTCAGCACTTTAAGTTCTTCTTTAATCAGATCGACCTCTTTACCGCCTTTGCCGATGATGATACCCGGGCGGCTGGTGTGGATGGTCACGGTCACCCGCTTGAGGGTGCGTTCGATGACGATCCGGCTGATGCCGTTTTGCTGGGGCTTGTTGCGCTCGCGGGGATTGGCGGCAGCCGTTTTCGGACGGCGCGCGCGGAGGTACTGGCGGATCCTTTCGTCTTCCACAACCTTCAGGCCGTAGTCTTTATCGGCGAACCAGTTTGAATCCCAGCCGCGGATGATGCCTAAGCGGTTACCAATCGGATTTGTTTTCTGACCCATTATCGTTTGCGAATGATGATTGTAAGGTTAGTTTGTTTTATGCCTCCTGTTCAGCGTCGAGCGGTACACGGTTGGCCACGATGAGGGTCACGTGGTTGCGCCGTTTGCGGACGCGGTAAGCACGGCCCTGGGGAGCAGGCAGGAAGCGGTAGATGATGCCCCCGGGGTCTACGAACGCTGTTTTGACGTACAGGTCGAAGTCGTCGGCGGCGCCTTCCATTTCTGATTTTTGCTCCCAGTTGTTGATGGCGGAGAGCAGGAGTTTTTCCAGCCACACCGCGGCTTCCTTATTGGTATATTTAAGGATGCCGAGCGCGTCGACCACGTTGCGACCGCGGATGTTGTCCACCACGAGGCGCATTTTGCGCGGAGACATCGGACAGTTTTTCAGTTTAGCAACAGCTTCCATGATCAGTTGTTATTTGCGGTTACCGGCGTGGCCTTTGAAGGTTCGCGTGGGCGAGAATTCGCCGAGTTTATGGCCAACCATGTTCTCGGTGACAAAAACCGGGATAAAGGTTTTTCCGTTGTGTACGGCGATCGTTTCACCCACCATATCGGGAATGATCATGGAGGCTCGGCTCCAGGTTTTGATCACCTGTTTTTTGTTGCTTTGCTTGGCTTTCATAACCTTCTCCAGCAGGGCGTGGTGGATGTAGGGGCCTTTTTTAAGCGAACGAGGCATATTGTGTGGTCGTTTTTACGCGGTTTGTACGGTAGATCAGGACTTGCGTTTGCTGATGATGAGTGCATTGGAGGCTTTGGTGCGGCTGCGCGTTTTGGCGCCTTTTGCTTTGAAGCCTTTGCGGTCGCGGGGGTGGCCACCGCTTGCGCGGCCTTCGCCACCACCCATGGGGTGGTCTACGGGGTTCATGGCCACGGGTCGGTTGCGCGGGCGGCGTCCTTTCCAGCGGTTGCGGCCAGCTTTACCCATTACCTCCAGGTTGTGGTCGCCGTTGCCGATGGAGCCGATGGTGGCTTTGCAGGTCAGCAGCACACGACGCAATTCGCCCGAGGGCATGCGGATCACCGCGTAGCGGTCTTCTTTGCCCATCATCAGGGCGCCCGTTCCGGCGCTGCGCACCATCATGCCGCCCTGACCGGGGTGCAATTCGATGTTGTGCAGTTCGGCGCCCAGGGGCACCTCGCTGAGAAACATGCAGTTGCCCGTTTCCGGCGCTACGCCTTTGCCCGAAGTGATGACCTGACCGACGGACAGGCCCTTGGGGGCGAGGATGTAGCGTTTTTCGCCGTCGGCGTATTCCAGCAGGGCGATGTGCGCCGAGCGGTTGGGGTCGTATTGAACGGACTGCACGGTTGCGTCCATGCCGTCCTTATCGCGTTTGAAGTCGATCACACGGTAACGGCGTTTGTGGCCGCCGCCGCGGTAGCGCGTCGTGCGATGCCCCTGGTTGTTGCGGCCGCCGGTGCTTTTCATCGGGGCAATCAACGACTTCTCGGGCTTGGCGCCTTTGGTGAGCTCGTCTTTCGATACCGCCACCCGGAAACGCAAGCCGGGCGTGATGGGATTCATTTTTTTAACTGCCATGATGCAGGTCGTTTATGCTGCGCTGGTTGTTGTTCGTGTGGATGATGAAGCGGATTATTCGCTGGCCGGACCCATGATGTCGATCACGTCGCCTGGTGTAAGGGTAACAAACGCTTTTTTATAAGCGGATTTGGTACCTTTCACAATGGCTGTTTTGGTGCTGCGCGACTTTGGTTTGCCGGGAATTATGGAGGTATTTACGCTGTCGACGGACACGTTGTAACGTTCCTCGACGGCTTTTTTGATCTCGATTTTGTTGGTTGCGCGACCTACGACAAAGAGGTAGGTGTTGCGTTTATCGATCAGCCGGGAGGACTTTTCTGTGATGATCGGTTTGATCAGGATCGTTTTAGCCATGGTGCTGGTATGTTGAGTACCCGTGGGCACAGGTTATGCACAGTTTTCCTTGAGGGGTTCGATGGCGCTTTCGGCCAGCACGATGGCGCCGGCGCGCATGATCTGGTATGTATTCAGGTCCTTTGCGGGCGCAATGTCGGCTTTGGGCAGGTTGCGGCACGACAGGTACAGCGTCTGGTCGTATGCGGGCAGCACGGTGAGCGGCTTTTTATCGGCCACTTTCAGCGCTTCGAGGATGCGACGGAAATCGCTGGTTTTGGGCGCGTCGAGGCGGAAGTCTTCCACCACCACGATCTGGCCGGCCATCGCTTTGGCCGACAGGGCGCTGCGGCGCGCCAGGCGGCGCACTTTGGCGTTCACATCAATGTCGTAGTTACGCGGACGCGGGCCGAATACCCGACCGCCACCGCGGTACAGCGGGTTATTGATGTCGCCCTTCCGCGAGCCGCCGGTACCTTTTTGCTTGTGCAGCTTGCGGGTGGAGCCGCTCATTTCGCTGCGCTCTTTGGACTTGTGCGTGCCCTGGCGTTGGGCGTTGAGGTAGCGTTTCACATCGAGCCAAACGCTGTGCTCGTGCGGTTCAATACCAAATACGTCGTCGGGCAGTTCGACGGTGCGTCCGGTTGCCTGACCCTGGGTGTTATATACTTGCAGTTGCATGGTTCGTAGACAAGTTGTGGGTTATCGCCGGTTATTTCTCGAGCACGACCAGCGCGCCTTTGTGGCCCGGAACCGCGCCTTTGACGATGATGAGATTCTGGTCGGGGAACACTTTCAATACTTTAAGACGACGCACCTTTACGTTGACGTTGCCCATCTGACCCGCCATGCGCATGCCTTTCATTACTTTGGCGGCAAACGACGAGTTACCCAAAGAGCCGGGTGCGCGCAAGCGGTTGTGCTGGCCGTGGGTTTGTTGCATCACACCGCCGAAGCCGTGACGCTTGACCACCCCCTGAAAGCCTTTGCCCTTGGAGGTGCCGAGCACATTGATGCTGTCGCCTTCGGCAAACACCTCTGCAACCGTCACCAGGTCGCCCAGGCTTTTGTCCAGGGTCATGTTGCGGAACTCCAGCACCCGTTGTTTGGGGGCTGTGCCCGCTTTTTCAAAGTGGCCGAGCAGGGGCGCCGGGGTGTTTTTCACCTTGCGCTCGCCGTAGGCCAGCTGAAGGGCGGCGTAGCCATCGGTGTCTTCATTGAGCACTTGCGTGACTACGCAGGGACCCGCCTCTATAATCGTACAAGCAACGTTTTTGCCGTTGCCGTCGAAGATGCTGGTCATCCCTATTTTTTTTCCAATCAGACCGTTCACGTGTTGCTGGGTTTATATGATTGAACGATGATTTGTTTAATGGTGAGCCTTGTCGGACAGAAATGCGAAAGTGCGACCCTCCGGAACCCGGAACCGCTCGTCTGGATCAGTTATCACATGATGAATGACACTTTGACCGCAGCCGCAGACTACCCGACTTGAGGCAGATGTTGATTAAGTGAGCTTGACCTGAATGTCAACGCCACTCGGCAATTCCAGTTTGGACAGGGCGTCCACCGTTTTCTGGGTGGGCGTGTAGATTTCAATCAATCGCTTGTGGGTGCGTAACTGGAACTGCTCCCGAGATTTTTTATTCACGTGCGGCGAACGCAACACGGTAAAAATTTCTTTCTCGGTCGGCAGCGGAATCGGGCCTGTTACCACAGCACCACTCGCACGAACCGTCTTGACGATCTTCTCCGTGGACTTGTCCACCAGATTGTAGTCGTAAGACCGGAGTTTAATGCGAATTTTTTGATTCATTACCTTTGTTTGTGGTTGTTTTAACACTTTCGACTTTCCAAACTCCCTTTCGGAAGCCTGTTTTTCAAAAGCGCCCGCAAAGGTAGGGGTATGGAGGCGAACTTTCCAAATCCAAATGAATATTTTTCACTGTTTTTTAACAAATAAATTTTTTTAACAAAAAATGTTTGCAAATTACCAACAACTTGTTTTACATTTGTGGAGAAATAAAACGGTAAAAAAATGCACCTTGAAGTCATTGTCAGCAAACAAGGCACCCGGGTGGTTACAGCCTCCCAGCTGCACACCGTATTGGCATTGCCGGCGCACCACTACGGCCGCAACGTTCGTCGCTGGTTAAAGGATGTGTACGAATTTTCCGACGGCATTCGCCGGCCGGAGGCTCTCCGGGATTTTGCCCGCCGGCCGCGGCCCGACGAACCACTGGAGGACTATTACCTGACCCTTGAATTGGCCAAACTGGCCGCCTTGCGCACCAACAGCAAGCAAAAAGCTAAAGTCGCCCGGCAACTGGGTTTGCTGGGGGCAAAGGCCGAGCAACTGAGCCTTTTCTAGGGCCGTTTTCTTACATCTTTTTAGACATCTTTTTCGAAAACAGGCCGTCTTTCGCCTTTTTGCTGGTTTTTATTTCGCCCTTGCGGTTGGTCTTGGGCTGCAGGCTTTCGGTAGCCGGGCAACCGCTTTTCTGGCTGCAGGCGCTTCCGGCCAGTGCGCCGAACAAAAATAGACTGAGCAGCAGGTAGGTAAACTTTTTCATGATGTAAAGATTGAGCGCATGTTTTATCGGTGGGCGGTAAAGACACCGTCACGTGTCGGACTGGTTCTAACGCAAACCGGTGTTTTCCATTTCACTTTTTTGGGACATTAACACCCGCCCCGACGGCATTCCGCGTCGATGTTGCACATAGATGCCTCCCCAGGGCAATCCGCAGGCATTGTGCAGGCGCGCGCCGTTGAGCCACAGGCGTCCGCCGGGTTGCACGGTGATGCGGCTACCCGCCGGCATGGACAGCCGGCAGCTCAGCAAAAGGACGCCACCGGGCGCGATGGTCAGGTTGCCGGTCAGGTCTCGCGCGCCGTCCCAGGAAACGGAATCCCGGATCACCACGTCGTGTCCAGGTTGCGGCAGGCAGTAATCGGTATCGAGGCAGCGGCGTACCGGGCTGTTTTCATTGGCGAGCAGGGCGTGTATTTTGGCGATCTGGCAAGGGGTGAGGGCCGACTGGTAGGCGTTGTAATCCATCATGTTGTTGGTGGCCAGGGTATCGCAAGGCGGCGTTGGTCTCCACTCCCAGCAGCGGTTTGGGTGCGGGTCGGTGTCGGGGCACCCGTCGCCGGTCCAGGCGTGACTGAGGCTCAGGATGTGCCCGACTTCGTGGTTGAACAGGCCGACGGTGGATTGTGGTGTTTGTTTCAACTCGTACACGCCGGCCATTTTCAGCGCGGTGCCCAGGGCGATGCCCTGCCCGTTGGCCCGGTAGGCGGGCGAGCGCACGCTGTCTTCGGGGTGCACGAGCAGGAACACATTGAGGATGGTGTCGAGCCCCACGGCGTATTTGTCCACCACCGTTCGGCTGTAGTTGTTCTGGTTCCGGCCCTGCGAGACGAAATACCACAGGTCGTCGTCGTAATGGAAGTAGATGCCGTCGTCGCCGGGCTCGGGCTGCGGGGCTAGCCGGTATCGGTAGCCTTTGGGCAGCGCCGGGGTGCCGGGTGGGGAGCGCCAGTTTTGCTCGTTGGTGTCGAGGCGGGCGTTGGCGATGGCGATCAGGTCTTTGGCAAACTGCCGGCCCGACGCTTGCCGGAAGTTGTGCGCGCTGTCGCGACTGTCCACGAAGTGCACGTTCATCCGCAGGGTACGAAACGGCGCGTACTCCGGATGCGCAGGATCCGGCCGGTAGCTTTCCCACTGAATGCACGGATGCGTCGGCGTTTGGGGGGGCGGGTCAGCGACGGGCAGGTCGCTGATGTTGAGCGGGAAGTTTCGTACTGGGCGACAACCCGCGCCGAGCAACAGAACCGCGCAACAAATTACGGGGAGCAGGTGCCGGTCGGGTCGACTCATGGTTTGGTGGGCCCAAATGCATCCAGCCACGCCAATACGCCGCCGGTAAGGTTGCGAACATGAGAGAATCCTTGCGCTTCGAGCAGACCTTTGGCCATGCCGCTGCGGCCGCCCGAACGGCAGTAGACGACGAGCTCATCGCCCTTGTGGTCTTCAATTTCCCAGATGCGGGCGGGCAGCACCCCGAGGGGCATGAGCTGTCCGCCCAAATTGAATTCATCGAATTCGTAAGGCTCGCGCACGTCGAGCAGCAGGAAATCCTCGCCGGATTCCAGTTTTTGACGGAGTTCTTGTACGGTAATGTCCATGGTGGTTGACGAATGAATGGCGTTATTGTTCAGGGCAAAAAGACGGGCGCTTGCCGGACAAATAAAGGTCGACGGATTCGCCCACGCGCAGGGAGCCCGCCGCATCATAGGGGGGCGCCTGCCGCCAGACGAAGGCGATTTCCTCGTCGGTGACGGTTTCGTCGGTGATCACGGTACCTACCTTTAGGTTGGCGGCCAGCAGCAAAAAGCGGGCGGCGCCGAATGTTTCGCAAACACAATCCGGGATGGCCACGTTTTCGGCGATTTTCTCGCTCACCACAAAATCCAGCAGGGTGCCCATTTCCACTTTCATGCCTTGCCGGATTTTATTCGTGATGGTATCGCGCCCCATCAGGACGGCGACGATGGTGTTGGGCTCCAGCCGGGGGTCGGCGACGTGGGCGCTGATGCGCGTTTTCACGCCCAGCCGGCTCAATTTGCGGCTGTATAGGTCGTAATCGTCTCCACCGGCCAGGTCGGGCAATTCCACCACATCCGGGTTGCTTTTGGCGATGGTGAGGTAGAGCGTGCGGCCTTTTTTGACGCGGCTTTTGGCTTTCGGGTTTTGATCGAGGATCTCACCGGGCATCTTGCCGGGCACGAACAGGGAGTCGGACACCACGATGCGCAGGTTGCGGGACTTCGCCTGCGGGATGGCGATGCGGATGTTCTGCCCGATGTAATCCGGCACCTCCATGCTCTGGCCGTGGTTGGTGTAGCAGGTGAGCCACCAGAAGGTGGTCAGAAAAATGACGCTCAACAGGCCAAACATACCCAGACAGTTGCGCACCACGAACGGAGCCGTGATGAAACAGTATGCTTCAATGGCGGTATGGCGAACCGCCCGCCGGATGCGCGACCAGATACTTGTGTGTTCCATGCAGGGTTTTGTTGAACGCGTACGGCAAAAGTAGGGTAAACTGCGGATACGCTTCGTGCAAGTGCGGCGGTTTTGTTTCCTTTGCGGCAAAAGCCGTTCAAATGTTCGACAACCCACGCCTGATCATCGACTCTTCGCGTCCGCCGGAACCCGGCAGCGTCGTTTGGCGCAGCCCCAGCAACATCGCCATCCTGAAATACTGGGGCAAACACGGACGCCAACTACCCCGGAACCCGTCCATAAGCTTCACCCTGGCTGCATCGGTGACCGACACGGCGGTGGAATACACATTTAAGGAGCATTCGAACACGGGGGAGATTGACCTTCGTTTTTTCTTTCATGAAGACGAAAACGAGCCGTTCCGCCGCCGTATCCTGCACTTTTTGGAGAGCATTCTGCCTATTTTCCCCTTCCTGCCCCAGCTGCAACTGGTCATCCGGAGCGGCAACTCCTTCCCGCATTCGGCCGGCATCGCCTCTTCGGCATCCGCTATGTCGGCCCTCGCGTTGTGCCTGTGCACGCTGGAAGACGTGCTGTTCGGCACCCTGTCCGACCAGGCAGCATTCGACCGTAAAGCCTCGTACGTCGCCCGGCTGGGCAGCGGCAGCGCCTGCCGCTCCATCTTCCCGCACGCCGCACTCTGGGGCGCCAACACCCTGGTGCCGGGGGCGTCCGACGAATACGGCATTCCCATCGGCGACATGCTGCACCCGGTATTCAAAGGTTTGCACGACGATATCCTGATCGTGAGCGCAGACGAGAAATCGGTCTCCAGCTCGGCCGGACACGCGCTCATGGATGGCAACCCGTACGCCGAGCCCCGCTACCTGCAGGCGCGCCAACGGCTTGCCGATCTCCTGGTGACCCTGCAAAAAGGCGACCTCGAGCACTTTGGGCACATCTGTGAGGCTGAAGCGCTGACCCTGCACGCGCTCATGCTGTGCAGCAACCCGCCTTATCTGCTCATGCGCCCCAACTCCCTGGAGATCATGGAGCGGGTAAAAGCCTACCGGGCCGACACGGGGCATCCGGTGTTTTTCACCCTCGACGCTGGCCCCAACGTGCACCTGCTGTATCCGGAGAACATCGTCGCCGAGGTGCGCGGATTCATTGAACAGGAACTTAGGCCGCTGTGCGAAAACCAGTTTGTGATGAACGACTGGGTGGGGGAAGGGCCGGAGGAAATTTAGCGAATGCGGAATGCGGAATGTGGAATGTGGAATGCGGAATACAAGGACTCTTGGTTGCAACGTGCTGTCAGACAGATAAGTTTTAAAAAAAGCTGTCTGTCCACTTTTGTGAGAAGGTCCATACATCCAACGTACAACCAAGCGTAAATTTATTCCGCATTCCGCATTCCGCACTCCGCATTCAACTGATCCAGTCGGACAGGTAAGCAAACCGCGGGGTTAGTTTTCCGTCTTCTGCGATGGTTGCCCGGTCGAGCACGGGGCTGTGCAGATTGGATACCAGCGCGGGGATGACGTGGTCGAGCAGTTGGCGACCGAAGTAAACGGAGGCGTCGCGCGGCAGTTCGGAGGGCAGGTTGTCGATGGCCATGACGTCGACGGCCGACGGCTGGAAGGGGGGTGTTTCGGCGCCTGTGCGGGGGTCGTAGCCGTAGACCGGTTCCGCTATGCTGGAGGGTCGCAAGGTGCAAGGGACGGCGCTGTCGGGGTAGATGTCGCAACTGATGTCGGCCACGACCTGAAGGGAAAAATCCGGGTGTAGCATGTCCTCGCGGGAGAAAAACATGGGCGACCGTTTGTCGTAGTAGATGCCGTTCATGAACAGGTCGGCGCGATGTGCGAATGGGTGGAAGGTGCTTTCGTATTCATCGCCGTGGGCATAGAAGTGCTGTTTGTCGAAATAGACATCCGGCGTTTTGTGGCGCACGTAATCCTGCGGGAACAATTGGGTGAACACCGGTCGGTCGAAGGATTTATGCAGAAAGTCGCGGGGCGAAACGCCGGATATGCCCAGATCGTGCAGGTTGCGCAGCACGCCGGTGGCGACGCGTCCGGAGCCGGCCAGCACGATCTTCAGGGGCGGCAGTTTCAACTGTGCGTACACCGGCAGTACGTCTTCATAGTGTTGTTTTTCAAAAAGGCGGGGCAGGGTGAAGGCGCCGGTGCGTCGTCCGTAAGTCCACAGGCCGTTGTGGGATCCGACGAGTCCGGCGTAAAACCCGAAGGCCACGAGGCGGTCGCCCAGGTCGTCGGTCAACACCTCATAGTCGATAAGCCGGATACGGCGCTCCACGATGGTTTGGAGAAGGAGGCGATTGTACGTCTGTTTTTTAATGGTATGGGAGAAGAACAGATAGGTTTTGTCGGGCAGCAAGTCGGCTACGGGCACTTCCTTCACCCCGACGAGCGCGTCGGCGCCGCTGATGTCGTCCACCACTTCAAGTCCGGCCTGCCGGTACTCATCGTCTGTGAATGCACGTGTAGCGGAGGACTGTACCCGGATACGTACCGGGAACAGTTCCTGGGCTTTGATGCACTGTTGGGGAGAGAGGGGAACGCGGGCGTCGGGCGGGACCTTGCCCTCGTGCAGAATGCCGATGGTGAGCATAAATAGGGTTGCTGCCGGTGGCAGTCGGATTTGGTCAGTGTTTTTTTGTTTGGTCGGGTAAAGGTAGGCAGGAATGGCGAATGTCGCGCATCGAGCATCGAGTACGTTTGGGCACTGTGACTTTTGCTGCGCTTGTCGTCTACATGTCAAACCCAACGCGCAAAAGACCTGCGGCCATCCGAGGAACTGAATACTCACCTGAATAATCCCATGACTTTATCCCTGTATTCTCCGAATTCCGCCGTTTCTTTGCCCGACGGTAGTCGGTAGTTGGCTGTCGGTAGTTGGCTGTCGGTAGTCGGTAGTTGGCTGTCGGTAGTCGGTAGTTGGCTGTCGGTAGTCGGTAGTTGGCTGTCGGTAGTTGGCTGTCGGTAGTTGGCTGTCGGTAGTCGGTAGTTGGCTGTCGGCATTTTGCAAAATAACCAAGGGTACATGCCACACCCACACCCACACCCACACCCACACCCACACCCACACCCACACCCACACCGAATTGCCCATTGTTTATATGGGTAACCAAGCGTACACGCCACACCCACACCCACACCCACACCCACACCCACACCCACACCGAATTGGGGCTGTTTGGTATTGACGGGAAAGAAAGTAGCTTCGTAAGCATGCCGGAGCATGATCGGTTACTCCGTAAAAAACAACGATCAACCATTGAATGGCAACACGTCGTTCGCAATGGCTGCCTAATCTAGTTGATTAGAATGCCTTTATGCCGTGCGTTTGAGGCTCCATACACAGCGCGCCGCATTCAACAGTTGGGGCTGGCTTTACCGACACCGTTAAGGTAGGGCGAGACAAAACGGATAAGGTGCGCTGGCGTCGGTTTCCGAACCAAAGGTGCACTCGAAAATTCAATCGGAAGCTAAGCATGTAGAAAGCGTTGAGACGCTTTGTCCGGACGCGGGTTCGAATCCCGCCAGCTCCACAATCCGGTGTGGGTGTGGGTGTGGGTGTGGGTGTGGGTGTGGGTGTGGGTGTGGGTGTGGGTGTGGGTGTGGGTGTGGGTGTGGGTGTGGGTGTGGGTGTGGGTGTGGGTGTGGGTGTGGGTGTGGGTGTGCCAGGGAAATGCTAAAAAAGTGAAAGGTGGACTTCCTCACCATAGTAGACAGTGAGATAAGTTTAAGCAGCCAATTTTAGTGATTTTTCATAAAAAGCTTCCCACGGAGTCAGACCATTCAAAGCGGAATGAATTCTCTGGGTGTTGTACCAGCCTTCTATGTATTTAAAGACCAATGAGTTGAGGGTTTTTGCTTTTATGGTTTTCAACCTGTTCAACTCCTCGGTTTTTATCGTTTTGAAGAAAGACTCTGCCGCGGCATTATCCCAGCAGTTTCCTTTTCGCGACATACTTTGCGTGATGCGGTAGTGAGCCAAAAGTGCCGTAAATTCTTCACAGGCGTATTGTATGCCTTGGTCAGAGTGGAACATCAAGCCACAATGCGCCTGTATCCCACGTCTTTGAATTGCCTGTTTAAGGGCTTCAATGACGGTACAGTGAGCATGCATCGTTTGGCTTAATGTCCAGCCCACCACTGCCCTGTCAGCCAGATCCAGTACAATTGTCAGGTAGCGCCAGCCGTCATCGGTGTTGATGTAGGTGATATCGCCAACCCAAACGGTATTTACTTTTTCGACGGCAAAGTTCCTGTTTAGCAGGTTAGGAGATACCTTCAACTCATGGTCTGAATCAGTCGTATGAACATACTTGCGCTTCGGCCTGGCTACCAGCCTCAATGCCTGCATTCGACGGGCAGCTGTTCGGATGAATCCTGTACTGCTGAGCCAAGTCTTCAATCGTAACACCCTCTTTCATGGACTGTTTTACGATTTCGAGCTTCTGCTCTTTGGTGAAGTTCCTTCTGTTAGTAGACATGTTGATTCGTTTTGAAAAGTGATGATACAGCTTTTTTAAAACTTATCTGTGTGTCTACTTTTGTGAGAAGGTCCAGAAACCAAGCGTACATTTATTCCGCATTCCGAATTCCGCATTCGTCATTCCGCTACCGACACCGCCGTACCCGTAGCGATCACCATAATCATACCGTTCGCCTGGCCGAGGGTTTCGTAGTCGAAGTCGATGCCGATGATGGCGTTGGCGCCCAAACGTTCGGCTTCCTGGGTCATTTCGCCGATGGCGATCTCGCGAGCCTCGCGCAGCACCTGTTCGTAGGAGCCGGATCGGCCGCCGACGATGTCGCGGATGGAGGCAAAGAAGTCTTTGATGATGTTGGCGCCGATGATGGTTTCGCCGAATACCACGCCGTGGTATTGGGTGACGGTGCGGCCGTCGAGGGTGGAGGTAGTGGAGAGGAGCATGTCAGGTGGTTTGTATGGTTCAGGTACGGTAGTAGTTGGAATGGAAACAGCCTAGCGTTTAAACTTGCCGCCTTTCGGCATGGGCATATTTTTGGGCAGGGCGCCCATTCGTCCCATGGGCATATTGGACATCTGGTGCATCATTTTGCGCATGTCGTTGAAGTTTTTCACGAACAGGTTGATCTGGTCGAGGCTTTGGCCGCAGCCGCGGGCGATGCGGCGTTTGCGGCTGAGGCTCATCAGGTCGGGGTCTTTGCGTTCGGCGGGCGTCATGCTCTGGATGATGGCCTCCACGCGCACGAGGGCCTTGTCGTCGATGTCCACATCCTTGAGCGCTTTGCTTACGCCGGGGATCATACCCATGAGGCTTTTTAGGTCGCCCATTTTTTTGATCTGCTGCATCTGACCCAGGAAGTCGTTGAAGTCGAACTTGTTTTGCTTGATGCGTTTTTCGACGCGGGCCGCCTCCACCTCGTCGAACTCGGCCTGGGCTTTTTCCACGAGGCTCACGATGTCGCCCATGCCGAGGATGCGCTGTGCCATCCGGTCGGGGTAGAACAGGTCAAGGGCATCGAGCTTCTCGCCCATGGAAACGAACTTGATGGGCTTGCCGACGGTGTACTTGATGGACAGGGCGGCGCCGCCACGGGTATCGCCGTCGAGCTTGGTGAGCACCACGCCGTCGAAGTTGATGCGTTCGTTGAAGGCCTGGGCGGTGTTCACGGCGTCCTGGCCGGTCATGGAGTCCACCACAAACAGGGTTTCGGTGGGTTTCACAGCGTCTTTGATGGCGGCCACCTCCTGCATCATGTCTTCGTCTACGGCCAGGCGGCCGGCGGTGTCGATGATCACCACGTGGTGGCCGTGGCCCTTGGCGTGGCGGATGGCGTTCAGGGCGATTTCCACCGGGTTTTTGTTGTCCGGCTCTTTGTACACCGGCACCTGAATGCTTTCGCCGAGCACGGTGAGCTGGTTGACGGCCGCGGGGCGGTACACGTCGCAGGCGACCAGGAGCGGGAAGAGCTGGCGTTTTTCCTTGAGGTATTTGGCGAGTTTGCCGCTGAAGGTCGTTTTGCCACTGCCCTGCAGGCCGGCTATGAGGATCACCGCCGGCGAGCCTTTCACGTTGATGCCCGCGTGCTGGCCACCCATGAGCTCGGTGAGCTCGTCCTGCACGATCTTGACCATGAGCTGGCCCGGGTTCACGTTTTTAAGCACGTTTTCGGCGCCCAGGGCCTTGTCTTTGATCTTGTCGGTGAATTCCTTGGCGATCTTGTAGTTTACGTCGGCCCCCACCAGTGCGCGGCGGATTTCCTTGATGCTTTCGGCGACGTTGAGTTCGGTGATCTTGTGGGAGCCGCTGAGGACTTTGAAGGCGGACTCCAGCTTATCGCTGAGGGAGTTGAACATATGAATTGGATGATGCGGAGATCAGGTGATTTTCAGAATTTGATCAGGAAATCGAGGTGCAAATGTACAGCAAATAAGGGACACACGGAAGGGGCAATGAAAAGCGGAAATGGGTGCAATCAAGGCGTCAACAAGGAATGCAACCATTTTTTTTGCTCCGGGTTCAATGCAGGCGGCGGCGGCTCCTGGGTGTAATCCACCGACAAGTGGTACAAGCCTCTGTCAATGGCCAGGTTCAGGGCAGCCTGCACATCCATCGCTACGTCCGCATCCGGTGGCAAGAGCGGAACCGGCACTACGGGCAAGCGCAGGTGCAGGGGAACTGTCCAGATTTCTACCTAGCCGCTTCCGGCGCGCAACAGTTGAACCAGGTAGTCGGTGGAAGCGATTTGTGGGTGGTCCACCGTCCGTTGCCCTCGGCGCAACAAATCGATTTCCAGAAAGTGAATGCCTTGTCGGTGCAGGGAAGCCCGCTTTTTGAGGTATTTGCGCAGACCCGGCTCTTTTTTATTGACGGGCGACAATATCTCCACCACCGTAACCGCCTGCATACCATCCTGTCTTTTTACAACCAACCGGGGGATGCGCACCGTAAAATAGGAAGGGGCGGGCAGCACCAAATCCGGGTTCATGACGCCTGCCCCACCGTACTCCGTCGCCGGCTCTTTCAACTCCCCGGGTTTTAGCACCGCCAGATCCGGGTACAAAATACCCAATTCCGATTCGGGCGTTTTGTCGAGCACCACATACGGCTCGACGTGTACTACATATTTCGGGGCTATTTTCGGCGCCAGCAACTCCCGAATGGTTTGTATCAGGGACTGGTGTACGTCGGGCCACAAATAGCCCTCCAAATAGGGACTCATGCCCGGAAAGGATGGAGGATCAGCCATGTTGGAACAATGTTGTGCACAAAATTAGGCGATTACACCGACAAAACAGACTGCAAAAGTGATGCACTAATCAATATACCGTTTCACCAGGTCTGCGTACGCGTCGATCCGCCGGTCGCGGAAGAACGGCCATATCCTTCGCACGGCCTCCGTGCGGCTTTTATCGATGTCCACGACCACATTTTCTTCCGTATCGGCGCTGCACAGGTGCAACACCTCGCCTTGAGGCCCCGCCACGAAGCTTTGGCCCCAGAACCGGATGCCGCCGGTGACGCCCGACCAGTCGGGTTCGTGCCCCGTGCGGTTCACGGTGATCACGGGCAGCCCGTTGGCCACGGCATGGCCGCGCTGGATGGTGAACCAGGCGCCGTGCTGGCGGTCTTTTTCATCCTGCGGGTCGCTGCTTTCCCAGCCGATGGCAGTGGGGTAAATGAGCACTTCGGCGCCGGCCATGGCCATCAGGCGGGCCGCCTCCGGATACCACTGATCCCAGCAGACGAGCACGCCCAGCTTGCCCACCGAGGTCTGGATGGGCGTGAACCCGAGATCGCCGGGGGTAAAGTAGAATTTTTCGTAGTAGGCCGGGTCGTCCGGTATGTGCATTTTGCGGTACATGCCGGCCATGGAACCGTCTTTTTCGAACACTACGGCGGTGTTGTGGTAGATGCCCGGGGCGCGTTTTTCGAACAGGGAACTCACCAGCACCACGCGGTGGTCGCGCGCGGCACGGCTGAACGCCTCGAAGTCGGGACCCGGAATGGGCTCGGCGAGGTCGAACATGGCCGTATCTTCCGCCTGGCAGAAGTAGATGCCACAATGGAGTTCCTGGAGGACGACCAGTTCGGCGCCCCGGGCGGCGCAATCGGCTATGCCGCGGATGGACTTGTCTATGTTGGCCCGCTTGTCGGGGCCGCAGGTTTGCTGTACGAGGCCTGTTTTCATAACGGGTTACCGGTAGCGGTCGAGTGCGGAAAACACCATTGATTCCAGAAATTTCTGCACGTTGGCCACCTGTTTGTCCTCGGCAAAATCGGTCAACGCCGGCAGGTTCTGCATAAAAAAGCTTTGAAAATGTGCCATTTCCATCAAGGTGCTCGACAAAGAGCGGGGGTAGGGGTAACTGGGGCTGTACTCCCGGAACAGGTCGGCCACCCTGCCGCAGAGGTCTTTGTAGGGTTTGAACAACTTGACGCGGTTGATCTCGCCGACCTCGCGCGTGAGGTAAACCTTGCTGCTTTCGGCGATGACGACGCCGTATAGAGCCTCTTTGTCGAACTCAGAGTCGTCCGGCCCGTCGGGCAACCGGCGTACCAGCAGTTCGATGACCCGCCTGATCTTCTCCTCCGGGTTGTCGAGGTTCTGGAGTTGAAATACCACCAGATACTCCAGGTAGTTCCAATACCAGGTGAGGATGTACAACAACAAGCGGTGTTTGTTCTCGAAATATCGGTACACGCTGGCCTCGGTGGTGTGCATCTCTTCCGCCAGTTTGCGGAAGGTGAATTGTTCGAAACCCAGTTTGTGCATCAGGATCAGTCCCTGGCGTACGATGTTTCGACCCAAAACGGTGTCCTCCGGATCGCGGAGCGCCAGCTTTTCGCCGGCTTGAATGCGGATTTGAAAGGGCATAATGGCGTATGAATGGTTCGGCTGCAAAAGTAAGCACTATTATTACTGCGTGTCAAGTATTATAAAGCGAAAAAAAAATCAAAAAAATAGAGCATTGCTATTGACAAAAGAATTTTTACTTGTATATTTGTAGCGTAAACTAGGACAACACAAAGCAAGCATGAGGTTTACCAGACCGGTTAAGTGACACCCACGGGCCGGTAACGTCCCGGCAAACGAGTCGGGACGTTTTTTTTAACAAAAAAGTCCGCGCAACCCACACAACGGGCGGCGGGTCTGCATCGTTAACCATGTTTAAGAATTTACCTTATGTCCAAAAACGCTCAACTGAACGACATTCTGAATCAATTTTACGCGCAGGGCTATCAATTTGCCGATTCCGGCATTGCGGCCATGAGCAACGAAGCCATACAATCGAACGACTGGCGGTTGGACCAGATTCGGCAGGTGTACAATGAACGCCACCGCGACAGCCCGGTGATGGTGATGGCTGTTTCCAGTGCCGCCAAGGGTATGCGGCTGCTCTTTGTAGAAGTGCTGTACCCCGGAACAGAATTCAGCCCGTTGCAATTGCTCAAGCGGCTTTTTCCGCTTCGGAACCGTCCCGCCGTTCGGGTATCCGCAAGATAAGTTAAAAAAATAAATTATTTTCTACCCTTTTACCGTTACTGAGGTAAAAACGCTCATTCCAGCACCCAAAACGACCATTTATTTATTTTATAATCCATTAAACATACCCTGATTTTATAATTTTATACATAAAAACAATTAAAACATGTATTTAAAATTTAATTTGTCTTGCATGCGGCATGCATATCACAAAAGGATTTTTTACTTTTGGCCCTTAGTTTGATCTTTAATCCTAATCATCGTCTGCTAACCCAGATTTGCCCGTATTATGCAGGATCTCATAGAATTAACCGCCCTGTTCCGGAGGACCAAGTTTAACAACCTCAAATTGCTGGAAACCATCATTGACCCTGAAACCCAAATGGGCCGGGTATTTGGATTGATTTTCAGACAAGAAGCCGAAACGGACGACGATTTGCGCCGCCTCATTCCCGAGTTTGCGGCCGACTCCAATAAATTGTACACGGTGAAGAGCAAGCTAAAGGACCGGTTACTGGACCTGGTGTTTCTGCTCGACTTCAAGGAGGCCGGCTTTGCCGACCGGCAACAGGCTTTCAACGAATGCACCAAGCGCATGGCCTCGGCGGTCATGCTCATCGGTCGGGGCGCCCGTTCGACGGGCATCAACCTGCTGGAGCAATTGCTGCGCCAGACGCGCCGCTTCGAATTCACCGAGCTGACGCTGGATGTGTTGCGCACCCTGCGCCTCCATTACAGCCTCATGGAAGGCGATGAAAAGAAGTTTGAAACCGCCGAAAAAGAGATGGACCGGCTGGAGGAAGTATGGCGCCTGGAGCGGCGGGCCGAGAGCCTGTACGCGGCGCTGATGGTGGGATTTGTGCAAAAAAAGGCAGATAAAAGCACCGTTGCCGCTCAGGCGGAAAGCTCATTTCAGGAAATTGCGCCTTACCTCGACGAGATCAAGTCTTTCAAATTTCAACTGTTCGGCAGGCTGCTGGAGCTGGCCATCTACGACGGGCGCCACAATTATCGCATGGTGGCCGACCTGTGCCGGGACGCCATCGGCTTTTTCGAGCAAAAAAATTACCAGAGCGGTCTCTCGCTCCAGGTATTCTACTACAACCTGCTGCTGAGTTGCCTCTTCCTTCGTTCGTTCGACGAGGCGCAGGCCATGGCGCCGCGATACAGCAGTCTCTTTGCAGAGGGGTCGTTCAACTGGTACAAGGTGTACGAACTGAACTTCCTCATCGCCATGCACTGCGGGCGCTACCAGGAAGCCCACGACGTGTGGCAAACGGTCGACCGCCACCCCACCCTCGCCCAGCAACCGGCGGTCATCACCGAAATGTGGCAAATTTTCGGCGCCTTTCAACACCTGCTCATCCGGACCGGACACATCCACGCAGACGATGCGCAAACCACCGACGCAACCTTCCGCATGGCCAAATTTATCAATTCCCTCGTGGTGTTCTCCCGCGACAAACGCGGCATGAACATTCCGGTAATGGTCATTCACTTCCTGTACCGCATGGCCGAGGGAAAATTCGAACTGCTCGCCGACCGTGCCGAATCCCTGGAACGCTACCGCAAACGGCACCTCGACCATCCGGACACCCGGCGCAGCGACCTCTTTTTTCAAATGCTCCTCCAACTGCCTGCCTCCGGATGGAAGCGCGCAACGGCCCTGGCCGCTACCGCCGAGCTGCGAAGCAACATGCAACAAACCCCCCTGGAGAAGGCAAACCAGAACCACGAGATCGAGGTCGTGCCCTATGAAACCCTTTGGGACATCGCACTGGGCCTTTTGCCTGACAAGCAAGCTTAAACGAATATTAAAAACTTCACTGGGAAAGGTTCCCCGGTCAAAAGGTTTTTCCTCCGGTTTTCCGTCGGTTAACTTTGCCTATCCGTATCCATTAAATCTAATCCTCATGGAAAGACTCTACACATTGCCCGCCTGTTCCTGTTGCCCGGGCGCAACAACGGTATTTGATCAACCCCCGCACAACGACATCGGCATCCTGGATTTAATCGGCCATTAACAGACGCGATGCACGATCTTATTGAATTGGTCAGCCTGGTCAACAAAACCAAGCTGAAGTCGACAGGTCTGTGGAGTGCCATCCTGGAGCCCCAATCCAAGATGGAGCAGCTTTTCGAAGGCATTTACCGGGGCGACATCGGGTCGGACGACCATGCGAAGTCGCTGCTCGGTGATGCGGGAGAAGAGTTTGCCCACCTGGCAAGCCTGAAAAACAAGCTGAAAGAGCGGTTGCTCGACACGGTTTTTCTGCTCGACTTCAAGGACACCAGCTTCTCCAACCGGCAGAAGGCCTTCTACGAGTGCTACAAGAAATGGGCAGCGGCTATGATCCTGCTCATCCGAAACGCCCGCATTTGCGGCATCGACATCCTGGAGAAGTTGTTGCGCCATGCCATGCGCTTTGAGTTCACGGAGCTCACCCTGGACATCCTGCGGGTGCTGCGCCTGCAGTACAGTACGGTGGAGGGCGACCTGAAAAAGTACGACGCCATTCGGGAACAGTACGACCACTACGAACAACTGTGGCTGTTGGAAAGCCGCGCCGAGCGCAATTACACGGACATGATGATCCGCTACACCCACAGCAAATCGACCAAATCGGAGGTGGCCGACATGGCCCTCCGCTATTACGAGGAGCTGAAGCCGAATATGCAACAGTACGAATCGTTCAAGCTGCACCTGTTCGGCCGGCTCATTCAATTAACCGTGTACAGCAGCGCAAACGATTATGCCACCACGGCCCGGATTTGCGAGGAAGCCATCGCGTTTTTTGATCGAAAGGACTACGACAGCGGGCTGCCCCTCCAGGTTTTCTACTACAACCTCATCGTCTGTTACCTGCAACTGCGGGAATTCGAAAAGGGACAGGACATCGTGAACAAAAGCGAAAACCTCTTCGAAAAAGGATCTTTTAACTGGTTCAAGGTACAGGAGTTGTTCTTCCTGCTGGCCATGCACACCCGGCACTACGAAAAAGCCTACCAGGTGTACTCCGGCACCATCAACCAGCAGCGCTTTGTGGAACAACCCGACCACGTCAAGGAAATGTGGCGGATTTACCAGGCATACCTGCACTACCTCACCATGGTAGGGCGGCTGCAGCCACTCGAAAACGGGATGACCGACACTTTCCGGTTCAGGCGTTTCATGAACGAGATCCCGATCTATTCCCGCGATAAAAGGGGCATGAACATTTCGGTGCTCATCATTCAGATCCTGTTCGCGCTGGCCGAGAAAAAGTACGACCAAACCTGGGAGCGGATGGAGAGCATCAACAAATACTGCAGCCGGTATCTCAAGGAAAACGACACCTACCGCAGCAACTGCTTCATCAAGATGTTGCTGCTTATCCCCGAGGGTAACTTCCACCGGGAAAATGTGGCCCGCAAAACGGCCAAGTATTTTAAAATGCTCGATCGGGTACCCATTGAGGTAGCCAATCAAACCTACGAGGTGGAGATCATTCCTTATGAACACCTCTGGGAAATGGCCGTAGACACACTGGACCTCCGCCTGTACAGGAGTAAGGTCAAGAAAGCCCGCAGCGCAGAGGTCTGACAAGGGCGCCACTCCCTTCCTGAAACAATTTAGTGCAAATAAGGGCCGGCCGGCCCCTGGCATTCGCGTCGCTTTTTCAGCGCCGCGCGCCGGGGATCGGCCGGCCCTTTTTTGTCGTTTGCCGGGCAGGAACACATACAAAAAAACAACTTTTAAATGGGTTTAAAAGCGATAGCACGGGCTATTGAAGGGCTTTTTATTTGTTATAAACAATTACTATACAAGGTTTTATAATTTTTTTTATCAGAAAGTAAGTGCTGCCGGATTGGGCCATAAGCGGCATGCCGCTGTCCATAAAACCCTTTTGCAAGGCCTGCACCTTTGACTTCGTAAAGCAACAGGTTAATCAACAATCGCGAAGTCATGAAACAATTCCGTTCGAATTCCTCCAACACTTTTTCCTTCGATCATATCACAGGCCTCGACCTGATCGGCGTATAAGCCTGGTGTTTATCACTTACAAAAACATGCTAAATGACAGCATTTAATACGATTACAGACAATTACGCGCATCGGTTGTCCGATCGGCTCGCGCCAGCTGGCTCGCCCGCCCTGCGCAAGGTTTTGCAGTGCGACGTCATCTTCGGCGCGCCCAGTGCCGGCTGCCAGGGTACGGGCATCTGCAAGATTGCAGCCCGGGAGGAGCGCGCCGAGCGTAAACGCGATTGCCGGAACACCATTGCCTGGCTGGCCCCTGTGGCCGGCGGCACGGGGGTCACCTTGTTCTTTTTCCGGGAGAACCTGTGCTCCGAGCTGATGCGCAAGCATTTCCGGCACGGCGTACTGACGGTGGCGGAGCCCTGCCGCCTGCCCCATTCCCTGACCCGACAACTCGATCTGAAGATCACAGAAATACCTCCGGGCCGCTACGCCCTGGAGGAGTCTTTCGGGTATTACTGCCTTAATCTCCAATAACGCCCCAATCCACCATCCTTATCCACCTGAATGAACGTGCCATGCTCAAAAAAGGAATGCACATGAAACACTCACACCCTCAAACCGGTCTGCGGCTGTTGCTGCTGCCGGCGCTGTTGTGGCTTACCGCAGTTTGCGCTATGCCGGCGCAAAATCTGGTCTCCGCCACAGAAATCGATCAAAGCACCCGTTGGAAAACCAAGGAACAGGCCATTCCCGTCCTGAAGACGCAGATCGACAACTGGCACAACCAGTTGCCGTCCCTCCAGGCGGGCAGCCCCGAACACACCAGCGCCTTGCGCCACGCGGCCTATTACAAAGCCATTGCCAAGGAAGTGATGCAGGGAACTCCTCTGCCGTCTGCACTTGAAAACGCCTTGCCTTGGGCAGCCAGCCTTGGCGGCGCCATGGAAGCCACTTTTACGACCAAAAAAGACCTGCGCAGCTTGTACGATGAAGCCAGGAACCTGCTCACGAATTAACGAAAAACACTCTGAATCCATGAACTCGACAAGATTTAATTTCGCTTTGAGCGGCGCGCTGCGCGTCGTCCTCCTGTTGGCAGGTTGCGTTCAGGGCTTATCGTCTTTTGCACAAGTCAATGTGACCATGCCCTATAATTCCGGCGCCACCAATTTTGTCATCAATCCGCCGGTCACCTGTTCCTTCAACTTTTTCGATGACGCGGGCCCAGGTGGCGTCTACAGCAACCTGAGCAACCCGGCAACGTCTGTTGTTACCTTCGCGCCTTCCATTCCGGGAAATAAAGTACGCGTTGTTTTCACTGAGTTCGGCGTAGAGGACTTCTTCGACGCCCTGTTTGTGTACGACGGCGCCACCGTGTTGGCGCCCCAGATATCTTCCGGCAATCCCGGCGTTTTTGTGTCCAAAGCCGGCGGCTTCTGGGGCATCACACCACCCAATAACATCGCCAGCAACGCGGTGCAGGCTACCGCCGGAAACGCTTCCGGAGCGCTGACCTTCCAGTTTGAATCCGACGCGACGCCCATCCCGAACACCTACCCCGGATGGGAAGCCGTGGTGGCCGAACTGACGCCCGGCATCTGCACCCTGCAAAACCTGGGCCCTCTGTCGGTCGACGTGCCGTCCAACGGATGCACGGCAGATGTGCTGGCGCCGCTCCCCGGGTATTCGCCCGGCGGTTGCAACCTCAACCTGGCCATCCGCTACCGCATCAACAGCGGCCCGGCCACCAGTGTGATGGGGTTCCCGGCCAATGTCCTTATCCCGGACTTGCCGGCAGGCATCAATATCGTCACCTGGGAACTCATCAACCCATGCGGTGGCGCCGTGATTTCCATCGTGAACCAAACCATCACGGTGCAGGACAAGATCCTGCCGGTGCTGTCGTGTCCGCCCAGTGTGACGTTGAACCTAAACCCCGGAGAGTGTGGTGAACAATTCCTGTACGGGCCGGTGACTGCCACCGACAATTGCCTGTTCATGGGCCCGGAGTCGACCGTGACGCATCCCGACCTGACCAACTTCAACAACTCCTTCGCCGGCATCACCTTCGACGTGCGCAACACCGGCCCCGACCCCGTGTACATTACCGGGCTCACTGCTCCGATTGCACCCGGACCGCACACCGTGCAGTTGTGGCTGGCAACGTGGTCGAATTCGGCCGTGCCCGTGATGAACAACCCGCTGGCGTGGAGCCTGATCTCGCAGGCGAACGTGGTGTCCACCGCAGTCGGCTTTTTTGATCAGACAAACATTCCCACGGGGATGGTCCTTCTGCAACCCGGAGAAACCAAAGGGTTCTACCTGGCCACCACCGACGGCAGCTTCATGCGGTACACAAACGGCAATGCGCTGTCCAGCGACGGCCGGGTGAGCGTCATCTCCAACGGCCACGGCGCCGGCGCATACCCGTTCTTGAACAACAACACACCCCGAACCTTTGTCGGCGCCGTTAAATACACCGTTCCGGTGAATGGCGGTACGGTCAGCCAAATCGCCGGCTTGCCCTCGGGGGCTGAATTCCCCATCGGTACGACCACCAACACCTTCCGGGCTTTCGACAAGGCGGGCAACAGCGCTACTTGCTCGTTTACCGTTACCGTAAATGAGTTTTCCGGGCCTTCCGGATCGATCGTTTGTAACGACGCCATTATAGTTGCCCTTGATGAATTTTGCACCGCCAAATTAACCGCCGATGACGTCCTGGAAGGCGGCAACTACGGTTGTTACGACAAATACCCGGTAGAAGTCGACCGGACAATGCCTTTCGGAGACGGCCCCTGGCACCCTGCTGAATTCACCGCCGCCGACGTTGGAAAAACGTACAGACTTCGGGTGACCAACCCCGGGAATGGCCTGATTTGCAATAAAACAGAGGTGACCATCCTCGACTTCCTGCCGCCCGCGCTGGAATGTGCAGTCGACCCGATCGATATCCCGGGCAACCTGCCTCCCTCCCCGATCGACACCAAAGCGGTGGACATCACCTACTCCTTCCTGCCAACGGGCTTGCCGAAAACGGTGTTCGATTTTCAGACCATTGAGGTCGAGATTCCGGTGACTGCCCCGGCCGGCATGACCATCAACGACATAGATTTCCGACTGCGCATCAGCGGCAACCCCTTCAACCTGAATTTGAATGCCGTGTTGGAGAGTCCGTCCGGAACCATTGTAACCCTTTATGATCAATTTTCCGGCTGCGCGCCCAGTCCTTTGTTTGCCCGTTTCGACGACGAAGGGGTCAACTCGATTGCTTGTGCGGACCTGACCACCAATAAAAACGTGCGCATTCCGGCGTCTATTGGCCAGCAATTGTCGGCATTCGACGGCGAACCGGTTGCCGGTGTCTGGAAACTACGGGTGACCGACCTGGATGGGTTTATGGATCAGTCTGAAATTGAAGTTGCCGAGCTGATCGCAAATACCGCTTACGTGTACACGGCCGGTTTCCCCAACGGACTCACCTGGCCCAACCCAAAGATCACCCAGCTCAACAACAACACCTTTGTGGTGAAAGCGCCGTTGATCGACGCGTGCAGCGACGTCACGCTCAGCTACATCGACCAGTCGATGCCCGGCAGTTGCCAGAGTGGGTTCCTCTCCATCATCACCCGCACCTGGCAGGCGATCGACGCCAGCGGCAACACCGCCACCTGCGTGGAGACCATCCGGTTGTTGCGCGCAGACTTCGATGATGTGGTTCCGCCGCCGAACTACGACGACATCGACGAAGACGCCTTTGCGTGTGGCGGTCCTTACCCGTCGCCCGACTGGATTGAAAGCCAGGGGTTACAAGGGTATCCCGAGGTGTACGGTATGAGCAACGGAGGTGCGGGCATTAGCTGGACGCATTCCGATCAGATCATCCAGACACTGTGTGACGGTACCTACACCATTAGACGACAGTGGCTGCTCGATGTGGCTTGCTCCGGCGTCTTCGAATTGGAGCAGATCATCCGGGTGGTCGACGAGAAGGGACCAGAAATAGACACCCCGGCGGATATGGAGGTAAGCACCGGAAGTGCATCCTGCTGTGCCGTGGTGCCTTTGCCCATGACCATGGTCTTTGATTCCTGCTCGCGCATCAACAACATACAGGCGCGGGTGGAGGTGAACGACCCGCAGACCGGACTGCCGGTGAACACGTTCACCTACGCCGGCTCGCTGACCAACTTTCCGGGCAACAACCCGGCCGGCATCAACGATACGCTTGCCGTATTCGGCAACACCGCTTGTTTGCCTGTGGGCGAACACACCGTTTACTACATTGCCCAGGACGCCTGCGGCAACACCTCCTCGGTGTCCTTTACCGTGTCGGTGGTAGACTATTCACCGCCGTCGGCTGCCTGCGATGAGTTCACTGTGGTGGCGCTCGGCTGGGACGACCCCAACGACTGTTACCTGCCGGACAGCCTGGGGTGCCAGTTTGCAGGCGTCACCTGGGTGCCTGCGTCGGTTTTTGACGACGGCTCCACCGACAACTGTTCCAACATCCGCTTCCGCGTGCGCCGCCAAGTGCCCTACAGTAGTTGCATCACCGGCCTCGACAAGTCGCCTTGCCCCGGATTGCCCGGCAGCGTGAGCGAATACACCCTGGCTACCCAGGAGAGCGATTCCATCAAGTTTTACTGCTGCGAGGTGGGCACCACCCAAAAGGTGATCCTACGGGTGTACCAGCTCGAACCCGACGGCAGCTACAGCCTGGAGCCCGACGGCACGCCCATCTACAATGAATGTGAGGTAGAAGTGTCGGTACAGGACAAGATCAAACCGACTTGCCAGGCGCCACCCAACGCAACCGTATCCTGTGAAAACTTCGATCCCAGCCTATGGGCCTATGGACTGCCCAAGGTGGAAGACAACTGTTGTCTGGACTCCACCCTGTCGTTTATGGGCATCAAAGGGTTGGAACACGAGGTCGACTATTCGTCCTTCGACACCGTGTGTTCCCGCGGAACCATCCGCCGGTTGTTCACGGTGAGCGATTGCCAGGGGCAGACCCGGAATTGCAGCCAGCAGATTATCGTCAATTACGACCAGGATTACTTTATCAAGTTCCCGGACGACGCGCTGGTTACTTTCTGTGATTCCAGCGGCATTTACGGAGAACCTCAATTTTTCGGTGAAGACTGCGAACTGCTAGCCGTCTCCTACGTAGACCAGATTTTTACGGTGGTGCCCGACGTGTGCTTCAAGATCGAACGCACCTGGACGATTACCAATTGGTGCAGCTACAACCCCAACGGGCAGTGTATCAACGTTCCGAACCCAAATCCGAACAATACACTCAACCACCCGAGTAACCTGCCAGGGCCCATCGTGTCGGCCCCCGGCACCACCGGTCCCTGGGCGCCCACCGTGGTCAAGATCAACCCGACCGATCAAACGGCTACCAATTACGCCACTTTCTGGAACCCGAACGCCAACTGCTACAAGTACAAGCAGATCATCAAAGTGGTGGACGGGGTAGCGCCATTCATCGACAATTGCCCGGTTGATACGGTACCCTATTGCGACATCTCAGAAAACGACCCGCAGTTGTGGAACCAGAACCACTGGTACGACGCGGTACACCAGACCCACAACCTGTGCGAGGCGCCGGTCGACCTGACCATCACCGCGGGGGACGCCTGCTCAAAGTCCAACGTCAACGTCCGGTACCTGCTGTTCCTCGATCTCGACGGGAACGGCTCTATGGAATCGGTCGTCAGCAGCACCTCGCCACCACCCTCCGGCAGCGTGCGTTACAACAACGCCAATACGCCCAATTACAGCGGCGGAACCGTCAGGGAGTTCGACGGCCGGGCCGTGTCCCCCTCCGGACTGTACCAGTTTGCCCTGGAGCAGACCGTGTCCGGAGACAAGCTGGTGGCCGGAGTTCGATGGAACGTACCTGGTTCGCCCAACACGTATACCGTTCCGCAATTGCCCCACGGCACGCACAAGATCAAGTGGTTTGTCTCCGACGGTTGTGGCAACGAGACGGTATGTGAGTACACGTTCACGGTCAGGGACTGCAAAGTACCCTCGGTGCTCTGCTACTACGGGCAGTCTACCAACATGGTACTCCCCATGGGCGCCATGATCGGCGTGCAAGACCTGGTGGAGTACGGCATCGACAACTGCACGCCGGCCAACCAACTCACGTTCTCCATGCGGAAGGAGGGCGCCGGCACGGGTTTCCCCCTGGACTCCCTCGGTAACCCCGTCGAGATGCTGTTCTATTTCTGCAATGAGCTGGGCATGAACCCCATTGAGATCTGGGCCATGGACAAAGCCGGAAACGCCTCGTTCTGCAAGACGTTCCTGCTGGTACAGGACAACCCCGGCACCAACGGTACCGCCTGCAACCCGGGGACCACGGCCAGCGTCGCGGGATTCCTGGGCACGGAGCTGGACTTTGGGTTGGAGGAAGGGCATGTGCAGATTGCCGGGCAGAATCCGGCCGGCCCGACGTTTGACCTCCACGAAATGACGGACCAAAACGGCGTGTACCAGTTCAACAACGCCATCCCGCTGTTCTCCAACTACTCGGTGATTCCTTCCAAAGACGACAACCCGCTCAACGGGGTGTCCACCTACGATCTGGTGCTCATCTCCCGGCACATCCTGGGCCTCGAGCCGCTCAACTCACCCTACCGGATGATCGCCGCCGACGCCAACAAGTCGGGCTCTATCACCACCTTCGACGTTGTGGAACTGCGCAAGCTGATCCTGGGCATTTACACCCAACTGCCTGCCAACACCAGTTGGCGATTTGTAGACGCTGACTTTGACTTTCCGAGCAGTAACAACCCCTTCCAGTCGGTCTTCCCGGAGAGCAAGTCGCTGGGCAGTATCCAGCAAAGCATGATGGACGACGACTTTGTGGCCATTAAAGTCGGCGACGTCAACGGCAACGCCATCGCCAACTCCTTTATGCAAGCCGAGGAGCGGGCAGCCGGCCAGCTGTTCATCGACGCTGCCGACCAGCCGCTGGCGCAGGGCGAAACGGTTACGGTGTGGTTCAAACCCGCCAGTCCGGTGGCTGCTTACCAGATGACCATGCAGTTTCAGGGACTGGAAGTGTTGGAAGTGCTGCCGGGCGACGGCATGGACGAAAGCAACTTCGCCGTGTTCGCCCCCCGTCCGGAACTCGGAGAGGCCGCTGCGCTCACTACCTCAATCAACGGCACCCAGGCTTCGTTCGGCATCCGTTTCAGGGCGCTGCGCAAGGGGCAACTCAGCCAGATGATCCTGGCCTCCAGCCGCATCACGCGATCCGAAGCGTACAACGAGTCGGGGGAGGCACTGGATGTAGCCCTGCGCTTCCTGAACGACCAGGAGACCGTGATCAGCGGCGTCGGGTTTGAGTTGTACCAAAACCAACCCAACCCGTTTGTCAACAAGACCATGATCGGGTTCCACCTGCCCGAAGCGGGAGAAGCCATTCTGCGCGTGTTCGACGAAACGGGCAGGCTCCTGCACATGGAACGCGGCGATTTCGCCAAAGGGTACAGCACGTTCATGGTCGATAAGTCCATGCTCTCCGGCGACGGCGTCTACTTCTACCAGGTAGAATCGGTCGACGCCTTTGCCTCACGGAAAATGATACAAACGAACTAATCTCCCATACCTGTTGAGTTGCCCGGTCAACGGACCGGGCGCTTACCCCGGACCTGTGTCTGAAAAGTCGGACCCAAGGGACGGAACATAAACGGTTCTGCCGGTGGCAACGGCCTCCGGCAAGGGCAATCTCCAAGGAATGTTTTTGAATGCTAACTCAGGCCTTCAGAAACAGACCAGGCCGCTCCTAAACGTAGGGGCGGCTTTTTTTTTTGAATGCGGAATGCGGAATGTCGAATGCGGAATGCAAAGACTCTTGGGATCGACGTGTAGCCAAGTGCCATTTAATTCCGCATTCCAAATTCCGCATTCCGCATTCGAAAAGTTGTTATGTTTGCTCCCTCACACCATGGCAAGACCCAAAAAAGACGGATCCCCTTCCAATAGTGCCGGCGGCGCCACCACGCCGTTGATGCAGCAGTATTTTTCGGTAAAAGGCCGGTACCCGGACGCGATACTGCTGTTTCGCGTTGGCGATTTCTATGAGACCTTCGGCGAAGACGCCATCAGGGCCTCCCAGGCCCTGGGCATCACACTCACCAGCCGGAACAACGGCGGTTCAGACATAGAGCTGGCTGGCTTTCCGTACCACGCTTTGGACTTGTACCTGCCTCGCCTGGTGCGTGCCGGCTACCGGGTGGCCATTTGTGAACAGATGGAAAAGCCTGTGCCGGGCAAGGTGGTGCGGCGCGCGGTGACCGAGGTGGTTACCCCGGGTGTCACCACCGACGACGCCCTGCTGGAGCACAACGCCAACAATTTTCTCTGCACCCTGGTCTTTGGCAAAAACGACCGGTTCGGCATCGCCTTTCTCGACATCAGCACAGGCGAATTTTTCGCCGCCGAGGGCGACGCCGCCACCACAGACAAGCTGTTGCAAAGCTTCCAGCCTGCCGAGGTGGTGCTGCCCAAAAGCCGCCTGCGCGAATTCACGGCGCAATACGGCGACCGTTTTTATGTAAACACGCTGGAAGACTGGATCTTCACCTTCGACTTTGGCCGCGAAAAACTCCTGCAGCACTTTCAAACCAGCTCCCTGAAGGGTTTCGGCGTCGAAGAACTGGAACTCGGCCAGCCGGCTGCCGGCGCAGCGCTCCATTACCTGGCCGCCACCGAAAACAACAAGCTGGCGCACATTACCCGTCTGAGCCGCCTCCAAACGGAACAGTACGTATGGCTCGACCGCTTCACCATTCGCAACCTCGAACTGGCGCAACCCAACCATGAGAACGGCCGCTCCCTCCTCCAGGTGCTCGACCATACCCTGAGCCCTATGGGCGCGCGTTTGCTCAAAAAATGGACGCTCTTGCCGCTCATCCAATTGAACGCCATCCGCGAACGCCACCGTGTGGTGCAGCTGCTGGTGGACAACAACGACCAAATGGAGACCCTCGCCGGCCCCATTCGCCGCATCGGCGACCTCGAGCGGCTCATGAGCAAAACGGCTGTAGGTAAAATCAACCCGCGGGAAGTTCAGCAACTACGGCGCGCACTGCAGGCGGTGGACGACCTCAAAAACCACATTTGCCCGTCCGGCGCCCCCACGCCCGACCCCGATTCCGGCGAGGGCGCCCTCTTCCGCATCGGTGAAGCGCTCAACCCCTGCGTCAGCCTGCGCCAACGCATCGAACGCGAACTGGCCGAAGACCCGCCCGCAGACTTACGCAAAGGAAACGTTATGGCCGACGGCGCTGACCCCGAGCTCGACGAGCTGCGCCACATCGTGCGCAACAGCAAAGACCTGCTGCTGGCACTGCAGCAGCGCGAGAGCGCTCGCACCGGCATATCCTCGCTCAAAATCGGCTTCAACAACGTGTTCGGGTACTACCTGGAGGTGACCAACAAGTACAAAAACCAGGTGCCGCCGGAATGGACGCGCAAGCAGACCATCGCCAACGGCGAACGCCTCATTACCGAGGAACTCAAAACACTGGAGAGCAAAATCCTGGGCGCCGAGGAAAAAATACAGGAGCGCGAGGAGTGGCTTTTCCGGGCCCTGGTCGAAGCGATAGGCGCCTACATCCAGCCCCTGCAGCACAACGCACTACTCATCGCCCGCCTCGATTGCCTGCTGTCCTTCGCCCAAGTGGCCCGCAAAAACCGGTATGTACGGCCCGAGCTCGACGACTCGCTGGCCATCGACATCCGCGGCGGCCGCCACCCGGTCATTGAAACCCAGCTGCCGCTCGGCGAACCCTACATTCCCAACGATGTGCTGCTCGACAACGATGCGGTGCAGATCATCCTCATCACTGGTCCCAACATGGCCGGCAAGTCGGCCCTGCTGCGCCAAACCGCCCTCATCGCCCTCATGGCCCAGATGGGCAGTTTTGTGCCCGCCGACAGTGCTCGCCTCGGCCTCATCGACAAGGTATTCACCCGCGTGGGCGCCAGCGACAACATCAGCGGCGGCGAAAGCACGTTTATGGTCGAGATGAACGAAACTGCGCTCATTATCAACAATATAAGCGATCGAAGCCTCATTCTTCTCGACGAGATCGGGCGCGGCACCAGCACCTACGACGGCATCAGCATCGCCTGGAGCATCACCGAATACCTGCACGACAACGGCCTGGCCCGCCCCAAAACCCTGTTCGCCACCCACTACCACGAACTCAACGAACTCGCCGACCGCCACGAACGCGTGCACAACTTCCACGTCAGCACCCGCGAGGTGGGCCAAAAAGTGCTTTTCTTGCGCAAGCTCACGCCCGGCGGCTCCAACCACTCCTTCGGCATCCATGTGGCCCGCATGGCCGGCATGCCGCCCGCCATCGTCGAACGCGCCACCGACATCCTTCAACAGCTTGAAAAACAACACCTGACCGACGACCGCGCCGAACAAACCGGCTCGCCCAAAGTGGCCGACACCCGAAAGGGCGCAAAAAGCGTGACCACACCCGTGCAACTCCAGATCTTCGAAACCGACCCCTTCACCGTGCAGATCAAAAAGGAACTGCTGGCGCTGGACCTGAACACCATGACGCCGATGGATGCGCTGTGGAAGTTGAATGAGTTGCGGAAAATTGCGGAGAAAAAGTAACCCCGCGTCCCCCGACAACCGACAGCCGACAACCGACAGCCAACTAATACCGTATCCCCAGCCGCCGGTAAACAAAATGCAGCAACCAAGCCGGCCCGATCAGCAAAAACTGCACATCCTGCAAAAACGACGGCTTTTTGCCTTCCACCTGGTGCCCCCAAAACTGGCCCATCCAGGCGACGACGAAAATACCCAACGCCCCCCAGGCGCCGATACCCACCGCCGCCAGGCTGTGCCAGGCCCACAACATGAGCCCCGCAATGACTACAAAGCCAACAAACATGGAAAAGGAGAGACGCAAATAAAAGACCAGCGCCAGGGCAAACGCTACCGCCGCCCAGTTCAAAAACATCGTTTTTTCAACCGGAAAAGGAATGGCGTACAGCAGGCCAACGATGCTGAACAGGATGCTCGGCACACAAATCCAGTGCACGAGTTTGTTGGTGGGGTTCTGGTGGCTCTCCCCGTAGGCGTCGAGCCATTGTTGGATGGATTTGGACATGGATTTGGACTTTATTTTATTTTATTTTATTTTATTTTTTGTTTTGTTTTGTTTTGTTTTGTTTTGTTTTGTTTACCCACGGCTGAAGCCGTGGGCTAATGTGGGAATGCGGCATTGGGGACACCGGGGGGTTAAAACCGCGAAATTAGCCCACGGCTTCAGCCGTGGGAACCGTGGGAACCGTGGGAACCATGGGAACCGTGGGAACCGTGGGAACCATGGGAACCATGGGAACCATGGGAACCATGGGAACCATGGGAACCATGGGAACCATGGGAACCATGGGAACCATGGGAACCATGGGAACCATGGGAACCATGGGAACCATGGGAACCATGGGAACCACGGGA
>JBGSTG010000119.1:0-91365 GCA_041736625.1 Saprospiraceae bacterium | reverse complement strand
AGTGCGTACGCCAGCCAGGACAAATTCCACATCCTGATGTGGCGGCGGCGGGCCGGGCGGCGGCGGGGCAGGAAGCGTACCGGAGACGACTTTTACCTGAAGTACCTGGCCGATGGACAGTGCATCGCCCATGCCGGGGTTCAGGGCTTTCAATTCGTCGACCGACATGCTGAATCTCCTGGAGACGCCGTAAAGCGTGTCGCCGGGCATAACCGTATAGGAAGCAGTTGCCATATTAGCTGTGTAATATTTTGTAAAACAATTCGGTCATTAATGCGTCCTCTCCCGTATTGCTCAGGTCGGTGTCTACACCTTTTGACCGCAGATCGTATTCATGCAGCAGGTTGATCACCCGCTCTATTTGGGCAGCGGTATAACGAGATGCCGCCAGTTTATAGTCCTTCAAAAACCAGTCCGACCGCAATTCAAGCACTTTGAGCACCTCGGCATCGGGTTTGTTTTTCAAAAAGTGAAGCATATACACTTTAGAAAAATAAGCGTGTAAACTGCCGATGGTCACCACTAACGGGTTTTTTCCCGGATTGGCGGAGAAATATTTCGCCATACGAAAAACCTTTCCGGCGTCGCGCTGGGCAAGGGCTTTTTGCAGTTCATACACGTTGTAATCCTTGCTGATGCCGATGTAATCCTGCACGTGTTGCACGTTGACGACGGTACCCGGAGGCAAGTTTAGCGCAAGTTTATCAATTTCATTCGAAATTTTGGACAAATCGGTCCCCAGATTTTCCGCGATCAGCTGTGCTGCCGGTGGATCGATCGATAATTTCCGGGATTTGCAATAGCCGACAACCCAGTCGGGCGTCTGATTGTCGTACAGTTTTTTGCTTTCAAACACCAGGGCGTTTTTGACAATGGTCTTCCCGAATTTGGTTTTCAGGTCGAATTTTTTGTGCTTGTAAGCCACTACAAAAACGGTGGTGGGCATGGGGTTGTCCATATACGACTCCAGGTCATTGAGCCCCTTCATGTCCTGTGCCTCGCGCAGCACCACCAACTGTCGCGCGCTCATCATGGGGTACCGGCGCAGGGCGTCGAGCAGGCTCCTGGCGTCGGCATCTTTTCCGTACACAATGGTTTGATTGAAACTGCGCTCCGCCTCGGGCAAGGCAAGCTCCACCACCGCCCGCTCGATGCGGTCAATGAAGTAAGGTTCTTCACCGTGCAGAAAATACACCGGGGCAAAATGTTGTTTGCCGACGTCGCGCAGGATCTCGTCAAAGGTCATAAGCCGGAATTATTTGGCAAATGCGGGCGACACAACCAGTTCCTTGGAACCCGGCGCATAGCCGTAGAACCCTTCGCCGGATTTGATGCCCAGTTTTCCGGCGGCGACCATGTTTACCAGCAATGGGCAAGGCGCGTACTTGGGGTTGCCAAATCCGTCGTGTAATACGCGCAAGATGGCCAGGCAGACGTCCAGACCGATAAAATCCGCCAGTTGCAACGGGCCCATCGGGTGCGCCATGCCGAGTTTCATCACTGTGTCGATTCCTTCCACGCTGCTCACGCCTTCATACAGACTGTAAATAGCCTCGTTGATCATGGGCATCAGGATGCGGTTGGCAACAAAGCCCGGGTAATCGTTCACCTCCACGGGAATTTTCCCGAGGGTGCGCGACAGGTCCATAACGGTGTTTGTCACCGTGTCGGAAGTAGCGTATCCGCGGATGACCTCTACGAGTTTCATGACCGGAACGGGGTTCATGAAGTGCATGCCGATTACCTTGTCCGGGCGTCGGGTCACCGAAGCGATCCGGGTGATGCTGATGCTGGAGGTGTTGGTGGCCAGGATGGCCTGTTCCGGCGCCGTCATATCCAGGTCGCGGAAAAGGTTCAACTTGACATCGATGTTTTCGGAAGCGGCTTCAACCACCAGGTCGGCGCTTGCCGCACCGATGGAGAGGCTGGTGTGGGTGTGCAGACGGGAGAGTGTGGCGGCCTTTTCGGCTTCCGTGATCATCTCTTTTTTGATCTGCCGGTCCAGGTTGGCGGAAATGGTGCCCATTGCTTTCTGCAAGGCCGTTTCGGAGATGTCTACCAGGTGAACCGTAAAGCCGTTTTGGGCAAAAACGTGCGCGATGCCATTGCCCATGGTGCCGCTGCCGACGACGCAAATTTTGTGCATATAAAGGTGTTAAAAGTTGGTTTTAAATGAATGCAGGATGTTTTTTACCGCTATTGCTGTCACATGCGCCAAAGCTAGAAGGTGTAACCCAGATTCAGAAAGGCGCGTAACTGACCGGTTTCAAAGGTACGGGATAATGTGAATTGCAAGGGCCCCAAAACGGAGGAATAGGCCAGCGTGATGCCGGCGCCGGTGCGGTGCCAGGTGGTGTTTTCTTCGGGTTCCTGGGTGAAGTTGAAGTTAAAAATGTTGCTCCACCAGTCGGTAGCGGGTTGGTTGGAGGCGGCGAGGGCGTTCAGGGCGGGCATCACGTACAGGTTGGTAAATGGTCGCCACTGTACGCCCGCTTGCAGGAGCAGGTAGTGCGGCACGATGATTTCCTGCTCGCGAAGCCCCCAAAACGGCGTCACCCACTGTCGCGGCCGTTGCCACGATCCGCCCACCTGGAAAAAATCGCCGATGCCGTTTTGGTTATATTCCACATCGGCGGTGGTTTCCACTGCTTCGAAGGAGGTGCCCAACTCGCCGCGCGCGAAGCATGACCAGTTCGTGTGCAGTTTCCAGGTTTGGTTTGCCCGCAACTGGAAGCGCAGGTAGGGGTTTATCGGGTCGTCGATCGACAGATTGGTGGTGTTGCCGTCCGTATCGGTGAGCAGGTATTCAGCTTTGAGGGTGTTGGCAAAAACACCTTTGGTCTCCGCAAACAGATGCAGGCCTTTGGTGGGGTAATAGACCTGATCGGTAGTGTTCAGCTCGTAGCGGAAAACGGCGGAGAACCGGCCCAGGTCGTATTTTTCGATCTCCTCGGCGCCCCGGACGCTCAGATCGGCCGGGTCTACTTTCGGTTTAAAACCACTGTGCTCATACTGAAAACCCACACCGGCATAGGCGTCTCTTCTGATGGTGCGCCTGAACTGGGCTTCCGCCAGGTAATAAGTTTCTTTCAGATTGGCCAGGGAGCTGTTGCCGTAAAAAGAATTCTGAATTTGCCTTTCAAAGTATCCCTGAATATAGACCCAATATCGGCTTCCCGGATCGAGGTAGCGGTAAAAGTTGACCCTTGCGCGGGGCGCCTCGGCAATATCCCCGCTGGCGACCAGGCGCGAACCGTTTCCCAGTATGTTGCGGGCCGTGTAATTCAGGATGAGACCTGCGCCCCGTTCGGTATCGTAATGCAGTGCAAATTTTCCGTAGGTGGGCAAGGTTTCATCGACTTTCAGCAAGACATCGGCCAGGGTGTCGTTCACCGGCAGTACCTGATAGCCCACCTTGTTGAACAGCCGGGTTCCATACATTCGGGCGAGGCCCTCTTCGATCCGGTCAAAATTCAGGGTGTCGCCGGGCTCGAGCCCGAATTTTCCGAAGGTGAGCATTTTGTTGCCATGGCTCAGCCCTTTGGCCGACAGGTGGCGCAGCGTAAAAGTCTGGGGCTTGGCTGGCGGGGTGCGCTCTTCACCCGGGTTGGCCCTCAGCCGCTCGGCCAGCGCCACGAGCTGGGGCATGATCGCCTGCACAGCCGAGTCCCCTGCCGTCAGGATTTCCGGGTACCGGTCAAAGTCCAGCGGCCCGGGCCGGATGAACGGAAAGGCGTTGACAAAGATGTCGCAATCGGCTTTTTGTTTCTCAAAATCGGCATTGCTGCCCAGGATGGCGGCCTGGTAGAGAATCATGGGCATGGAGGTGAGGTCGTCTTTGGTGAACAGGCCGCCGCCGACGTCGCAGCCGATGATGAAGTCCGCCCCCATGTCGCGGCAATAACTGACGGGCAGGTTGGAAAACATCATACCGTCTACAAGCAACAAGCTGTCTTCTTTCACCGGGGTGAAGAACATGGGAATGGCCATGCTGGCCCGCATGGCGTGCGACAGGCTTCCGCTTTTGAAAACGTACGGTTTGCCGTTCACCACGTCGGAGGCTACGCAGTTGAACGGTATAGGGAGTTGGTTGAAATCGTTGATGTGGCTCACCGGATAGGTTAATCGCCACAGGGTTTGTTCGATGCGCTGTCCGCTGACCAGCCCCAGCGGAATCTGGGGTTTTATACCTTGCATGCCGAGCTCCAGTATGTACCGGTTGAACTCGTCCTTTTCTTCGATGGAGATGTCGCGAAAAGGAATTTTATCGCTCAGCAGGTCATTCCAGGGCAGCTGGGTGGTCAGTGTTTCCAGGGAGTCGCCGGAATAACCTGCTGCGTACAGCCCGCCGATAATCGAGCCCATGCTGGTGCCCGTGATGTAGTCGGGCACAATGCCCAGGGAGTCCAGCGCTTTCAAAAGGGGGATGTGGGCCAGGCCCTTGGCCGCACCTCCGCTGAGCACGAGCCCCACCTTAGGCCGGGTGCTTTGGGCTGCACAGACGAAAGGCAAAAGGAACAACAAGAAGAGCGAGTAGTTTGGCCAACGGTTTGCGCGCATAGCTCGGGTGATTTTTGGCGGCAAAATACAACCTAAAAACAAAGGCTGCTCCGTGTACCGGAACAGCCTTTGACAGACTACTTTGGAATGGGTATTCCAAAAGAATCTGCTACGGGAACGGAATGGTCAGTACCTGGCCGGGCTGAATTTTGTCCGGGTCGTCCAGGATGTCGCGGTTAGCTTCAAAAATCTTGTTGTAAGCCATCACGTCCTTGTAGTAATGCTTGGCGATGAGGCTCAGGCTTTCTCCTTTGGAAACCTCGTGTTTGGCGTAGTAGTTGTTTTGCAACACCTGGATGTCGGCAGCGATGTCGGCGGGGTTTTCGCCACCCACTTTTTTGATCTCGTCCCAGAGTTGGTTTTTCTTGTACTCGCAGTCTACTTTGCCCCAAACTTTCAGTTGAGCACCTTCTTCGGATACGCCACCCTCGACGACGCCGATTTCTTCGCCCAGGTTGAGAACGGACTGGTACTTGGATTGCAATGACATGTTAATTGCGTTTTAAATGGTGATTTTGTAAAAGGTAAATTTGGCATTTGATTCCATGAAGGAACCAAATGCGAAAGTAAGCAATTTCGGACTATTTTCAATCCAAAGCACATAAATTTAACGCAAACGACACATTACCGAAAGACATTTTGGTAGTATTCTACTATCCGCGGGTCGGTAATGATGTCTTGCGGACGGATGGGCTGTTTGAGCACAATGCCCTCCAGGGTTCGGCAGCGGCTGAGGGCCACGTATAGTTGTCCGTGCTCAAATGCGCCACCGCCCAGATCGATGATGCAGCGGTCGAAGGTTTTGCCCTGACTTTTGTGAATGGTGATGGCCCAGGCGAGTTTAAGCGGATACTGCCGGAAGGCGCCTATTGTTTCGGTGCGTATGGCCCCGGTATCGTCGGCCTGGTAACGGACAATTTCCCATTCAAGTGGTTCCACGGCGATGCGGTGGCTTTTGCCCCCTTCCTGAACGTCTACCACAACTTTGTCCGCGCCCAGTTTGGCCACTGTGCCGATGGTTCCGTTGACGAACTGTTTCTCCATGGGGTCGTTCTTGACGAACATGACCTGGGCGCCCAGGCGAAGCCTGAGCTCGGCTTCGGCGGGAAAAAGGCCCGGGTCAAATTGTCCGCTTACCTGAGCGCGATACGTGTGGTCTGTTCCGGGTAAAGCGCCCAGCGCCAACTGATTGATGCGGTCTGCCGTTGCGTTGCGGGCGCAAAGGGTGATGTAGCCCGGTTCGTTGGGGATAAACCCGGGCAAGCAACGCGCGTTCAGATCCTGCAGATCGTCGGTATCGACCTCGTTCACCCGAACAGCCTCCAGCAAACGGAGGAAGTGGCGCGACTCCTGGCGGTACACCTTGCGCAACTCCAGCTTATCCATGTTCAGGCGTGTTTCCTGAAAGACTTTTCCGGAAAAAAAATAAGGCGTGTCGTAATAATCCTGAAAAAACATGCTTTCCACCGGATCGCGCGACACCACCGGGGGCAACTGAAACAGGTCGCCAAAAAGGGCCACTTGTACGCCGCCAAAAGGTAGAATATTTTCGCGGTTGACGCGCAGGCAGCGGTCGATTCCGTCCAGCATGTCGGCTCGCACCATAGACACCTCGTCGATGACCAGCACCTGCAGGTTTTTGTACAGGCGTTGCAGATGGCGGTTGGTCGTTTTTTTTCCGGAGACGTCGGGCGTGATGACGCGGGGCGGAAACCCGAAAAACGAGTGAATGGTTTGTCCCTGCACGTTTAACGCGGCAATACCCGTGGGCGCCAGCACGGCTGTTTTTTTTCGGGTGGTGTTGCGAAAAAGCTGGAGCAGGGTGCTTTTTCCGGTGCCGGCACGTCCGGTGACAAAGAGGCTTTGCGGCGTGTTTTCCAACACATCAAGCGCGTGTTTGAAGTCTTCGCTGAGCAATTGCGCCTTGAATGTGGACATGGTTTGGCGTGGGGCTATACCCGCTTTTTCCAGTTGGAGGCCAGCGGGCGAACCACCCGCAGCTGTTTCATGTCCTTCAAGTGTTGGTGTAGCGCCGCCAGTGCGGCCAGTTCCGCTTCGTTTTTTTCGCCGCTGTGCAGTTTTTCCGGTGTGTAGTGTTTGGCGACAAACCCGGTGTCGAAATTGGCGGACAGGAACGCCGGGTGATCCATCACAAAACGGCCAAAAGGCAGGGTGGTTTGTACGCCTTCGACCTCGAACTGGCCAATGGCCTCCCGCATGCGCTGTATGGCTTCGTCGCGGTTTTGGCCCCAGGTGACCAGTTTGGCGAGCATAGGGTCGTAGTAGATGGGCACGTCCATGCCTTCCACAAACCCGTCGTCCACGCGGATGTGGGGTCCGTGGGCGGGCCGGTAGCGCACCAGTTTGCCCACCGATGGCAGGAAGTTGTTGAGCGGATCTTCGGCGTATACGCGGAGTTCCATGGCGTGACCGTTGATCTTGAGGTCATCCTGTTTTATGGGCAACACTTCACCCCGGGCTACGCGGATCTGGAGTTCAACCAGGTCGAGGCCCGTGATCATTTCGGTGACCGGGTGCTCCACCTGAAGGCGGGTGTTCATTTCCAGGAAGTAAAACTTCCGGTCGGCGTCAACGAGAAACTCAACAGTGCCGGTGCCGGTGTATTGGGCTGCTTTGGCTACACGCACCGCCGCTTCGCCCATGGCCCGTCGCATTTCCGGGGTCAGGATGGCGCTGGGCGCCTCTTCCACCACCTTTTGGTGGCGGCGCTGGATGGAGCATTCGCGTTCAAAAAGGTAGAGGGTGTTTCCGAACTTGTCGGCGATGACTTGCACCTCGATGTGGCGGGGCGAGGTGACGTACTTTTCGACAAATACAGAGCCATCGCCAAAGGCCGAGGTGGCCTCCGAGATGGCGCGCTCCATCTGTTCCTGCAGATCGGCTTCGGTTTCTACCACGCGCATGCCCTTGCCGCCGCCGCCGGCAGAGGCTTTGATGAGCACGGGGTAGCCCACTTCGGCAGCGATCTTTTTGGCCACGGCAATATCGGAAACCGCCTCGTCTATGCCGGGCACCATGGGCACATGATAATGCTTGACCGCTTCCTTGGCGGCCAGCTTGCTGCCCATGATGTTGATGCTGAATGGGCTGGGGCCGATAAACGTAATGCCGGCATCTTCGACCATTTGGGCAAACTGGGCGTTTTCGCTCAGAAAGCCGTACCCGGGGTGTATGCCTTGCGCACCGGTGGCCAGCGCGGCTTCGACGATCTTGTCGGCCCGCAGATAGCTTTGGGCCGACGGCGGCGGGCCGATGCAAACGGCCTCGTCGGCAAACCGCACGTGTGGTGCGTACCGGTCGGCTTCCGAATACACGGCTACAGTCTGTATGCCCATGCGGCGGGCAGTGCGCATGACGCGCAGGGCGATTTCGCCCCGGTTGGCAACAAGTATCTTTTGCATGCCGCGAAAATAATGGGAAATCACACCCCGTGTCGCCACGGGGCTAAAAAAAATGCCGTGCCTAATCGCATTGTACCCGTCCGAAGGTCTCGACCCAGGAAGCGCCGGCGGGATCCTTTAGTTTGAGCAGTCCACCGGGGGTTTCCATCAACTCACCGGAGGCTTTGATGGCGTTGTCCCCTTCAATTTTAACCATGATCTCTTCCTGTTGCTGCGAGCCTTCTACCACGTAACCCCACACGGCTGTGATCACGTTGCCTTCCTTTTTGCCTTTAAACGTGCCGTGGGCGCCGTCTTTTTCAGCGAAGGAGTAATCGAGTATGCCCACGATGTCGTCGTAATAATCGGTGTACTGGAAGCTGAGCACGGAGCCGTCGGGCATGCGTTGTTCATAGCAGTACACAGGGAATTTGGCCACCGGTAACGCCGGTGCGGCGGGCGCGGCCGGTGCGGCGGGCGACGGCGGCGTGGGGCCACAGGCGGAAAAAAAGAGTGCCGCAAAAAGCGAAACAGAAAGGAGCATTTTCATAATTGGCGAATGTTAGGATCAAAGCTACGTTGGGTTTTCTGTTTTTTTACTTCCCTCGCCCCTGCAATAACACGAGCACGGTGTAGAACAATATTTTAAAATCCAGCCCAAGCGACATGTTCTCGATGTACAACAGGTCGTATTTCAGGCGTTGAAGCATTTCGTCGAGGTTGGAGGCGTACCCGTATTTCACCTGTCCCCAGGAGGTGATGCCGGGCCGCACTTTGAGCAGGTGTTTGTAATGCGGGTTGTGCTGCACGATTTGGTCGATGAAGTGGCGCCGCTCCGGGCGGGGGCCTACGAGCGACATTTCGCCTTTCAGCACGTTCCAGAAGTTGGGCAGTTCATCGAGCCGGTATTTGCGCATGGTGACTCCCCACGGCGTGACGCGCGGATCGTTGTCCTTGGATAGTTGGGGGCCGGCGTGCTCTGCGTCGGTGTACATGGAGCGAAACTTATGGATAAAAAAGGGTTTTCCCTGGAAACCGATGCGCTCCTGGTGGTAAAATACCGGTCCGGGCGACGACATGCGCACCCGAAGGGCGATAAATGCGTACAACGGACTGAGCAGCACCAGGGCCAGCGCGCTGATGCTCACGTCCATCCCCCGCTTGATAACGCGCTGCCACCGCGGCATCAGGTCCTGCCGGACCTCTATGAGCACCGCGCCGAACACGTGGTTCATCTGGACGCTGCCAAGGAGGATGTCGTACATATCAGGAATAATCTTGACCAACAGGCGGTCGCCATAATCAAACAAGGTGTTGAGGATGCCCCGCACGCGGTTGTGCTCGGAGGTCTCCACGGCAATAATCACCTCTTCCACATCGTATTGCTCGATCACCGGCCCAAGGTCGCTCAGGAACCCCAGGCGGGGCAGGAAATGCGCCATGGCCTGTTCGCTGCCGCCATTCGTGTCGATGAAACCCAGAAACCGGTTGCCCAACCCTTTAGGTCTGCCCGCAATATCCTGATAAAGGTCAAGGGCGTTCTGGTTTCCGCCGATGAGCAGCGTATTAAACGTAACCTGGCCCCTTTTCAGGCGGTTGCCGGCGCGCGTCAGGAGTACCATCCGGGAAAAGGTGGTGAGGACAAAATGCAAACCAAAAAGCACCAGAAACGACCGGTAGTAGTTGTGGTAGCTCCGCACCACGTCGTCGAGCATCAAAGAGAAAAACAGAAACAGTACCCCCAGAAAACTCAGGAAAAAGGTGCGGGAGAACGTGCGCAGGCGCGACTGCCGGTAAATGTCGGTGTAATGCTCGAAAATGCTGTAGAGTAAAACCCACCCAATGGGAATGATGAGGATGCCAAGCAAAAAATTGGGGTCGGTAAAAAAGGCCGTATCCCAGGGTGTGCCCTCTGCGTTTTTCCGGTACAGAAAAAAAACGGCCCAGGCGAGGGAGGCCATCAAAAAGTCTGCACAACCGTAATAAAAGGTGTGCTTTTGTCGAATTTTACGGGACATCGGCTTAAAAGTGCACCAAACGCACGTTGTCGATATGTACTTTTCCGGAAATGGCGGCGCCGGTGAACGGCAGGTTCAGGTTAAACAGCAGACGGTATTCGTCGTGTGGGTCAAACGAAACAAAATCAGTGAGGTTAATGTAGATTTTGTTCCATTCCGGCGACACATTGAACTGGAACACCGGCGAAAAATCGTCGGCCTGCCCGGACGTTTGTCCGATCAGGCTGAGCACAAACGGCAGCTCATTCCGGTAGTGCATTTCCAGCCAGGTTTGCCGTTCGCGCACGGTGGGCAGGGTGACTGCTTCGAAGGCCACCGCCATGGTTGGGTGTGCGGTGTCCACCTCCATTTGCAGGTATTTGCCGGTAAACCCCCCGGCATCCGAAAAGATGAAGTTCAGGTCGGCGTCCGCGTCCAGGTTTTCAAGGGCCACGGTGGAATTGCCGTCGAAGGTGCCGCGACCGATGTCCCACGCAAAAATAGCGGCCGGGTCGTATCGCACCACGGGTTTGACCACGGTAACTTTTCCCGGGACGAGGGTCGTCTCCTCGATGTGCCAGGTCATCATGGGGTAAATATTGGGCGTTTCGACAATTCCGTTTTCCTTGATGCCCGGAAACACCAGAATTTCCTGCATGCCTTCGTTGAGCACCGGAATGTCGGAGGGCAAATCATACGCCCCCAGAAACGCCAGGTCGGCGTAAAACCAGCCGTCGGTGAGGTCGTGCAGGGTATCGCCCCCGGGCTCATCAATGGTAAAAGGTTCGACGCGCACGTAGGCCGGTATGTCCTCTTTCTGATCGCAAGACAGCAAAAAGGCGACAAAAACGGCCGGCAGGAGTAGTGTGATGTGTTTAAGTTTCATGTACGAATGCTATTTATCCGGTGGGGGTGCTTTTCAGGATTTTGACCGCATGTACACCTCAATCGGCACGCCCTGAAAGTTGAACAATTTTCGGATCTGGTTTTCGAGAAACTGTTTGTAGGAGTCGCGCACCCAGTTGGGATTGTTGACAAAAAACGCAAACGACGGGTAAGGGGTTGGCAATTGGGTGATGTATTTGAACTTGGGGTAGCGGCCTTTGACCGATGGCGGTGGTGTTTGTTCGATGATGGGCAGAATCAGGTCGTTCAGCTCCGACGTTTTGATGCGGCGCGCCCGGTTTGCGTACACCTCCATAGCGGCTTCTACGGCCTGGAATATGCGTTGTTTTTCCATGGCGGAAATGAACAGGATGGGCACGTCGTCAAAAGGGGCGATTTTGTTTTTAATGGCCAGTTCGTAGTCCCTGGCCGAGTTGGTTTCTTTGGTCATCAGATCCCACTTGTTCACCAGGATAACCAGCCCTTTGTGGCGCTTCTGCGCCAGCCGGATGATGTTCATGTCCTGGGCTTCGAGCCCCAGGGTGGCGTCTATGATCAGCAGGCACACGTCGGACTCTTCCACGGCCCGGATGGCGCGCATGACGGAATAAAACTCGAGGTCTTCTTCGACTTTGGTTTTTTTGCGTATGCCGGCGGTGTCTATGAGGATAAACTCCTTGCCGAATTTATTGTAGTGGGAGTGAATGGAGTCGCGGGTGGTGCCGGCAATGGCGGTAACGATGTGGCGTTCCTCGCCGAGCAAGGCGTTGGTGAGGGATGATTTTCCCACATTTGGGCGACCGACGATGGAAAATTTGGGCAGTTCGGTTTCGAGCGGTTCCAGATTTTCGATGTGCTCCACGACGGAGTCGAGCAGGTCGCCGGTGCCACTACCGCTAATGGAGGCGACAAAAAAGACGTTTTCGAAGCCCAGGCTCCAGAATTCATTGGCCTCCATGAGCCGGTTGTGGTTGTCCACCTTGTTCACCACCAGATAGACGGGTTTTTTATGCCGGCGCAGGAGGTTGGCGATGTTGTCGTCGAGGTCGGTGATGCCCGTTTGTACATCGACCATAAACAGGATTACGGCTGCTTCGTTCACCGCAATGCGCACTTGCTGCTGGATGGCCATTTCGAAGACATCGTCAGAACTTTGCACAAAACCGCCGGTGTCCACCACGGTAAAACGCTTTCCGTTCCACTCGCAAAATCCATATTTCCGATCACGGGTAACACCCGAAAAGTCATCTGTAATGGCCTCCCGCATACCGACGAGGCGGTTGTACAGGGTTGATTTTCCTACATTCGGTCTGCCGACAATGGCGACGATATTTCCCATTTATACAGTTGGTTGTTTGGTAGCGGGATTTCTGTGTGTTACTTTTGTCGCCCAGACAACGCCTGCAAAAATATGCCTTTTTTAGCACTTGCAGACCAAAGATCCAAAGCAATATGGCCAGCATCCTTTTCAGGGACCAAAACATCACGGTCTTTCAGAGTGCGCTTTACCGAATGAACACCACGGTGATACACACAGATGATGTGGTTATGGTGTTTGACCCGGGTATTTTGCCGGAGGAAATCAGGGCAATACAACTGTTGGTGGAAGAGAAACGGGGGGATAAACCGCTTTATTTGTTGTTTACGCATTCGGATTTTGATCACATTCTGGGGTTCAGGGCTTTTACTCCCAACCGCGTATTCATGACCGAGGCCATGGCCAGCCATCCCAGGCGGGAAGAGTTGCTGGAAGAGGCGCTGACATTTGACGAGCAATACTACCTGCGGCGGAATTACCGGGTGGAATACCCGGTGGGCAATTTTTTGGTGTACCGCGATGGGGTTCAGTTTCGGGTAGGGCAAACCAAAATGTCGATTTTCCTGACGCCCGGGCACACAACCGACAGCATGATGGTGATCATTTGGCAACTTGGACTGCTGATTGCCGGCGATTACCTGTCGGATTTGGAGTTTCCCATCATCACGGACTCCAGCATGGCCTACGAAGCAACCCTCTTGAAATTAAATGCGATCCACGATAAAAACTGGTTCACGCGCGTGGTGCCCGGGCACGGCAGCATGGCTTTCGATATGGACGGGTGGATGAACCGCCAACAGGAGGGGCTGGCTTATATTTATGCCTTGCGGGAGAGCATCAGCACCGGTGTGCCTTTCGACGAAGAGTCGCTGTGGAGCCGTTACCCCAACCCAAGAGGGTTGCAGCGCTACCACCACGAGAATATGGAACGCATGCGCCGGGAATTTGACCAGGGACTTTGGACCTGGGATCCGGAGCTGCTCAACCTTGGCCGCAACGAACCGGAGGAGGAGGGGGGTAAAGAAGGTGTCTCAGACGAGTAGCTTGCACGCAGCGGCTGCTATTCGCTCATGTCCATGGTATGGAACACGTTGAGCACGTCGTCGTCCTCTTCCAGTTTATCCAGCAGTTTGATCATTTGTTCCACTTCGGAATCGCCGAGTTTTTTGGTCATGGTGGGGATCCATTCCGCCTGGGCGCTGCTGGTTTCTATATTCCGGTCTTCAAGGGCCTTTTGCATGGCGCCGAAGTTGGCGAAATCGGTGAGCAGCACCACTTCGTCGTCTTCGCGTTTGATTTCTTCCAGACCGGCGTCGATGAGTTCGAGTTCCAGCTCATCCCAGTCGCGACCTTCGGCCTTTATTTTAAACACCCCTTTGTGGTTGAACATGTACCCTACCGAACCGGAATTGCCCAGAGCGCCGCCGCCGCGATCGAAATACATGCGCAAATTGGCCACGGTGCGCGTGGGGTTATCGGTGGCTGTTTCTACGAGAATGGCGATGCCGTGGGGGCCGTAACCTTCGTAGACGACCTCCTGGAAGTTCTCGGCGTCTTTACCGCTGGCTTTTTTGATGGCGTTCTCCACGTTCGCCTTGGGCATGTTGGCTGCCTTGGCATTCTGGATGGCCAGCCGCAGCCGGGAGTTGTACTCCGCATTTGCCCCGCCGGCTTTTACCGCCAGGTTGATCTCCCGGCCGATGCGGGTGAAGGTTTTGGCCATGCCGGCCCAACGTTTAAACTTACGCTCTTTCCGGAATTCAAACGCGCGTCCCATATCTGTGTAATGTTGTAGGCAGTGTAAGAAAAGCTTTTTTCTAAGGCGCCGCAAAAATAGCCAAACCGGTGCGTATAAAACCTTTTTTTCGGAATTTTGCCCGTAAAAAAATGCCATTTCGAATTTACACCAAGACCGGTGACGCCGGTGAGACCTCCCTGTTCGGCGGCCGAAGGGTATCGAAAGCCGATCTGCGGGTGGAAGCGTACGGCACTGTTGATGAATTGAATGCATTTGCCGGGGCGTTGCGCGATCAGTTGTCCGACCCGCACCAGCGCGCTGTTCTTTTCGAGATACAGAACCGCTTGTTCAGCATAGGCTCCAGCCTGGCTTCCGACCCCGATCGCCCGTTGCCGCCCGCCGATTTGACGGAGGCGGACGTTCTTTTCCTGGAATCTCAAATGGATGCCATGGATGCAGAACTGCCTGAACTCAGAAATTTCATCCTTCCCGGTGGCCATCCTTCCGTTTCTGCGGCGCATATTTGCCGCACGGTTTGTCGCAGGGCGGAACGCCTGGTTGTCGCCCTGCGCGCCACCCAACCCGTTGATGCGCTCTTGTTGCAATACCTCAACCGACTGTCCGATTTCTTTTTCGTGCTGTCCCGCAAAATCGGCCTGGATGTCCATGCCAACGAAGTCATTTGGGTCAAACGCTCTTAACCTGTAACCATGCCGACCATCCTTGTTCCCATCGATTTTTCCAAGTGCGCCACCAACGCCCTGCATTATGCCGTGGCATACGCTCGGGAAACGGGCGCCCAGGTGCACGTGATCAACGTCATATTTCCCAATGAAGGGGTAGACAGCAACCTTTACAACGCGTTCTGGACCTACGACTACCTCGCTCAGCGCAACAAGGTGCTCGCCGACTGGCTCAAGCGACTGAAGCGGCGCGCCGGCTTTCCGGATGTGCCCATGAACTCGTCCTGTGTGCTGGGATTCCCGGTACCCACCATTTGCGACGAGGCGGAAGACATGCAAGCCGATTTGATTGTGATGGGTACCACCGGCGCTACCGGTCTCAAGGAGATGTTACTGGGGTCGATCACGGCCGGCGTGATGACGCGCACCCGTATTCCGCTCCTGGCCATTCCGATGGGGGGACAGTTCAAGCCGACGGGCAGCGTGGTGTACGCGACTGATTACAACATGACCATCGGGGAGAAATCGATGCTGACTTTACGGCAATTTCTTGGAACAGGCAAGAGCACGTTACGGGTGGTTCACATCCTGGATAAGCCCGGCGAAGAGCGCAATGAACCACGCGAAAATAACCTTCGCCAAAAACTGGAAGGCATTCCATGCGATTTTCATTACCTGCATGACAGGGATGTCGCTCAGGCAGTCTCCAATTTTGTGGAAAGCACCGATGCCCATGCCCTGGTGGCCGTAGCGCATGAGCATTCACTCATCAATCGCCTGTTTTTTGAGAGCATCACGCGGAAGTTGGCTCACCGAACTAAAATTCCGTTTTTGGTGCTCCATGACGCGCACTAGCAAAACAAAAAGTCGTCCTACGAGTATAGTCGTAGGACGAATATATTATTCCGTCCACTCAAAATCCAGACTCCTCGGCATCCTTTCCGCCAGGGCTACCCCAAAATCCGGCAACCCGGTCAGTTTGCGCCGGTCCATATCAATCCATGCGCCATCAACGTGCATGACGGCCGCCAGACTGTCATCGGCCTTTAACAGCTCGTGCCGGAAGGTGAAACGCGAAAAATCTCTTTTCAACCGGGTAACCCACAGGGTTATGCGGAGTTCATCGCCCCACCGGACTTCTTTCCTGAAAACGGCTTCTTCGCGGAAAAGCACTGGTCCAATACGGTGTTCAAGCATCTTTTCGAGCGTTAGTCCGCACTGGTCGAGCATCTGAACCCGGGCGGCGGCGCCAAAATCGTAGTAGACCGAATGACGGAGGTGGCCGTTCAGGTCGAAATCGGCCCAACGGAGCGAAACGGGCATGGAAAATGGAACCAGTTCTGGCATGGGTTATTCCGGATGGTTGTTTTGATAGTAGTCGATGCTGCCCATGAGCATTTCCTGCAAGTCTGATGCTGTGGCTTGTGGGTACCCGGTCTGTCGGAACCGGATGGTCACGGCCCATGGCTGCGTTTCCTTGAACACGATTTGTATTTGTTGCAACTGACCCCCATGCGCTGCGCGCGCCTCGTCCGTTTCAATAGACCAGGCAGCCGGGCCGTTTTCCGGCAAAGCAGTCAGGGCCGCCGGGTCGCCCTCTTCCACCAAAATGGTGTCAACTTTCGACAATGGAAAGACCATGCCTTTGTTCTCTTTGTAATCAGCGATCACCAGCCCGTTTTCTCCGGCGCCAATCGCTATGCGAAAACCATCGTCGAAAAGGATCTGGTGATAGGGTGTTTCTATACCAAGCTGTTGGTTCATCTTGTAAAAGTCAGCAATGGCGATCTGTTCCGGTTGGATGTTGCGCTGATCGTAGTCAAAGAACCGGATCATCATCATCAGGTAGGAAACGCCGGTCAGGCCCGCTAAAAAAAGGACAACGGCAAAAACTTTCAGTCCCCATCCGCCATTCAGGTACATGATCCGAACGGCAAAAAAAATGGCCAGTGTAATCACAATCCAAATGGCCCAATACGTCACGTTTTTGGGCACTAGCGGTGCGGCTGGTTGCTGGACGGGCCTTTTCTGGCCTTTTACAGACAATGGCTCAAACAGCTGAATCTGGCCGATAGGGATGGCAGCAGACTGACTGCGGGCAAAAGCTAAGGTCAGCAGGGCGACCAGCATAAAAGCATACTTCATTGTTGGTTTGCCGGTTTTTTTTGTAATAAGAAATACAACGGTTCATGCACCCGCTTCGACCAGGAGGCTTCGGAATGCGATTCGCCGGCAAACTTACGACTTGTCCACAAGTCGGCAGGGTATGAGATCGCCCGTAAAAGGCTGTCTATGTACATTTGATGGGGCGGGTACAGGCTGTCCAGTGCAACCGTGCCGTAGTCGAAATACAATTTGGGGTTGCCGGCTTCCGGTAATTTTGACCACAAGTACCTGCCCATGGCCCGAGAAAAGACCGTGTCGTTCTGAAGAAGGCTCAAAGGCCAGTGGGTCGATACACATCCGGCTCCTGCAAACACATCCGGATATTCCAAAACAGCGTACAAGGAGACCAACCCGCCCATGCTGGAGCCCATCATATAGGTGTCTTCGCGGCGACGGCTGCACCCATAAACGGAATCGATAAATGGTTTGAGTTCCCGGGTCAAAAAAAGCAAATACGCGTCTGCCAGCGCGCCTTTCCCCCGTTCGGCGCCCAGGCGCTCCTGGTAGGATGCCGGGGTATCGTCAAAAGGCTTGGCAGGTGCGTATTCCCGGAACCGTTTGGGCGTGTTCCAAATGCCGACCACGATAAATGGGCGCAGACTGTCTGCCTCGAGCATGCGGGAAGCCACTTCATCGATTTTCCACTCCTCGTGCCCGAAGGCCAGGGTGGTGTCGAACAAATTTTGCCCGTCGTGCATGTACAACACCGCATAGTGGCCGGCAGCGTTTTTTGCATACCCCGCCGGCAACCACACATCAACCCGTCGGGCGTCTACATGGACAGAAGGGAAGGAGTCGATGGTTACCCGACTGGCTTCCTTCAGACCAGGGTCGGCAGGTGGCGCTGCGCAAGCTGCCATACCCAGCGCCAGCACTATTGGAAAAAAATGCGACTTAAACATGGTGTAAAACTTGTATAGTTAAAGCGACGGGCACAACACCTTTCCTTTACGTGTACCCGGATGCACATAACTCAGGCTGATCTCGAACGCACCCCGGTTGCTGTTGGCCTGTCCCAACGAGGATACGGTGATGTCGTAACTAAGCCCCAGCATCCACCGGTCCAACTCGAACATTCCCGTTACCACCACTGCTTCAGGCCGGATACCCTCCTCCAGCCGGTTGGCCAACCGCAGCCAGGCGCCTGTGCGCAGCGCCATTTCGCGGTTATCAGCGTTGCCGTACCGGATGTTCGACCCCAGGTTGATTTGCTGTGCAGGACCCTGGCCCATCCACAAGACACCGGGGAGCAAGGCCAGTTCATTGGCAATAGGAAAATGACCCGAGGCGTGCAGGGAGACCCGCCTGTAAAGGGTTTCTGAAAAATCGTCAATCAACGATACCACCGGCTCATTCAGGTGATGGAGGGCTGCGCCGGCCAAAATAAAGCCATCGTTTTTAAGCAAAGTATACCAGACAATCCCGGCGTTGAAGTCCAGCCAGATATTCCCGGAAGCATTCGCGTTTGGTTCTCCATTTCCGGCGCCCAAATCGGGTGTTTCGGTCACCGGATCAAACTGGCGACTAAACCACAGCCGGCTCCATTCGATGTTGTTTTGCCCTGCGCCCACCTGAAAACCGGCGCCGAGGTAATGGCTTGCCCGTCTGGGTTTGCCCGACAGCCTGCGCAGATAAGCGCCGCTGGCGTGCATGTTGTTCAGTGTATACCGCGCTGTGCCGGCTTCGTCGTGCAAAGCGCCGATGCCCACCCCCAGGTGGTCGAACCGACCCACCGGAATTCTACCGTCGGCCGACGCCGAAAAGGTGCGGAATGGCTCCTGTGCCAAAATGCTGCCCCACTGGTCGCGGTAAATGAGCGAAGCGCGCCAACTGCCATTGTGCAGCCCCGTCATGGCCGGGTTGAGGTTCCAGGGGGTGTGGTAAAACTGGGAAAAATGCGGATCCTGCGCCCGGATGTCGAAAAAAGCAAAACAACAAAACACGCCCGGGAGCAATCGGCATAAAAAGGAAGACGGGATGGTCATGGAAATGAGCTGGATTGAAAGTTAACGTAACAGGGTCGTATTGCCCGTAAAGATACCAATTTGCCCGTCGATGTATACCACCTCAAGCATCCATGCATAAACGCCGGGGTCGCAAGGTCTGCCCCTGAACAGGCCATCCCAGCCACGGTTGGCGTTATTGGGCAAAAATTGCTGGTCGGTGTATACGGCTTCCCCCCAACGGTTGTAAACCGAAAAATGCGAAATTTCCGCTACCCCTTTCTCCGGGCCGTGCACCAACAACAGATCGTTGTTTTGATCGCCGTTTGGACTGAAGGCTGTCGGCACGTACAGCATCCGGCTTTGATCCACCGCCACCCGTATTGCTGCTTCTCCCGTGCATCCCCTGGCATCGGTCACCCGCACACGGTAGGTATTGGGCTGCAATGGCGCCACGGTCAGCTCGGCGCATTCCGGATCGACACAGGCCGTTTTTGCTACCAGGACGCTCGACCAGGCGTATTCCACAGGGGCCGAAGCCCCGGAAACGTTGGCCGTCAACACAAGGGTATCGCCGGCCCGAATCACCGTATCGGCGCCCAGATCCACCTGGATCGGCAAGGGTTCTGCCAGCCATACCGTGTCGGTGTACGTACAGCCATTGCCATCCCTGATTTGCAAGACATGCAACCCGGACGCCAGGTTTTTAAATGCCGAACTACTGCCGAATGGTTTTTCATTCAGACGGTACCGGATGGGCGGAACCAGATTTTGAGGTTCAACGACTATACTGCCGTTGCGCCCGCCAAAACAATCCGGCGGAATTCCGGTCACCGAATAACCCGGTTCCGGAGGCGCCGTAATCATTATGCTATCCACCAGAAGGCAGCCCTTGGCGTCCAGCACCCGAAGGACGTAGGTTCCGGCGCCTATGCCGGCCAGCAGATCGGTGGTAGCGCCGTTGTTCCATGAAAAATCGTATGCCGGCACACCACCAGATACCACAGCGCGAATGGCCGCATCATTTCCCTGAAAACACAACAGCGGGTTGACGTCAAATGCAACCTGCAGGGGCAAAGGTTCCAGCACACGGAGCATGGTGTCGGCGCGGCAGCCTCGGGAGTCGGTAACCGTCACCCCGTAGTCGCCTGCCGGAATGGCCGTCAAAGCAGTTGCCTGGCTTCCGGTAGTCCAGCTGTACGACACCACCGGGTGATCCCCCTGCACACTGGAAATGCCTGCCGCTCCGGTACTGTCTCCCGAACAGGAAACGTCGGTTGTGTATGTGAACAGGCGAATGGTTTCGGCGTCGGGTAAAAAAAATCCGGTAGCCGCCGTGCACCCCTGTAAGTCGGTTACGGTGACCTGGTAGTCCGTGTTGCCGACCAGACTATCGATGAGCAAAGTGCCGGGATTGTCCGGCACGCTCCAGGTGTAGGTGTACAAACTCGTATCGCCCATGCCGGCCCCGCCTTGTACAAGGTTGATGGCGGCCCGGCCGTCTGTATACCCACGACAGGTGGGTTTAGCAAAAATAACATTGATGCGGATGCTGTCCAAAGCCACCACCGCCACCGTTTCGGCGACGCTGCACCCGCGTGCGTCGGTAGCCGTGACGGCATAACTGCCCGGCGCCAGTCCGGTTGCCGACGGGCCGGACTGCCCGTTGCTCCACGCGAACGCATACGGCGGGCCGTTGCTGCCCGAGACGGAGGCTTCGGCTGCCCCGTTGTTTTGGCCGAAACAACTGGCGCGTGTTTGTGCCACCATTAGCGCGATCGGCTCAGCGGGTTCGGCGACAGACCCCGGCGGCGTGGTTGTCGTGCAACCTTTCGTGTCGGTTACGGTGGCGAAATAAACGCCCGGGCCAAGCCCGGTCAGCGGGTTGGCGCCGGCGCCCGTATTCCAAACGTACAGGTAAGGCGGGTTGCCTCCGGAAACCGAGACAAACACAGATCCATTGTTTTCGCCTGTGCACACGGCATCGAGGGCCTGAAGGCCCGCATTAAGCGGCAACGGCTCGGTGACGGTTGCCGGCACCACCAAACGGCAGCCATAGTCGTCTGTTATTGTAACGGTGTATGACCCCGGAAGCAGGTTCGACGCCACCTCGGTGGTTTGCACATTCGGGTCGCTCCACAAATAGGCATAGGGCGGTTGCCCTCCGGTTGGACGCACGGAAATACGGCCGTCGGCGCCGCCAAAACAACGGACAGGATCGACCGAAAGGCTGTCCACCAGCAGCGGTGGAACACAAGGCAGGCTATCCAGCCCGCTTATGCTGCATTGGTTTGAATCCTGAACGACCACGCGGATCGCCCCGCAGGGCAGCGAATCCGCTGTGGCGCCTGTCTGACCTGTGCTCCAGGCATAGGCGTACGGGAGCGTGCCCCCCAAAGCAGTTGCCTGTGCTCGCCAGTCGGACGCTCCCGCGCAGGTCGGCGGCTGTATCTGCAACTGAAGGGAAAGGGGCGGTGGACTGCTGATGTCAAAGGCCAGGGATGCCGTGCAGCCCGCCGAATCAGTTGCCACGACGGTGTACTCTCCGGCACACAATATATGGATAAACAGACTTTCCGGCGAAACGCCCGGCACACCCCAGTGGATGGAATATCCGGGACTTCCTCCCACGATGTTTATACCGGCGCTGCCGTCGCAGGTGTCGCGGCAGGTAGTCGAAAGGATCTGTTGCAGGAAAATTTGTAATTGAGGTGGCTGGGTGACCTCTGCTGCCCCTGTGCCGGTGCAGCTGTTTTGATCAGTAACCGTCACTACATAGACGCCTGCTGCCAAAGCGCCGGCAGCGGGTATTGTCACGCCATTGTTCCACACATACGAAAATGGCCCTGTACCGCCAACGGGCAAGACGAACACCGATCCGGTGGAATCGCCAAAACAAGCAACGTTTTTCACAATAAAACTGTCGACTAGAATAGGCGCGGGTTCACCAACCATGGCCGCCGAAACAGCCAGGCACCCATAGGCATCGGTAACGGTGACAAAGTGAATGCCTGCCGGAAGACTGTCGGCAATCGTACCGGCGTCGCCGTTCTCCCATAAAAAGGAGTAGGGTGGCGTTCCGCCTTCAAGGGCGACCGTGATGCTGCCCGAAGGTTCGCCAAAACAGCGGGAACTGCCAGACTGAAACTGAAAATCAAAAGGATCCGGTTCGGTAATGGCAAAAAAAACCGTATCGGAAGCCCCGGCAGCATCCACTACCGCGATAAAGTGGTTGCCTGCCGGAAAAAAATCGACGAACGCCCCGGTCGGGTACCCCACCGTGTCGTTGCTTGGGGTAAACACAAAAGGAGTCGCCCCGCCGGTAGCGGATGCCCAGACGGAACCGCCAACGGCGCCCTGGCAAGGTACCTGCCGGATGCTGTCCACCACCAGGACAGGCGCTTGTCCGAAGACACCTGTTGTCAACAACCCACAGAGAAAAATCCAGGCAAATCGGCTCATGAAATTGGATTCTGAATCCTTCGTTAAACGAATATACAAAATAACAGCAGTTTGGACATACGCCAGGGCTGTTTTTTTGCCCTTTTTGAAAAAACACCGCCGGCGTTCAACTGTTGTACTGTAAAAAAAGACACGTAATGGACCTTAGTCGTAATCCGTTGGCCGATCTATCACTTGTTCATCCGGAATTGTTGAGGCAATTGTTCGAAATTCCGGGCCGGATGGCCCGGCACATGCTGATGTCCCCACGCATGCATCCACCCGAACGCGTTCGGTATGGCGATCACCGGCGCCAGTACATGCTGGTATGGGAAAATCCCAGACCCAAGCGGCACAGCGTACTGTTTTTTGTGCATGGCGGCGCCTGGCGCAACGGTTTCCCCGGCATGTATCCGGACGTCACCGCGTTTTTTCTCAAACAAGGTTTTCACGTGGTCATGCCGGCTTACCGGCTTTCGCCCCGTTTTCATCACACACACATGATGGCGGATATGGTGTCGGCCATTCACGCGGTTCGGGGATGGACCCATGAGCGAGGCTGGGGGAACACGCCGATTTTGCTCAGCGGCTCCTCCGCCGGGGCCACGTTAACGGCGCACCTGGCTTTTGATCAACGCCGGCGTCGGGATGCTGGTCTGGACGACGGGAGCATCACCGGCTTTTTGTCGATAGCCGGCCCGCTCGATCTGGATCACCTGCCACCTTTCCAGGCCCTGGAGTCGTACGCAGGCGGGGAAAAGGGTTCGGATGCTTTTCAAGAGGCCAATCCGGTGAACCACCTGGCACCGGACGAGAAGCTCCCGGCCTTGATCACGCATTGTCCCGAAGACGCTATCGTTCCTTATCCATGCAGTGCCTCCTTCGTCGAGCGTTACCCGGCGAAGGAGGCAATAGAGTTGTGGACGATAAACGGCAGAACCCACCTGGACGCCATGCGGTTTGCGCACGACAATCCGCAGATGGCTGCCAAGATTGCCGAGTGGTTGTCCAACAAGTAAGCGCTTGTTCGGATTTATTGGTTGATGATACTTGTCTCGGACTTTTTACCCGTTTTGATCGTACCATCCTTTTCTGACGGAAGCTTTTTGGCGTCATTCGCTGCGGGGGCCGTCCCTGAGCCCAACGGAGAGGTTGCTCCGCCGCTGCCCGATTTCGCTCCGTCGGTTGGCGACATGGTTGCCGCAGCACCGGGGGCCGGTGCGGCGAGCGCGCCCGGTGCGGCGTTTGGCGCCAGCATACCTCCGGCGTCGGACAGGGTTACGGGCTGGGGAGTACCCGTTGCACCAGCCGCCATTTGGTCATAAGCGCCTGACAGGCTATCCGATATATGCATGATCTTGGGTACGGAATAGCGGATACCCTCTATCTGGGCGTTGATATTGCTCAATTCAGCAGTAATCTCTTCTTTTTTGACCTTTCCGGAGCGATAGTTTTCTTCGATGTCCGATAATTGCGTTTGCAGCTCGTTGTACGAGGCTTCCATCAACTCTTTTTTGGTGGTGACCGCTTTGGCGAATTTGTAAAAGTCTACAAACTCTTTTTTGGCCTGCACATCCAGGGGCACCAGTTGCAGTTTGGAGACAAGGGCCTGGGTTTTTTCTGACAGCGGCGCCATTTCCGATTTGCCGGTATCCACTTTTCCAGATAGATCCTGGATGTTGCTGACGACGGTCTCGTCTACTTTGTTGCCGCAAGCGCCCATCAACAGTAAGGAAAACAGGGCGGGGATAACATATTTGCTGCTCATCATGCGTGTGTTTTTTTGAAAGGTAATCAATTTCGCGTGCAAAGGTAATGCATTTGCCAGTGAACCTGAATAGTGCTATCTTTGCAATCCTTTCGAAACGCACATGCAGATACATACGCACAAACGATACATCAATGTTTACCTGGGCCTGGGCGCCAACCTCGGGGATCGCCGGGAGGCACTGAAAAAAGTTCAGGTTTTGATTGATAACTACATTGGAAAAATTGCCAAACGAAGCAGTATTTACGAAACGCAGCCGTGGGGGCTACCCGAACAGCCCCCGTTTCTGAATATGGTGGTGATGGCCAACACGACGCAGGATCCCCGGGGGGTGTTGTTGTCGATCGCCAAAATTGAAAAAGAAATGGGGCGCGAACACGTAGAGAAGTGGGGGCCCCGGGCCATTGATGTGGACATTCTTTTCTATGGCAAGCGAATTGTACGCGACAAAGGACTTGAAATCCCGCATCCTGAATTGCACAAGCGGGCCTTTGTGCTGGTGCCGCTCATGGAGATTGATCCGGAATTGGAACATCCGGTGTTCAAGCAGCCCATTGATGAACTGTACATGAATTGTACCGATAATTCTGAGGTGGTGCAGCTGAACCAATAAATATTGTATATTTGCAAAAACTTTTTTTGCTCAGCGCATGTAATAAATTCGGCCGTCCTTCGTCTAATATCTCAATATGCAAACGATGTTACTTCCAGACTGGATTGCCGATGACGTTGTGATGGTCGCAACGTTCTAACCTTCTTTCCCTATTTTGTCCAAAGCCCTGGCACACGATCCGCAAGGCGAAGACCGGCAAATTGAAAAAGCCCTCCGCCCGCGTTTGCTGGAGGAGTTCAGCGGACAACAGAAACTCGTTGACAACCTCACCGTATTTATTCAGGCTGCCCGTCAGCGAGGGGAAGCCATGGACCACGTGTTGTTGCATGGGCCGCCCGGCCTGGGCAAAACAACCCTTTCGCACATCATAGCCAATGAGTTAGGGGCCAACATGAAGATGTCGTCGGGCCCGGTCCTGGAGAAGCCTGGAGACCTGGCCGGCATCCTGACCAACCTGGAACCGGGTGATGTGTTGTTTATCGACGAAATCCATCGCCTGAATACCGTGATCGAAGAATATTTGTACTCTGCGATGGAAGATTTCAGGATCGATATTATGATCGATTCCGGCCCCAACGCGCGAAGCATCCAGATCACCCTCAACCCGTTCACACTCGTAGGCGCTACTACGCGCATGGGGCTTTTAACGGCTCCGCTCAGGGCGCGTTTCGGCATCTCCTGCCACCTGGATTACTACGACGCAGCTACCCTTGAGCGCATCCTGTATCGCTCCGCCTCGCTGCTCGACATACCCATTTTACCAGAGGGCGCGGTCGAAATTGCCCGGCGAAGTCGCGGGACGCCCCGTGTCGCCAATGCCCTTTTGCGAAGGGTGCGGGATTTTGCGCAGATAAAAGGCAATGGGCAGGTGGATCAGGAGATCGCCAATTATGCCCTCCGGGCATTGGATGTGGACGAATACGGGCTCGATGAAATGGACAATCGAATCCTGAGCGCCATCATCCACAAATTCAAGGGAGGACCGGTGGGACTTACCACCCTGGCAACTGCTGTGGGAGAAGAAGCCGGCACCATCGAGGAGGTCCACGAACCGTTCCTGATCATGGAAGGATTCCTCCAACGCACGCCCAGAGGGCGAGTCGCAAGCGAAAAAGCATACCGGCACCTCGGCGTACCCGGACGCCCAACCGGCGGCACATTGTTCTGACAATCGTCCCGCACCGCATTCATCAAATGCCCATTTTGCCAAATAGCGGTCAGTTTCGTTTTTTTTTCGGTAGATATTTGCATTTTAACGGTTTTGCTCACTACATTGCAAAGTCTTTTGCAATCCCTTTCCTGCCACGGGAAGAATTTTGGATTTTTGGCTGCTGGAAAACCTGTAGAAATGATGAATACTAAAGTGGTGGAACCATCGTCGCACCGAATGGCTGAGGTGTTCTCTGCCCTGTTGTCCTCTGGTCTTGTGCAGGCGCAGGATTTTCCTTTGCTCGAGCAATACGCGCGCGAACGGTATCAACCGATGACACCGGCGACGGTTTTGGCATTTTTGGCCAGCCGGAGAACAGCTTTTATGGAAGTGGTAGGATTTCAACCCCTGATGTCGCGCGGCGACGGCGCCACAGCCGATGTGTCCAACGTCGTCAGGCTTTTGCGCAAGGCCCGGTTGCTGTCGGCGGAGGAAGAAAAGGCGCTGCTCCACTGGGCCTCCCGAGAGAAAGGCCTGTCGGAAGCCGACTTGCTGGGCATGGCTTCCGCCGTTGCTTTGTACGACGAGTACGTCATGCCGGATAAACTGCACCTCTTTCTCGATGAACTGCAGCAGGCCAGGATCGCCGACCCGCTGCGGGCGGACTATTGGCGAAAACAAATAGATGCGGGGGCCGTCAAGGATCATTATTTATTGCTGCAGGCGTGCAATAACAGCCTGATGCTGAGTCCGTCGCCGGAAAACGGGACGGCAGTCGAGTGGCTGCTCGAATTGCACAGGCAGACGGCATCAGTTTTGCCTGAACTGGTATTTGAGGAATTTGCGTGGTCATGGGTGGATGCTGAACAGGGGCAATCCGACACCATTTGCGTCCAAATGACCATCCATGGCGGATTTTACCGCATGCGCAGCCAGGTGGCGCGGCACGAAACGGGGCGGGATCCAATCTTGTCCATTGATGAAAAATCATACTACAAAATTTTCAACAAGTACCTGGTTGATCAGCGATCGCCTTATCGGCTGCACCTGGTACGTATGCCAACGCTGCCGTTCAACACGAACGATCAAGGCAAGCGCTGGGGCATCATAGCGCTTCAGGAGAAACAAGCTGCGGTGCTTCGCCGTTACGACCCGGTCTTTCTGAAGCCTTATATTGATCTGAGTAACGAACCGTTCCATCCGGTGCACGGAACAGAGCATTGGCGCAAGGCCATTGCCCAGTTTTCAGCGGCCGGCCTGTTTGATTATCTGACCCCGCAAGAAATTTTCAACCGTGGCGAATGGGCATTTCAGGGTGATCTGACGGATTACGTTGATCTGCTGTCGGCTTTTCCTAATATGTTGCTTTTTTTTGATGGGGAAACAGGGCTGACCGAAGCGCCGTATGCGCATTTGTTGTTGCAACTGCAGGCTATTTCACACGGAAAGTTCGCACCCGAGGACATTTCTGATGAATACGATCCGAACCTGGACACCCCGTCGCACCTCAGCTTTACCCTCCGGGGAAAATATTACTCCGCCATGTTGTTGCAGATGGATACCTCCTGCGACCCTGCGTTTTGGCGGCTGGTGCAGCGAGCAAACACCGAAAGGCACCCCGGCACCGGTTTTTACAACATTTCCGGTTCCGAGGAAGTCGATGCTATCATTTACCTCACAGACCGGCAACGGGAGCTGCTCAGGAGGGTTCCCGGGATGATGATGAAACCGGCGTGAGTGCAAAATGCGCTGGATAAAGTACCCATATGGCGTCAATCCAAAATTTGGCTGCCCAGTTCGGATAGCGAAAACGCAAATAGGGCCCACTAAACGGTATGGAACCGGGAATGCCGCCATAAACGGGCGACCCGCGCAGGAGACATTGCGCGTGTGCCACTTCACCAAATACTTCGAGTGCCAGTACGTGCCAATCCTGGCTGCGGATCGACTGGCCCATTTCAGCCACCAACAGGCTAAGCTGGGCGTTTCCGGTGACACAAAAGTAATTCAGCCGGGGTGTCCAGTCCTCCGCGTAGGCACCGGCCGTACGATCATGCCGCCGCCTCACCTCCAGCAGGGTGCGTGTCATGGCAACCGCTTGTTCTTCGATATCCTTTTCTTGCAGGAGCACGGCTGTTCGCCATAGGCCGTCGAGTGCATACGCTATGGTATGGGTGTGGGCGGGCTTATCCGGCCAAAAACCCCAATTCCGCAGTCCGCCTGCGGGTGTAATCCGACCTGCATAGCGGAGGAGCGCACTGCGGATCAGTGCATCGGCTGAGTCTGTCTCCAACACTTGCGCCATGCGTGCCATACCCCACAATACACGCGTATAGTAACTGGGATCGGCATTGTCCGGCACGTAAGCACCGGCAGGCCAGCCCTTGCCCGGCACATGGTTTTCTATGAGCCAATGCAACGCCCTTGTGCCGGCGGTGGTCCATCGAAGTTTTTCCTCGGCGTTACCCAGCCCGGGTTCTTGTAGTCCTTTGGCAAAGCCGAGCAGCACCTGCGAAGTGTTGAATACACTGGGGGTCCGGTATTCTACCGTGTGGGCAGTGAAAGCGCCTGAAGGGAGCTGGATGTCGCATAGCCAGTTCAGACATGTCCGTGCCAGCTCAGCCAGGTCTGCCTGTCCCGGCAACCGCGAGGTTTCAACCAGTGTTTCCACCAGGTAGCCGCTGGTCTCGGGGTACGCAGGTTTCCAGCCGATAAGGGGCATGTAGCTGTGGGCGGAACCCCGGAAGCCGGTGGCCCTGAAACTCGCCCGAATCCAATGCAATGCCGCTAAAAGGCTCTTTTCCGGCACAAGGGTATTTTTGCCTGAATTAAACATAAAGGTCTTGCAGACAATATCCGATTGCTGGTTGGCAAAGGGTATCTTTGTGCCACCCAAATGTCGCGCAAAGTATGCTCAAAATACACAAGTTTCTGTTTCCTTTATTGTCTGTCTTTTTGGCGTACACCGGCGTGCACGCCCAGATGTGGAACGGCACAGACACCCTGTATGGGAATGAGTGGATAGACCACTCCCGAACCTATTATAAAATTCGGGTCGCTGAAGACGGACTCTACCGAATCACGCATCAATCGCTAATAGATGCCGGCATGCCGGTTGGCGCTATACCGGCCGACCAATACCGGCTGTACCGTTATGGCGCGCAGGAGCCGCTGTTCGTCAGCACAGCAGGAAGCCTGGGGCCGGGTGATTATCTCGAATTTTTTGGCGAAAAAAACCGCAGTGCGGTAGACCGGCACCTGTTTGAACAGCCTGAAGGTGAATTGGTCAATCCGGAATACAGCCTATTCAACGATACCTGTGCTTATTATCTGACCTGGGAGACAACGGGCGCTCCGCTCCGGTACGCCGATGTTCCCAATGACCTGACCGCCCTGCCGGCGCCGGAACCCTGGGTTTGGTTTACCCTCGACAACGTTTCCGCTACCAACTTCATCAAGCGACGCATCACTCCGCAAATCACCTACTCCTGGTTCAACGGAGAGGGATTTTCTACGAGCTACAATGCGAATCGGGTGATTAACCTGACCGTGGGAAAGATCAGGCCGGATGGCCCGCCGGCTTCACTGCGCGTGCGGTATGCCTGTGAGCTGGGCGAACACAGGCAACGTATCCTGGTAAACGACAGCCTGTTTACCCTCGATTCCTTCTCCGGCTGGCGGATTGTGGATACCATGTTTTCACTCCCGGTATCGCACGTCAGACCCACTACCAAGGTAAATGTGGCCTCCGTTACCGGCAGCGGCGATAACAATGCCGTGTCGGTCATTCAGTTGCGGTATGCCCGGGAGCCGGATTTTGAAAACAGCCCTTTTGCCCGCTTTTCCCTGGCGCCTGCGCCAGGAAGGCGCCATCTGGCCCTTTCCGGCCTTCCGACCGGTGGAAGCGGTCCGGTGCTCTACGACTTGGCGAGTCGCATGCGCATTCAGGGTGACTGGGACGGCAGCACCGGACGGTTTGCCCTGCCCGAAGGGCAAGGCGAACGGCGGATTTGGGTAGCCACGGAGACCGCGGTCAAAAACGCCGTTCCCGTAGCCATGCAGTTCAGGCAGTTGAAGGACGTCGATGCCGACTACATCATCCTTACCAACCGTCGCCTGCTCGCCGACCCCACCCAAAACGGCGCCAACCACGTGCAGGCCTACGCAGACTATCGAAGCAGCCCTGCCGGCGGGAACCACCGCGTGACTATAATCGACGTTGACGAACTGTACGAGCAATTTGCCTACGGTGTGCGTTATCACAACATCGCTATCCGGAATTTTTCCCATTGGGTAACCCAAAACTGGGATAACCCAAAATACCTGCTCATCATTGGCAAGGGCATGTCTTATGAGGCTTTCAGAACGCCTGCTCAACAGACCACTTTTGCTGATTCCGTTTATTTCGTGCCTTCCTTTGGCTATTTCGGCGCCGACATGCTCCTTTCCATGAAGGGCGCCTCGCTCAACCGACCGGTTCTGGCTGTGGGACGCCTTGCGGTGGAAAAACCTTCGGAGATCAAGGATTATCTGGACAAAATCACGGGCCATGAGCAGGAACTGGGCGCGCAGCCGCAAGACATCAGGGGAAAGAGCTGGAGCAAACGCGTCATCCACAATTGCGGCGGGTTCAACACCGAACAGCTGGTCATCCGCGATTACGCCGCCGAAATGGCTGCCACGCTGGAGCAAAATCGATTCGGCGCCGAAGTGTTCAGTTTTTTTAAAACCTCCAATGATCCGATTCAGTTGTCGTCTTATGATCAAATGGTGGACCTGGTAAACGAAGGGGTGGCCTTGTGGATGATCTTTGGGCACTCTGCGGCCTTTGCCGTTGACTTTGACATCGGCTCGGTGAACGCCTACAACAACAAAAACCGCTATCCTATAATGATGGTGAACGGCTGCGCCTCCGGGCGTTGTACGGCCCCGCTTAAGGGCCTGGGAGAGCAATTTGTGCTTGCCCGGGACCGGGGCGCCATCGCGTATTTTGCCACGGTGAACATCAGCTTTATCGATGCGCTATACCTGTACAGCAAAGCCCTGTACGGCCGCGCCGGAGGCGACGACTACGGGCAGGGTATCGGCATCGCCCTGCAAAATGCTACCGGGGAAATGGTAAAATCCAGCTATAGCGGCCTCACCGCTGTCGCCCACCAATACCAGCTGCAGGGCGACCCGGCGGTCAAATTGTATGCGCACCCTGGCCCGGACTACGTGGTAGACCTGGAAAGTGTGGAGGTGAACCCCAATCCCGTCAGCCTGGACGCCGATAAGTATCAGGTGTCCTTTGAAGTGCGCAACATCGGGGAGCATGTACCCGGCACACTCGACCTGAAGGTGTCGCAGGGGCTGCCGGGTGGCGCGCTTGTACTGGATCGACTTTCCGACAGCGTTCCGGCCCCGGCCAACCGGGTCAAACTTACCTACGCGCTTCCCAACACAGACAGCCGGGCGGGCATCAATCGCCTGTTCGTTGACCTGGATACCGAAAACAGGCTCGCAGAACAGCCTCCTGCGGCTGAGGGGAACAACCAACTTACCGACGTTACCGGGGAAAAAGGCGTTGACGTGGTCTTCTTCTCAAACGATGTGCAATTGCTGGCGCCGGACGCCTACGCCATCGTAAACAACCCCGATGTACTGCTTGGCGCCACTACCTTCAGCCTCACCGCGCCCGTGCAACGCTACCTGTTTGAGATGGATACGGCCTTTACATTCGACAGCCCTTTCAAAAAAAACACGGTCATCCAGCAGTCCGGCGGGTTGCTCACCTGGCGTCCTCCGGTCAATTGGGAAAACAACACCGTGTATTACTGGCGCGCAGCGCGCGACAGCCTGGTAAACGGTGTAATACCCTGGCGCACCCGGTCGTTTATTTATCTTCAGAACAGTCCGGACGGCTGGAACCAGTCGGTTTACGGTCAATACCGCGATAACCCTCGCATCAACCTGAACGCCGACGACCCGGCGGAGCGGCTGGACTTCCTCGACAACGCGTCCAACCTGAGCCTGAGCGTCGCTTATATGGATGCGACGCGGTACATGGGTTTTCAAAACAGTTATTACGAAGGGTTTTACGGGCAATATGGGTGGTCCATCAGGGGAATCAACAGAGGGGTAGGCGTGGTCATGCTGGACCCGGTTACCGGTCGGTTTGTACCCAATGAGCCGCAGAGCCCGTGGAACACCGGAAAGGCACCCAAATTTTACTATTGGTTCAACACCTGGCTGCCGGATGGGCGTAGGGATCTCATGAACTTCCTGCAGTACCATGTCCCGGACGGGTACCTCACCGGGCTGTTTGCCGTAAACCGGCCAACCGATTCCGTGGGGTACGACCCCAGGGCCTGGGCTGCCGATTCCGTTGTGTATGGTCAAAATCTGTTTACGGTGCTCGAGTCCCTGGGGGCAAAGAAAGTGCGTGAACTGCCCGGTTACACCAAGGCGCCGTGGGCATACGGGCTTATCTTCAAGAAAAACGACCCGAATTTCACCCCTGTAGACACCATTGCGCGCACCTTGAACGACCAGTTTGAGATCCGCGGCGCCATAGCCGCCAAATGGCCCACCGGCGCCTTCGAAACCGCCCTCGTAGGTCCTGCCAAAGGCTGGAAAAGCCTGCATTGGCAACCCGGAGACCGCGACGATCCGGATGAATACGAAAAGCTGACCGTGTACGGGGTGCGGGGAGAAAACGTTCCGGATACCTTGCTCATGCAATTCAACACCGGGATTGATACCGGGCTCCAGCAGTTTTCGGCTAAAGATTTTCCGCGATTGCGGTTGCGGTACGATGGGTTGGACTCCACGAATCGAACTTTTACGCTTAGCCGGTACATGCGCATTTTATATGACGCCATTCCCGAAGGCGCCTTGGCGCCCGGCGCCGGAATGGTTATGCCCCCGGACACCCTGCAAACGGGAGAGTTCCTGCGCGCAGGCATGGCCTTTGTGAACATCTCCACGACGGATATGGACAGTGTGCTGGTACTCTTTCGCGTGCAGGATGCCGCCAACCAACAGGTGTCGGTGTACGAACGTTACCTGCCGCTTTTAAGTCGCGACACCCTGCAAACACAAGTGGAGTTCGACACCCGCCAACTGGCCCCGGGTGCGCAGCGGTTGCTGATTGACGTGAACCCGGACAACGACCAGCCGGAGCAATACCATTACAATAACGTGTGGATCAAAGACTTTTTTGTGTCGCGGGACGACCGGAACCCGATCCTGGATGTGACGTTTGACGGTGTGCACATTCTGGATGGCGACCTGATCTCGCCCCGGCCCACCGTGGTTGTCAGCCTCAAGGACGACAATCCGTACCTGCCGATGAGCGACACCAGCACCTTTTCCCTTCAACTGGAACACCCCGACGGCTCGGTGCACCAGATAGCCTTTGCCGACCCGGCAGTGACGTTCTTCCCGGCCGATCCGGCACAATTGCCCAAAAAAAATACGGCCCGCTTGGAATGGCGACCCCAGTTCGCCGCCGACGGTGATTACCGGCTGTTGGTCAACGGTCGGGATGCTGCGGGCAACCCTTCCGCCGATTTGGACTATGCCATTCGATTCTCCGTGGTCAGCCAGGCTTCCCTGGGTAATATTCTGAACTACCCCAATCCCTTTTCTACCTCCACTTGTTTTGTGTATACCATGACCGGCAACGAGCCCCCCACACGGTTCAATCTTCAGATCATGACGGTAAGTGGTCGCGTGGTACGGGAGGTGACGCAATTTGAGTTCGGCGAGTTCAAAACCGGGACGCATCAAAGCGAATTCTGTTGGGACGGCAAGGACCAATACGGCGATCAGCTGGCCAACGGCGTGTACTTGTACCGGGTTATCGCCAAAAAAGCGGATGGCAGCGACTATCCCGTTCGGGAGGACAGCCGTATTGACGGATATTTTAAAAACGGGTTTGGGAAAATGGTGCTGATTCGATAACCCATGGGCCTGCAAAGGCAGTACGAACAGGGATTGCGGTGGTCGGTGGCCGGCAGTGCTGCGGTGGCGTTGTTGCAGGTGGTGCAAGTGGTGTTGTTCGCCCGCTTTGCGGGCCCCGAAGCTGCCGGCGACTTTTACCTGGCCGCGGCCTTAATAGCCATTGGTCTGCCATTTGCGGAAATCGGCATTGGCCAGGCTGTGGTGTACCTCGAACAGTTGACAGCCCGACAAATGACGGGTCTGGTGGTATTCTCCTTGTTTTGGAGCACGTTGCTGTACATTGGATTGTTTGTTCTTTCGCCGGCCGCGCTGCACTTTTTCGACCGCAGCGACGTCCCGGCGCTCCTCCGGCTCATGGGTTTGGTGTGGCTGCTCGCCCCCCTGCAGGCGTTGCTGACCGGGCGCTTGCAGCGCCTTTTTCGGTTTGATGTATTGGCTTATCAGGAATCTGTTTTGTGGTTGGCCTCCGTTTTACTGGTTTCGGTACTGGCCTGGAGAGGGTGGGGTAGCTGGGCTATGGCCTGGGGATGGGTGTTCCGCCACTTGGGCGCCGTGCTGGCCATGCTTTGGTTGTTGCGCCGGAAGCGGTTTCCTATTCGCCATTTTTCGTTAGACTGGCGTGTCATTCAACCTTTTGTGCAATTTGGAATAACCGAAACGGCCTCCAGGGTTGCCGATCAGGCGTTTAATAACCTCGACAAGTTGCTGGTTGGGCGGCTGCTTGGCCCGGTAGCGCTGGGGTTGTACAACCTGGGTTGCACAGCGCTGGTTATGCCCACCGGCAGACTGGGGTACATGGTTTCCCGGGTCAGTTTTCCCGTATTTGCACGGATGCACCATGAACAGCAGGCGCTCAGCGGGTTTTTCCGGCAATCTATGCTGGATGCCGTGTATTTGTTGTATCCGGTGTACGCACTGATCCTTGTTTTTGCACCTGAGGTGGTAAGCGTCCTGTTCGGTGATGCGTGGCTGCCCGCCGTGCCGGTGATCAGAATTATGAGCCTCATCGGTTACGTACGGGCAATATCCGTACCTGGCCCGGCCTTGTTGCGTGGAATCGGGCGGCCGGAGTGGTCGCTGTACTGGCTGGCGCTCCTGACCCTGGCCTCGAATGGGTTCATGGGCTTGTTTCTTGCCTTTTTCCCTACCATCACGGCCGCGGCCTGGAGCCAGGTGGTCGCTCAGGGGCTGGTCGGGATGTGGCTTTTTCGGCAGGTGCTTGCCAAGGCTAATATTCAATCGGAAGGACTCTGGCCCGAAACGCTGCGCATCGGCGTACCGGTTGCGCTGTTGCTTGTTTCTGTGGTATGCCTGGAACGATGGGCCGAACCGGTTGCTTTTTGGGTTAAATTGTTTTTGGTGTTGATTTTTGGTTGGTGGTGCGTATTTTTTTCACCAGCGTGGGACAGACTCAGGCAATTTCTGGGTCTTCAGAAATGAAATTGAGGATTTGAGAGGATGTTAAAAAGCCAAAGGGGGGTCCTAAGTATCTCCCTTAAACTGACGGGGTGACTCCCAGTCCAATGTCGTCAACTTAGCGTAAAAGCAATGTTGTAAAAATTGTCTACAACGAAACTAGATTTTTTTTTGCCGCGAATTAGCGCGAATTCGCGCTAATTCGCGGCAAAAAAAATACGTGGTAAGGCCGCAAACAACCCCAAAGCAATTTTTTTACGCTTAGTTGACGACATTGGACTCCCAGTCACCCCGTCAGGTTTAAAAGGCTCGGTATGTTACTGTTTCACCAATTTTGTAGCCCAATATTTTCCGCCCGCTTCGAACCGGAAGATGTAAACACCCGGCGCCAGGTCGCCAATGGGCATTTGGCTGAAACGGTGGGGTTGGTCGATGCGCATAACGAGTTTGCCCTGGAGGTCGGTCACCGTTAGTTGGTCCAGCGTGAGTACCGTTTGCAGGTTAACCCAGTCGGTGGCGGGGTTGGGGCTCAGGATGATGTCACGGCTCCAGTCGACTTGCTGCGTACCCACCATTTCCAAAATATCGGTGTTGAAACGGGGGAACAGCTGGTAACCGCTGGTGTAGGGCAAGGAATTGTCAAATTGCCCGCCGATACCGATGATGTCGAACGGCTGGGTGGGTGCAGGCCGGGAGGCCACCTCGGTGTCGCTGTCGACCCGGATGAGGGTGGTGTCCAGCGGGTTGGCGGGCGAAACGGCGCGCACGTTGAAGCTGCTGCCGTCGCCTTTCCATTCGGTGGGATCAACCATGTTGAGGTTGTTGACGCGGATGAGGCTCGATTCGGTGTCTTCGGTGGGTTTGGTTACCACCGTTGGGCTTACCAGCGGGCGGTTACCGGCGCGCAGGATGATGCTGTCGGGAACAAACTGGGTGAGGCCATTGAACTGGCTGACGCGACCGAGCACACGGAGGCTGTCGCCTTGCAGCACGGTGTATCCCTGATTACCGGCGCCGAGGAAAACGGTGATGCCTTTGTTGGTGTAGTCGATCAAGGCAAACTGAAGGCCGTTGGTGCTCAGATTGACGCCATAAACCACGGCATCCAGGGCACACGTGACGTTATTGGAGTCGGCAACGCCAGTGGCGGCGTTTTCGGTTGTCACCTGGGCGATGGTGTACAAGGGATAGCCGACGGTGATGCAATTGGACGGTCCGCCGGGGTTCCCAAACACCGGCAAGCCGCCGGAAGTAACGCCTGTAGGCGTGGTGGAGGCCTGCCAATTGGCGCCGTTGTTGTTGTCGGCGTTCACATCGCACAACACGATGGAAGGCCCCGAGCCGGCGGCGCCGGTAGGCCAGGGTGCTGCGTTGGAGTAGCTCACATAGTCGATTACGGTGCCGCCGTTCGACAGTTCAATTTCTTCGCCGCCGTTGGTCAGGGCGCCGTCCCACTGAAAGGGGCTAAAGCCAAAGCGCGCCTGGAAGTATGCGGCATTTTCACAGACGATGACGTAAGCGCCGGGCGCCATGGTGGTGCCGGCCGGAAAGGTGAAAGTGACCCCTTTGGAGAAGTTCCAGCCGCTGATGTCTACGGGGTTTCCGGAGTTGTTGAACAATTCTATGTACTCCAGCGTGTCGGTGCCGGGTTCCGGTGGGTTGTACATAATTTCGGTGATCACGATCTGCGCCTGCATGCCGGTGGCCAGCAGCAAAACGTATAGCAAGGCAAGGAGGTTCTTTTTCATATTATCAGGATTGGGTAAAAAGTTGGTTTGGAAATCAAAGTCAAATGTAAGTAAATAGCGATTTTGCCACCAAAATGTGACGTGCATTACCGCCAAACTTAACAATCCTTTAATATCGGTTGTTTTTCATGCTGACACAACTCATTTTTTACCGGCGATCATTACCGTATCTTTACCCGTCTGGCGTGCCCGCCGACCTGGTCGGCAAACCGGCAAACGTCTTGGGCAAACCGCCTTTTCGCTAATTTTTGATCGTAACACATGAAAAAACTGTTCAACCTGATCCTGTTTGTTTTCCCTTTGGGGTTGTCTGCACAAGGCATGTGGATCCCATTGGAGATCGACAAAGCCCAGGAAAAGGAGATGCGAAGCCTGGGCTTCAAGCTCAAGGCCGATGATCTGTACCACCCGGAACACGCCAGCCTAAAAGACGCCATTTGCCAGTTCGGCGGCGGGTGCACGGGCGAAATGATCTCGCCCAAAGGATTGTTGATCACCAACCACCATTGTGGCTTCGGCGCGATTCAGCGTTTGTCTACCCTGGAGAAAAACTACGTGGACAGTGGATACTGGGCCATGAACCGCAGCGAGGAGCTGCCCGCTCCGGGTATCACCGCCATGTTTGTATCCCGGATACAGGACGTTTCGGCCTGGGTGCTGCTCGGCGTCGAGGAAGGCATGAGCGAAACCACGCGCCAGTCGGTCATCGATCAAAACATTGAAAAACTGCGCAGGGAAACCAAACTGGCCAAGCACGAGGAAATGCTCGTTCGCCCTTTTTACCAGGGAAACAAGTACTACCTCTTCATCACCGTTACCTATCGCGATGTGCGGCTGGTGGGAACGCCCCCCAGCAGCATCGGCAAATTTGGCTCGGATACCGACAACTGGGTTTGGCCCCGGCATACTGGCGACTTCAGCATTTTCCGGGTGTATGCCGGAAAAGACAACCTGCCGGCCGATTACTCGCCCGACAACATACCGTTCAAGCCCCGTCGGCATCTTCCGATTTCGATTACAGGCGTTGAGGAAGGGGACTTTACGCTTGTGTATGGCTTTCCGGGTCGAACCGACGAGTATCTGAGCGCCGAAGGGCTGCGCCAGACCGCCGAGGTGCTCGATCCCGCCCGCGTGGAAACGCGCCACGAGGCACTCCAGCTGATGGACGAGTACATGCGGCAAGACCCCGCCGTCAAGATCGCGTACATCGCCCGATATGCGTCCATCGCCAATTATTGGAAAAAATGGATGGGTGAAATGCAGGGGCTAAAGTCCCAAAAAGCAGTAGAGATCAAACAGGCATATGAGTCTGCATTCTCCGAACGCGTAGCGGCCAACCCGGATTGGGATGCGCGTTACGGGAACCTGCTTCCCCGGCTCACGCAGACCTACAAGGAGCAGGAGCCCTATGCCCTGGCGCGGGAATACTACTTTGAGACGCTGGTGCGCAACAACCAGCTGTTTGGCCTGGTTTCCGGGCAGTCCCGCTGGGTGCAATCCTACGTCGACAACGGCCCTGCTGCTTTTGCTCAAAAAATTCCTGCGGTAAAATCCCAAATGGAAGGATTTTTCAAGGACTACCACCCCGCCGTGGATCAGGCGGTGAACGCCCGCATGCTCGAGCGTTTTGCCCGGTATGTTCCTGACGATTGGGGCAGTGCGCCCGTGAAAGCGGCCGTCTCGCGTCATGGGGGATACGATCAACTGGCGGCTCACCTGTTTGAAACCAGCGCTTTTGCCGACCCGAAAAAAATGGCCAATTTATTGGCCAAAGAAGGTGCTGCGGCCTATCAGGAAATCCGGAATGACCCGGCGTTCCGCCTCTGGCACGAAGTCGACAGCCTGTACCGCGCCAACGTGGCGCCCCGCTACAACGAATTGCAGAACAGCCTCAATCTGCTTCAACGCGAATACATGGCTGCTCAACTGGCCGTTTTCCGCGACAAGCGCTTTTTCCCCGATGCCAACGGCACGCTGCGCATCACCTACGGCAAGGTAAAATCCTATTCGCCCCGGGATGCGGTGAAATACGAATTTCAGACCGATCTGGACGGCATAATCGAGAAACACATCCCAGGCGATTATGAATTCGACGTGCCCGCCAAGCTCATCGAATTGCACCGATACAAGAACTATGGACCGTATGCCCAAAACGGAACGGTGCCTGTGGCCTTCATCGGCACCAACCACACCACCGGTGGCAACTCCGGCAGTCCGGCACTGGATGCGCGCGGAAACCTGATTGGTCTGAATTTTGACCGGGTGTGGGAGGGAACCATGAGCGACTTGCACTACGACGCCAATATTTGTCGCAATATCATGGTAGACATGCGGTATGTTCTTTTCATCATTGAAAAATACGCCGGCGCGGGGCACTTGATCCAGGAAATGACCATTGTGCGCTGAAGCCGTCTACATACAAATGCGTTTACACGATCCGTTTTATAAGGACTACACCCATTATCTGGACGACCGGCTGGCCGAATACGTTAACCGGCTCTTTGGCCAACTTCCGCAGAAAGAATTGCTGGATATATTGGCGTCTTTTGAATGGATCGACCTCCCCGGAGGCGCCTTTCTGTGCCGGCAGGGCGATGAGGGTGAGAGCATGTACGCCCTGATCAGCGGTCGCCTGAAGGTGTTGGAGAATCGGGAAAACGGGCAGATGGCGCCCATCGCCGAAATTCCCTGTGGCGAGACGGTCGGCGAGATGTCGCTGGTCACCGGCGAACCGCGGGTGGCCAATGTGCTGGCTATGCGCGACTGCGTGCTGGCGCGCATGTCCAAACAGCGCTTTGAGTCGCTGGGGCGCAAACACCCTCACCTTTTATTGCAGATCACCCGCAAGATCATTCAGCGCCTGCGCGACACCCAGTCCAACCGCAGGGTAAGGCGGACAGTGACCAACATTTGCCTGATGCCCATCAGCCCGGGCGTTGATGCTACGGCTTTTGCCATGGAGTTTGTGCCCCGCCTGAAACGGTTTGGATCCACCATTTTTCTCGACAGCACCCTTGTGGATGCTTGGATGAATCAAAAAGGGCTCGCCCAGGTATCGAGAGAGCACAGCACGGCGTACCGGAGCCTGACTTCCTGGCTGGAGGAAAAGGAAAGCGAGCACGAGTATGTGGTGTATTGCCCGGATGCGGAGGATACGGAGTGGACGCGCCGTTGCCTTCGGCAGGCCGATGAAATATTCCTCATCGGCGATCCGCAGGCATCGCCGGAGCTGCATCCCATTGAGATCCGCTTTTTGCATGGCCCGATGCGTACGGCCATTGCCGAGCAGAGCCTGGTGTTGTGGCACCCCGAAAATACCGAGCGACCAAAGGGCACATTACCCTGGCTGACCAAACGTGAACTCCGGCTGCACCACCATATACGCAAGCACAACGCCGCCGATCTGGATCGCCTTGCCCGCATCGTCAGTGGAAATGCGGTGGGCCTGGTGTTGTCCGGCGGCGCCGCCAAGGGATTTGCCCACATCGGCGCGTTCAGGGCCATTGAGGATTTGGGGGTTCCCGTGGACTTCGTGGGTGGAACCAGCATCGGCGCCGTCATGGGCGCGCTGATTGCGCGCGGCTGGAGCGGTGCGCATATGCGCGAACGAAGTCGGGAGGTATTTAAAAGAAGCCCCACGCGCGATTTCAACTTTATCCCCAAAGTGTCCATTTTTAAAGGAAAAATGCTGGAGAGCCTGCTCTCGGAAAGTTTTGACGGCTACACCATCGAGGACAGCTGGCTGGCATTTTATTGCGTGTCGTGCAACCTGACCAAAACAAACCCGACCATCCACTGGCGGGGCGACCTGCCGCAGGTGCTGCGCGCCAGCATCAGCATTCCGGGCATCTTCCCCCCTGCCGTGATGAACGACGACCTCCACGTGGATGGGGGCGTGTTCAACAACTTGCCGGTGGACGTGATGAGCAAACTCGGGGTAGGCACCCTTATTGCGGTGGACTTGCAGACTTACCGCCGTTTTGAAGAGACGGATCCGGAAAGCGACCGGCGGCGCAAATTGCCCAGCCTGTTGTTTGTGGTCATGGAGTCCACCATGATGAGCGGGCGGATCATGGGCCAGGAATACCGCAAGGCCGTGGATGTGTATGTGAATCCGCCGCTCAAACACTTCAGCCTGATCGATTGGCACAAATTTGACCAGATAGAGGAGATCGGCTACCGCTCGACGTACGCCATCTTGCGGGAGAAAGCGCCTGCCATCCGGCATAGCGCCCTGGGTAAATCGCCCGACGCCACCTGAAATTTGCCTTGCCAATTTGCCGACTTTGAAAACCATTTATTGCCAACCCTGTTCTTTTCTCCTGTGGATACTTTCTTCCGAGGTTCCTGTCCCATGACTTCCGGTGTCGCCCGGAAAAATGCCCTGTACACATCCGGCAATACCACTGCTCCCTGCTTTCGGATATTTAACTCCATTGAGGAGGCGAAGGCGGACTGGGACAAGGCCGCTCCGCCAAACGACCTGTTCCTGCGCAGCCCTTATCTGGCCTCTTTGGAGGCGCATAAGCCGGACGGTATGCGCCTTTTTTTTATGGTCTTTTACCAGGAAAATACGCCGGTTGGCGTCGCGCTGGCGCAGTTGCAATATTTCTCCGGCAAAACCAATTACCGGATCGAGCCCGGAGCCAACCTGTCTGCGTGGCAAAAATGGCTGGAAAAGCTCAAGAAGTGGATCGCCTCCCGGTTTTCCTTTCACGTACTGGTTTGTGGCAATCTGCTGGTTACCGGTGACCATGCCGCCCATTTCGACTTCCACCGCATTCGGCGTGAGCAGGCGGTGCTTCTTCTCGATGGCGCCCTGACCCAACTGGCAGACACTTTGCGCCGCGAGCGCCTGGATATTCCCGTTTTGTTGTATAAAGACTTGCAGCCGGATCGACTGGAAGAGCGGCGCACTTTGCGCGGGAATGCCTGTTTGGAGTTTGTTATCCAGCCCAACATGGTGCTGCCCCTGCCGTTTGAAACATTCGATGACTACCTGGGGGCGATGACCACCAAGTACCGCACCCGGGCAAAGCGGGCCTTCAAAAAGGCGGTCGGAATAGAAAAAAGAGAATTGACGTTGTCGGACGTTTTGAGACTGGAAGAAACCATGTACGCGCTGTATAAAAGCGTGTCGGACGGCGCGGGATTCAACATGGTTTCCCTCAACCCCGGTTACTTCGCCGGGCTGAAACGCGATTTGCCGGACGATTTCCGGGTGTTTGGCTACTACGAGGGTGAAAAACTCATTTCCTTTTTTACGACCATTGGCAACCACGACACCATGGAAGCCCATTTTTTGGGTTACGATAAGGATTTAAACCACGACAAGCAGCTGTACCTGAACATGTTGTACGACATTGTGCGTGTGGCCATCTCTTCCGGATACCATGAGGTGGTTTTTGCACGCACCGCACTGGAGATCAAAAGTTCGGTGGGTGCAGAGCCGAGGCAACTGTGCTGTTTCGTCCGCCATGAATCCCCCCTGATCAACCGGTTGGGGCGCCGGGTCTTCCGGTTCGTGAACTCGGAAGAGCAGTGGGTGCAGCGGCACCCGTTCAAGGAGCACTGACCAGGCAGGTTTACCGCAATCCTTTCAGTCCTTCCACCACATCCGTGAATGCCGCATCCTCTGTTGGGAAATCCTGCACGGTTCGGTTGCGCGAAGGCAGCGATTTGCGTGTTTCCAGTCCGGTTCCATCGAGACTGACCGGGCTGATGCGCACCGGCACAATGGAGCGACCATTGCCCATGGCGTCGAGCACCAGGGAGAACCAGTCGGGTGCGTTGAAGAGGTTGACGCTGATGAGTGCGATCACGTAATCGCTGTCGGCCATTTCCTGCCGGGCGCGTTCCACGGGGTCGTCACCAGCCGGCACTTCGTGGACAAAGTGAGCTTTGAGTTTTTTGGTCAGGATGGAAATGTTCAGGTGTTTTTTGAGGTTTTTGGCCGGTGTTTCATCGGCAAGGTCGTACACGAAAAGGAATTTGGGTACGGCTCCCTCGGGCCGTTGCGGAGGGTTGTCCGGTTTGGGTGCGGTGGTTTGGGCGCCGGCGTTTGTTGCCGGGCTGCTCTCGTCAACGTTCGTGCCGGAAGTGGGGGTAATGGTTGGGTTAACGATTGGGGCCGTCGTCGTAGGCGCCACAAGGCCCAGATGCTCAAAAATACTGCGAAACAGCACACCCCGATTGGCGGGACGGTGCTCGCCGGCGGCATTGATCTGAAGGCCGCCCTGGGCGGCGTCTTTGCCGGCGTGGTGTATGGCGACCACTTTCCAGTCGGCGTTGAACACGGGAGACCCGCTGCTGCCCGGCTCGGTGTCGGTGGTGTAGAACAGGTGTTGGTTCCAGACCGAAATGACCTCGTTGGCTCGCAGGGCGATGTGCTTGTCGAGTCCGTTGGGGTGCTGGATGATGGTGACCGGTTCGCCGGCTGCCGGCAGGCGCTGGGTCTCAAAGGCCAGAAAGCCCCACTGTTTCAGGGGCTGCTCGGGGCGGTCGACGATGCGCACCCGGGCGAAGTCGAGTTCCCTGGGCGGGGAGCATTTGAAGTCGGCGGTGTCCAGGCGGTAAGCGACCTGGTTTTTGGCGGTGCCGTTGGCGTCGAGCTCATAATTGAATTCAACCCGGGCGCCGGCGGCGATTTGGGCGTCGGGCAACACGTGGTGGTTGGTGAAGAGGTAGCCGTCGTTTGTGACAAATCCGGTGCCGGTGACACCGTCGTTGCGCACCACCCGACACACTGCTTTGGCGGCGTGAATGGCTTTTTCCAGCCAGTTGATCTGAAGCAGATGGCTCTTGGGGCCGAGCACTTTTTCGAGTGCTTCTTCCTCGGGCACCTCAATGGCGAAACCGCTGTCGAGGGTGCGCACGCGGTCGTTGAGCGTCAGTCGGCCCGGCAGGTCGTCGATGATGGAAAAGAGGGCATTGCGCACCTGGGCAGTAGTGAGCTTGTAGTCCTTCAGCTCGATGATGCCGTCGATCTTGAACATCTTGTCGGCCTCTTTGAGCTTGGCCGACTGCATGCGCACGTCATTGCCGATTCCGGCTTCTACCTGTTTATCGAAGTCGGTCAGCAGGCGTATCGCCTCAGCCAGTTCATTCTCCTCAATGAGGGCTCGGACGGTGTGGATGAAGGAGTCCTGGGCGTTGGGCATGACAAAATTTTATTCGTCCTACGAGTATAGTCGTAGGACGAGTGGGTTAAACCAATTTTTTTTGCCAACTGTCCCGAAACGCCACCCAAAATTGGGTTTGCAGCGCCTCGCGGGTGTCGGCCAAAGTGTTCATTATGGGCGTTTCCGGATTGATCTCACCGGTCTGGACTTTATGTACAAAAACCGATTTGGTCGCGTATTGGATGCTGCCAGTGGCATCCAGCCAGGCAAATTGCATGCGATCGAACCAGTCGACCCGCAATTCATGCCCAATGGCTTCCAGAAAGTGCACCGACTTATCGATGGAGCATCCGCTGGCGCCTGCCAAGGTTTGGTCGACCATCAGCACGAGCACCCGTTGGGCAAACAGCTCGCCTCGCGCTTTTAGGGCCATGTTGTGGGCCGTCCATTGGCGGCAGAACAGCGTCAGGTGGTCGGTCACGGCACTTACCTCGTTATGCGACAGGTCGCGGTCGGCCAGGTACACCCAGACTCGGGAGAGCGGCGCGAAGTCTTTGTCGGCCGCCAGGGCGGGGTAGGGCGGGGTAGTTGTCATTTGACCATGTTGTTGAGGATCATTTCGGAGAGATCGTATACCTGAACATCGTCCTGTTTTTCCCGGGCTTTCAAACCGTCTTGCAGCATGGTGATGCAAAATGGGCAATTGGCCACGACGGCTTGCGGGTTGGTTTCCAGCGCCTCGTCTATGCGCTCTATGTTGATCCTTTTATTTCCGGGCTCGTCTTCCTTCCACATTTGCGCGCCGCCGGCGCCGCAACAGAGGCCGTTTTGGCGTGATCGTTTCATTTCCACGAGGTCGGCGTCGAGCATAGCCAGCACGTCGCGGGGCGCTTCATACACGCCGTTGGCCCGTCCGAGGTAGCAAGAGTCGTGGTAGGTAATGCGCTTGCCTTTGAAGTCGCCGCCGCCCTGCATTTTCAGTCGACCCTCCCGGATGAGCTCCTGCAGCAGTTGACTGTGGTGGACGACTTCGTAATGGCCCCCCAGCGCCGGATATTCGTTTTTCAAGGTGTTGAAACAGTGGGGACAGGCGGCAACGATTTTTCGGACGTTGTACAGATTCAACGTCTCGATGTTCATCATCGCCGTCATCTGGAATAAGAACTCGTTGCCTGCGCGCCTGGCGGGGTCTCCGGTACAGCGCTCTTCGTTGCCCAGAATGGCAAACCGGATACCCACGTGATTCAGTATTTCGCACAGGGCGCGGGTGATTTTTTGCGCCCGGGCGTCGTAACTGCCGGCACAACCCACCCAAAACAGGATTTCAGGCTCCAAGCCTTCAGCGGCGTATTCCGCGTACGTTTTAGCTAGCATAGAGTGTTTTTTATGTCCCACGGATAAATCCGTGGGGTAATCAGGATCGCCAGGCATCCCTTTCTACGGGCATTTGCCAGGCGGCGCCGTTGTTTTCGATGGCGTTGAACATCGGCAGCCAGTCGGCCGGGCCGGCGGATTGGGTCAGGATTTCGTGGCGGCGCATTTGCAGGATGATGTCCAACGGGTTGATGAGCACCGGACAGGCTTCCACGCAGGCGTTGCAGGTGGTGCAGGCGTGCAATTCTTCCGGAGTGGTATAGTCAAAAAGGCTTTTGCCGTCGTCGTACTGCTCCCGGGTTTGGGCGCCGCTGTCCAGATTTCTGCCTATTTCCTCTGCACGGTCGCGCACGTCCATCATCACTTTTCGGGGAGAGAGTTTTTTGCCGGTCAGGTTGGCGGGGCAGGCGGCGGTGCAGCGCCCGCATTCGGTGCAGCTGTATGCATCCAAAATGTTTTTCCATCCGAGGCTGAACACGTCGTTGGCGCCAAATTCGGGCAGGTCTGCGGAAGCATGGGCATCCGGTTGATCCAGTCCCATCATGATGCGCACCTCTTTTTGCACTTCGGGCATATTGGCCATCTCGCCTTTGGGTGTCAGTCGGGCGTACCAGGTATTGGGGAAGGCCAGCAGGATGTGCAGGTGTTTGGAATAGGGCAGGTAACACAGGAATCCGAACACCGTGAGGATGTGCAGCCACCAGCCGAAGCGCTCCACTGCCACCAGGGCGCCGTGCGACAGCCCGCCGAAGAGGGCAGGGCCCAGGGTGTTGCTGACGGCAAAGTTACCCGTTTGGGGGTAGTGCGGATCGCCGAGTTCCTGCAACACCTGATCGGCTCCGTTCATGCAGCAAATGCCGGTGAGGAGCACAATTTCGCCCAGGAGGATGTAGTTGGCGTCGCGCCACGGAAACCCTTTCAGCTCCGGCTTTTGGAAACGCGGGATAGACAGCACATTGCGCCTGACGAGAAACGCAATGGTGCCGATAAAGGCCAAAACCGACAACACCTCGATCAGGCTGATGACAAACGTGTAAAATCCGCCGAGCGGGGCTGAAAAAATACGGTGGTGGCCGGTAAGTCCGTCGGCAAAAATTTCGATGAGCTCAACCTGGGTGATCACAAAAGCCGTGTACAGGAAGAGGTGCAGGATGGCGGGCACCCAATTCTTGAACATCTTTTGCTGACCCAGGGCCACCAAAATCATGTTCCGCCAGCGTTCTGCCGGTCTGTCGTTCAACGTCTCCGGCTTGCCCAGCAGCACATTGCGGTACACCCGACGGTATCCGCGTGCTGCGAACCACACCGATGCTGCTGCTACTGTGGCAAAAAGTAGAACTTGGAGCATAAATATTCGTTTTCAGGCTGCAAATTACAGCGATAAGGACGGACTTTTGTGTCAAAAATATTCAACAACACATGATCATTCTTCAGGAGCATCAAATCAGGCAAAAAATCAGGCGTTTAGCCATAGAGATACTGGAACGCAACTACGGTGAACCGGAAATCATATTCGCCGGCTTGAACAACAACGGCGTTACGTTTGCCCAGCGGCTGATCGACGCTTTAATGGACATCAAACCGGAAGACATGAACATAACCCTGACCCGGATTCGGCTCAACCCGGCCAATCCGGTCGAGTACGCGCCGGAAATCGAAATGCCGGCGGATGACCTGGAGAACAAGGTGCTCATTCTGGTAGACGACGTAGCCAATACCGGTCGCACCGGCTTTTACGCCCTGCGACCGCTCCTGCGCGTGTTGCCCCGACGGGTGGAGTTGGCGGTGCTCGTGGACCGCAAGCATAAAATGTTTCCCATACAGCCCGATTACGTTGGCCTTTCGCTGTATACCACGCTGAAAGACAACATCCATGTTCAACTCAGGGAAGGGGAAATGCGGGTGTTTCTGGAATAGTAACAAGATGATTGTTTCGCACAGTTGGACAATTGTTATACTTTTGCGCGCAAATAGACCCCTTGCGTAATGAGTCAAACCCTTTTGCTCTCGAATATCACCAACCCGACACTTTTATTTTTTCTTTTGGGCATTTTGGCGGCCTGGATGAAAAGCGATCTGGAGATACCGGCACAGTCTGTAAAATTCATTTCCCTTTATTTGTTGTTTTCCATCGGGTTCAAGGGCGGTCAGGAGTTGTCGCACAGCGCATTTACTGCAGAAATAGGCGCATCCCTGGTATTTGGGCTGTTGGTGGCTGCCGCCATTCCATGGTATGTGTTTTTTCTGCTCCGCCGCAGGCTGAGCATACCCAATGCCGGCGCAATAGCAGCGACCTACGGATCCGTCAGTGCAGTCACCTTTGTGGCGGCTTCCGGCTTTCTGGAGCAATTGCAACTGCATTTCGGCGGACACATGGTCGCCGTGATGGCTTTGATGGAAGCGCCGGCCATCATCGTTGCGGTCTTGCTCATGAACCACTATGGTGTTGGAAAAGATCAGCGGATGAGCATGCGGGAGTTGGTGCGCCACGCTTTCACCAACGGCAGTGTGCTGATGATCACCGGGAGCCTGCTCATCGGCGTGGTGGCCGATGCCAGGCAGGCTGAGGGTATCAAGCCGTTTACGACCGACATTTTTAAGGGATTCCTCGCCATTTTTTTATTGGAAATGGGCATGGTAACCGCACGCCGGTTCACCGCTTTTTACCGTTCGGGGGCATTTCTGACCCTTTTTGCCGTGGGCATTGCCTGTTTGAATGGTTGTTTGGTTGCCTGGCTGAGCGCCTTGGTAACCGCAGACACGGCCAATCGATTTATGTTCGCTGTGCTGGCCGCCAGCGCGTCTTATATCGCCGTGCCTGCGGCCATGCGACTGGCTGCGCCGGAGGCTGATCCGGGCTTATACATACCTATGGCTTTGGGGGTGACGTTTCCGTTCAACATTACGGTGGGCATGCCCCTGTACTACTGGCTGGCGAGCATGTAGTCTGTTTGCGAGGAAAGGCTAGGTGTCCAAATGGGCAGCGCCTTTGCGCATTTCTATGGCTTCGAGTATTTCGTGTGCCACTTTTAGTGCCTTGTACCCGTCTTCGAGGCTCACCACCGGGGTGGTGTCGTTTTTGATGGACTCATAAAACGTTTCCAGTTCGCGCTGAATGGCATTTACCGGCTCGGACTCGGGCATTTGCAGGTGAAGCCATTTTTTGCCCTGATTGGTTTCAAACGCCATCAGTTGTTCCTGCGGGGGCAAGTTGGGCGCTTCCTGGTCGTACAGGCGCACGATCTGGGCGTTTTTATCCAGAAAATCCAGGCTCAGGTAGTGATCCTGCTGGAACAGCCGCATTTTACGCATTTGCTTCAGGGAAATCCGGCTGGCGGTGAGGTTGGCCACCGCCCCGTTGGCAAACTCCAGCCGGACATTCGCGATGTCTGGCGTATCGCTCAGAACGGCCACGCCACTGGCGCTCACATGGATTAGTTCGGACTTGACCAGGTGCAGCACCAGGTCGAGGTCGTGGATCATCAGGTCGAGGATGACCGCAACGTCGGTGCCCCGTGGTTGAAAAACGGATAACCGATGGCTTTCAATAAACATAGGGTTCAAATCCATGCCCTTTAACGCCGTAAATGCCGGATTAAAGCGCTCTACGTGGCCAACCTGCACCTTTAGTCCGCCTTTAGACGCTAAATCCAACAATTCCTTTCCCTCCGCCAAAGTTTCCGTTACTGGTTTTTCTATAAAAACGTGCTTGCCTGCTTCCAGCGCGCGAGCGGCCAGTTCGAAGTGCGACGGGGTAGGCGTCACAATATCCACCGCATCTACGGCTTGCAAGAGTTCATCAACGGTATCAAACCGGTGGGCTGCGTACTGCTTGACGGCGCTTTCCGCGTTGGTGTCGCTGGGATCGTAAAAACCGACCAGTTTCCAACAGGAGGTAGCCAGAATACATTTGAGGTGGATTTTGCCGAGGTGTCCGGCGCCCAGGAGGCCGATTCGCATAGAAATAGATGGATTGGAAGGTTACCGAAAGTACATCAGGATAGCGCCAAAAGCCGTAATCAATGCGGTCAGCACCGATGCCATCTGGATGGAATAACGCATGTGCCGGATGAACTGTTCGATTTCGGTGCGAAACTCCGGATATTTGGGCAGAATCTCTTGCTCCAATTTCTCCCGGCTGAAAATATGGGCGGCGCCAAACTCCACTTTGTTGCGCACCAGTACGCCATACACCTTCAGCACCCTGGCCCGGAAATACAGATTGACAAAAAGCATGGCCACAAAGAGGCCTATCACTATTGATATTAGTAAAATATACATAGGAAAAAGTGTTGTTAAAATTCGTCCTACGAGTATACTCGTAGGACGAATTTATTTGCGCCCCCTTTTTTTGTAATTTTCCAGCACAAACGACCCCAGGCCCTGCAGCGAGGAATAAAACGCCTTGCCGTTGTTGGTTTGCGTAAATGCCTCCACAAAACGCACCAGATAGGGATCGCGGGCGATCATAAAGGTGGTGATGGGAATGTTTAATTTCTTGCAATGCATGGCGAGGTTGAGGCAACGGTTGACGATTTTCCGGTCCAGGCCAAAGGAATTTTTGTAATAGTTTTTTCCGATTTTGAGGCAGGTGGGTTTGCCATCGGTGATCATGAAGATCTGTTTGTTCGGGTTGCGGCGGCGTTTCAGGATGTCCATCGCCAGTTCGAGCCCGGCGACGGTATTGGTGTGGTAGGGGCCGACCTGCAGGTAAGGCACGTCTTTGAGTTCGATGGGCCAGGCGTCGTTGCCGAAAACGATGAGGTCCAACGTGTCTTTCGGGTACCGGGTTTGTATGAACTCTGCCAGCGCAAGGGCCACTTTCTTGGCCGGCGTGATGCGGTCTTCGCCGTACAGGATCATGGAGTGGGAGATGTCGATCATGAGTACGGACGACATCTGCGACTGGTAGTAGGTTTCGTACATCTCCAGGTCGTTCTGCGTGAGTTTGAACTCGTCGATCCCGTTGTTGATGTATGCGTTGCGCAGCGAGTTGGTGACCGCCAGGTTGTCCAGGGCGTCGCCAAACTCGAAGGGCTTGACGTCGGAAGTAAATTCATCGCCGTTGCCGATAAAACCGGTGTTGTGCCTGCCGCTTTTGGCTTTTTTGAGGTCGCCGAAAATATCGTCCAGGCTTTTTTGGCGCAGGCTGATCTCCAGTTTGGCCGTGGGGCCTACGCCACCCTCACCGTCGCCGTCGCGCCGGATGTACCCTTTTTCTTCGAGGTCGCGGATGAAATCGCCCATGCCGTACTCCTCGGAGGTGAGCTTGTACTCTTTGTCGAGTTCCGTGAGCCACGCCAGCGCCTCCACTACGTCGCCCGAGGTGTACAGCATCAGTTCCTGAAAAATTTTGAACAGCCGATCAAAAACGCTTTGGGCGTCGTCGGCGCGGTATTCGGAAAAGCGAAAGCCTATCATGAGTTGGTCGGATGTCGGTGGTTAAAAATTGGATCAGCGCAAAATCCCTATTCCAAAACCAACTTCAGGCTTTCTTGTTCGCTGCGGGTGGATACCAGATCAATTGTATGCGTTTTCTGGCCATCAAAAATTTCCATGGTAGCCGTGTTCGGTTCTGCTTTGCCAAACGCTTCGGCGTACACCGTAATATAATGCTCGCGCCCGGCAGGCAGTTCAAATTCAAACGCTTTGGGCTTGATCGTCAGGTAAAGCCGGTCGATCACCTTCTTGTCGTTGATGTACACCGACACCACGTCGCCATCCTCTATCTGGCTGTCCCAAATTTTGAGGTTGATCTTCCGGCTGCTCACCCGCACCGTTTCGCCAACGGCCACCTTGCGGCCGCCAATTTCCGTGGGCTGGGTCACCGGCGGGGGCGGGGGCGGGGGAGGCGGGGTCTCTTTAACCTTGGGCTTGGGTTCAGCGCGTGCGACGGCAGGCTGTTCGACCTCACAAGGCAACTTGGCGGTGCCGGCAAAACTGATGGTGAATCCGGCCGGTTCCGAAACGTTGCTCACCAGCAACGCATACCGCTCGCCTTTAACCGTTTTGAGTGGCGCCAGCCAGGCATTGTCGCCCTCGTCGCTGCAGCCGGCGTCCTCGCTGGTATCGGTCTCGCCTTCACGCAGTCCGGTTTTGCCCAGACACGGAGACTTGCCGTACAGCTCGGGCGGGTCGCCTGCGGCCATGCACCGCACGATCTGTTTGCCGTTGCAGGAGCCATCCGCCGGCAGCCGGTAAACCACAAAGTCAATGTCGTTAGTCTTGTTGTCCGGCGTAATCACAAACGAAAACAAGCCCCCTTCGGCAACCTCCCACTTGAACCAGGTTGAATTTTCCTCCGCCATGCCGAAGTTGTCCCCATTCATAAAACAAGCGACAAAATCGGCTTCCATCCGGTCTGCTCCTTCGCCATTCGCGCGGTTGATCTTCACCGGTTCTTTTTTGCAAACGTCGATGGCGGTGGCACAGTCGGCGCTTTTCTGGGCATTTGTCAACCCGGAAACCATCAACAAGCCAATCAAAATTGGCGTAAAACGGGTTACTCTCATGTCGTTTCAGCGTTTAGTGGAGCTATAACGCAAAAATAACCGATTAGCTTATGATGGGGAGCCAGTTGTGGCTTCATTTGGTAAAGAAAAGGGCAAAGTTCCCCGCCGAACATGCCGCACTGTTTGCCTTTTATCGGCCAAACGGCCCGCTGTTCTGTAGGGAGCCTTGCCCTGTATTTCCGCTGCTCACACCCGGTTAACGGGCCACGACCAGCTTGCAGACCTCGGCGCGGCCGGTGGCCCTGTTTTCCAACCGGACAAAATACGTTCCGGCCGGTATCTGGCTGACGTCCAGGTAAAACAAATTGACGTCCGGCTGCACCCAAACCCGGGTATTGGACAGGAGTCGGCCACCCAGGCTGTGCAGCGAAAGGGTGCCCTCGAACGCACGGTCGCTGACGAAGGTCACCTCGGCGTTGATGTTGGCCGGGTTTGGATACAGGCTCATGGCGCGCATGCCGGGAGCCACGTCCCACACAGACGTGGTTCCGAAATAACATTCGGGACTCACCACGGCAGCGGCGTCGACAACCGGCATCTTGGCGTACCCTTCAAACATGGTTTGTTCCAGTACATAATTGTCGGCGCCCAGCCAGTCCTGAAGCAAGGTGGTAAACACCTGCCGGTAGTCGAACTGAAGTCCTTGCAGTTGCTTGTCGGGGGTCAGGTTTTTCAGGTTGACGTTGGTGCCCTGCACGCCGGCAGCCGCATTTTTTCCGAAAATAAAAATGGGTGCGAGGGTGCCGTGGTCGGTACCGAGGGAGCCGTTTTCGGCGGCGGTTCGGCCGAATTCCGAAAATGTGCAGGCCAGCACTTGTTCGGCCAGCCCGAGGCTTTCCACGTCGTCGAGGAATGCTTTTACCGCTTCCGAGAGGGTAAACAGCAGATCGGCATGCGCGCCGTTGGTGGTGTCGCTGTCTGCCGCCTGTCCGGCGTGGGTATCGAAGCCGCCCAGCGTACAGAGGTAGATTTTTGTTTTGCAACCGCCACTCATGAGTTTTGCAATGGTTTTCAGCTGGTCGGCCAGCGCCGTAGTGGGGTAATTCGAGTTGGCGTTGCTTCCGTTGTTGAAGGTATCGGTGATGCGCTGGGCGTACAGGTTCACGCTTTGCTCCACGTTCATGATGAACGACAGCTCGTCGCCGTGGTCCGAATCGGGCACATTGGGCACCGGCAGGCCGCCGATGGTCTGAATGAGCGAATAAAATCCGGAAGCGTCTTGTCCGCTGAGGTTGATGGAATTTTGGTGTTCGGTTTCGGTGTGAAAGCCCAGGGAGGGGTTAGGATCTCCCAACTGGATACCCAGCGGATCGGGCATTTCCGGTGTGGGCGCCCCCAGAACATCGGGGTACAAGGCCTGGAGCGAGCGGCCCATCCAGCCCGAAGAGATGTTGTACCCGTCGGGCGTGGTATCGCCCCCCGACAGCCAAATGTCGGTGCCCTTAAAGTGCGACTGGTTCATGTCTTCATAGCCCACGCCCTGGATCACGGTTGCGCGGCCGTCGTCGTACAGGCTTTTGAGGGCTGCAAGCGAAGGGTGCAGGCCGATTTGGTCTGCCGCCGGCAGGGTATTGTCGAGTGCGATCAGGGTCGACTCGTCGAGCCGGATGCCGGGGCGCAGGTTGGCGTAATCGTCGTATTGCTCGATGGGTATGAGGGTGTTTACCCCGTCGTTGCCGCCTTTGAGCTGGATGAGCACCAGCACCCGGTCTTCGATGCCGTCGCAGGCAGCGAGCACACGGGCCATCTGGCGGTTGGCAAACGGGCGTATGCTGTGTCCATTCAGCACGAACGGCGTCACACCGGCTGCCGGGAATATGCGGAGAAAATTGCGTCTTTTCATAAAAAGTTTGAATTGAAAACTGGGGAAAAGAAAGAATGGGGGCGGTCTAGAGCGTTTGGTATTCGGGTGAATACATAATGGCGTTGACCAACCTTTCCAGGGCAATGGTCACCTCGGTGGCGTCGCCGGAACCGAGGTAGTTTTGCCATTCATAGGTCCAGTCGTTGGCGGGCAGGTTGTCGAGGAAGACGGAGACGTAGAAGTAGTTCAGGCGCTCGTTGTCCACTTCCTCGGGCAACAGATACCACAGGAGTTCATTGACCAGCACAAACGGGTCCGACGGATCGCTGATGTTTCCGCTGTCGCGCACCCAGGGCGCGATATTGAGTTTGGTGCCAATGCTCGCGGTGGGCTGTCCGCCAAACTGCCGGGTTCCGCTGAGCAACATGGCCGGCAGCTTGTACCGGGCGATGATGGTGCTGGAGTTGAACCACTGGCGGCTGTAATCCGGTGTTTGGTAGTATGCCGGGTACCCTGCCACGTCGCTGGGCAGGAAAATGGGCAGACCTGCGCCGGCGAGCATGCGATCCTGCACGGCCTGGGCCCAGAAACGGGTGTAGAACGCCTGCGCATTGGTGTCGGGGTCGGGAATGGGCACCTCAAAAAAGGACATGGCCTGGAGAGAAAGCTCCAGCGGCGATTTGATTATACCCCCGATGATCTCGTCTGTGTTGTCCGAATCGTCTTCGTCGTAAAAATGTTCGCTCTCCAGGAGCGCGCGCAGGACGGGCGCCAGCTCGTAGTTGTTGCTGCGGAACACCTGGGCCAGTGGCTCAATGATGTCGTTTTCGATCTCTGCGGTGATGTTGCGGTGCACGAAGTAGCGGTACAACCGGCGCACCGTGTTGCGTGCCGTTTCGGGCTGGTTGAACACGAGGTCAACCAGGGCATTCAACTCATTCAGGATGGCGGTCGGGTTGTTACCACCGGCAATGGTAGCCCCCTGAAACTTGCTACTGAAGGTCTTGGGGCCCGGGTCATGCTGGAACTGGTTGATGGTTCCACGGGGTATGCCGGTTTCCGGATCCAGGCTGCTTCGGTTGCCCAGGGTGCGCAGGCCGGTGAACACTTTGGCCGCCTGCACAATATCGTCTTCGGTGTAGTGGGTGTAGTCGCCGGGGGCAATTTGCGGGCCTTTGCCGATGGTGAACAGTTCGAAAAACTCGCGGGCGAAGTTCTCGTTGGGATTATTTACGGTGTTTTCGTTGTTGTTCAGGTAGGCCAGCATGTCGTTGTCCAGGATCATCTTGGCCGCCAGCTTTTTGAAGTTGCCCAGGGCGCCCCACCGCAGCAGGGCCAGATAATCGAAAAACAGCGCCGATGTGCGCGTGTTGGCGGCCACGATGTTGTACTGGTGAAAGAAGAACTGCATTTTGTGGCCCATGCCGGGGTCGTTCAGGGCTTCGTTCAGCCACCAGGATATCAACGGCCTGCGCAGCATAAAATCCTGGGTATTGGGCGGCAAGGGAAGCCCGGGCGGCAGAATCCAGGCAATTTTTTCCACGGTACCCGTCGTGAGCGGGTCGTCGTAGTACGGCTGATCCAGTTGGTGCGGGTACAGTTGGAGCAACTCGTCCAGCGCCTTCGACGGTGTCTGCGAGGAAAACTGATCCACTCGCTCGCGCGTGTAGCGGTAGGTGGTGCGGCGCAGCAAATGAGCGGCGCGGCGGCGGCCCAAAACGCCTGAAAAAGGTTGCAAAGAGGCCATGCGGAAGGTTGTTTAAGTGAACGGAAGGGGAAATCCTGAACAGGAGTTGCCTGATTGGATGCCGCTCATCAGAAAAGGTTTAATGCAGCATTAAAAAACTACCTTGCAAGAAAATACCTTTGTGGAATGGAATGGCAAAACAACACGACGCTCGGGCTCCGTCTGCCGACCGACCCGCGTTGGGTGAACCTGGCGGAAATGGACCTCGGGGAAATACTCACCGACCACGCCTATTGCGAGCAAAAAGCCGCCACCGCCTGCATCTCCCTCATTCAGGCCTATCCGGAGCGGGAAGAAATGGTGGAAGCCATTGCTCCGGTCGTCACCGAGGAATGGGGGCATTTTCGGATGGTGCTCCGCGAACTGAAAAAAAGAAACCTGAAACTCGGACGCCAGCGCAAAGACGAATATGTGAACGCGCTTCAGCAATTTCAACAAAAAGGCCTGGGCCGCGAAGCGGCACTGCTGGAAAAGCTGATCACCTGCGCCCTCATCGAAGCCCGTAGTTGCGAGCGCTTTCGCCTGTTGTCCCTGCACTGCTCCGATGAACACCTGCGCGACTGGTACCACCAGTTTATGGTGGCGGAAGCGGGGCATTACCGCATGTTCCTGGACCTAGCCGAGCACTACTTCGGCAAGGACTCAACCCGCAAACGATGGCTGGAATATTTGCAATATGAAGCAAAAGTGCTGAGCGAGATGACGCCAAGAGGAGACCGGATGCATTGAGCTGCGGAATGCGCAGACGGGCCTGGATTGTGCCCTGCGTTACTCACCGCACCTTGTTGATCTTGCCCTCCTCCCCGTAAATTTCCCGGGACATCTTATTGTACGCCGCCGCTGCTTCTTCCACCGTGTCGAACATACCGATGTGCAGCAATTTCCCACCCACCGAGATCACCGCCCGGTAGCGGTTGTGTTCCTGATAAACGCCGGTGTACCCCGTTCTTGAACTCGCCTTGCGCTGCCGGCTGGCGGTGGCACGCGAACGGTATACGAGGTTTTCCAACCGGCAGTCCAGTTTATCACCGTTGACCGTGCCCACCAGCGTCCGCATGTCATCGCGCTGATCGGACAAAAACTTTTCGGCGACCAGTTTGTGCAGGTATATGGTCTCTGTCTTGTATTTCTTCCCGGCCCCGGCTCTTTTCCATGTTTTTTGAAAAACGGCGCACCCACTGGAGTGTTTGCGCAGGTTGGCCAACAAACCAATTTCAATGAAGAACGGATCTGTTGACAACCACTCGTACACCTGATCGTTCAGCAGGACCGTCTCCTCTGAATTTTTTAGTTTCACCTTATAAATCACCTGATTAGGCAGTTCATTTCAGATGCTAAAATAAGTTTGCCGTGAAACTTGTATGTTAAGGATAGTTTATTTCGTCAGATTTAACAATCACTTAACCTTGCCGTCTTTTACGCCCAGCATTTCAGGCGTCCGTTGGGCTGCATCCCACCCCCCAAACCGGCCGGAAGACATCAACAGCAGGTTTTTGTTCGACCAGTCCTGTTCCGACAACCAGCGGTCGAGTGCTTCGGCCGTGGCAAAAACCTGCAATTGGGAATGCGAAAAACAATTCCGGATGTAGTCGGCATCCAGCGGCGGCATTTTTTTTGCCGACAACGTTTCCGGTGAGAAAAATACAAACGCCTGGTCGGCGGCATGCAGGGTTCCGGCGTATTGAGGTAAAAATTCGCGGTTCAGGCTGCTGAACGTGTGCAATTCCACGCCGGCCACCAGCCGCCTGTCGGGGTACTGGCCTTTTACGGCGGCAGTGGTTGCGGCCACCTTGGAAGGCGCGTGCGCAAAGTCAAGCCAGGCCGCCCGGTCGATTTCCGATACCAGCGCCTGCAAACGCTTGCCGGCGCCGGAAAAAGACTCCAGGGCCTCAATGAAAGCGTCCTCCGACATTCCCGCTTCCCCGCACAGCAGGGCAGCCGCCCGCGCATTGAGCAGGTTGTGGGTTCCGAAGACGCGCAGGGCTACCTCCGGCATGCCCGGCCGTGCGATGTGGGTAACGCCGCTGCGGATCGCACCTGGGTACGGCAAAAATGCCACCATTTGCGACGGCGCCCGCTCCCCGCAATACACCGACAAAATGGTGTCCAGATGCGGGTCATGCGCCGGTCGGAAGAGTGGCGCACCGGGCTCCATGGACTGAATGAACTGCCCAAAGGCGCGCAGATAATCCTCAAAAACCGGGAAAACGTTGATGTGGTCCCAGGCAATACCCGTTATGGCGGCTGCGTGGGGCCGATAATGCACCATTTTGGGTCGCGGGTCGAGGGCCGACGACAGATACTCATCGCCCTCTATGACCATCACCGGGGCGTCGGTTAGCGACACCATCGCGTCGAAGCCATCCAGTTGGGCGCCCACCAGGTAATCGAAATGCATCCCTTGTTTTTGCATGGCGTGCATGGCCATGGCGGTGGTGGTCGTTTTCCCGTGGCTGCCCGCCACCACCAGCCGCTGCTTGTTGCGTGCATGTTCGAACACAAATTCCGGGTAGGACATCACCGGGAGCTTCAACGCCAGCGCCCGGGCCAATTCGGGGTTGTCGGCGCGGGCGTGCATGCCCAGGATTACCACATCCAGTCCGGAATGAATGCGGTCTGGAAACCATCCGGAAACCTCAGGCAACAACCCGGCTTTTTTCAATCGGTTGTGCGCCGGATTGTAAATCTCGTCGTCGGAACCGCTTACCCAATGTCCTTGCCGGTGCAAAGCAATGGCGAGGTTGTGCATGGCCGCTCCGCCGATGGCGATCAAATGAATTTGCATATTGACCGTATTTTATTTTGTTGAAATGTTAAATTTTGCACAATGAAAGATAAAAGTTCGGGTAGATGTGAACCGAAGCGGGTAATTTTACGTCATTATGAATAAGTGGCACTGCCTTTGTCACAATATGTAGAAACAGGCAGCGTTTACAAGCTGTTCACACGTCAAACAATTCAAAGCTACCATTCCATGAAGAACTGGCAAAAATTGCTCGCATTTGCATTTATGATCGCGCTCTTTGTTCTGGAGTCCTGCCACCGTGGTTACGGTTGCCCGGGAACAGATCTGTAGGGTGAACCCCCAAGCGGTTTTGGTGTTTCACCGGTATGAACAACCAGTGGATTCCCCTTACCGCAGTGCAACAAATTGAAGAAATCAGACAACGCTCGTTTAGCTTGCCCTGTCTTATTTTCAAGCATAGTACCCGCTGCAACATCAGTACGGTGGCGCAGTACCGATTGAACGACGATTGGAATTTTGCACCCGACGAAATGGCGGCTTATTATCTTGATCTGATTGCTCATCGGGAGGTGTCGAATGCGGTATCCGAAACGTTTTCTGTGCACCACGAGTCGCCTCAGGTTCTCCTGATCCGCAACGGGGAATGTGTATACGACGAATCCCACTTGGGCATACGCGTCGACGAAATTCGGGAAAATATGCATTTGGTTCCCTGAAAGGGGCTTTGATACCTGAAAAAGTAACTATCTTTGCGCCGCGCTGAAAGCATGGCTCCGTAGTTCAACGGATAGAATGGAGGTTTCCGGAACCTCAGATCGTGGTTCGATTCCACGCGGGGCTACGAAGCGAAATGCACGTGAGTCATCCCACAACTTGGGATGACTCACGTTTTTTGTTTTTGGCCCGTCGTTTGCGCTGTATTTTTGCCCTTCACCGAAGTTTAGACATCGCCATGAAGTTGAACCTGCTCCTTTCCGCCCTGATCGTGCTTTTCGGCGTTCTTACGTGCAAAAACCTGCAAAAAAGCAAGGAACCCCAAGCTGCAACGGCGGAGACCGTCCCCGTCCAGCCTGCTCCTGCACCTGTTAAAACGCCCCGGTCTGTAACCGTCCCGGTCGACCGCATTCCGCCCGCGTCGGCCAGTCGGAAGGCATACCTGAGCACGGGTTGGTGGCACATGAACGAAGCGCTGCTGGCTACCGATCCCCATGTGTACGACCATTTTCGCGACAAGTGGCTCCGCTTCCACGAAGACCAAACCTTCGAAATTCTGATGAACAAAAAGGTGGTGGACAAAGGCCGCTGGAATTGGGACGAGGCGAACAGTGAAATTTATCTTTCCTGCAACGACCCGTGGTTCAACAACACCTGGAAGATAAAGGAAAAGGGCTTCGTCATGATCTGGATCGGCAATACCGACATCAACACCACCGGCATTCAGGCCCGGGTGGTGAATTCCAAGACCGAGCCATAGGCTACACCGCCGAACAACAAGGCCCTTTCTGGAAACCATGGGAATATGGCATTTGTTTATCGAAATGTGGCGCACGAGGTTGGCCCCTCCACAAAAGGGCAGCCGCCGCATGTCACAAATTCTCGTCAGTGTTCGCCGGATTCGCCTGGCCGTGCTGCTGATGTTCTTTTCTATTGTCATTGGCGCCCTGGGTTATGTCCTCATTGAAGGCTACACCTGGGGTGAAGCATTCTACATGTCGATTATTACGGTGGCGACCGTAGGGTTTGGAGAGGTCAACCCGTTGGGGCCGATGGGGCGGTTGTTCACTTCGCTGCTTATCATCTTCAATATCGGATTGTTCGCCTACGGCATCTCCACCCTGACCAGCATTTTTGCCGAAGGCGGTCTGGCCAAACTGATTAAAAACTACCGTATGAACGCTGAAATTGCCGCCCTGCAAGGCCACATCATCATCTGCGGATATGGCCGCCATGCTACCGAAGTGACCCGGGAGCTGGCCAAACAGGGTATTCGGTTTGTCGTAGTTGAAAACCAGAATGAAAAACTGGACAACCTGCGCCGCGACACCGAGTACCTGTACGTGGAGGGCGACGCCACCCAGGATACTGTGCTGGAGGAAGCCGGCATTCACCGCGCCAGGTGCCTGGTGGTCACCCTGCCCAACGACTCCGACAACCTTTTTGTGGTGCTTTCGGCCCGGCAGATCAACCCCGGACTGCGCATCATTTCCCGGGCCAGCAACCACGCCGACGAAATCAAGATCCGGCGGGCCGGGGCCGATCATACCGTCGTGCCGGAACAAATCGGCGGATTTTATATGGCTACGCTGGCCAATAACCCCGAGTTGGTGGAGTTTTTTACCTTGCTGTCTACACTGCGACATTCCAGTGTCGCTTTTGAAGAAGTGGCGGTCAACGACATGCAGGCGTCTTTTGTCGGCCGCACCCTAGCCGAAACCGGTGTAGCGGCCGCGGCCAGGGTGTCCATCATTGCCATGCGCGACCCGGCCGGGGAGTTTCACCTCAACCCGTTGCCGGACACCCTGTTGGCCGGCGGCTGGCGGCTGGTGCTGCTGGGCAATCAGGATCAGATCCGGGAATTTTGTCAAAAAACAATGAAATGACGTTTGCGCTTTTTTTCGTCCATTTGCAATACAACTGTACATTTGCGTCTATCAACTGACGAAAAGTTCAAGTTAACGGGATCACAAAACCTTTTATGTCTTCCGAAAACCCACATGGCCACCATCGGCTCACCGTCGCCGGTCTGCTGATTACGCTTGGCATCATTTACGGCGACATCGGTACGTCGCCGTTGTATGTGATGCGCGCTATCCTGGCCGAAGGTATCATCAACCCCGATACCATACTCGGGGCGGTCTCTCTGGTTTTCTGGACGCTGACGATACAGACCACGTTCAAATACGTCACCCTGGTGCTGGAAGCCGACAACAACGGGGAGGGTGGCATTTTTTCCTTGTATACGCTGGTGCGTCGGCGTCGGCGCTGGCTCATTTTTCCCGCCATGATCGGCGGCGCAGCCGTGCTGTCGGAGGGTATGATTACGCCCCCCATTTCGGTATGCTCCGCCATCGAAGGGTTGCACTCCATCGAGGGGCTGCACGATGTGCATATACCGACGGTCGGCATTACGGTAGCCATCATCTCCGTGCTGTTTTGGTTTCAACAGTTCGGCACGGCCATGGTGGGTCGTTTTTTTGGGCCTGTTATGTTGTTGTGGTTCAGCATGTTGGGCATATTGGGTATCTCCCAGGTCATTCAGGAGCCCACCATCTTGCGCGCCTTGAGTCCGTATTATGCGGTTCAGCTCCTCCTGACCCACCCGCACGCACTGGTACTCATGGGTGCGGTGTTCCTGTGTACAACGGGCGCCGAGGCCCTGTACGCCGATTTGGGCCACTGCGGGAAAAAGAACATCCGGGCCAGTTGGGTATTTGTTAAAATTATGCTGGTACTGAACTACCTGGGGCAGGCCGCCTGGAGCATGAACCTGGCCGGGCAGGCGCTGCCGGAAGACGCAAATCCCTTTTATGGCATAATGCCCCATTGGTTTGTGCCCATCGGCGTGGTTATTGCCACCATGGCGGCCATCATTGCCAGCCAGGCCATGATTTCCGGCTCATTCACCCTGGTGTCGGAAGCCATTCGCCTCGGCCTGATGCCCAAACTCACGGTGGTGTTTCCCACTTCCCTGAAGGGACAATTGTACGTGCCGGCGGTGAACACCCTGCTCTGGGTGGGTTGCGTTTTTGTCACCGTGTACTTCCAGGAGAGCGCCAAGATGGAAGCCGCCTACGGGCTATCGGTTACCATCACCATGCTGATGAGCACCATCCTTTTGTCCAATTATTTTGTGACCAAACGGGTCAATGCCCTGCTCATCTGGGCGTTCCTGGCCTGGTACCTGCTCTTTGAAGGCGCTTTCTTTACGGCTAACCTCCTCAAATTTAAAGATGGCGGGTTCATCACCATTGTGATCGCCTCGGTGCTGTTTTTCCTTATGATCGTTTGGGTGGAAGCCAAAAAGATCAAAAACCGCTTTCTTGAAAATGTTCGGCTGCGCGACTACATCGACCAACTGATCACGTTGAGCAATGACGAGGACATCCCCAAATACGCCACCAACCTCGTGTTTTTAAGCAGCGCCCGCGCCAACGAAGTGGAAGAAAAGATTCTGTACTCCATCCTGCAAACCCAACCCAAGCGCGCCGATGTGTACTGGTTTGTACACATCGAGGTGACCGACGAGCCCTACACCATGGAGTACCGGGTAAACACGCTGGCCACCGACGATGTGTACAAAGTCACCTTCCGCCTGGGCTTCCGGGTGGAGCAGCGCATGAACCTTTTCCTGCGCAAGGTGGTCGAGGACATGATCGAGGCCGGGGAGGTAAATGTGGAAGCCCGCTACCACATCAGCAGGTACGAGTACCCCACGGGCGATATGAAGTTCGTAATCATCCAGGAGTTCCTCTCACACGAGAACGATCTGCCTTTTTATGAACAGTTTGTGATGAACATCTACCTGACGGTAAAATCTTTCACGGCTTCGCCCCAGAACTGGTTCGGTCTGGACAGCAACTCGGTGGAAATCGAAAAGGTCCCGCTGGTGCTCCGCCCGGTAGACGACATCCAGATCCGGCGTATCCGCTGACCCATGAAAGTGCTCGTCGTGCGTTTCAGCTCCATCGGCGACATTGTGCTCACCACGCCGGTGTTGCGCTGCCTCAAGCGGCAGTTGGGCGCCGAGGTGCATGTGGTCACCAAACAGCCATTCCGGTCCCTGTTGGACGCCAACCCTTACGTGGACCGCGTTTTTACCTTTTCCAAAGAGATCACCGAATGCCTGCCGGAGCTGAAGGCCGAGCGCTTCGACCGTGTGGTCGATCTGCACAACAACCTGCGCAGCTTGCGCCTGCGCCTGGCGCTCCGGCGACCGGCGACCGCTTTCCGCAAGTTGAATTTTGAAAAATGGCTGATGGTCGCGCTTCGCATCAACCGCCTGCCCGACCGCCACGTGGTGCACCGCTATCTGGACGCCGCAGCGCTCCTCGGCGTGTCGTACGACGGCGCGGGGCTCGATTATTTCATTCCCGCCGGTGAGGAGGTGCAACCCGCCGACTGGGGCCTGCCGCCCGAATTTCTGGCTTTTGCCATTGGCGCCAACCACCACACCAAGCGATTGCCCCTGGCGCGCATGATCGAAGTTTGCCGCAATTTGAGCACCCCGGTCGTCCTGCTGGGCGGCCCCGGCGAGCAGGCAGACGGCGAGCGCATACGGCAGGAGGCGCCAGACAAGGTGACGAACGCCTGCGGCCGGCTCAGCCTGCACGGCTCGGCCTCCCTCATCCGTCAGGCCAAGGCCATCATCACCCACGACACCGGCATGATGCACATCGCTGCGGCGTTTCGCAAGCCCGTTTTTTCGATCTGGGGCAACACCATTCCCGCTTTCGGTATGTACCCGTTTTATCCGGACGGACTGGCGCTGAACAACACACTGGAAGTACACGGGCTGCGTTGCCGCCCCTGCTCCAAGATCGGGTTCGATCGGTGCCCCAAGGGGCATTTCCGCTGCATGGAGGACCAGGATTTGGGTATTTTAGCCGGGCGTTGATGCTCAAAATGGCCATTCCCGCTTAATTTTTTTCTCCAGCTGCCGCCAGGTTCTATCCGTGTCGCTAAAATCCAGTACATTTCGCCGGATTTTACCTTCTGCGTTCCAATAAACGATCACTTATGTACTTTAACCGACTCACCGGAATCCTCCTTTTTTGCCTCACCGGTTTATCCCTGTCCGCCCAGGATATTCACTTCACCCAATACAACATGTCGCCCATGACCCTGAACCCCGGCCTCATTGGCGGGTTTGAGGGCACTGCGCGCGTGGGTGGCATTTACCGCAACCAGTGGTCCAGCGTGATCAAAAACCCGTTCGAAACGCCCTCGTTCTGGGTGGATGCGCCCATCATCCGCGGCTTCCGCAAAAAAGATTGGGTCGGCGTCGGCGGGATGCTGTTCAGCGACAAGGCGGGCTCCGTAGGGTTTGAACAAAACGCCGTCAAATTTGGCGCGTCCTACCACCTGGGACTCGATAAAAAAGGCAATACCTACCTGACCCTGGGCGTTCAGGGCGGACAGGCCCAGTTGGGCGTCAACCGCGACAACATGATGTTTGAAGACTTCCTCACCATGGGTGCCACTATGGAAAATGTAAACAGTGACAATACCAAATACGTGGATTTTGACGGCGGTCTGGTACTGCGTACCAAACTGAACAAAACCATGGACTTCAGCCTGGGATTTTCTATGTACCACTTGCTCGAGCCGGATTACTCCGTATTGGACGGCGGAGAGGCAAAACAGCCCAGGCGCACCGTCGTGCACGGCATCTACAACGTGGCCCTGAACGAGCGCTGGACGTTCAGCCCCACCTTCCTGTTCCAAACCATGAGCGGCAACGACGAGATCGTCGTCCAGGGCATGGGCAATTACCTGTTCGACCCCGAGAAACAGATCAGCTTCGATCTGGGACTCGGCTACCGGCTCAGCGATGCCCTCCAACTCATGGGCGGCGTGCGCTGGAAAGACCTGCGCGTGGGCATCGCCTACGACGTCAACACCTCGGACCTCAATACGGTCAGCAACTCGCGCGGCGGTTTCGAGATCGCTGCCAATTACATTTTCAAAATTTATAAAAATGCCGAACTGGACCCCCAGATCCTTTGCCCCCGATTCTGATTCGTTTTCCAACAATCCCTTGTGTTACCGTCCTATGAAACATATATCACTTGTCCTCGGCCTTTGTGTAGCCTCACTGTGCACGGCGTTTGCGCAGCCCATCAACAAACCGTCCACCGACAAAATGCTCGCCGCCGCTCAGGAGTCGGAAGCAACCGGAAACCCCTATCGCGCGCTGGAGAACTACGAAGAAATTTTCGAAGACTCCAAAGACGAAACCCTCATTCCCAAACTGGCGGAACTGAACTACCAATTGCGGGATTACGCAAAGGCTGAGCGTTACCTCAAACGCCTCGTGCTGCGCGACCGCAAAATGCAGTACACCGAGTCCAAATACCTGTACGCCATGTCGCTGAAGCACAACGGCAAGTACGACGAAGCCGTCGACATGTTCAAGCAATACATTAGCGACGGCGCCGTTGACTCCCTCAAATCCCGCGCCCAGCTGGAGCTCGAAGGCTGCCAGATGGCCCGCAAAAGCAAGGAGCCGGAGGGCATGACCGTGAACAACCTCGGCAAAAAAGCCAACAGCCCGCAAACTGAATCTTCACCCAGCTACAGCGACGGCCAGCTGTACTTCACTTCCCTGCAAGGCAAAGAAGTGATCACCCTCGACGGCAAGGAGGGCGATTGGTACAGCAAGGTGTACACCGCCACCAAAGACGGCGAAGGCGGCGAATACAGCGCCCCCACGCCGCTGGGCATCAATATCAACCGCGACGGTTTCCATCAGGGCAACGTCTCCGTCACCCCCGACGGCCGCACCATGTACTTCACCCGCATCCTGCTGGAAAACCAGTACATGAGCGAAAGCAAGATCTATTACGCCCTCCAGGGCTCCGAGGGTTGGGGCGCCGCCAAGGAAGTGGCCGGCGTGAATGGGGACTACCTCGCAAAACACCCCTGTGAAGGGGAATTGTTCGGCGAAAAAGTGCTCTTTTTCGTCGCTAACATGCCTGGCGGCGAAGGGGGCGACGACATCTACTACGCCCCCAAACGAGACGACGGCGTGTTCGGCGTTCCCGTGAACCTGGGCAAGGTGATCAACACCGCTGGCGATGAAGTTACCCCGTTCTACCAGGACGGCAAGCTGTATTTCAGCAGCAACGGCATGCCTTCTTTCGGCGGCCTCGACGTGTTTGTCTCCCAATGGAACGGTTCTGTGTGGAGCAAGCCGGAAAATGTGGGCGCAGGCATCAACTCCAGCGTCGACGACCAGTTTTATTCCCAAAGCCCCGACGGCTACACCGGGTTTATCGTCAGCAACCGCCCGGGACCCAATAACCTGAAAAGCAAAACCTGCTGCGACGACATCTACGCCTGGGAAAAAGCCCGCGTGAAGATGGACCTCACCATGGAAATCTACCGACTGCGCCGCAAAAACGAAAAAACAAACCCGCCGCTGGAGGGCAGCACCGTCCGCCTGATGGACGTGACCGACCCCAACCCGGTGAAAATGGACAGCCGCACCAGCCCGCAGGGAAACAAGTTCCAGTTTACCCTGGCCCCCGAAAAAGCGTACCTGCTCATCACCGAACGCGAGGGCTACAAACCCGACACCACCAAGATCAACACCGTGGGCCTCACCCGGAGCGTCGAGAAAACAGAGAAAGTCGTGCTGCGGCTCGATCGCAAACAGCCGGAGACCATCACCGTCAAAACCAACGAGCCCATTCGCCTGAACAGCATCTTTTACGATTTCGATGACGACAAAATCCTCCCCGACGCCGAAAAAGACCTGGCTTACCTCGTGGAGCTGATGGAGCAATACCCGGATATGGTCATTGAGCTCTCCTCGCACACCGACTCCCGGGGCAAGGACGACTACAACGAGCAGCTCTCCCAGCGCCGGGCCGAAAGCGCGCGCCGCTGGATGCTCGCCAAAGGCATTGCCGACAACCGCATCGTGGCCAAAGGGTACGGCGAAAAACAGATCCTCAACGGCTGCACCAACGGCGTGGAATGCACCGAAGAACAGCACCGCTTCAACCGCCGTACAGAGTTCAAGATTACCGCCGGCCCCACTTCGATTGAAATTGAACGCGAAGAGCCCGTCGGTGCGCAAAAGCCGGGCGGGAAACAAAATACGCCCGCTTCCTTTGATTGGCTGTTTGACGTATTCGCTGACACCGTGGTGCCTTCCGAAGACCCGATGACCGCCCTGGCCAACCTGGTTATGGCGTTCGACGCTTCCACAAAAGACTTTGGAAAGGTAAAGGAGGGCGAGCCGGTAAACGCTGAATTCACGTTCAAAAACATCGCTCCGGTGCCCATCGACATCACCTTCGTCAGCGCCTGTGAATGCATGAAGGTGGAATGGACGCAAGGCAGCATAGCGCCGGGGGCCATCGGCCGCATTTCCGTAGCGCTGGACACCAACAAAAGGCGGGGCGCCCTGAACAAGGATATAGACGTAATCCTGTCCCAGGAAGACCAAAACGGCTACCCGATCGTCAAAAGACTGAAAATCAACGGTTTCATTCAATAAACCGGTGATTGCCTAAAGCAGGGTAACCGATCCGGAAACATTGAACAAGGATCCGTCAATGCGTTCCAGCTCGAGGTGGTACAGGTAAACGCCAGGCGGCATTTTTTTTCCATTGAAAGTGCCGTCCCACCCCTCGGAATAGGTATTGGGAAGCATATCCTGCTCCCTGAACACGATTTCCCCCCACCTGTCCGCCACCCAAAACTGCCGGATGCGCGATACGCTTCGATCGGTAAACACATAGACGTGGTCGTTGGGCTCATTGGCCTCCGGGCTGAACACATTGGGCACGTACACGCGGCTGTCGTCGTTCACCCGAACGGTTACGCTATCCCTGAGTACGCACCCGTTGGAGTCCAAAGCCGTCAGCTCGTAGGTCAGCACTGTCGGCGCAATCTGCGTTTCGCAGAAAAAACCGCACTCAGGTGAAAACGGGCAGGGTGGGGGAGGGCTCCACGCGAAGGATACCACCGCTTGTCCGAACAAAGCATCGAAACAAATCTGATCGCCGATCACCGCCTCACCGTCCGCCCCTGCGTACGCCCAGGTTTCCCAAAAATACAGATCGATGAGGATCAATGAATCGCAACCCAGAAAAGAGGCTCCAGGCAATATTTCCAAGCCGTTTGGGTTGTCCTGATCGTACCGTTGGCCGTTGACGGTTATCGCCTCGTCGGGACAAAGGGAGTCGGTTAAAATAAAAAACGGCGAAGGAATCGGTTCCAGGTCGACCTGAATGATGCTGTCGCACCCGTTGGCGGCCCCCGCGCGGATGATCTCTGTTCCGAGTGGTCGCCCGGTGTGGTATGCGTTGCCGTTTACCCAGAGGGTATCGCCCTCGCAAATGGGAGAGGCGAATACCGTGAGGGAGGGCGCCAGCGTATCCGGGCCGGCCATGGCCGCGCCGGCAAGAGTCAAACAGAGGGTAATAACCATCAAATAACGCATTTTTCCCGATAAAATCCAAAAGGAGCAGGTCTGCGGTAAACAACGCGCAAACCTACCCCTTTTGTTTGGCAGCACTTACCGGTTTTCCAATTTTTCCAACCGTTTTTCCAGCAAAAGCATCCGTTCACTTAGCTGCTGGTTTTCGGCTTTCAGTTGCCCGAGCTGTTCTTGCTGCTCCCGGATGGCCTGGATGGCGAGCACGCCAAGGCCGGCGTAATTCACTGCGTAGTGCTCGCCTTGTCCGTTGCGCCCGTCGCTGTGCGACACCAGCTCGGGGAACAGCGCCTGCACGTCCTGGGCGATGAGCCCGATGGAGCGTTTTCCGGTATCCGGGAGTCGGCGATAGCGGTAGGTGACGGGCTCCAGTTGAAGCAGTTTGGGCAGCACGGCGGTCATGGCGGCAATGTCGGTCTTTAATCGGCGGTCCGAAGGGGTGTACACCCCGTCGGGTGCAAAATTGCCGACCGCAGTGCCGTTGTTCAGGAATACCAGGTTGCCCGCTCCATTGTCCACCCAAAATTCCCAACTGGCGCCCGAGCTGGTGTTTTCCAGTTCCAGGCCGCCGTCTTCGTGAAATACCTTCAATTTGGATGGGCCGTTGTAGAAGTTTCCGATGCCCACGCTGCCATTTTCGGTGATCAGCGCCGGTCCGTCTTCGCTCGTGAACAGGGCGCCGGCGCCGCTACCGCCGTTTTCGGCGACCAGCGTCGGCAGGCTGCCTCCGGATGACTGCAAAAATGCGGCGCCATCGGCGGTGCCGTTCACCTGAAATTTGGCGTTGGCGATCGGCACGGCTGCGCCCACTACCACTTTTCCAGCGTTCAGGTTGGCGATGTTGCCGGCGGTGTCGAGCGCCCAAAAGCGGGCGCTGCCGATCAGGGTGTCCAGGTCAACCACCACTGCTGATTGCGTCAGGCGGAGCAAGGAGCCGTTCAGGGCCAGGGTTTGCAGTTCGTTCTGGCTGTCGCTGTCCGCGTCGCCGGTGTTGTTGATGGTGAGGTTGGGCGATGTGCCGGTAATGCTGATGCCCGGGCCCGCTGCGTAGTTGTTGCCCGTTTGGTCGGCGCCCGGCGTCCAGCCTGTTCCGGTCCACTTGAGTACCTGGCCTGGGGTGGCGCCTTGCTGGGCGAGGTTCAGCGGCGCGAGCAACGTACCGTTTCCGGTCAGGGTGCTGCCCGAGATCGCGACCTGAGATCCCCAGTTGTCGCCGACGGTGTTGTCGGCTGCCGGCGCCCAGCCCGACCCATTCCACTTAAGTACTTGCCCGCTGGTAGCGCCCATTTGGCCGAGTTTGGCGGCAACAACCGCGCCATTTTGAATGTTTCCGGTGGCCACGGCGTTGGCGGCAAGTTCGATGTTGCCTACCGCGGTTGGGCGTATCTGCAGGTCGTCGAACGTGCCGGTCACGTCGCCGTCGGCAATGGTGTTGATGGTGACGTCGTCAAATGGAAACGGGTCGCCCTCATTCGTGATGATGTAGTTGCTGCCCGACACCGTGATGTCGATGCCTGGGCCGGGGATGAGGTTGATGCCGGCATTCTGGTCGTCGGCCGGCGACCAGGTGGTACCATTCCACTTGAGCACTTGTCCGCTGATGGCGCCCATTCCGGCCAGCTTGTCGCCGGTAATCGTCTTGTTCTGTATGTTGATGTTGCGGATGGCGTTCGGCGCCATCTCAGCATCGGTGATTACCCCCGGTTTGATCACCAGGGCGGAAAAAACGCCGTCGATGTCCCCGCCGGCAATGCTGGTTGAGGTCAGGTCGTTGAACGGATCAAGGTCGCCGGTGTTGGTGATGGTGTAGTCGGGCCCGATACCGGAGACGCTGATGCCGGGGCCGGCGGTCAGGGTGGTGGGGTCGGCGCCGTTGCCCACCAGATCGTCGGCGGCGATCCAGGTGTTGCCGTTCCATTTGATGACCTGGCCCGCCGTTGCGCCGAGGGTGGCGAGTTTGTCGGGGGTGACGACCCTGTCGGCCAGTTTGGCGTTGGTGACGGCAAAGTCGACGAGGTGAACGGTTTCCACCGCGTCGGCGCCGAGCTTGTCGGCGGTAACCGCCTGGTTGGCCAGTTCGGCCGTGCCCACAGCGCCTCCCGCAATTTTGCCGGAAACGACTGACTGGTTGGCCAGCTCAGCCGTACCCACAGCGCCATCCTGAATCTGCGCGCTGCCTACGCTGTTGTCGATAATTTCGGTAGCACCCACGGTCTGGGGTCTGATCTGAAGGTTGTCGAACGTGCCGGTCAGGTCGCCGCCCGCAACGCTGAGTAGCGTCAGGTCGTTGAACGGGTCCAGATCGCCGGTGTTGACGATCGTGACGGTATTCCCGTTCTGGATGACCTCGATGCCGTTGCCGGCGGAGATGAGCAGCCCGCCGCCGCTCAGGGTGTCCACCTGGATGCCGACGATGCGCCCCTGGGCGTCGACGCTGATCACCGGAATGCGGTTGCTTCCGCCGTACTGTCCGGGCGCCACACCCGTGTTGCCGAGTCGAATTTCGCCCGAAGTGGTGATGGGGCCACCTTCCAGCCCGACGCCCGTGTTGATCTGGGTGACGGTGCCGCCCCCAGTGCCGGTGTCCGCAATGTCATCTTGCGGAAGCCATCGGACGCCGTCCCACTTCAGCACCTGACCGGGCAGTGCGCCTTGGGGCGCGAGGGTGAGCGGGTTGGCCGCGGTGCCGTTTCCGCTGAGTGCTGCGGTCGTTTGTACGACCTGGGTTCCCCAGTTGTCGTTGCCGCCGCCGCCGTTTTGCGCGTACAGTGCATAGGGCACGCTCATGAGTTGGGAGGCGCCCAGCTCATCGAAAACATTGGGCGACGTTTCGAGGGAGACGGACAGGAAGTGCGCCGCGTCGCCCCAATTGACGCCCGCGAAGGTCCCCTGAAAGGGCGTCCCTTGCCCGGCGACCAGGTTCACCAGTCCGTATTCGTTGGTGGTCGTATTGTGTTTTTCCGCATAGGCTACCGGGCCGTTCGGCACGCCGTTCCGGATGGAAAACAGCAGTGAGACGGCTTGGCTGGATACGGGTTCGCCGTTGGGGTCCCGTACAATGCATTGATAATTAAAACCCTGTGGCGCATTCTGGGCATGGGCGCCCAGCGTAACCATCAGGAGAACTGCCCAAAGGAGTGCTCGCTTCAACATGGTAAATCGATTGAAAGGTGGGAAAAAGAAACGGTGATTAGCGATTCGTACGAACCACGGGCAAAACGGCGGTGGCGCCGCTTGCCGGATCGGTCAGTTGCAACAGCAATAAGCCGGGCGGCCAATGGCCGCATGGCAGCCGATGTCCCGACGCTACGGAACCTTCCTCCAGCAGGCTTCCTTCTGGATGAAAGACGCGCATCCACAGGGTGTGCGTGGCGGAATCGTCCCAAAACAAATGGACCGCATCCACGGCGGGGTTGGGGAAGACCGACAACCCGAGGCGTTCGAGCGCCGGATCCACGACGGCCACGGTCTGACAAAATTCCGGCTGATGGAAGCCCTGCGTGAGCGCAAAAGGCAAAAGCGGCTTGTGAAGCGTGGTGATCGCCGGCTCGCCGACGGTCCAGGAAAACCGGTTTCCTGATTTCAGGGCAAACGCGCCAGTGGCGCCCACTACTTCGTTGCAATAGGTATAGCCCTGAGCGCCAAGGTGCGAGGCGAACAGGGATAAAAAAACAATGCCGTACAATCGGTTCATGGATGAGTGGATTAACAATCGGTTAAACGGATGATACCGAAATTAAATCAACAAAAATTTAGCCAAACTGGTAAGAAAATTGTTAATAACCTAAAAAAGGTATTTTTAAATGATACATACGGTGTATGTAATCAATGTGTCTTGACTGTTGGTGGCCCCTCTTGGCGAAAGGGCCCGGGCGCCGTTAATGGCCGCCCGGCGTGCGCCGAAACACATTGTTTGTATGCAGTTAGCGGTTCGGGCTTTGAAGAACCTGTTCTATCCAATCTCTTGACAGGTCGAGATAAACATCAGGTTCAATTCCAATATTCTCGTATTTAGTATACAAAAGCCCTCCCATATCGGTAAAATGCGTTAAGAACCAACCATCCATACTGCTCGCTTTTTCAGGATAATTTCTGCTGTAGACAAGAACGCCTGAAGTATTCATCCCTGCCACAGTTACTTTTGATTTACTTTTCCATTGAAGCGTAAATATTTCCGCATAACTCTTTGTTCTAAAATTAATCAAGAATACCATTTCTCCATGAAACCTTTTAAGCAACTTTTTAAAATATTTTCCATTGGTTTTATAGCCTCCTGAGTTCCCCCTTAAGTCCACAATTAATAATTTGGCATTTAATTTATCACTTATCGAATCGCAAAATGTACTGGCTTTTTTTATTCCTTCTTCGCTTGATTTGAAGCTCCCGATCTTTAAATATTGAACAGTATCATTCAAACGATTCAAAAGATAACTTTGACCTGGATAAAGCTTCTGGTGATGGGCTTGATGGTCAACATTGATTTTTTGTAACTTGAGTTGCATTAAAAATCCATCCTGAAATTTTTCGAAATTATAAATTAATTTTTTGTTTATGGCATTTCCGAAAATCAACTTATATCGGTCATTTCCCTGCGGCAACAGTCTAAGCATCAACTCTTCTTTACGCCAGGGTTTTAAACTGGTTTCATAAACATATCCATTTATAAAGCCCCCTTCCTGAACCAACAAAAGTTTTGTATGATTGCCATAGAGATAAATTCCCTCTATTTCATTTACCGTTTTATTGTTTATTTGTTCCGCAAGTGAGTCTATATTGCCCTGGTAAAATGGAAAAACATTAAATTCCGCACTTTCCCTGAATTTGTTCATCATACCCTCATCATTCCAGGAGGGCATATCAATGGAATAAGACCGACTTTCAAATGTGTTATGACTGTCTTCGACTTGCATAACTAATTGTGCAGCAAAAGTAAAACAGTCAAATACTGAATAATCATTGTTGCTGCCAAGAGACTTCAACGTTTGTTGAAATAAGGCCTCTATGTCTGTTTGTTTCTTTTTGTTTGTTTTTTTGTACGATTGTGATTTTTTTAATTGGGCATAAACAAACTTGTAATTTTCAGAACAATCGCAAGTTGTTTACGAAAAGCAATTGTTGTAAAATCCCATGAGAAGAATGGCCGACAGAATATAATATTTCATTTTTTTTTGTTTGTGTTGTTGATCGACTGACCGGTAAGCGCAGACTTCCGGGATTTTTTTGGTTCATTTAGAACCAGGGCAGCCCGGCTCATGAATTTTACGTTAACTCCGGCATCCTCCTATGTCGGACGCACGCCTGCCAACTACATTTGTTGCATGAAAAGAGACATGACACCCGGCACCGCGAACAGGATCGTTCGCTTTTTCAACAGTGTTCAATCCGCATTTGAAATCGTCAAAGGCGTAAAAGACGATCCGGGCGACAACGAGACCACCGTTTTCACTACCAGGTTAGCCAAACGCATCCTTGAAGTGAGGGGGAAGCTGCCCTCTTCCCGGTTTGATTCCATCGAGCAAATAGACGCGATACATGGTGTTGGCCCGGACAAGATGGAAGACCTTATGTACACTTTCGGGCGGCCTGCCTCCGAAGCGTTCGAGTCCAACCTGTTTGAAAAAGGGCTTTTGTACGAGAATTGGACGGTGATCCGCTATGAATACACCTCCGAAACCGATGAGGCGCATCGCGCGCTCATAGACGACCCAACGGCTTTCCGTAACGCCGTACACCAGCTTGCCACGCGCGCCGCCATGGAAACCCAGGGATATGGAAGCGACGAGGCCGAACGCATCACGGGCAGTGTTTTGACACACTATATGGATACCTACACCAATAGCACACCGGAGGCTGCCCTGGCTTTCGCGCTTTGGTTTTTCCGGGTGGACGCGGACAATTGGTTTTCCTTCAACCGTATGCTGACGGAGACTACGTGGTTTTTTGACTACCACAGTGGCAATTACTCGCCCATCGAACTGCGACTCTTCAAAGGATTCAACAACAACGCCCTCCTGAACCTGATCACGCCAAAAGACCTGGCCATAACAGTCAACGACGCGGAACGGGTTATTACGCTTTGGGTTGTTGGGCTGGCGGACTGAGTTTGGTTGTTTTTCTTGCTAGGGAACGGTTGGATGTGCGCTGTGCCGCCGCTTAGGCAGCATAGGCGCACATCCGGTGTTAGCACGATTTACTTATTCAATTCTTGCCCGAAAATCACCGCTTTTGAAGTTGATCCGTTCGGAGTATAAAACCCCGTGGCTGCCTTGTGTCTTCATTCGAAAATGCAAATCAAATTTTCCAGTAACCCTTTTGTTAATCAAGTCCAACTCGGTGATTTCGATATAATTGGTTTGGGTAGTATCAATTATCCAAAAGCCATCTGCCACATCGCCATCGTCAAGAGAACGGGCGTATACAGCATATGTATTAAAAACAATAGGCTGTGTATATTTATCCAATATGCCTATCCTGAAACGGCCTTCCTGAATGGGCACGTAAGAACAGGCTACAGTTTCCCGAATCCCTTTATTGATGGTATCCTGATATGTGTTAAACCTGAATTCCAAGGAAGTGTCAGCAACATAAACTTCACAATTTGCCGTCCAGGGTATCGTTCCCAAACCAGGTACTTCTTTTATAGCCGTACAAAGAAAACTATCAGTTAGAAAGGCAAGCCGCTCCAAATCTACAGTACTGGCGAAGAAATTCTCATCGTCTTTTTTGCAGGCGAGGGCATAAAAAACAAGGCAAAGGAATATGGCAACAACTTTGACGTTCATAGTCCATTTATTTAAATAGTTGAAAAGAGATGAAGCCAACTGGCACATTGTGCCAGTTGGCTTATGTGTATTTTAGCGAACTACTGTAAACCTTAGCGTTTGACTTTTCATAGTGCCTTGAATATGAACAAACCACATACCGGCAGGAAGGTCGCTAATGTCTAAAGAAATTGCACCATTATCCGATATAGGCAAACGGGATATTTCGCGCACAATCCCTGCACTATTTACTATTGATAATCGTTTAATTTCTCCTATACCTTGCGAGGGAAAAGTGATTCTTTCGTTAGCCGGATTGGGTACTACCCGATTTAGCGGTCGGCTATCGGCCATTGATGGCTCAATGCTGCGCGGGCATGGGCCAGGCTGACAATTAATCAACTTGGTAAAGGTACTCGTCGAACAACCTGCCGTCGGTGTGATCGTTAGCCGAAGATAAAATTGAGGACAGTTTGGGGGCTCATTTAATGCAAGCCAGGGACTGTTGGTTCCTATATTATAGGAGATTGCAAAATTTGGATGAGCACTCCACGACCATTGGTACGTATAAGGCCCCTGACAAGGCTCCAGTAATCCCCAAATATTTTCCTGATATGCCCCCTCAGAAATTCCTGATGCCCAAAATGGAAGTCCTTCACAAACAAATTGTTCATGCTCAAAATTGGCAGAGAATATTACCGGGGTGTTGTTATTGGCTACCTCACAGAAAGCCCCCCTAATCTGGGCAGCATTATTCCGCGCTCCGTCAACTCCCGTAGCTTGTCCTGCAAATAAAACATCAGGGTTTGAGAAATGCTGAATCCGGGTATTATTGGGCGCATTATTAGCCACAATAGTGTTTCTGCCAATGGGCATGTTAAAGCCATGCGGACAGCCTGTTGTCAAAGGATTGCTATGCAAGCAACCAAACTGATGCGCTAACTCATGCGCAAATGTGTAGCGGATTGAGTTGATAAATGCCACTTGCGATATGCAGAACTTATTGGTGCTAAATGGGTCTAATGAATTGGCTCTTCCAAAAACCTGACCATAGTTTTGATTCGTCAGCAAGATGCCAACATCTGCACCGCTTTGTTGTAATGTAATCTGGGCATCTACGTTAACACTAAGGTCATCAAGATCATCTGCCATGTTATTTGTTAAAGGAAAGTTTGGCGTATAATTAACCGTCCGCACTCTGACTCTTTTGTTAAAAACCGCGCTGTTCGCAAACGCCAGATTAATATTGTGCGTTTCAACAAACAAAAACCATTGTCCGAAAACCCCAAAATTGTCGGTAATCCATTGATTGGCTTGCGGAGTAACCATCGCCAACACATCCAGCACAGCATTGCCGCAATCATCCTCACAAAAATTAAGGGCTTCGTTGTTCTCTGGATTGAGGTTATCGGTTCCGCAAGTTCCGTTCTCGGCAGCAAGGGGCGATTTTTCAATTAGCAGCCCTTTGGCATTTCCTAAAGGATAAAGATAATAAGAAGTTGTTACGAGATCAATGTTACCACCCGTTCCTTCCGGTGTGATATACAAGGCAATTTCTCCTTCAGGACATGTGCCCAAAAGTGCATATTCCGTCGGACTGGAATAATCGGCAGCGTTAACGTTGAAGATTATCGGTTGTCCGCCATTTTCATTGGGCAGTGCAATGCTAATGTTCCCGTTCTGATCAACAGGACCTTGGCCGTCCCATTCAATGTGTCTCAAATCGCCGCTACGTGGCAAGTTGGACACGTAAGTAAGCACCTTATTTTGGTCGGTATCCAATCCGCCATGTGGATTAACTAATGTAAATGCCGAAGTCTGTGCCATTGTACTGCTTGCCCAGATCAACAGAAAAAGCAGCAAAAAATGAATACGTGTCATAAAAAGATTGGTTTGGCTTTTTAAGCCGTTTGAGTTTCCTCAAAATTCAGGGGGTTGAGGTTTCCACCGTTATGCTAATCGAACCTGAAAGTGAACCCAAAGTCAAAGTCTTGAAATCTGTTTTTACTCCGTAAGCCGGGTTACTTGACTTGCTTGTTTTTATTCTGGTTCGTGCTAACTACCGCTTTCCCGCACCTGAAGGATAACCAAAACACGAACTTCGCCTTTACCCCCATTTTCAGCACTTATCCCGCACGTCGTGTTTTACTTATCCTTCAGGTGCGGGAAAACCGCCATTGGTTACTACCGGCACAAATATACAGCCCCCCAAGGCGCATGTCAATCCCCATTTATGGGGAATACCCAGGCGCCTGCACATGGGCAGCACCCGTATTCCTACGCCTCCGGCACCCGATCAATCAACTTGTGGTACGGATCAAAGCCTTCCTTCACCAGATTGCCTTCCAACGACGCGGAAGGGGTTTAACGCTTTGGATAGTTGGACTGGTGAGCAGCGTTGGGTTGTTTTTATTGGTCGGAGAACTACTGCTTTCCTGCAACTGACGGACAGGTAAAACCGCATTGCACGTTTTTCTCATCCATCAGCCGCAGCAAATACGCAACCGGTGCAAGCCCGGGCGATGGGTGGCGGAGTGCGATGCTGTCATTTTAGGCGCGGCATTATCAGCGCTGTACCGGAGGAAACAAATGTTTACCGTACAGCGGCGCTGCCAACCCCCTCCACATCGGTCCGCAGCAGCAGCCCGGTGGCCACGGCCGCCATTACCAGCTTTTCTTCGTCGGGCAGGTCTTCGTTAATCCAGACCAGCCCCTGGTTTACGGTAGACACCGCGGCCACGACCACGCCGTCCTTGCGAAACTGATGGCCGTACACCGTCAGGGCGTTCATCCACTCAGGCTGTCCCTTGAGCGAGCGGATGGGCTCGATGTCGATGAAGTAGTCGTCCTTTCGGATAAACCCGGCCGAGGCGCGTTCGCGCATGAAGTCGCCGTTGGGGTTGTGCACGATGAATTCCCAGTTTTCCTGTCCGTTGTACAGGGCAATGGAACCGGCGAAGAAGTTGGTGTATTCCAGCGGTATGTGGTAGTAGTCGCGCACCAGCTGCAACTCGGTGCTTTTGAACTTGCTCACGCAGGATACCTCGGCGCGCAGTCCGTGCGGCTCCATCTGGGTGTAGCTCAGCTTTTCCTTGGCGCCCTGAAAACGCACGAAAAAGGGCACGTCATAGCTTTGGGTCCACCCGCGCCGGACGGGTTCCGTGCGGTAGTCGCCGTACTGGATGACCTGTCCGATCAGGAATCCGTTCCGCCCCTTCACGCGCATCGCGGGTTCGGTCAGGCTGGGGTCGAGCGCCACCTCGGGCGTTTTGCAGGCGGCGAGGAGGAGCAGAAAGGCAATAAAAAGGCTGTTTTTCATGGCAGGCAGTTTTTGTGTTTACTTTTCGGATACGACCGTTTTTCCGGACAAAGGTTACAGGCGCAGGGCAAACCCTGAAAGCTTCCTGTACGAATGCCCGAATTCGTACGATTAAACGCCGCAAACCGGAGATGAAATTTTTTTGGAAAAAAAGTCGCCTGGATTGTGTCGAAAGGCAACCCAAGTGCATCTGGTCAGTATCACTCTTAAAATGCATTGGCCATGGAAAAATTGAACTTACCCCTGCTTATTTCTTTTCTGGGTTTGGGCTTTCTGCTCTCCGGTGCGCATGCCGACGTGCGCTTTCCCAACGCGCCGGCGCCCATCGCTGCCGTTTCCGACACCCTTCCGCCGGAGAAAAAAATACACTTCCTCTCCACGAAGGACAACCAGCGCGTGGAAATGGAGGTGATAAATGATCAGGTGGTCTACCTCAAAATCAACGACCGGGTGATCCCGGCTTCGGAGTACGCCCAATACCAGTCGCTGACCGATGAACTGCGCAGCAAGGACCCTGCCCGCCGAAAACCCGCACCCAAGCCGGCACCGGCGACCGCACCAAAGGAAGAGGTGGTCGTTTTTGAACCCGGAGCCCAACCCAACGGCGAAATTCAGCCCTTCCAACCCTATCCGGGCGAATGGCCCACCGACACCGTGGTGGTGTCGCACCTGGAGTCGAAGGATAAACAATGGCAGGAGGTGACGGCAGACACCATCGTGGCCTTCAAATGGCCGCCCCCGCGCACACCGGCGTCTTCGGACCTGACCACCGCGCTGGGTCAAAAGCTCCTCCAGGACGGTCTGATCACCGACCAGAAAAATTTCTCCGCCGAATTGGGCCCCTTCGGCATGAAGGTGAACGGCAAAACACAACCCGCTGAAGTGCTCAGCACCTACCAGGCCTGGTACGAGCAATACACCGGCAAGCCCATCGGCGGCAGCTGGATCAGCATACAGGCAACTACAACGAAGGAATAAAAAATCCGTATTGTCCGCGCCAGCGGAAAAAAAATCCGTAATAATCCGCGTTCGCGAAGCGATCCGCGTCATCCGCGTGCCATCCCTCGCGAACGGAAACGCCATCTCCCGCGCCAGCGGAAAAAAATCACACCGCCAACTCCGCCATAGCCTTCTTAATCCCCTGCACCACGGCGACATACCCCTCATCCTGGTCGGCCCACAAGCGCACGGGGTACAAACGGTTGGTGTCCGGGCGTTGGGGCAGCATCTGGATGTCGGTGAACGGCAGGCCCTCGAAATCGCAGGGGCTGATGAGCACGGGCAGTACCCGGCACTCGCCCTTCCGGTGGCGTTCCAGGGCGGGCAGCAGTTCTTTTTCCCAGATGAAGCCCGAGCTGATAAAATTGGCGCTCACGAGCAGCACCACGATGTCGGCGCTGTTCAGGTAGCGGCGTATCTCCTCTTCCCATTGTTGCCCGGGCTTGATCTCGCTGTCGGTCCACACCATAGTATCTGTCCGGCGTCGCAAGGGCGCCAGGTGGGTCTCCAGTCGTTTGCGCGCGTCGAGGTCGTCGTGGCTGTAAGAGATAAATACGGTGGGCGCCGGCGGCGACATCTGCAGGCCGGCGAGCAGGGAGGAGAACTCGCGGAGGCGCAGCAGCTTGCCTTTGTCGGTCAGGATGGCCGATACCTGGCGTTGTGCGGCGCCGATGAGGGTGGGCAGGGATACGAACGCGCTGTCCGGCGTGCTCAGGGCGATGTGGACCTCATCCAGCTTCTCCGCTTCTGCCCGCAGGGCGGCCAGGTTGTGCGCCCAGGCGGCCTCGGGCGCACGCCGCCGCACGCCGGGGCGCAGGAGCATTTTCAGGAAGTCGACCAACAGGGTTTGTCGCCACAGTTCGGTGTCGGGCCGGTTTTTTTCGACGCAAAACATGAGTCGCGCCGTGTCTTTTCCAGGCTCGTGCAGGCCTTTGATGAACAGTCGGGTGTTGTACAGATCGGTTACGCACAGCAGGCCACTGCGCCAGTAGGTCTTTTTCCGGATGCCCTTTTTGGCGCCGTAGCGCAGGATCAGCCTGCGCATGGCCTTTCGGTAGTAAAACAGCGGCATTTCGAACAGGAAATAGTCGTCCTGCAAACCGGCCAGCGCGATGTCGAACAGGTCGGCCATCGGGTGCGCTTCGCCGAGGTACTGGGGCGCCACCCACGTGCCGTTTTGTTCTCCGGGGAAAATGATCTCCCAGTATTCCATCAGGCGGAGCAGCATGTCCGTCTCTTTTTTCAGCACGCTGCGTATGTCTTCCGTAGAAAAATGTCCCTGTTTTTCCCGCACGGAGCCGGTGAGCACCTTGTACATTTTGTCGGTGAGGGCGCCGGGGTCGATGTACACGTGTTCGTACTGTTCCTGTAGCCAAACGACGGCGCCGATGCGGTCGAGGTAAAAGGCGAGGGTTTCGATCTCCTCATCGCTCAGGTCGGCCTGAACCGCGCGACAGGCGCTGCGAAAGGCGTCGATGGGTATCCAGGCGCGCTGCTGCAGCGCCGGCGCGAACGGGTTGTCGGGCCCGGCAGCGCCCGTACGCAGTTCCTGCAAATATTCCCGCACCCGGGTCCACAGGCCGGGCAGCTGGTCCAGTTGCACGTTGCCGAGGGCCTTATTGTACAGCAGGCGGATCAAGTCTTCCCTGAACACCTCGAACAGGTTTCGGTAGCGGCGGTCTTTACGGGCGGCGCTGCGCGCCAGCCGTGCGCTGATCACCGACACGTTGCTCACGGCGAACCGGTTCATCAGCGCGGCGTCGATCCATTCGCCCCGGCCGCCGGGCAGCAGGTCCGCCTTGTTTTGCACGAGCATGATGGGCGGAGGGTCGCCGGTGGTGGCGCCGGAAGCATAGAGCCGGATGTTGTCGAGCCAGTAGCGGTAGTGGAAGTGCTCGACGGGGACGGTTCGCTGCGCACCCTGGGTTACGATCTCGGTGCTCATCTCCCCGTTGCTGTTGTGCTCGGCGTCCCACAGCAGCAGGTACACGGCGTTGCTGTCCAGAAAAATCTGGTGCGTGCCGTGGTAGTACTCCTGCCCGCCGAAATCCCAGATGTTCACACGCATGGGCAACACCTTGTCGTCGTCGGGAAACAGTTCGCGGAGCTCACTTTGTTCGATCAGCCATTCCGACACCTGAATGCCGTGGGTCGTTTCCTCCTGCTTGCGGGTGGGTATCCCGCGCAGGAGCTTGCTCAGGGTGGTCTTGCCTGAAGTGGCGTTGCCCACGAGGATGAGCTTGACCTCTCGGTATGCCTTTGCCTCTTTTTCGGCTGCCGGCCCGGCACTTTCATACGGCTCGGGAGCCGGAGCGCTGCGGCTCATCGTACTGAAATAGGCGCGCATGCGCTCCACGTCGCCCGAGTAGGCGAGTTCCAGCGGACAATCTTCGATCGGGTTCCGGTTGAGCTGCACGGCTTGCAACTGCGGCAGGGCCAACAGTGGGGCAATAAACCGAACGGAATTAAAACTCAGGTTGATGCGCTCCAGCCTGGTCAGGCCGGTCAGCGAACCGATGTCGCTGATGTGGTTGCCGGCGAGGTGCAGTTCCGTGAGGTTGGTCAACCCGCGCAAGGGCCCGATGTCCTCCACCGCGTTGTAGTTCAGCGACAGCATGCGCAGGTCTTTGAGCGACCGCAAAGGCGCGATGTCGCTGATCTCGTTCTCAAAGAGCGAGAGGGTGGTCAGCGCCGTCATGTCGCCCAACGGTGCGATGTCGCTCAGGTGGTTTTCCCCCAGGGTGAGCGACCGCAACTGTTTGTGTTCGGCTATCCGGCTGATGTTGCTGCTTAAGCGGCAGTTGCGGGCGGAAAGTTTGTGCAACCGCTCCAGCGCGGCCAACACCTCAAAGGTCTCGCTGCCCAGCTGGTTGGCAGGGCCGTTGTTGGGCGTGTTGATGAACAACTTGCGCTCTTCGTTCCAATACACGCTGCCCAGGTTGAGGTCTTCCAACCAAACCAGCTCGGCCAGTTCGGTTGGAAGACTCGTCAGGCCACAGTTGCCCAGATCGAGGAAAGGGCTTTGTGACTGCCTGTTTTCGGCGATCAGGAGCTGCGCGGAGGATAGGGGTGCGTTCATGCTGGGCTATCTTCCTGCAAGTATAAGGGTTTTTTATTGCTTCACCAGCCGAACCACCTGCAGCGGCCGGTCGTCGGCCTGCAAACGCAGCCAGTAGACACCCGCGGGCCAGTCGCGGCCGAGGGTGATGGCCTGCGTTTCGCCCGCGCCGGTCCGGCTCCAGACCATCACGCCCTGGGCGTTGAACGCCGCCAGGTGTACGTTGCTTAGGTTTTCGGGGTGCGCCACCTGAAAAGCGCCCGTGCTCGGGTTGGGCCACACCCGGAGCGAAGCGGCGGCGGGAGTTTCGGGCGCCGACACCAGTATGGCGCCCGGGACCACCTGGAAGCCGTCCACACCGGCCTCTACGAGGTGGCCCGTGGCCTGGTCGTCGCCGGTGATGAAGTGCACGCGCACGTCGTCGGTCAGGTCAAAGTTGAAAAACTGAAACTCACCGGAATAACGCCAGGCGGCTTCCGATACGCTTTGCGACAGCACCACGGCGGTGTCTGTGCCGTTGGTGACCAGCACCAGCAGGGAGTCATCCGGCGTTCCGTTTCCGCCGTCGTTGAAAAACCAGTACCAGAAGCCGAGCACGGCGTCTCCGTAGCGGGCCAGCGCCATGGGGGGGCTGCTGAGGGTGACGGTGCCGTTATCCACGTCGTCGGCGCCGGCATTTCCGCCGCCGTTTCCGGTCACGTAGCAGCGGTCGCCGGCGTCCACCGGAATGTCTTCATCCGGGTTGGCTGCATTGTTCTGAAACACCGTTCCGACCGGCTCTCCGCGCACCCAGAGACCTGCGGATGCCGTGGCGGCGGTAGACCAGCCGAGGTTGAGCCGGAAGTCGTCGTAATAGCCTCTCCGCAGTTCGATGGTGTTGGGCGCATCGCTGTTCACCTGAATGGATTCGGGCAGGTAGCCCCAGGCGTCTGCGACCACGGTATACGTGTCGCCCGACACACAGTCCTCGTCAAATCGTCCCTGCGCATCGGTTTGCAGGGAAAAGCTGCTACCGGTGTTTCCGATGAGCACCTGTGTATTGGCGATGGGCAGTTTGGTTTCCGCGTCGATCACCACGCCGCTCAGGTTGAAAGCAGACGCCTGCTCCAGGACCACGGTGAAGGTGGCGATCTGTGCCGCACGCAGCTCGACCGGAACGGTCTGGGCAATGTACCCGGGTTTGCTGACGGTAACCACAAAATTGCCCTCCTGCGCCTGTCCGGTTTTGAAAATACCCTGAAGGTCGGTTTGGGTGTCTATCCATCGGTCGGAGGAATTCACGTCGATTTGCACGCCGTTCAGGGGCAGTCCTGAACAGCCGTCGATCACCGCGCCTTCGAGGTAGCAGGCGCGCACGTAGGTCGGCGTGAGGATGAACAGGTCGCCCGGCGAGATGTTGGTGGCCAGCACCGTTCCGGAGGGGAAGAGGGGGTAAGTACCCCAACAGCCGTCGAAGGTGGGGCCGGTGCCGTTCCAGGTGTCGTACCAACCGGTGAACACGAGGTTGTCGGGTTTGTGCGCATCAGCGATGGTCAGGCCGTCGGTGTACCAGGAGGTAATGGCCCAGTTGTCGCGGATGTGGGTGTTGTGGCCGATGGAGCCCATGCCGTCGTTGGTAGAAATGCGGTCTAGCTCGCGGATGTCCGTTGGATCGGAGATGTCGTAAGCAGTGACAAAAGAGGGCACCGCCTCGTCGGTGGTCAGGATGGTGTTTTCGTCGACCAGCCGCCAGGCGTTGTGGGTGAATTTTCCGGGGGTTTGCACCGTGCCGAGCAGAACGGGGTTGGCCTTGTCCTTCATGTCCACGATAGAGAGCACACCGGCGAAGATGTGGCCGCCGAACAGGGTGTCGTTGTTGGCGTAGCCGTCGTGCACGTATCCGAGCTCGCTGAATCTTCCGACGTATGTCGGGTTGTACGGGTCGGTGTGGATGTCGAGCACCACAGCGCCGCCGTTGAACAGGTTGGAGCCGTAGAGATACAGGTAGCCCAGCGTGGTGTCCACGTGCAGGGCGTGAATGGTATTGAGCGCGCCGACGATGTCGCCGTCGCCGGTATAGTTGTACCAGGTGAGGTTGTCGGCGGGCAGGTTGGTCAGGTCGATCACCTGCAGGCCACCGCCGCCTTCGGTGGTTACGTAGCAGTAGTTTTGGTAGGTTTTGATCTCTTTCCAGAGGTTGTCGGGCCCGGGCACCTGGATGATCTGCACCGGCGCATCGGGCTCGGTGACGTCGACGATGATCAGCCCCTGGGAGCCGCCGACCAGCGCGTACTCGCGGCCGTCCTGGGTGTAGCCGAAGACGTTGGCGAGGGTCTGGCCAGGAAAATTGAGTTTACTGCGAAGTTGGAAGTTGAAATTTTGGCTGAAAAGGGCCGGGGAAAGGGCGAGAAACAACAGACCCACGAGGGGCCGGGCGAAATAGTGCATGGAAAGCGCTGGAATAAAGGTTTAAAATGAAGAGTTTAAAACAGACGCACAAAGGTATCGGTTCAGCAGCAGTCGTTTTTTGTCCGGAAGCGACAAGGCGTTCATTAATCGGCTAATGGCCGACAATTTTGTTGCTGAAATAGGCAAACAGACAGGCCGTCCAGAACGAAAACATGGAATACACCAGCGCAGGCTTCACCATGTCCGCGTTGTTCAGCAGGTTGCCGGCGATCAGGAAGGCCAGCGTGGTGTTCTGCACACCGCTTTCCATGGCCGCCGTTAGCCGGGAGGGGTGGGGCGCATCGATGATCTTGAGGAAAAAATAACCGAAAAACAGGCAGAACAGATTCTGCACGAGGGCGAACGGCGAAATCTGGAAAAAATCCTGCCACGTGAGCCCGGAGCCGCCTTGATTTTCGCTGGCGAACACCTTGACGGCAAACACCATGGCCAGCAACACCAGCATGACCACCTTGGCGGGTTGCGACACCCGTTCGGCCCATTCCGTAGCATGATGGCGCACCAACACACCGATGCCCGCCGGTATGATGGTGATGAAAAAAATGTGCGCCACCGTATCCCAAAACGGCAGGTGAATCTCGGTGGCCCGGCCCAAAAACAGCAGCAGACCGATGTTGACCACCAGCGGAATAGAAAAAAGCGTCAGGAAACTGTTCACCGTGGTGATGGACAACGACAACGCCACATTGCCGCGCCACAGGTAGGCCAAAAAACCGGAGGTAGCACCGCCAGGGCTGGCGGCTAAAATGATAAACCCCACTTTGAACGCCGCCGGCAGGGGCGTGATCAGGTGCAGCAGCATGGCAATGATTGGCAACCCGATCATCTGCGCCGCCAGCGCAGTGAGGAAAACCCGCGGATACCGGAACGTGCTCGATACCTCTGAAGGGGTTAACGATAAACCCACCCCGAACATGATCAGGCCCAAAACAACCCCAACGGCAATATCGACAACAACGGATGGAGACAAGGAATCGGCAGAATTGAAGAACGCCGGCAAAGGTAGGCGGTTTTTTTGTTGTATTTTTGTCCGAACACTTACACTGCATGAAGATCATTGCCTTTCATACAGGCGAAGCCATCGACCTCGCACGCCTGCGGGAAAACTACTCCGGACAGGTCGTTCAGGATAACCCCAGCGAGCTGTTTTACCGGGTAGACGACGATCAATATGCCGTTTTTTTCGACTACGGGGCCGTGGCCTTCGCCAATATGTCGGATGTGGACATCACCAAAAACCTGCTCCTGCTCGAACCGTTCTGCGAAAACCCGCTGGCGGAAAAACCACGCGAGGACATCGAGATCATTCACAAACCCCTGGCCGGCCTCGAAATGCACTTCGACAACCTCCAGGTGCCGGTGCTCAACGAAAAAGTGGTGGAAATCGCCTTGCTCAACCTGGCACACTCCGTCGCACTCGACTTTTTCTCCCAACGCGGTCAGGTATTGCTGGGCGAAATTCGGGAACTCACCGGACAACTGGCGCTGGAAGGCCGCATCCACATCAGCCGGAAAAACATGCTGCGGTTCATCGGGCGAACCTTGAATATCAAAAACCGCATCGTCGAAAACCTGTTCATCTTCGACACTCCCGATCTGGTGTGGGACGACGAGTACCTCAACCAGGTGCACCGCGCCCTGGCCCGCAACCTGGAGATCCAAACCCGGTTTCGGGAGGTGGAGTACACCTTTAAAGTAATTGAAGACAACCTAGCTGTGTACCGGGAGGTGTACATGCACCGGGAGTCCAGCCAGTTGGAATGGATCATCATCGCGCTCATCTGCATTGAAGTGCTCGATTTGATTGTCGGCAAACTCGACTATTGGTTTTAGACATGGGTAATGACCAACGGCACCTCAAATTGTGATAACCATCATGAAACCCCGGGCATGGCCCGCCTTATCTTTGTTCTCCACACTAAATTGCTGCTGATGAAAATTGAACTCGCTGTCGACAAAACCATTCAGGAAGTACAACAAGCGTTTCACGAAGCCTTTCCCTTTCTGCGATTGATGTTTTTCAAGAAAAAACACGAGGCATACGAAGGAAATGCCGCCAAAGACATGATTGAAGACACCAGCGTAAAGCTGGGCAGCCTGGAGAAAAAACCGCATTCCGGTGTTTTATACCTTGAGGCAGACATGCCTACCTGGCAGGTGGAGCGGCTTTTCGAAGAAGAATTTGGCCTGCACGTGCAAGTATTCCGCAAATCCAAAAACCTGTGGCTGCAAACCAGTCGCACCGACGACCTGACGCTGGAGGTACAAAACGCCAAAGGACGCGCCAGCGAGTTTGTTGAGCCCTTCCCGGAAGACCCTATTGACATCCGGGAACAGGAGTGATGGTTGCCGGTTCCCCGCATCCATCGGATTTGAAGGGCCTCAAACTGGTTTTCCGCATCCGCATAGCATGGGATACCAAAAGTGTTTACTAATTTTCCGCGTTTTAAAAAACATCCTTACCCATGCGAAGAGAAATACACCAGTGGTTCAGTCCCCGTTTGCACAAAAACATGGAAGTTGCCGTGTATGGTCATTACGGTTTTGCCCTGCTGCTCCTGCCCACCGCCGCCGCCGATTTCCTGGAGTACGAACGCTTTCAGATGCTTGATGTGCTGCGCCCCCTGATTGAGTCCGGACACGTGAAGGTGTTCTCCATCAACAGCATCAACTCCGAAGCGTGGCTGAACAACCAGATGCACCCCCGCCATAAGTCCATCCGGCACCAACAGTTCAATGCCTACGTGGAAAACGAAGTGGTGCCTTTCATCCGCATGCACACCAGCCACGACACCCCGATCATCACCACGGGGGCTTCCCTGGGCGCCCTGCATGCCGCCAACCTGTACTTCCGCCGTCCCGATCTGCTCCAGGGTACCATTGCCATGTCCGGCGTGTACGACCTGACCACCTATACCAAAGGTCATTTCGACGACGACGTGTACTTCAACTCCCCGGCGCACTACCTGCCCGGTCTGGAGGGGCATCAGCTGGATACGCTCCGCCGGGCCAACCACATCCACATCCTTAGCGGCTCCGGCGATTACGAAGCCCCCGAAGCCTCCCGCCGCCTGTCGGGTATCCTGCACGCCAAGGGCATTCCGCATGAGCTGGACATCTGGGGCTGGGACATGAAGCACGACTGGCCGACCTGGCGATCCATGCTTCCGCACTATGTGGGCACCCGTTTTTAGAAAGGGCGACTTATTTCGTACTTTGTGGTCATCTCCCCCTGTTTCTATTTACCGATGCGGTTTATTTTTCTGATCGCCATGCTGATTACCGGGAATGCCTCTGCAGCTACCATTGAATTGGTGGATGTGTACAGCACTGCCATGCAAAAACAGGTGCGCTGCATGATCGTCAAACCGTCGGGTTACGGCGTGTCGGAGGCGCCCTATCCTGCCCTTTACCTATTGCACGGCTGGAGCGGTCATTTCGCTTCCTGGCTCACCGATGCGCCGCAATTGCCTGAACTGGCCGACCGGTACGGCATGGTGGTCGTTTGTCCCGATGGCGGCTATGATTCCTGGTATCTCGACAGCCCGGTTGACCCGACTGTGCGGTACGAGACGTTCGTGTCCAGTGAACTGGTTCAATTTGTCGAATATTACTACCACGTCCGCTGCGACGCCGAAGGCCGTTTTATCGCCGGGCTAAGCATGGGCGGGCACGGGGCCCTGTACATCGCCCTGCGAAACGGCGGCCGGTACGGCGCGGCAGCGAGTCTGGCTGGCGGTCTCGACTTGCGTCCTTTCCGGAAAAATGACTGGGACCTGCAGGGCGTGCTCGGCGATCCGAAGACCCATTGGCGTCATTGGGAATCAGCTTCTGTCTGCGTTCTGCTGGATTCCCTGCCCGAAGAAGTGCCTAAACTGATGATCGACTGCGGCACCGAAGACTTTTTCCTGTCCGTCAACCGGAACGCACACGCTAAACTCCAGGAATTAAAAGTGCCCCACACTTACCGGGAGCGCCCGGGAGGGCACGACCATCTTTACTGGGGCGAAGCCATTAACGATGTGTTTGAATGGTTGAAGTAACTTTGCCGCAAAAAACCAAACCTATGCTTTACCCGACCCGAATTAAATCAATTATCCTGGCTTGTTTGGCCTCCCTGCAGATCACTGTAGTTGCTCAACCGGAAACGCGCATCCGCGTTTCCGGCACCCATTGCACCCTGTCACCACCTGCCGATTTTACACCTGCCAAAAATTTTACCGGCTTTCAGCACGATGCCAGCGGATCGTCTATCATGGTGGCCGAAATTCCTGGCCCTTATGCTCAAATGGCTGCTGGGTTTACAGAGGACGCCCTTCGGCAGCGAGGCATGACCATGCTATACAGGGAGAACGTCATGATAGGACAAACTTCAGGATTGTTATTGGGTGTCAAGCAGTCCGCCTACGGCGTCGTTTACCTAAAAAACATATTGCTTTTTGGAGACTCCGCCCTCACGGTGGTGGTCAACGGCATTATTCCACAGGCGCATTCCGGCATGGAGGCTGCGGTAAAAAATGCAGTCTTGTCCATCGAGTACCAACCGGAATCAACCGCCGCCCCTCTCGAAGGGGTGTTGTTTCAAATTTCACCCGAAGGCACAAACTTTCTGCTGGCTCGCTCCACGATGGGTACCTTGCTCTACACGTTAGACGGAAAGGTTCCGACACTAGCGCCGGAAAAGGCCATGTTTTTGATCAGTAACTCAATCAGCAAGGTCAACCCGGAAGACAAAATGGCCTATGCAACAGAACGGTTGCGCAAGCTACCGAGGGGGGAATCCATGGTAATCGAATCCAGCAATTCGGTCCAGGTTGCCGGGATGCCCGGAACCGAGATCATAGCGTTTGGTAACGACTCCGACGGACGCCAACAGTTGACCTATTTCGTGATGCTTTTCGATGACAACAGCAATTATTTCTTGATGGTGGGCAGCACGCTGGATAACTTTGAAACCCATTTGGCCGCTTTTCGACGCATGACCGGCACATTTCAGTTGAAGTGAGGCTCACCGAAACCGGCTCAGGTCCACCTCAGCGTCCAGTGCGGCTCCGTCGATCAAATGTGCCGCCAGGTGTTCGGCCCAGAACGGCACCAACGAAGCACCTTTGGCGCCCCAACCGTTGAACAGCACCACCTCGGGGCGTTCGGGCAGGCGGCCGATCAGCGGTCGGCGGCCAGCGACGGCCGGGCGAATCCCTGCCACGTGGTCTTCCACGGTGAATGTCGCGGCGAACATTTCTTGTAGCCCTTCCTCCACGAAACGCCGTCCTTCAGGGGTAGGGTAGGGGTCGTCGAATCGGTTAAAATACGGCGCTCCGGCCCAGTACAGCCCGTCGGCGAGGTGGGTCACCAACACCGTTTTTTTGAGCATGGATTCGGGCCAGGGCGGCTGCAGATCTGGAAAACGCACCAGCAACGCCTCCCCCTTGTTGGGTTGCCACGGCAACCCGTCGAACAAGGGGTTTGAAGCCCCGCGGTACCCTTCGCAAAATATCCACGCGTCGAAACCATCCGGCAACCGCTCCGGATCAATGGTTTCCTCCAGGAGAAAACCCTGGTCGCGCGCATGCATACGGTACGCCGGCAACAGGGCGCCGAAGTCGATGCGTCCGCCGCCGGTTACAGCTCCAAAAGTGAAGTGGGGGTGAATCAGCCCGTTCCACCCGGTCGCTACGGTGGCGGCGCCAATGTAGGGCGCGTAGTCGGGCAACCCAGCGCGCGCATCCCAGTTATTGCGTTCCTGTGCCGTGGCAAAGAGTCTGAAAAGGGGCTGCTCGATTTGGAGTCGGATACCCAGCGCGCGCTCCATTTCGCCGTAAATACGATTGGCGGCGGGCAGCAGTTCGTCCACGCGCCACGATTTCACGTAGTTTTTTCCGGTGATCGGGTTGATGATGCCTGCTGCTACGGCGGAGGCCGCGTCCGGGCGCCCGGGGTCGGCCAGCGTCACCGCGGCGCCTTGCCGGCGCAACACGAAACTCAGTACGGTTCCGGCAATGCCTTGGCCGATGACGAGAAAACGGGGTGGGCGCATGGGTATGTTTGCCGCGAGGGACGCCGGTTATGGATGCCGCCTGCGCACGAGCGCTACAAATTTTTTGGCCAGTTCCACGCGCGCCTTGTCTGTCCAGCCAAACGTGTTCACGCATTGACCGATCAGGAAATGTTTGGCGTGCTCGAACCCTGGTGCGGTATTTACGGTGTTGACGGTATGCTCGAACGCCTGCTGGTCGCCGGCGAACAATTCGCGGGTGTACAGCAAGCGGTCGTTGAGGGAGAGGGCCTTCCTGAGGTCGGCGATGGGCTGGTTCGCCAGTTTTTCCGACAGTTCCTTGGCTTCTTTGAAAGTAAAGAGCAGCTCCACGGCGGGCGCGTTGCCACCCGAAGAAGGCGGAGACAGCGGTGTTTGGGGTGTGGTGTGCTGCCGCCTTCCTACTGTTGCATGCCGCATGCATCCATTTGACAGATGAGGGTGGGAGCTGTTTGCTGGTAAGGTGCTGTGCTGCAAGCAGGGCAGTGGTCTTGCAATGT
>JBGSTG010000007.1:0-91173 GCA_041736625.1 Saprospiraceae bacterium | reverse complement strand
CGCCAACGCCGCGCTTGCTGGGGCTGCGACCATTCTCGGCCTGTGGGTCGCTCCAGAGCAGCTCGCACATCAGCCCATCCTCCGGCGGCTCCCTGCACAGAGCGAAGGGCTTAATTACAGGGCTCAGGGTTCAGAGCTTAATTATAGTCGCCTCGCGGGTGTATCACCTGGTTGCTCAATTTACGGGCATCTGAAAAGGTCAGCACGATGGCTCTACCACGTAATGCGAGAAGTCGTCTTCGGCAGCGGTGCTCATCCAGGAGCCGCGGTAGGGACACGGACGCTCGCAGTGAGAGCCTCGTCTATTTGACCGGGCCTGCTGCTCTCAACGGCCCGGACCTGATGGGGGACTCCGTGCGCAGAGTCGTTTCCGACGAGGGCGCATGCCGTTGACTGTGTAACATGGTGCAGTTGGGCCCGAGAACACATGGAGAGGGGGTTCCATGTGTGCATGTGTGTTGTTAGCGCATCAAAGTGTACACTAGGTTGACCTGTTGGTCCCAGTGCAGCAGGGGGTGCGGGTGCTGGAGCCACCTGTTGCGGTCAATGGCCCGGATGTCGTCTAGCTTGACGCCGTCCTGGCTGAAGAGGCCGCCGTGCACCACCAGCACGCGCCCGTTGATGACATGCACCAGCGGCAAGTACCGGAAGGACTCGGCGAACAGATCCACCAGCTGCCCACTGTACTTCTGCTTCACCTGCAGCCGGCGAAGCCCCACGAGCTCGGCTGGGAGCTCGAACGCTGGAGAGAGGGGGGGGGCGGGGCATCTGGTCCAGGCACTCAGAGCTGATACTTGTAAGTGTGGTCCAGGGTTCGAGTGAGAATTTTAAGTCACGAGCTGACAATCCCAAGGGTCGCAGCATCTGGTCCAGACTAGTCTGCGCAGGCACTCGGTCCGGTCCGGTCCGGAGCGACGTGTCGTGTGTGCCGGGGCAAGTGTGCTGCGAAAGACTTCAATAGCACAGTGGCAACACGGCAAAACACACTGAGGGTATCTCGTGAGCGAACTCTCCCTCAGCCCCACACGCAGCCCGATAGGCACACCCGCACACAAGACCCTATTCAATCGCGCTGAAAAAGCGACAGCTTCCAGCGAGACGGTCTCTATGCAGACAGCATGACTGAGCGACTCGGACAGGCGGTTGTTACCCAAATCTCCCGCCCTAGCGCCGCAGCGGCACGGCCAGGCGGCAACCATAGCTGTTGAATCGCGCATCCAGGCTCACCTACCAAGCTTCGTTGACCAAGCCCCAGGGCATCATTTAATTTGATTAAATTACCGTTGAAGCCATGGATGGCCTCTGGAGACAGCAGCACTGGGCGAGTCAGGCACACACGGGATTCAGCAGGAATGCCCCCGCCCTGGATCCATGCCGGCGCACCTCGCCGTTGAAGCCGTAGATGCTGTTCATGGACTTGGACTCATGGTTGCCGCGCGCCAGGTGCATGTGACGCGGGTAGAGGCACTTGAACGCGTACAGTGTCAGGATGACCTCCACCGAGAACGAGCCGCGGTCCACAAAATCACCTGGAGGGGGAGGGAATAGATATTCTATGGAAGAATGGAGTGAGCATGATTTACCTTGTCACGTGAAATTGCGCATGGGAGTCACGCGCCCAGTGGAGGATCAGGCGCCAGAGCCCCGTGCAGCTGCTGCGCTTGCTGTATGGCCAGAGCACAGCCGCGGCAGGGGGGGAAAGGGGGGGGGCGGGGGAGGGGGGGGAGGGGGAGTTGATCCCTGGGCCTCAATTTTCGCTTAGGGACCCATAGGCCATCTCTTGCTGGGGTGAGCTTGCCACGTGGCCTGGGCCGATGAGGCCGCAGCTCACCGTTAAAGAGATACGGGTTGTCCTCCGAGGGCAGACCGTTGAGCTCAAAGATGTGCATCAAATCGTAGAACTGGCCGTGGACGTCCTGCACGCAGCACGCCCAAGCACGTCAGTGGGCTTCGGACCGCTGCGTGGAGCCGCAGCACGGCGCCTGTGATAGGGGCTTGGGGCTCAGGGCTTGAGGCAGCAGCACGGCGCGTGTGATAGGGGCTTGGGACTCAGGGCTTGAGGCAGCAGCAGACGTTCTTCAAGACACGGAACCCATGCGTAACTCTCCAGGCACTAGGCCTGGACAGATCATCAAAACCCCTGGGCACCGCATAGGGAGCTGGCCAAAGCCACAGCTACGCCTCAACTGAAGGTATGGGTGGCAGCGTCTCAGTGCAAGCCGCAGCAGCCTGGGACCTCGCACACTCGGAGCTCAGAGGTGTGGCACGTCCTCTGGGCGAGGTGTGGCCGGAACCGACCAATCCAGATACCTTAGCGCTTCGGGTTTAAGAGGTGAGAAGTCCAAGGGCCAAGCGGTGGCGACCGGCATCCGGCAGCGGGCTCGCCACATCAGGTTCACATTCCAGGGTGAACTCACGAGCGGCGGCAGCACGATTAGCAAATAGCAATCTGCGATTGCATGTGCATCCGCCACTCCGCTCGATTAGCGATTAGCGATCTGTCGCCCTGAAAAGAGCATGCACCAGGTCATTAGCGATCAGCGATAAGCGGCGGCAGCTGGCAGCTCACCCCGCACACGGTGAAGGAGGCCTCGTCCGGCACGTGCACGTCCACGAGGGTGGGCAGCTCCTGCAGCTGAGCGGCCGTGGACAGCACGATCTGTGTGGCGAATCGCATGTGGATCTTGCGCTGCAGCTTGAAGTCCTCCACCATCGCCAGCACGAACTCCCGGGTTATCCTGTACCCCTCCTGCTCCGAGCCTGCACCTCGATCCGAGTCGCACGTCGAGGTGCAGTGGCGGGGGCAGGGCGTCAGAGGGAGGTCTACTCCCGCCTCCGGTGCGGGCTGCTGAGCCACTGGGACCGAGAACAAGCTTCAAGGGCCAAGATGTGCGTGCAAGCACACTCATGATGCGCGTGCAAGCACAGTGCGTGAAAGCACACTCAAGTATCGTCTCGTCTTCTGGGTGACACTGCAGAAGTGTTCGAAGGCACGCTGCCTGCTGGAATCCATCGGCAGCTTTGCGACCAGTGCTGTCACGTGGCAGACCACGGGCATCTGCACGAGACCACGCGGTCACGGGGCTGCGCACGGGCTGTGGGCTCCGCCGGGGCGCACCTTCCATCCGTGCCCCGCTGTAGCTGTCCTCCACGGCCATGGAGGCGAGGTCGATCGTCTCTGACGCCGGCACCGCCTGCTCCTCCTGGAAGACAGCATACGCCCGAGCCTCGATGCCCCGTATCTAATGACCTGGTACATGTACGTTTCAGGGCGACAGCTGTGTAATCAATCAATCAATCAATCAATCAATCAATCAATCAACCAATCAACCAATCAACCAATCAACCAATCAACCAATCAACCAATCAACCAATCAATCAATCAATCAATCAATCAATCAATACCCCGTATGGAGGGTCAAGCCCTGGGTCAGTGCCGGGATACTGTACGACTCTCCAGCGCAAGTGGCGTGCACATGGGGTGGGGTAGGGCATTTAGCGCGCACATTGGAAGCAGATGGAAAAAACTGTTTAGAGGACTGTTAGTTGGGGCTCCTCGTGTTTAAGACGGGGTGCGCAGCGCAGTGTTAGGGATTTGCCCCACCATACAGGGGATACAGGCACGGGCCCAGGGCATATGGGAAGGCCGAGGCTCCCCACCCCTGTAGGCTGCACCACGTGCTCAAGCACAGCTCAAGGGTATAGGGTTTGAGGTTTTTGGGCCCTTCAGAGAGGGTTTTGCGCACACCGGCACCGACAGCGCCTCCTCGAAACGTATCCTCTTGACCTCTTTCTCCGCCTCCGCCAGCTTCCGCCGCAGATCCTTGTCCTGAGGCGCCATCTTGGCTGCTTGCCGGAAGTCCTTCGCTGCCTCCCTGAACTTGCCCTGGGCGAAGTCCGCATCTCCTCTCCGGTATAGGGCCTGCAGGGGTGGTCTGCCACGTTCGCAGAGGAGGTTGGGTCTGTCCCTAGGGAGGTGAGTGGTGCCAAGGTCGCGTCAGGGGACGAGGAAACACAGGGATTCGAGGTGGTGGCGGCGGTAGAGTGTGTGTGTGCGTGCGTGCAAGTGTGTTTGTGCGTGCGTCTGGCGCGCGTGTGCGTGTGCGTGTGGGTGTGGGTGTGGGTGTGGGTGTAAAAAAAAAAGGACTTTAAGAAGCGAGTGCAAAGATACAGCAAGGGAAAAATATTTTCAAAGCTTTCGGTAAAAAAAATCAATCCAGGCGTTCAGCGGCGTCGAGCGCCAGGTGAATGAGTTCATTGGGATCATCGGTGATGCCGAAAGCGCCGACGGGCACGGGCAGAGACCGGTCGAGATTGGACACGTAAAAGATGATTTCAATGGGATTGGGGGCACTGCGCATCTCCTCCAGGAATTGCAGTCCGGCGACGGCATTCTCGCCACGGCGGATATCAGAGAGCATGAACTGATAAGGCACACCGCGTAATTTTTCCCGGGCGTTGGCGCTGGTTTTGGCAAATTCGACCTGCATACCAAGGGTTTGCAGAATACCTGCTTCGTACATCACCGTGTCGGGGTTATCGTCTATCCACAACACCCGCAAAGGGCGTTTGGGGAAATGGCTAATACGGCGCATCAGCCCCGGGCTCACGTGCACATCGCTCCGGTTCTGCGACCGGGCGGCGTTTTCGATGCCTTCGCGGACAAACGAGGCCTCGATCCCGAATGCCTTCAGATTGGTAATTTTGGGCAGGATGCCCTCGACCAGCAACCGGCGATAGCGCAAAAAGAGCACCAGCAACACGATATATAATACGGTGGCAGGTGCTATTTTGATCAGTTCAACAATAATCGCTGTTTCCATAGTTCAGAACATATAACCCATGCCGATATCCCAGCGTTTATGCCAGATTTTGTCCACCCCGGAGGCGCTGATGCCTTCAATGGTCTGCCAGGTGCGTTTTTTCTCCTGAATGGCGATGCCGCCGTGCAGGGTGAAGTGCCGGCCGATGCGGAGACCCAGCAAGGCCTTGGTGCACAACCCGCCCTGGTAGGTTTCGAGGATACCCCACTGGGGCACGTGCTCGCCTGCCCACGCGTAACCGACGGCCGCCAGTCCGTAAAAACTCGTATGACCCTCCATGAAATAACTGCGCACTTCGATCAGCACCGGCTGGGTAACGGCATCGAAACCCTCCGGGTTGTACATCTCCATGCCGGTGCTCAACCCTATTCCCAGTTGCCGCTTGATCTGGTAGCCAAGCGAAAACATCATGGATATGCCGGCGGAACTAAATCCTTGCTCGTTGGTGCCGTTGAGCGTGCTCATCCACATGTGGTAGTACAATCCGGTCTCCTGAAACTTCCGGGTGGAGGCGAACCCCAGGGTTTCTTTTCCCGGACAATTTTCCCTTATCTTCCGGATGTTGCCATCCGGAATGCGCATTTCGACCCCTCCGCTTAGTTCCAATACCAGGAGGCTGTCGGGGTAATGCGCCAACAGCCGGCCCGCGTAATTTGCGCCGTTGTATAACCATACACGCACCTCACAGCGCGTTGCAGACTCCTCCTGGGCAGCGGCCAGGCCGGCAAGACACATCAGCAAAAAGCAAAACCACAGGCGCATGACAGAACGCAGGTTACAGTTCACTCACCAGGGTGGGATTCGTCGGGTCCGTCACATCGAACTGAAAGACACCGTTGGTGGCAATGATAACCAGGTGCGTGGGGTCCACCATCAGGGCATCATAGGCGTCGATGTTCCTGAAATGGGCGACCTGGCGCAGGTTGGGGCTGTTGGTTTTGTCGAAAACCTTGAGCCCGTCGTCGCACACGAACAGGTGGGTGCTGTTCAGCGCCAGGCCGCGGGGGTTAACCAGGGAATAGGTGTTCCGGAGCTGGGCATTGGGCAAAGTGGTGATGTCGATGACTTCAAGCTGGTTGACAAATCCCTCGCAGGTCAAACCGTTTCGGATGGTCACGTACGCGTGGCGGTCGTCGCAAATCACCGGGTCGCAGCCGCTGGCATGCTGGAACGTCTGGGCCAGCCTTGGCCGCTGGGGAATGGAATTGTCGAAAATGTACACCGCATCGCTGGAGCCCACAAACAGCCATTCATTCCAGGGGAAGATGGTTTCGATGTTCCAACCGATCTGTTGCGTTTGTTCCAGTTCGGGGCACAGGGGGTTTTGCACGTCAAACGTGCTGAGTGAGGTGTTGTCTATGATGTACAGGTAGTCGGGGTGCTGGGCAAAACGGGTGTAGGACCCGGCAATTCCGCCCACCACGGCATCCACTGCGCTTTGCGCCCCGAAAGCCGAGGTGGCGGCGAGTGACGAAAACATGTTCGTTTCTACAAAAATGGCATTACCGGCCCCAACAAACCAGGAGTCGTTAAAACGGGAATCCTTGCAGTCGAGCTCCTCGCTGACAGGTGTCTGCGTATATCCCACGATGTACCCTTGCTGCGGGTCGCTGCCGAACAAGTGAAACGTGTTTTGCGCGCGGCACACCAGTTTGGGTGCCAGCACATTGCTGATGTCTATGGTCACCAGATCCATGTACTGATCGGCGTAAAGGTAGTTTCCGCGAACCACGAAATCCACGTTTCCGGGCAGCCGCCAGAAGGTCAGGGGCTGCGGTGCATCCGGGTTGCTGTTGTCCAGTACCAGAATCCCTTGTTGTCGCTCATTGATGAACAGGTATTGCTTCCACGCATATATTTTGGCAGGCGCATCCACGTGGTGCGGGCCCTCAACGGTGAGCGCCGCCCGGCACTCCGTTTCCGATTTAAATACCGGATCGAGTTGCATGTACGTGCGGGTGGTGCGACAATCGTCCTCCAGACAACCGGAGAAGAACAAACCGGACAGGGAAAACAGGAAAAAGAACAAATGTGGTTTCATAACATGGATTTTGACTGGTGTGCAAAGGAGACGCTACAAAATTAGGCATTGATTGCTTGAGAAAAATGGCTTTAACACGCATTTAACGAGGGCCGAACCGGTATTGCAGCCCGGTATGCACGCTTCCCGAGGTGCGCCACATAACCGTCGCCTCCCAGCGCCTGCCCCAACGGAAGCCGGCGCCAAAGAGCCCCGGCGCAAGCCAGCGCGAATTTTCTTCCAGTACTTGCTTGCGCAGCAAAGCGTTGCGATCCAACCGGACGAGTTTTTCCTGGTTGTACCGACCTGTGTCGCCGATTTGCACCCCCAAAACGTATCCGGGGGCCATTCCAGCATACAGTCGGAACGCCGGCCGGGGCTGCCAGAACACCTGAACGGGCATTTCCACAATATGTCGGTGCGTGACCGGCACCTCCAGCACATCTCCACCCGGCGTCAGGCTGTTGGTCGACCCGGGCGCCTGAAAGGATTCCAGATAGTCCGGGAATCGGGACTGGTCAACCAAACGAACTAGGGAAGGTGACACCGCTTCCGTGTTGGCATATCGGTAAGCCAGTCCCGCACGCAAACCGAAAGAAGCGCCCCGCGGCTGCCATTCGACCCCGGCCAACAGGCCCACTTCATCGGGACGGGGCACGTTGCGCCAACCCGTCTGCACGCCCAGTAGCGGCGTCCACACCCGGCTTGCGTCCCGGTGCGGGCGAATGACCGCTTGATGGTCTGCCGCTGCTGTCACCGCTGGAGCATACTCGCAAACAACCGAAGGCGCAACGTGCGGCAACACCGCCAGACGCGTCATATCGCTATCCGGATGTTGATTCCCGGCAGCCAAATCCGCTTCGCCTTCCACCTGCTCCTGATGACTTTCCCGGTCGAATGCCCCACCACTCCCCCGCTCCCAACCACCGACCGCCGATAACCCGCCAACGATAACCGCAGGCCGACCACCGACAACCGACAACCCACTACCGACCGCCGACAACCCACTACCGACCGCCGACGACCCACTACCGGCCGCCGCCCGGGGCGTTTCGGGCGCCCGAACAGGACGGGTGAAAATCCAGGAAAAGAGCAGTCCGGTAAGCAGCAACAGCAAAAACCACCAGGCGAGGAGGCGCCTGCGCGGCTTTTCCGGCATCTCCTCATCCAGGCGCGCGCGCAGCGCAGCCCAGGCCTGGTCTTCCAATAGATCGTGTTCGGGTCGCTTCATGATGTTAGGGCTTGTAAGCGAGGCGATGGCTTGAAGCCATCGCCTCGCTCGTGTACGAATCGTATCCGTGCTGTTCGAGGTATGTGCGCAAGATTTGGCGCGCATTGGACAAGTGCCACTTGCTGGTACCTTCGCTAATGTGCAGTTCTTCCGCGATTTCAACGTGGGTGTACCCTTCCAGCGCATAGAGGCGGAACACCTCCCGGGTGGCGGGCGGCAATTCACCCACGGCGGTCAGGATGTCGGCTTCAAAACAGGTGTGCAAACCCGCATTTACGGTGCTGTCCGAACCTTCCTTCTCTTCCAATACCAGAAAATGGGCGTATCGGGCATTTTTTCGGTAATGATCGGCGATGCTGTGGTAAACGATGCGCCTTATCCACCCCTCCAGGCTACCCCGGAAGGCGTAGGTGTGTATTTTCAAAAAAACCTGCAGGAGTCCCGCGTTCACTACCTCTACCGCCGCATCCCGGTCGTTCATATGCCGAATGCACATGGCGTACATGGCGGGGAAAAACCGCCTGAACAGTGCCTCCTGCGCGCGCCGGTCGTTGCGCACACAGCCGGACACCAGGGCCTCTTCGGTTTTGAACGTTTTTTGAAACATGGATGGGATTTGAACCTCCGACTTACATAACGATGTAATAGACGGTTTGTGGACCGGAAAAGGTTGGGTGGCGCCATTTTTTTATCCGGCAAAGAAGCCATTGAATAGGATGCGTAAAAAAAAGCATCCAAATCTTGTCTGTCCAATTTAAAAAATCCTGTCCCGACTTCGGGAAAATCCATTATCTTTGTGGCCTTTTAAAAAAAATTCGTCCAAACAATCTCCGGCGGGCAAGACCTGTCGAAGTCAAAAAGCAAATTTTGTTTGACACAAAACGCCTTTTGGGCCGCGTCCACAGGGTTCAGTGCAATAATCGAGTTTTGTAAAATAAAATTTGCGCGCATCAAAAAGCCGGAAGCCAAGTTGTCGAGTGCAGGGCTGCCGGTATGTTGTAACTCGATTATTGTTTTTTCATGACTTCTTTCCAAGACCTGGGTATCCAGGACGACCTGCTGAAGGGCATCATCGCCCTGGGTTTCGACACGCCCACCCCCGTACAACTCATGGTGATCCCTGCCGCCCTTCAGGCGGAGAACGACATCATCGCGCTGGCCCAAACGGGCACCGGGAAAACGGCCGCTTTCGGCCTTCCGCTTCTGCAAAACATCGACCCCGACCTTCAGCAGGTGCAGGCGCTCGTGTTGTGCCCCACCCGCGAACTGTGCGTACAGGTAGCGGCGGATCTGGAGCGTTACGCTCAGTTTGCCCGCCAGTACAAGATCGTTGCCGTGTACGGCGGCGCATCCATCACCGAGCAGATGCGCCTGATCAAGGGCGGCGCACAAATCGTGGTGGCCACGCCCGGCCGGCTCATCGACCTGATTGACCGCAAGGCCGTCAAGCTTGCCGGCGTAAGTTGCGTGGTGCTCGACGAGGCCGACGAGATGCTCAACATGGGCTTTCGCGAAGACATCGAAACCATCCTGTCTGCTGCCGAAGGCCGCAAGTCCACCTGGCTGTTTTCAGCCACGATGCCGCCCGAAGTGCGCGCCATCGCCCGCAACTACATGAAGGAGCCCAGGGAGCTGAGCGCGGGCACCCCCAACGTAGGCAACGCCAACATCGAACACATCTACTACGTGTGCCGCAACGAGCACCGCTACGCCGCCCTCAAACGCGTGGTGGACGCCAATCCGGGCATCTATTCCCTCATCTTCTGCCGCACCAAAAATGAAACCAAAGAGGTGGCCGAACAAATGATCCGCGACGGCTACGACGCTGAAGCCCTGCACGGCGACCTCGCCCAGGCCGACCGCGACCGCGTCATGCAGCGCTTCCGTGAACGCAACCTGCAACTGCTCATCGCCACCGACGTGGCCGCACGCGGCATCGACGTGAGCGAGATCAGCCACGTGATCAACTACGGCCTGCCCGACGAGCCGGAAGTGTACACCCACCGCAGCGGACGCACCGGCCGGGCCGGGCACACCGGCGTGTCCATCAGCATCATCACGTCCAAATTCGAGGAAAAAATCCACCAGATCGAACGGCGCGCCAAAACGGTCTTCAGCAAGCAAAAGCTGCCGACGGGCGCCGACGTGTGCGAACGCCAGCTGTTTCACATCATCAAAGCCATCCACAACCAGGAGGTCAAACAGGCCGAAATTGAGCCGTACATGCCCGCCATCTACGAAGAACTCAAGGACCTGACCAAGGAAGAGCTCATCAAACGGTTCGCCAGCGTGGAACTAAACCGGTTCCTCGCCTATTACCGCAATGCGCCGGACATCAACCCGCCCGAACGCGGCGAACGCCGCAAGGTGTCGCCTGCCGTCCTCGCCGACGGCAGCCAGGTGCGGCTGTTTGTAAACGTGGGCAGCATGGACGGCGTCAGTAAAAGCGAGTTTTTGCAACTGCTCCAGGAAGGCGCAGGGGTGCCCCGGCAGGCCGTCGGCCAGATCGACCTGCGCAAAACGCACACCCACTTCGACGTGGACGCCGCCTACCTGAACGCCATCAAACGCGAACTGCCTGCGTTTAACCTGAACGGACGGCGCTTGCGGGTGGACGATGCGTCGCCTGAGGGCGAAGGCAGACCCGAAAAACGCGGGTACGGCGGTCAAAAACCGTTTCAAAAAAGCGGTTATAAGGGGCGGCGCTAAACGAAAGGCGACGCTTTGAGCGCCTCCAGTTTTTCCAACAGCCATGCGCGTTCGGCAATCCCGTCGGACCGCCGCACCTTGTCCAACAACTTTTCGACCCGCTTCGGATTAAGCTGGTTCGACGAGGTGCGTATCTGTAAAAGCAGATTGGCAAACCGGCTATAGGTTTCTTTTTTTTCCGCCGAAATGCGTTTCTCCCGGTGAATAAACACTTTGAAGGATTCCAGGCGGGCGTCGAAGAGCGGTGATCCGGTGTCGTACAATATCTGGATTTCGAACGCCCGGAAAAAAATATTCAGCGTCAAATTGGAAAAATGGCCTTTGATCAATTCCAGCGCTTCCTGAAATTGTTTGCGATGGAAGTGCAAACGGGCGCAGCACAAACGGTACGACTCATCCGGGTGCTCGTCTGAAGGCAGATAGTTGCGGTATTTTTCAATAAATGCCTCCACCCAGTACTCCTCACCAGCCCTCAACCCGGCAACTACCGCGCTGATGTAAATAGCGGAGGGCAACTTGCCATAGAGCAATATGCGGCCCTCATCGGCCTGTTTCCGATAGATGCGATGGGTAAGCGGCGCCATATCACGTCCTTTGTAGGCTTCACGATGACAATACAGCAAGGCATGCTGCTCAATGGCGGAGCGGTGTTCGGCAGGCAAACCGGATCCAAGCGCGTCCAGCGACTGCAGGAGGCTGTCGCATAGTTCGTCGCCGGCTGCTGAATCGGTACACAGGCCCAATCGAACCGACAGGGCGTACAGCTGCAACACGTGGTTGGAAGGGTAAAAGGTGTTTTCGAAAACCGGGTGCGCGGGTTCGAACCAATCGTTGTTCTTAGCTTCACCCATGACCGGTTTTTGGTGGCGAAGGTGCAGCAGGGTCATCAAATACTTCAGCCGGCGAAGCAACCACGCCTGATCCACCGCGTAAAGGGTATTGTACAGGTTCAGGTCGCCCTGCGCATGTGCGTACAAGGCTTGCTGGTGGGTTTTTTCCTCTTCCAGGCGCCTGCGGGCATCCGCCCAGGCCTCCCCGGTAAAGGCGCGTGTGCTCAGTTCGCTGTCAATTTCATGCACCAATTTGTCAAAACGCTGCACCAGGCCTCGTTCCCGGTAAAAGGAAGCGAGCCAAATGTCGTCCTCTGCCGGATCCAGGTGCGCCTCGCGCTGGAGCACGGCGAGGTACTTTTTCAAGGATTTCAGGGTGGCGCTCATCAGTTTGTCCAGGCCCCCGGGCGCCACATCGGCGGCGCCGAAGACCTGCCGTTGCAACCGGCCCGGAGCGGCGGAGGGGGGGACGTCTGCCTTTGAGGCGTTGTACAGGTGCCGGGCCAGCCGAACCTGGCGGTCGGGGTGTGGGTGCTCATTGCAGAAAGGGGACTGGAGAAATTGCTCGAACCGCTTGAACTCGTTCGGCTCAATCACACGGAGGTGCTGGAACAACAATCCGTTGTATATGTGTTTATTATCACTCATATTGCTTAATGTGGAGGCCAAAATAGCGGAAAAATGGATCAAAAATGTAATTGATTTCGCACCGGACAAAGTGGTTTCTTTGTGTCAAAATCATCTGCATGAAAACTTTCGCTCAATACGCTCGTGCATTCCTGCCGGCTACCCTGCTCTTCCTGTTCGCGGCCTGCGACAACCCTTACAAGGATTTGCCCGATGGTACCGCATTCGATTTGGTGTCGGAACAACCTTATGCCGCCGTGTTCAACGTACAGATGCCCAAAGGAAGCTTGGGCAGGATAATCCGGCGGGCAGATTTAAAGGGGCAACTGCCGGATACCCTAATGGCGCCTTATGGCGGGCAAGTTGCGGTAGGACTATATGCCCCCAGGAGCAATTGGGACATTACCCTCCAATTGAGCAATCCCCAGGGCGAATGGGTTCAGGGAAAAACCATCCGGCTGAACCATGCACAAATGTACAGATGGAAAGATTACATGCTGAATCCCAGAATAACCACCGATACGGTTGGCATAGGCACGCTGGATATCTTGCCGTATTCCCTGATATCCAACAGGGCGCTCTCGTGTGGTGTTTTTGCGCCGGGGTGGGATGCTGTGGAAGTCGTTCAAGGGTCTACAACTTCCTGGCACGTTCGGCTACCGGTGACCAGTAACCGCCAATACGCTCATGTGATCGTAACGCCGGCGACAGGGGAGCCGCTCAATGTACTCTTCAAAAATGACGCCGGCGGGTTGAGCGTAGCCAACGGCGGATACAGCATTTGCAATCTCCTGCTCACGCGACTGAATGAACTGAATTACCAAAACTGGCACTCCGGTGGGGTCGCATTTTCGGCATTGACTACCGTAAGCGATTACCAGTTGACCATCACCGCCCCTGTCGGCGCCCAGGTGAGCGCATCTACCTGCCCGGATTGTATGGACTGACGTCCGACGGTCTCCAACTTTTTTTCTGGCTGTCCTTTGACCTCGTCCGTTTGACCAACGCGGGCGAAAGAGACCCGTTTGTCTTTTTTCAAAAAAATCTGCCCGCGCCGTGTAACAACCAGCGGAGGTATTCCACATGTATGTACTGAATCAAACAACCATTTCAATAATGAAGCAACTCACTTTTCTCCTCCTGATGGCCGCCCTCCTGGCTGCCTGCAACAAAGCAGACGATGAGGAGCCCGATAACGGATCACTCACCGCGTCTTTTACCATCGCCAACCCCGGCCCCGTCACGGCGGGTTGCACGGAAGTGTTATTCACCAACACATCGCAAAACGCGGACAGCTATGCCTGGGATTTTGGGGATGGGAATACGTCTGACCTCGAAAACCCAACGCATGTATATGCCAATGCGGGGACATATAACGTGTTGCTTATTGCCAAACGCGGGAGCGAAGTCAAGGAGTCAACGCTGATGATTACGGTCAGCGCCTTCTCCAAGTTTTCCCATTTGAAAAATCAAACACGCGGAAAACCTGCTACCGTACAAACAAGCGATGGCGGCTTTGTGACGGCCGGTGTAGATTGTTCGGTAAACGGCACCCGCCAGGCTCGGGTGTACAAGATTGATGCCAATGGAGTATTGCAATGGGAACAAATATTGGGCGGAGAGACCACTTACACCACTGATGTGGCGCTCGCACCCGACGGCAGCCTGCTGATATGCGGGTATTCAACGTTGAACGCTTCCGTCGGTACATTCGACGGATATGTCTGGAAACTGAATCCATCCGGAAATGTGATATGGGAGCGCAGGGTAGATGAGCAGTTTGACCAATTCTTGGAATCCATTATAACTTTCAGCGATGGAAGTTGCTGGGCTGTCGGATACAACATATTGCTCAATACGGTTGGTGTTGGTTTCATTGTGGGTTTCGATGCGAATGGAAACCAACTGTTCGCAAAAAATACCGGTGGGGCAGGCTCCTTTAATTATGCGATGGATTTGGTAGAAACGGCAGACGGCCAGGTGCTGATTTGCGGCTACGGGAATTCTGATCTAAACAGCAACGGCTCCAACGCCTATGACATCTGGGTTAGAAAAATCAGTCGCAACGACCGAAGCTCGATCTGGTTGAAAAGTTTTGGCTCTATTGGGCAGAGCGACATACCCAATGCCGTCATTCGAACCAGAGACAATGGCTTTGCTTTAGTGGGCGGGTCTAACTATTATGTGGGTGGAATCAGCAATTCTTATCCGCTTTTTCTGAAAATAGACGGCAATGGGAACCAGATTAACTTGCTTAACAGCTTGTCAGGCATACCCGGAGGTTGGAGTGCATTGGCGGAACTGCCGGACGGGAGCCTCACGATTACGGGCATAACCGATGTCAACTTACTGCTGATCAACATGAACGCATCAGGAAATACAATCAATTGGTTCAAAACGATCAATTCGCCCGGCGCTTACTCTACAGAAGGGTGGAATGTGCTGGCCCTTTCAGCAGGTGGCTATGTCATAAGCGGAATTACCACTGACCCGACGCTTACTTTTGAAGGCACGAAATCTTGGCTTTTCAAAACCGATTGCAGCGGCAATTAACAACTTCTGTCTAACAAAAAAACCAACCAGTAACACATGAAACATCTCTTTTTTCAGGCAATGGCGCTGCTGTTGCTCCTGGCCACTGCCTGCTCCAAAGACGAGAACGATTGCCCGGCGGGGTTCACCGGCGACAACTGCGACCAGACTGCACTCCCCCAGTATGTGGTGGTAGACCGCGTCAAAATTTTACAGTACCCGCAGACCAGAACGAACGGTCAGCCATGGGATCCAGAACAGTCTGGCGTAAACACCCTACCCGATCTGGTATTGAATATCAGCGCGGTAGACGGAAGCAGATCAGTGAACGGCGGCAACAAGCTGCCCAATCATGATTGGTCAGCCGCACCGATGCCGTTTCTGAACTTCACCAACATCCTTGCACCCGAATTATTCCAGTTTAACAGGAGCAACGACGGGCTGGATAAAGAGTACCGCATTTCGCTCAGCGACAGCGACGACAACTATTTGCCTCCTTCAAAAGAGCTGATGGGCGCCCAAACCTTCCGCTTTTACGAACCCGGCAAACCATTTCCTTCCAAAATCACCTTGCCGGTGCTTACCCCCGCCGGTGTCGGCTTTGAAATTTACCTCACAGCAACCTTCTAAATTCCATTTTTATGAAACGCATTCACCTTTTGCTCTTGCTCACCGGTTGGTTGGCAACTTTGTTGGTCACTTCTTGCAAAAAAGACAATGAAGAGCCGCCACCAGAGCCCAACAACTCCATCCCGGAAGCCATCGCCTACGCCCTCACCCCCGGCGCCGACCTGACGCAGCCGTTTGTACTTGAGGGATATTACTGGAACGACGGTGCGCCGATACTCATTACCGATTTGTCGCTTTTGGACATCAACTCCCCTCTGCCACGCGAAGCCTACGTGGCGCTCACCGGAGAGGCCGTTAAACTTTTGGAAGGCAGGGAGAACTACCTCGGCGCCCTTGTACGCATTACCGGCTACATGGAACCCATCACCGTTCCCCAAACCAAGCTAACCGATCTGGTTTTTCGCTGCCCTGAATTGCCCCAAATTCTGAGAGACCGGCGCGCAGCAGTATTGTTGCCTTTCAAGGGCAACATTTGCGAGCGTTTCCCCCGGTTGTGCAGCTTCACTTTGCCTGTAGTACCCCAGAAGTACGCTTTGCTATATTCCGGCGGTTGCAATGCGGCAAACGCGCACCGCAGGTACTGGAACGACCTTCGGTTTATGTACACCGTTCTGCGGGACAAGTACGGATACCCCGCAGAGAACATTATTGTAGTGTATACAGACGGCGTAGGTGAAGACAACATTATGCCGGTGGACTATGCTGCCTCCGGGAATGGGTTGGGCACTGCGTTCGAGGAGTTGCGTACGCGCATGACGGCCTCCGACGATTTATTTGTATTCGCCACCAATCACGGCGGAGGCCAACACCGCGCCGGAGGCCACCAAATGGTAAATAGCCCCCGAAACTTCGGAATCGAAGATTTCAACGGCGACGAGCTCGAAACCCCGGGTGTTGACGAGACTTTTTGTTTGTACAACTCCGATCTGGGACCCGTACCGGATGATTATTTCGGCACACTCCTTTCCGTAATTCCGCATCGGCAAATGATTGCGGTGCTGGAACCTTGTTTCAGCGGGGGCTTTATCCGCGACCTTTCAGCCGTCAGCTCAATAGCCACCGTCACCGCGTGCCTGGAGGATGAATTCTCCTATGGTGGACTGACCATAGAAGGGGTTGCATTTGATGTTTTCTCCTATTATTTCACCGAAGCGCTTTTTCAGGCATCCCCCAATGGCAATGCGCTTACTACGAACCCGGATACCAACGGCGACGGGCAGGTATCTGTGCTCGAGGCTTTTCTGTATGCCACCGAAAAAGATACCGCCAACGAAACGCCGCTTCTCGATGGAAACGGCAATGGCGTCGGCACAAACAACCCAAGCACAAGCGAACCGGACGGTATGCGTGCGCGCAACCTATTCCTGTGAACCTGAAAATAAACATTCCACATGAAAAACTTGTTCGTTATCGCCCTGGCGTTTATCCTCGTGGGCGCCGGCTGTTACACATTCAAAAAGCAGGAGGATTACTACGGCATTTCCACCAGGGATAAAAATGTGGTGTTTGTACTCGATATCTCCGGCAGCATGGAAAACATCAACGAACCGTCGATCGAAGGGCACATCATCAACACCGCCGTCAACCAGAGCGCTTCAGCCGTCAACAAGGCCCTGGGCGGCGGCGCCCTGGGCAGCCTGGCCGCCAAACAACTGCAGCAGGAAAGCACCAAACTGGGCGCCGCCAAGCGGGAGCTCATCCCAACGCTCAAAGGGCTGGATGCCCATGCTACCTTCTCCATCATCACCTTCGAGAGCGCAGTCAAATCCTGGCGCAGCACGCCGGTAGAAGCCGTCGACGGAAATAAAACCAACGCCGTGCTGTTTGTCAATGGCCTCAAAGCGGGCGGTGCCACCTCCGCAAAAGCAGCCCTGAAAACGGCGCTGGCTATTGCCGGGGCCGACGTTATCTTCTTTCTTACCGATGGTCAACCCACCGATTCGAGACCCGAGGATATCCTGAAAATGGTATCTGCCGCCAACCCGGATCGAAAGGTGACCATCCACACCATTGGTGTGGGCCAGGACCAGGACGAAACCTTCCTGCGCGAACTGGCCGCTCAAAACAAAGGGCAGTATTACAGAAGTAAATTTTGATAAACCAACTCGTCCTGCGAAGACACGTACAGGACAAAAATAAAAACTTGAAAATCATGAAAAAAGAACTTTTTATCGGCGGTGCAATGGTGCTGACGGCGTTATTTGCCTGCTCCGACATTACCCATGCGCAGGCTCAGCAGCGACCGACGGCGGCCACCCGAACCGTAGAAATTGCCCTGATGGGTATTTCCATGCAGGAATGCGGAAGCGACCGCGACTGCTCACATGAGCCGGTTGCCGGGTGGGTAAAGCTAAATTTGAGCGATGGCAGCGGCACCCCGATCCCATGCCAGGGTTGCACGCCCGACTATACCCTCTGGCGCGCACGCGACCACACCCTGTCCTGTAAACCGTTTCCCGGAGGAGGTGAAAGCCCGGGCAACCATGGCGACCAGTTCACTTACACGCCTGCCATGCCCACCAATGTGCGCAGCAGACCTTTCGTCTACACCATTCGGCAAGACGTGTACGACAGAAACGGATACTCCGCCTACTTTGAGATCAACCTGGGTAACCCGCACAAAGACAATGATTTTGCATCGACGGGGTACCATTGGATGTACCCACAAAACAACCCGGCGCAGTTTAGTCGGAGTTTGGGTGTCCTCATGAATGGTGGCGGTTTGGGCAGGAAGGACTATGTGCTGGGGCCGTTCCAGACCCAGTCGGACCGATGCCACGAATATTATGTGGTACTGGCCTTGTCCGTGCGATAACCGCCGCCCCTCACTCCACCAACACAAAACCCGCCCAGTGGTACGGCGCGTCGGGGTATTTTTGGCGCATGTGCTGCTGGGCGGATTGGAAGGCTTCCGGAATGGACATCTGCTTGCTCAACCAGGCCTGATAGAACGCCTTCATCAGCTCGCGGGTGGTCTGGTCGTTCACCTTCCATAAGCTCATGATGAGGTAGCGGGCGCCGGCAATTTTAAAGGCGCGTTGCAGGCCATAAACCCCCTCGTTGCCTTCAATATCGCCCAGCCCGGTCTCGCAGGCCGAGAGTACCACCAGTTCGGTTTGGTCAAAGTTTATTTGGCTGATTTCATACGCGGTGAGAATACCGTCTTCCAAGCCTCGGGGTGGGCTCCCGGTTTGCCAGGCATCATTGGCACCGGCAAGCAGCAATCCGGATCGGATCAGCGGGTGTTCGCCGGCAGAAAAAGCGGACTGTTTGAGCGGATCGGCAGCACGAGCAGCCTTTCGTACGGGATCGGGGAAGAAATATCCATGGGTAGACACGTGCACAACACGCGGACTGGAGCCACCTTGGCCGATCGACCTAAATACTTCTTCGGTTGCCGCGTACCCAGTATCCAAATTCACGTTGTACCCACGCTTCAACAGTTGTCCACTTATATCCACCACTTCTTTTCCGGTTTCCGGCAGGTAGGGCCATACGGCACCCCTGATCAAAGAATCTGAATGGAAGTATACTGTTTCAGTGACTTGCGGTAACCCCCGGGTGCGGTTTTGATTAATGGTACTGATTGTCAGGCTATCCATATCATACCGTATGCCACCCGCGAGGTAAACATCTCGGTTGTAATGGCGTTTGTTTTCTTTTTGGAGAACAAGTTGGCGGGTACTGCCAAGCAAGATCAATTTACGACGGTCTGCAAAGGTTTCGGTTTCGGATATGGCAATGGCACCCAGGTTGATTCGATGGAGCAACCCGGCAGGTGAACAATAAACGGTGTGAATACCCGTGAACAGCGAATCTAAGGGTTTCCAAATGAAGTCATTGAGGTTTTTTGGATGTTCTGGTCCAGGCCTGAAACTATAGGTAGTGTTGATTCTGGAGAAACTGGCGCCCATCAGTCCTTGCATAAGTGCCGAGATGTCTTCTTTTTCAAATAGTTTTACCAATTTAGGCGCTATGTCATCTGGACGCAACACGAGTGCGGCATACAGTATGCTGTCGGTGGGTTTAGGGTTGGCGTATTCATAACGAAGAAACTCCACTGCTGCTTCACCCGGCCGCAGGGAGGCCTTTACGTCTTGCCATTCGACATTACGACGGGTATCAGAAAAACCTGCAACCGATTGCAAAAGGACTTTTTCCAACGAGTCGGCCCGAGTCTCCAATTCGGCTACGTTTAAACGGTCTTTCTGTGGTTTGGAATATTGATTGGCTAAGCGGGTGTGGCAACTTTGCCAGTAGGCGAACGTGTTTTTTACGCTGTCGGACGAAAGGCCCACAGCGTGGCGCATTTGTAGGGTATTTTGAAGCAGGAAACCTTTGGAGAGGAGCGTGTAATTATATGTAGATTGTTTGTATTCGTTTGATGTAGAAAGCCTACCATTTGAATAAGACCAAATGATGTTTTCATAACGGTTAGAAAACTTATTGATGTTTTTCAAGTTGGCAAGTGTAAAGTGTTTCGTTAAATTTAATATGAAATCGGAATAAATTTTAGTATATTCAAGCAATAATTGTTCGCACCCAGTTGGCTTTTCATCCATCATACATAAGTATAGAATAAGATACAAACATTCTTTATATTCTGCCGATGTTTGTAACTGATTTTTTTCCAAGATTTCTTTGGCTTCGAAAAACAAATTATGTGCTTCGGGTAATTGATTTTCGTCTGCTTTCAGCTTGCCTATGGTATACAGCAATGCTGCATAGTGAATGCTGTTTTTGCCTACTGTACTTTCATATGTCAACTGTGATTCCCTAAACAGGGAATCTGCTTGTTGAATGTTACCTTGTTCATATTGCAACAATGCAATTTGTGAAAGGGACCTACCGTAGACATAAGATGATTTCCCCAGATTCTCTCCAAATAATTGAAGCGCTTTTTCGGCAAAATAAACCGCTTTTTCAAAATTTCCATTTTCAAGATAAAATCCAGATACATTGTGATAAATTGTGCCATTATCAGGATGATTTTTACCCAAGGCTTCTTCGCGCAAGCGAACAGTTTCCTCATAATAGTGTTCTGCTTTCAATTCTTCTCCAACCGCATCGTATAACAATGCCATGTTAGCCAGAGTAACCGAATATGCCGGGTGTTTTTTCCCAACAGCTGTCTCTTTTATTTTTAATGATTTGACATACATTTCCTCGCTTTCTTGGAATCTCCCCTGATTCGCATATAGGCGTCCCAACTCATTCAGGCTTGCTGCGTAGTTTAAAGACAATGGTCCCTCATCACCTTTATGAATCCTGGAGGTTTCAAGAAAAGCAAATTCAGCCTTTTCATACAACCCGATATCCTTGTAAAGCCCTCCCAAAGACGACATGGTAATCCCATATTCCGTGTGATCGGTTCCAAATATTTTTTTTCTTATTGAAAGTGCCTCATTCAGAAAGGCTTCACATTTTTCATAATCACCTATTTCATAGTAAAGTGTACCAGTGTTTTGCAGTGTCAGTGAATATTCATCCGATTCTTTTCCGTGCACCTTTTCCTTGATAATAAGCGCTTCCAAAAAGTAAGGTTCAGCCATTAAATACTTTCCCCAACTTTTGTACAACATCCCAATATTATTCAATCCATTAGCATACATCGCATTATCTTTTCCTAATAGCTTTTCTGTGATGTCCAATGACCTTTTGTAATTTTCTGCGGCTTTATCCCATAAATGCATATTTTTGTATACTATCCCCAAGCTGTTTAAAACACTCGCATAATCGGCGCTTTCTTCACCTTGATATTTCTTGACCAAATCGAGCGTTTCCAAAAAATGGATTTCCGCTTTTTTTAATTGATTACTTCTGCGATAAGTCAAGGCTAAGAGATTCAATACTTCAACATTTTTCCGATGCTGCTCTCCAGGTATTTCAGCATATAATTGTCGAGCTTCAAGTAGCAGTTTTTCTGCTTCTGCATACTTGCGCTGAGCATAGTAGATGCTTCCGCGGTGGTACAACAGGTAGGCTTGATTGATATCTTGATTCCCGAAATTCATTTCAATTATTTTTTCAGCCTCCTCCACAGTTGAAAAAGCCTCCGGAAATTTTCTTTCCTGAATCATTTTTTGATTCACCTCCAGCAGACTGTCTATTATCCGCTGCGCAGCAATAGAGTCCATGACCTGACTCCTTGCCGACGTTCCGAAGCCCAAAAGCAAAAAAATAAGAATTAAGTTTTTCATTTAGCCTATTTACTGGGTTTAGGAATGGTGAATCTTGCAGCAAACGCCATATCGCCGGTATCGGTGTGTTCGAGAGTATAGTAGTACAGCCCCGGTGGTAACCTCAGATCTGCGTGGTGTTCCACTGCCAATGTCCCGGAGCGTACCGTCAAGGTTTCAGCGTACAGCGGGTAAGGACTTTGGTTATTATAAACATGCAACTTGAATTCGGTATATCCGGCGCCAGCTTCTCCGCGCCAGGTAAGATGAACAACCCCTCCCGAATCGGGCTTAATGCTTGCATTCGGGACTGGACTGATTAGTTGTAAAAGTGGGCCGGTACCACGGGTGAAGCTACCTGCCAAGGCTTCCATCGAAGGGTTGGGCTTGAAGGACTCCGCCATGGCGAGGGGTTGTGGGCGCCCGGTACGAGGAGGCAGGTCGGGCGCTGGGGCGGTCACCACCGGCTCGCCAGCGCTGTTTGGCGCTTCCTTCTGAAACAAATCCGGAATAGGTTCTTCCTGTGCAGGTAACAAAAGTTGCGTTTCACCCGGCCTGGTATACCACCAAATTAGGGCACACAACGCCAAGGCGAAGAGGGCATATACAAGCCAAAGTCTACCTGGTTTGTTCGTCGACATGCATGGCTCGGGCGTACTGCTTGTGATCTCCTGCAACATACGCCGCAGCTCCAGCCGCGCCGGATCGGCGAGTGCTTCCTGAATACTTTGGTAAAGCTTGACTTCGCGACGAAGGGTTTCGTCGACCTGCAGCGCATGTTCAAACGCTACGCGTTCCTCCAACGACATCTTGTTTGTCAGGTAGCGTTCTATCCGTTCTTGCTGTTCGTAGCTTGCCTCCATCAATACTCGATTAGTTCCCGGTAGGCCGGGTCTTGTTTGATCAGTTCAATCAGTCGTGCCTTACACTGGCATTTACGACGCCGTACATATCCCTCGCTGTTGTAGCCCAGTATCTCTGCGATTTGGGACACAGGCGTTTCCAAAAAGTGCAGTTGCATCAGGCGACGACAATCCTCGCCAAGTTTTAGCATCGCGTTTTCAATGAGTTTCAGTCGCTCCATGGTCAGGTATGCCGCATCGCTGAACAACTCTGATTCCCCCAATGTTGCCTCCTCCGGCATGCAGGCTTCATTGCCCGATCGTTTTTTAAGTTTTGATAAGCGCAGGTTGCGGCAAACGCCATAAAAAAACGCATGGAAACTACTGGTAAGCTCGAATTCGGGTTGCTTTGCCTTTTCATAGACGATGATCACAGCGTCCTGGAAAATATCCGATGCATCGGCCGCGGTCCCCTGCCCCAACTCGGCGACCATACGCCGGATGACCGGCGACATCTCACGATATAGCATGCCGATTGCCTGTTTGTCTCCAGATGCAATGGCATGCATGTAATCCGTTTCCGTGGCAACTGTTCTCATCAAAAGGGCTGTTTTTCAGGTCATTGCACCCCGCAACCCAGTACCGCAGGCGCCATATGGTTACTAAAAAATTAACAACCAAACGTTTAGGCAAAAGCCCAGGCAACGTCCTGAGTAGAAGAGCCTGCAAATTACTAAAAGCTTAGTGCTCCAAACCAGAAATCTGGTTGCTTTTTTTGGTAAATTGCATCATTTCACGAGCCATCAGCGTATCCATCTCTTCCATATTCCCGGTAGTCAGCACCCGGGTCAGCGGCACACCGCCACTGCCCCGCTTGTTGATCTCCCAATACCGGTCGCCCAGTTCGATGCCGGCGATCGTCCGCATGTACTCCGCCTGTCCGCCAAAACGCGTGTTGAACACCGCAGAAACCGGCGCCAGCCACTGGTTGGCAGCCGAATACTCGTAGCAATAAACAGGATCAGCACGACCCGGAAAATGGATATGCTCTGGTCCATTTTGGTTTCATTTTTTTTACAAAAGTAAATCAATCCATTAAAAATTGGAGAAGCATTAAATTTGTCCATTAATGACCCGACTGCACATATTGATCATTGAAGATGAAGCCAAAATGGCGCACTCCCTCCGGCAAGGGCTGGAGGAACACGACATCGGGGCGGACGTTGCGCTCCTGGGCGCCGAAGGATTGAAAATGGCCCTGTCGAACACCTACCATGTGGTCATTTCCGATGTGGTGCTTCCGGATATCAGCGGCCTGCACATCCTCCAATCACTTCGTGATCAGGGAAATACCGTCCCGGTATTGCTGCTCACCGCCCTGGGGGAACTGGACGACAAGGCGTTGGGCTTCGACGCCGGCGCCGACGACTACCTCGTCAAGCCTTTCGAATTCAGGGAACTCCTCATGCGTATACGGGCGCTCACCCGCCGGCCGGCCCCTCCGGAAAAGACCGAACCCCAAATCCTGCGTTTGGCCGACGTGGAGATGCACCTCGACACCCACGATTTTTTCCGCCAGGGGCAACGCATCGAACTGACCCCGAAAGAATTCGCCCTGATGGCGTACTTCCTTCGAAACCCGGGACGTACCATCTCCAAAAAAGAAATATCCGAACAAGTGTGGGACATCCACTTCGACACCGGCACCAACGTGGTCGAAGTGTACGTCAACTTCCTGCGCAAAAAAGTGGAAAAAGGGTTCGATAAAAAACTGATCCACACCCAATTCAAAACAGGATACATTTTCCGGGAGGAATAGCCACACCATGCAAATCCGGTCGCGACTCACCCTGCAGTTTATCCTCACCGTAGCAACCATTCTATTGCTCACCCTGGGCTTTGTGTACATCCGATTCCGGCAGTCCATGGAAGTTGCCTTCTACAACGGCCTGCGCTTCAAGGCCACCACCATTGCACGAATGGTGCTGCTGCAGGGCGCTACCCTGGACACCCTTCCGGTTGGTGAAGAGGCCGTGCAGTTCGACAAAAACATGCCCGTTGATCATCTGGTCGCCATATTCGACATGGAGCGCAACCGGGTTTTTTCGCTGAACGCCCCGGCAGAAAAGCTGGCGGAAAGCACCTATCAGATGACCGGACAACTCGGTGAATGCCGAATCCTGTACGGTGGTCTGCCCGGCATCGCCATGCGCACCGCTTCCCCCTCCGGCCGACCGTACATCGTGGTGGCGGCTTCGGCGTTTCAGACCGAGGAGCTCGACGAACTGCTGCGCATCCTCGTCGCCGGCTTCTTTCTCTCCATCGGCATGGTTGCGCTGGTCGGATACCTTTTCGCCCGAAAAGCCCTGGAACCCGTCTCCGCCATCGTCAACGAGGTGGATGCCATACGACCTGCCGATCTGAGCGCCCGCCTCCGCGAACCGCGCAACGCCGACGAGATAGCCAGGCTCATCAACACGTTCAACCGCATGCTGGACCGCATCGAAGTGGCGTTCCAAATGCAAAAACGGTTCGTGTCCAACATCTCACACGAACTTAAGAACCCCATTTCGGTGATCGTTTCCCAACTGGAGGTGGCCCTGAACCGCGACAGAAGTCCGGAAGCATATCGCCAAACGCTGCAATCGGTGCTCCAGGACAGCCACGGGCTGGCCGATATGACGGAAAAACTCCTGCAAATTGCCCGCGCCTACTCGGATGAAAACCGCATCGAACACACGCCGCTTCGCCTGGACGAACTGGTGCTCCAGGTGCAGTCCGGACTGGAACGCAGCAAACCCCATTACCACATCGCCTTCAACATTTCCGGGCCGCTGGAAGAGGAAGCCCAGCTCCTCGTCAACGGCAATGAAGCCCTGCTCCGGCTCGCCTTGACCAACCTGATCGACAACGGCTGCAAATTTTCGCCCGACCACCGGGTGGCCGTCACCCTGCTGGTCGGCCCCGGCCAAAAACCGGTACTGGACATCAGCGACAACGGCCCCGGCATACCACCCGATGACCTGCCGTTCATTTTTCAGCCTTTTTACCGGGGCGTCCAACAGGCTAAAACCGCCGGCTCGGGCATCGGCCTGTCGCTGGTCGACAGCATCCTGCGCCTGCACCAGGTAACCCTGGACGTCCAATCGGTCGTGGGTCAGGGGACGCGCATACAACTCGCCTTCCCCTGACCCCCGTTGTTGCTTAGTGCCGCACAAGGTGGCGCGCCGCTACCGATCCGTTTGCCAAACGAGCCACCACTTCGTACCGTCCGGACGGCACACCGCTCAGGTCTATCGGTTCGCGGAGGGCGGCGGCCGGCGCAACGCTTCGGGTCAGGAGCAACCGGCCGTCGGCCGACCAGAGCTCCAGTTGCACGGCCGTCGGTTGGTCAAACGCCAATGAAACGAACACGTGCCCTGCCGACGGGTTGGGCGCGACGGAAAACGCAGCAATACCCGGCGGCAGCTCCGTCCAATCCAGCAACAGACCAACTTCCACCGTCAGCATCGAGGAACACCCGTTAACATCGGTAATGGTCACCGTGTAGACCCCGGCGCTCAGCCCGCTCAGGTCCTCCGTGGTCGCCCCATTGCTCCACTGGAATGTGTACGGGGGCGTGCCACCGGCAACGAGCAGGTCGACAGCCCCGTCCTGGGCGCCCGGCGCGCTCTCGTCCGTCAACGCAGCCATGGGCCCAATCGGCGGGTATTGCTGGATGAGGACGGGAATGGGCGGCACAACAGACGTGCAACCGTTGGCCGGGTTGGTGGCCGTGGGGGCATACCCACCGGAAATGATCGCCAGAATTTCCGGTCGATTGGACGAGAAGCCCGCAGGGCCAATCCAGGTGAACGTAACCCCGGGCGTGCCGCTGACGGCCGTAAGCACCTGGTAGATACCGGAACAGGTGATGGTATCCCGCTGGGTGACAGATATATCCGGCGCACTGACATCCTGTTCTACCACAAATGCTGCCGAACTGCCGCAGCCGGTGGCATCCGACGTAGCCGTTACGGTCGCCCATGCGCCGGGCACGTTGGGGTTGGGGCACAGGCTCACCGTTTGGCCGGGGCCGACCGGCGTGTCGTTGACCGTCCAGGAGATGCCGGGCGTCACCGGCACGGTCCAGTCGCAGTTGATGGAGGTCACGATGCAGGTAAGCACGGGAGGCGGTCCCAGGTCGACTGTGGGGGCCGTCCTGTCTTCGGTCACCAGGATGGTGTCGGCGGTCACGCAGCCGTTGGCGCCGGTGAACCAGCCGATGAATGCTCCCGGAAAATCGACGGCCGGCGTCGCCTGGGTGCTGGTGTACCCGCCGGGGCCGGTCCATTGGTAGGTGACGCCGTTCGTTTGGCCGGTGGCCTGCAGGGTAACGGTTGAATCCTGGCAGGTGAGCACGGCATCCGGCCCGGCCTGCACCGCAGGCGGCGTGGCGCCGCTCATATCGACTTCGATCAGCACGCCCGTGCTCGTATTGTCGTACACGCCGCCGCCGAAGCTGCTCTGGCGGTACACGCTGCGCACCTGGTACCAGAAGGTATCGGCTGCCGGCGCTTCGGTGGTATAGGCCGGCACGGCAACCGGTTGGACCGTAAGGCGCGTGTAGGGGCCGTTGCGTGTGGCAGACCGGTAGACGTGGTAGCCTTCCAGCCCGGACTGCGCGGCGGCCTCCCATTGTAGATTAACTTCCCGGCACACGCCGGCGGAGGCCGTCAGGTTTTGGGGGGGCGCCACCACGTGTGCGCGCAAGGTGGGGTCGCCCAGCAGCGACACATGGGCGCCGCCGTACCCGAAGGTCAGGTAAAAACCGTCGTTGAACTCTGTATTTTGGGTTTCCCGGGTGCAATACCCGATGGTCTCTCCGGAGGCCAGGGGGTGCGTGAACCAGTGGGGGCGTCCGGCCCAAACACAGGAGAGAATGCCCCCTTTGGAGGCCAGGGCTGAGGGCATAAAGGGGTTGTTCTCGGAATCCCAGTCGCCGAAGTAGCTGCCAAAAAGCATGGTGAACACCGCATTGACGGAGTCGGTGGCAAAGTTGGTGCTGTTGCCCACCCCGCCGGCGCCGGAGTAGTTGCCCCCGCCGCAGCCAAAGGCCATCAGCCAGGGATCGCCGTCGGTGTCGTTGAAAAAGTCGGCGGCTACCACCGCCGAATCGCCCACCAGGGGGTAGGCATTTCGCCAGCCGTTGGCCCCGAAAGCCTCGCCGTTGAAATAGCCGAAGTTGTCGTCCACCAGCGCCTTGGGCTGGGCGACGTATTTTTTTTGCCGCCAGGCGTGGTTCTTGTCCAGGTAACGGCGCAGCAATTCGGTGCTCGAGGCGCCGAAGGTGGCCGGGTTGAGGCGGCGGAAATCGACCCTACCGACTTCGAGCTCTATGTCGGACGGGATGTAACTCTGGTCGAACTTGCCGTCGCCGCCAATGTTGTCGTTTGCGGCCCTGGCCGGCGAGGTGTTTTCGATCTGATCATCGGTCCACAAGCCGTCCACATCGCCATAGTAGACGTCGGCCGGCCAGGCGCCGTTGTGCTCCATGTGGGCATCCCAGGCGGTGTTGCCGGAATACGGGACAGGGATGGCGCCAAGCAAAAAAACGGAGCGCACGGATACGGAATCCGCCAGGTAGGCCTGCACAATCTGGCTTTTCACGGTTTCAACCGTGGCGGAGGCGCCGGTAGGGAACTCGCGGATGTGCCAGCCGTCGCCATTCAGGTCGAGGCGGAAACGCTCCAGTTCCATCGCCAAAGGACCGTACAGGGTAGAATCGACGAACAGCAGCACCGTGCCGCGATGATCCACCGGTGGTGTGTACAAGGCGGCACTGGCGTAGCCAAAGGCGCTTAGGGCGCCGAGCTGGCGGCGGATGACGTACTCGTACGTTTGGCCGGCTTGCACGGTATTGTCCAGCAGCCCGGTAAAGTTGCTGGCGTTTGCGTTGAGCACAACGACCCATTGCGCGCCGGTTTGCCCTTTGGTGCGGCGCAGCACCAACAGGTTGGCATTGCCGGGGTTGGGCCAGGAGAGGGTGATAGTGGCCGGGGATTGCGACACTTCCGCTTTCAACGGCACGGTAATGTCTTTGGAGGTCTGGGCCGGCAGCACAACAGCCGACAGGCACAACAGGAGCAGGATGTACAGGAATTTTGACATAAGAGCATTTTTATGGTTTGAGCCCCGGAAAGATACAGAATCCGGCCCGAATGCTGCCGGAACGCAGGCACGGATGGGTTAAAATAAAGCGCCCTTTTTTATAATCGTTCCAAAGTAGACAGTGTACCCCGAACCGGAAACGGATTTTTGCGTTTCAAACCGCATATTTGTTCTCAAAAGCAAACCTGTCATGGCAAAACCGACCATCACCCTCATTGCTGCGCTCCGGGACGCGGCAGGGAACCTGCGCAACGGCGCCTCTTACGCCTGGGGACATCACGGGCAATGCAATTGTGGAAACCTCATCCAGGTAGTGACCGACCTCGACGAGCGCGAGATATTCGCTTACGCGCAGGAAGGCGCGGGTGAGTGGACGGAGCTCGCCACCGCCTGGTGCCCCGCCAGCCAGGCGCCGGTGGACTTGGTGCTGCACAAACTGATGGAGCTGGGGCTTACCCCCACCGACGTGCATCACCTGGAATATTTATCCGACAAAAAGGTGCTGGCACAGCTTCCGGGTGGCTTCCGCTGGCTGCGCCGCAACCGCCGGGAAGACGTTATCGCGTACTTCGAAGCCTACGCAGACGTACTGGAAAACCGGTTGCTGGACGCCACCGTCCGGGAAGCGCTCGCGGAAACGCTGGCGCCTGCCATGGCCTGATTCCCGCCGCATTCGTTGTTATTCTCCTCTTCGCTGCACCTCCAGGGAGAGCACTTCCATCGCCTCCATGGTTTGCAGGGGCGACAGCAGGCTGCGCCCGTAAATGGAGGGCTGGTCGGGGTCTACAAAACCGGGAGACGAAAGGAACCGGTCGGGCTCATATACCCGAAACGCCATGGACCAGTTGGTGTACAAGCGCCGGCTGATGCCGCCCTCGCGCAGCACCTTGAGGTCGTAGTGCCGGGGGTCCTGGGCGATGTGGTTGTAGTACAGTTCCCTCACACATTCGTCGTCGCCTTCCAGCAGTTGGACATAGATCCCGTGCCCGTACAGCAGTATGCCGCTGATCTGTTTTGGCGTGTTGTTTTCCCGGCACTGCTGCAACAGGGCGGTCAGTTCGGCGTCGTTGGGCCGGGTGCGGGCTTTGCTTCGGTATATGAGATGGTAAAGGGCCATTATATATTTTGGAAGGGCTAAAGTATGGATAATTTGGGAATAATGGAGTGGGTTGTGTCAGTTGGTTGTAAAAATAGTGGCTTTGGTTCGGCATCGTCCAGCCTATTACCCTGTGGCATACTCGTCCTACCAGTATACTCGTAGGACGAGTATGTCCTTCTCTACCGGGCAACGAGTTGCTCAATAGCGGTTTTAGATTTCCAGGCTTTAATCTGCTTTTCTCTTTTGAGTGCGTCGCCCTTGTTGTCAAACTTCTCTGTGTAGACGATCACCCAGTCCTTGGCTTTGCCAGTAAACCCACTGTGGTTAGACAAATGTTTCCTGAGTCGCTCTTCCGGAAACATCTCCGTCGAGCCAACATAATATCGATCCAAACTGGACGAATAGAGGATATACACGTAAGCCATAGATACAAAAAAGAGCCATCGTTCTCACAATGGCTCTCTTTATTCGTCGGGGCACCAGGATTCGAACCTGGGACTTCCTGCTCCCAAAGCAGGCGCGCTACCGGGCTGCGCTACGCCCCGAATTAAGTGTGGGTGTGGGTGTGGCATTTGAACCTGGAGACCCTCCCGATCTAATCGGGATGCGCTACCGGGCTGCGCTACGCCCCGAATTAAACAAACAAGTGGGTGTGCAGTGCAACTGTAAATGAGAACAACCAAAAAAGCCGGTGTTCACACCCACATCCACACCCACACCCACTCAAAATGGCGGAGAGTGAGGGATTCGAACCCTCGGTACGGTTTAACCCGTACGTCGGTTTAGCAAACCGGTGGTTTCAGCCACTCACCCAACTCTCCTTGAGGGTCGCAAAGATAGGGGCATCTGCTGCAATAAACCAAATATAGCGGCGCAGATTTTTTTTACGGGTCGCGATTATGCGTTCAGGCTCATGCGAATTTTCTTTTCGATGTCGGCCACCGTTTCCTTGAAAGCGGCGTCGGTATCCATCATATCCTGCACGGCGCGGCAGGAATAGATGACGGTGGAGTGGTCGCGGCCGCCAAAGATTTCGCCGATGGCTTTCAGCGATTTGTTGGTGAGCTTTTTGGCCAGGAACATCGAAAGCTGGCGGGCAATGACCACGTTGCGCTTGCGGGTCTCCTGTTTGAGGCGTTCCACCGGCACGTTGTAGTGCTCGGCCACCGTCTCCTGGATGAATTCAATGGTGATCTCCTTGTTCACGTTGGTCACAAAGCTGCGGATCACCTCGCGGGCCAGGTCCAGGTCGATCTTGCGGTTGATCAGGGTGGACTGCGCCAGCAGGGAAATCATCACGCCTTGCAGTTCGCGCACGTTGTTTTTGATGTTGTAACAGACGAACTCCAACACGTCGTTCGGGATGTTGACTCCCTCGTGCTCCACTTTCAGTTCCAGAATGGCCATGCGTGTTTCCAGGTCGGGCGCCTGCAGGTCGGCGCTCAGCCCCCACTTGAAGCGAGAGATCAGGCGGTCTTCAATACCGACCAGGTCTTTGGGCGCCTTGTCGGACGTGAGGATCACCTGCTTGCCGTTCTGATGGAGCTGGTTGAAGATGTGAAAAAAGATCTCCTGGGTTTTTTGCTTTCCGGAGATAAACTGGATGTCGTCTATGATGAGCACATCAATAGCCTGGTAAAAATTGACAAACTCGTTGGTGGAGTTGGTCTTGATCGACTGCACCACCTGGTTTGTGAATTTCTCGGCCGACACGTATAACACTTGCTTGCTGTCGTACCGGCGGTAAATTTCGTTGCCGATGGCCTGGGCCAGGTGCGTTTTGCCCAAGCCCGATTGCCCGTAGATGACCATCGGGTTGAAGGCCGTCCCCCCGGGTTTGTCGGCAACCGCCATCCCGGCGTTGCGGGCAAGCCGGTTGCAGTCGCCCTCTATGTAATTTTCAAAGGTGTACTGCGCATTGAGTTGGGGATCCACTTTGGTGCGGCGGATGCCCGGAATAACAAAAGGATTGCGGATCGCATCCGCCGAAAACACACCGGGCACAGGCTCGTCGTCCTTCTCGGAAGACGGACCAGCATTCAGATTCGCCGTCGCTGCCGGCGCGCCATTGGGCGTGAATTGATACACCAGACGGCCACGCTCACCCAACTCCTGCCGGATACTGCTCTTGATGAGTTGAATAAAATGCTCTTCCAGCCATTCATAGAAAAACTTATTGGGCACCTGAATGGTCAGGACGTCCTTTTCCAACGTGACCGGCTTTATGGGCTCGAACCACGTTTTAAACGTTTGGGGAGGAACATTCTTTTTGATGGTACGCAGACAATCGTCCCACACCATGTAGCAGTCTTTTCTCATGCTCTACGGCAAATTTGGATGATGGAGCTCAGCCTTGTAAGGTGAATTTTGTTGAGCCGTTCCCGAAAAAACGGATGACAAAGATGGGGCTTTTTTTTGGGACGCACTCCCTCCCGCCGCTTTTTTTTCGATAAAAATTTGCTCACATTCTCATCCGTGCAAAATGATTATATGTATTTTTTTGCTCATAACCCCAAAATCGCCGGCACAAAGATCAACTTACTATTCGCGCCAATAGAAAAATAATAAGCCGAAATAATCAGTAAAAATAAAATAATATAAGCCGTAAGCGATAAATTCCGTTTGTCATCTGTTCGCGACCAATTCCATTTAACGACAGTCATCCATATATGAACCTGGCTGATTGTCAATTGTTAAAATCAGAATTTGGGTGCTGTGCGTTTTCGCGAATGCGCTTCGTCGGGGAAGCCGGCCTTGCGAAATTGCGGTCATTTTTTTCTTGTAAATATATTGTTATAAACACTCTTTTTTTGTGTTTTCCACATTCCAGAAGACCATTTGGCACAGGGTGAACAGCCGCCTGCGCCCGTCAGGCGTTTTCCACATAGTGTTGAAAACCCATTGGGTTATCCACATTTTTTTCCGGAAGGGGTCAAAACAAGGCGCCGGCCTCTGTACGCGTAGCAATTGCAGCCCGCTGAAGCGAGGAAGGCTCGCCGATTTCGGTCAGCACGGCGAACAAGCGGTTGATGAACTGCTCATCCGGATCTTCGGGCGGTAACCCCTCCGCCGCCTTGGTGATCGTCTGCAGGGTGTCCTCCTTGGCCAAGCGTATGATTTGCCACAACGTGTCGGACACGTACAATTGCTGGGAGGTGTTGTGCTCAAACTCCTGGTTGATGGCGAGCATCAACGCGCCTTTTAGCGTACCGGTGTCCATACCCGGCATCCGGACACGGAGCAGCGCATTCGGAATGGCCGCCCGGTCGCACAACAGGATCAACCGCTCATAAGCCTGCAACCGGAGCGGAAGCGTGCGTTTCAGACCCTCGCTGCGCAAACGGGCAGCCATCCTGCTGTTCTGCTCCTCTATTTGCTGCTGCAAGATAAAATAAGCGGTGGCGAATACCACCAGCGAAGGGATGGTGTACTTCAAAATTTCAAAAAATGCTTCCATAGTGCTTGTGTTGCGTTCGGCAGGTTTAGCGCGCAAAGGTAAATTTCCCGGGAATAAACTTTTTGGCTGGTTCTCGCGTTAAAACGGATAACTTTGCTTCTCTTTATTTAGATTGATTTTATGGAAGCCACTTTGCAAGAAAAAACGACCATCACACCGGTCACCCTTACCGACAGTGCGGTAGAACAACTCCGTACCATTCGAATAACCGAAAAGGTGCCCGCCGACTACTGCCTTCGGGTCGGCGTCAAAGGCGGCGGCTGCTCCGGGTTCACCTATGTGCTGGCTTTTGACCAGGTGCAGGAAGCCGACGAACTGTTCGATATACAAGGCATTCGCGTGGCCATGAACAAAGCGCACGGCATTTATCTGCTGGGCATGGTGATCGATTTTGTTCAGGGGCTGGACAACCGCGGATTCACCTTCAACAACCCCAATGCCACCGACACCTGCGGTTGCGGCACGTCTTTCTCCGCCTGACCTCAAATCGAATCCAACGCCACCACGTAACATTTCGGATAGCCCTTTGAAGCGGCGGCCTTTTGGGCCTTCGCTGCCGTCTCCTTGTCGGGGTACGGGCCAACCAATAATTTGTAGCCGGTAACCGCGCCTTTGTCGTCCGTCAGTTTGGCGACCAGCACTTTCCCCGGCCACACATTTTTCATTTTGGCCAGTTCCTCCAGCAACTGGGAGGTGTTGCTCAGCACGGCAAGTTGCACTCCGTAACCCTTTTTTTCTTCCTGCGTGATCTGTACCTGAAAGAGTTTGGACTGCACTTGTGGCGCCGTCTGTTGTGCGGCAGACGAGGTCTGTTGTGCGGCAGTGGTCGCCGGCTGTGCCGGCGATGTGTTGACTTGTGCCGGCAACATGCGGTTTACCGTAGAAGTCGGGGCGGCGGTGGTGGTCGTAGCTGCCTGGGTACCCGTTGGCGGCGGTGGCGCCGGGTTGGAGGGCGGCACGGCCGTGGCGGCTACCGTGGCCGCATTGTCTGCAACTTCCACCTTGACGCGCGCGACACCCGCTTTCACCAGGTCGATCTTTTCCGCAGCAGCACGCGACAGATCTACCACATAACCCTCATGAAAGGGCCCGCGATCATTCACCTTGACCAGTACAGACATATTGTTGTCCACACGCGTGATGCGCAAAGTGGTTCCGAACGGGTGGGTTTTGTGCGCGCAGGTGAGCTTGGCTTTGTCGTAAGGCTCTCCGCTGGAGGTTTTTCGGCCTTGCAATTTGTCGGAATAGTAGGCGGCTTTTCCGTATTCGGGCTCGGGGGTCTGGCACAAACCAGGAAGGTGGATTGCGACCAATAATGCGGCAGTTAAACAGCCAAAGGTTAATTTAGTCATGTTTTTCATGTTAATGACGAAACACTGCAGGGTTTAAGTGGATATTTGCAAAGAACTAACGGCGCTTTCGCCGGACATTTGTTAAGCAAATGTAATCCCAATTGACGCTTCAACGTCTTTTTGGGCCAATAATTATTCTGCTAACGATTAAATGCCATGCCCCCTTCCCATCTACCCTCCGCCCCTGAACGGCAGCGCGCCATATACACGAACGGCGCCGCCGGTATTCGTCCGTTGATACCCAGCACCTATGGCGCGCTGTTGGCAAAGGCGAGGCAGCGCATGTCGGCTTCCGCCTGGTCGTACATCCATGGGGGCGCCGGACAGGGGCTGACCATGCGGGCCAACGAGTCCGACTTCGACCGCCTGCGCATCACCCCCCGGATGATGCAGCATGTAGAGATGCGCACCCTGGCGGTGTCTCTGCTCGACCAGCAATGGCCGGCGCCGGTTTTTCTTGCGCCGATTGGCGCCCTGGAGATGGCGCACCCTTTGGCCGACCTCGCAGTGGCCCGGGCTGCCGCCGCCCTGGGCATTCCCTATATTTTTTCGAACCAGGCATCCGTGAACATGGAAACCTGCGCGTCTGCCATGGGCGATTCACCCCGGTGGTTTCAGCTGTACTGGAGCAAGTCCGACGAACTGGTGGTCAACTTCCTGCAACGGGCCGAAGCCAGTGGCTGCTCCGCCCTGGTACTCACACTGGACACCACCATGCTGGGCTGGCGCACCAGCGACCTGGACCTCGGCTTTCTCCCGTTTCTGCAGGGGATGGGCCTGGCCCAGTACACCTCCGATCCGGTCTTCCAGCGGTTGGCGCAGTCGTTTTCGCCGCCGCCAGGGCCCCGGGCCCGCATCACATGGAGCGCACTGGCCACCCTGTACCAGGCCAACCGCCGGCATCCGGGCAACACGTGGCGCAACCTGCGCACCGGCGCCGGGTTGCGCGCCGTGCGTCTGTTCACGTCCATTTATTCCAGGCCAAACATCACCTGGAGCGACCTGGCGTTTTTGCGCCGGAACACCCGACTGCCGATCATCGTAAAAGGTATCCTGCACCCCGATGATGCGCGCAAAGCCATTGATTATGGCGTTGCCGGTATATACATCTCCAATCACGGCGGCCGGCAGGTCGACGGATCCGTCAGCGCCATTTCGGCATTACCCGCTATAGCAGAGGTTGTTCGCGGGCGTATCCCGGTGCTGTTCGACAGCGGCGTGCGTTCCGGCGCCGACATTTACAAGGCCCTGGCCCTGGGCGCCGACGCCGTAGGCATAGGCCGCCCCTATTGCTATGCATTGCGTATTGGCGGACAACGCGGGGTAGAGGCGCTGTTGGAAAACCTGGTGGCCGAACTGGAGCTGACCATGGGGCTCTCCGGCTGCCGCAACCCACAGGAGATCCGGGAGGCCGGCGTGCAGTCCGTATAAAAACCGCCACCCCTACCCTACCGGTTCTGAACGGCCACCGCTTCCACAACCTCGTGGCCATCGGCAAATGCTACCACGCAGTAGTACACGCCATTGCGGCCAAACAGCACTTCGGAAAGGTGCAGCGGCTGACCAACCCTTCCCTGGAGCTCACCATGGCGAATGCCCCCGCTGTCGAAAACGGTGCAACGGAAAGTCGCGTCCACCGGCCCCCTGACGAACAGGTACGCGCCTTGGCCGCCGATTGGATTGGGCTGGACCGACACCACCGGCTCGGCGCCCGCTTTCCAGCGTATAACAGGCCGGCGAATCTCGCCATTCGTCATGTGGGCCATAGCCGCAACCGGCAAGGCGTTTATGGCCAGATGCTCGGCTAATCGCCCGCCACCGGCACTTCTGACGCGCACACGAAGCAGCGGCTGAACACCCGCCGCTCGTTGCGGCCACATGCCGGGTTCGAGGCAAATCCGCAGGCTTTCTTTCAGATAAAAATTTTCCTCGCCAACGTATGGGCAAAGACTTTCCACCGATTCAATGAACACATCCGGCCCAATGCAATCCAGGGTAAATTGCAAGGCCTCCAGATCGGTGCAATCACCGGACAACACCACGTCAACCGCCTCGCCCGCTTGCATAACCGTATCGGACAACTCCACAGGCCAGGGCGCCGCGTCGCGCGCTTCTGGCTGTCCGGGCCCCAGGTCCGTTTTGGCAGAAGCGTTCAAATCGCCGATTTTGATGCCGATAAAATCGAGATTGGGTTGGGAGGCGCCCTGCGGGTCGATGGCTATCGAGTCGGGAATCGCGGTCTGGAACGGATTGATCGGATTGGGAAATACAAAATCGGCCGGCACGAAACGCCAGGAGGTGTTGCCGACGATGGCCGTATCGATGCCCAGGATGAGCTTGCGCAACACAACGATGTCGAAGGTGGTCAGGCTGCCCGATCGGTTGGCGTCGCCGGCGATGATGCGATAGGGGGTATCGAGCGTATCCAGCCCCAGAATGTGTCTGGAGATCAGCACCAGGTCGTAGGAGGACACGCCGTTCAACCAGCCGTCGGTGCGCGACGGGCGGATGCCCTGTTCCGTGCAGGGTGCTGTACTGGTCAGTTCGTAAAGACCGTCGGCCTGGCTGGTGAAAGCAGGGGCGGCGGTTCCGGACACCCGCACGGCGGCGATGGGTTGCCCGCCGTCGGTTTGCAGGGCGCCGGCGAGCGCCACCGGCGCCGGGTTGCCCCCCGGAAACAGCAGGGAGTCCAGCGGGAATGTCCATATCCCCCGGGCAAAAGTGGCGGCCACCACCTCACGCCGTACCGGGTTGAATGCCAGTTCAAAAACCGGGATCACGGGCATGTTGTCTCCCAGGCGTTTCCAGTTGGCGCCTGCGTTGGTAGAGAAAAAAGCGCCTGCGTCGGTGGCGGCGATGAGCACGCTGTCGTTTGTTTGGGGTGCGACAAAGACGTCGTTCACCGGCGCCGGCGGCAGATCGCCGGTGATGTTCAACCAGGTCGCGCCGTTATCATCGGTGCGATGGATGTGCGGAATTTCCTCGTTGTCGCGATAGCCGGAATGCGTAGTGAAAATCCGGTTGGGCCACGTTGGCGATCCATGCACGGAAGTAACGTACCGCTCGGGGAGATTTCCGGTGATGTTTACAAAATTGCCGGCGGGTTCGCGCCGCCAGACGTTCCCGTCGGAGGTTCCGGCGTATAATTTTTCTGCCAGAACGGGCGACTCGTTCATGCACGATACCGTATGAAAACGAGGTCCGTAGATGACGCCGTCGGTCAAGTCGCCGGAAATAGGCCCCCAGCCGCCGGAAACGGAACCGATGTAGGCGCGGTAGGTGGCGGCGTAAAGCAATTCGGGGTTGTGCGGGCTGAGGAAAAAGGGCATGTCCCAGTTGACGCGGTCGCTGGTGCCGAGCGCTTCCTGGCCGTAGTCCCAGGAAATGCCGCCATCAATGGTGCTGTGTATGGCGCCGTTTTGGGTTTCCACCCAGAAGGTGTCCGGGCTGATGGGTGAGAAGGCGCAACGAAATCCGTCGGCCCAAAACAGGGATTCCCAGTTGTTGATATCCTGCCCGTTGCCGCGCTGGATACCGTTGTCCTGGGCGCCGAGGAAATACTGGTCCGGCTGGTGGGGGTTGAAATCGGTGCGATAACACTGGGTGGTGGGCAAATTGAGGCACATAGTCCACGATTGACCCGGATTATTGCGGTACACGCCGCCGTCGCAGCCCAGATATCGCCTGCCGGAGCTGCCGAAGACCAGGTCGTGCACATCGGCGTGGGCATTGGCGCCAACCAGCCAGGCGTTGCTCCCGGCGTCTTTGCGCCAAAGCGAAACGGCCGGGATGTACACCTCCTCGTCGTTGTTGGGGTTGATGCGCACCTTGCCGAAGTACCACCCGAAATCTGCGTATGCGGTGCTCAACGCCACGACGTTCATGGCGGTCCAGGTGGTACCACCGTCGGTGGTGCGGTACAGTCCGCCCACACGAGACAGCGAGTCAACATACACGGCGTACAATTTGTCCGGGTTTTGGGGGGAGATAGCCAACCCCGTCCGGCCCATCACCCCTGTGGGCAGGCCACCACCGAGTTGCGTCCACGTCTGCCCGCCGTCGGTACTTTTGTACACACGGGCGTGGATGCCGTACACGATCGACTCCTGGTTGCTGCGGATGCGATCCCAGAAAGAGGCGTACAGGATATTCGGATTTTGCGGGTTGATGACCAGGTCGCTGGCGCCGGCCTGGTTGCTCACGAACAGTACTTTTGACCAGGTGAGGCCGCCGTCGGTGCTCTTGTACACCCCCCTTTCGTTGTCGCGCACATAGGGGTTGCCCATGCAGGCCACATAAAGCGTTTGGGGGTTGAGCGGATCGACCACCACTTTGGAGACGATGCCTTGTTGTTCGAGTGCGAGGTAGTGCCAGGATTCGCCGCCGTCGGTGCTGCGGTACAGCCCCCTGCCGTTGAACACGTTGAACGGCATGTTGGGGTCTCCGGTGCCTGCGTACACGACAGCCGGGTTTTGCGGGTCGTAGGTGATGTCGCCGATGGACAACTCGGGCTGGTCATCGAACACAGGTTTCCAGTTGACCCCGCCGTCAGTGGTTTTAAAAATACCGCCTCCGGAGAAGCCGGCGAGCAGAATATCGTCATTTTGAGGGTGCAGGGCCAGGGCGTTGACACGTCCGGCTACGTTGGCCGGCCCCTGCAAGGTCCATTGTCCTTGCGGCTGAGGGGCACAGGGATCGGCAGAACGCAGGTCAACCGGTTGCCTGCGCACCTCCTGCAGCATGCGCTGCCAGCCCTGCCAATCGAATGTGGTGTCGGGCCACGCCCTGATCCAGGCGAGGTGCTCGTAGGGTCCGGACTTCCGCTGCAGGGTGGATTGGGTGGTGTTCTCCACAGGCGCGTACACCGTACAGGCAGTCAGGGCTGTGATGATCAACAAAAAAAACGTCGGTCGCATAATCGTTTGGGTTAGCTCATGCAAAATACGGCACAAAAGGGGATGTGCAGCAACCTTTGGGGGTTTAATTGTGTTAAAAAGCCCAAAACGGACCTAACTCCATGTCCAATACCCCTTCCACCCGCAAGGATGAATTTTTGTTCCATCCGTACAACGTGATGTTGTTCCTGTCCCTTTTTGGGGTTACCGCGCTTTTTCTTTCCCTCACCCTGGCTTACGTGTACACCCGGGTAGCCATGCAGGTGCCTGCTGTGCAGATCCCTGCCTTGTTCTGGCTAAACACCCTGATTTTGCTGTGTAGCAGTTACACCATGATACTGGCCAAAAAAGCTTATCTGAACGACGACACCGGCGGCTACCAGCGTTTTTTGCGGGTAACCATTTGGCTGTCGTGCCTTTTTTTGGTCATGCAGGTCGCTGCCTGGTGGTGGTTGTTCCGGAACAATGTGGACTTGCGCACTTCCAACACGGCCGCTTACCTGTACCTGCTCTCTTTTGTGCACCTGATGCACGTCGTCGCGGGGCTTCCCTTCCTTATCCTGTTTTACCGGACTGCGCGCAAACGCATGGTGGATCCGGTAACCGTGCTGGTCTATTTCTCGGATCCGGAAAAGCGCCTTAAATTGCGGTTGCTGACCATTTACTGGCACTTTTTGGATATTTTGTGGGTATATCTGGTTCTTTTTCTGGGAGTTAATTACTGGATATAAAAAAAAGGCGTATAACAAGTCTAAAGAACCGGCATTCCTCCAATTAAAATTTTTAAAAGTGACGTTAGCCGGTAGGATGGCTTGAAGCCCAATGTCGTCAACTTAGCGAAAAAAGATTGCTTTGGGGTTGTTTTCGACCTTACCACGTATTTTTTTTGCCGCGAATTAGCGCGAATTCGCGCTAATTCGCGGAAAAAAAAATATCTAGTTTCGTTGCAGACAATTTTACAACATTGCTTTTACGCTAAGTTGACGACATTGGGCTTGAAGCCATCCTATCGGTAGCGCCTTAAGAATTTCAACTGTTTTTTGCCTACCGGGCAATTTCCACCTTCCGGGAAGCAACCCCTTTTTCGGTCTGCACCTGGAGGATGTACAATCCGTTTGGCAACTGGCCTACCGGTATTTGTACGGCATCCGGCGCGGTGTTGCCCGGCATGCGATATACCAGGCGGCCATCGGCGCTCGTGAGTTGAAGGGAGCGGATGGTCTCTGTTCCGTTCAGTTGCACATTCAGCATGCTTTGCGCCGGGTTGGGGAAAACCAACAGGTCGGTTTCGGAGGTCATGCCCGCTTCTTCGGAGCGTTTTTTACTTTTCTTAGTTTTGAGCGACACCGGATAAGCCGTGCTGCCGCTCTGGGTAACCGAGCCGTCGCCCCACTGGGCGGTTGGCCCGTCGACGAATACGACAAAGCCGGGTTTTTTGTTCGGCCTTCCGCCCTCAATGACGTCGATGATGATGAATTCCACGCGGCCGATGTATCCGTTACCCGAAACAGGGCTGGTGCCGGTGCGGGTAAAGGCTGTTTCGAGTCTGCCAGTCGACGGCCTGCGCTGAAAGGTCAGGTGGGGCGAATTCAGGTTGGTCCAGGCATTATCGGCAAAGGTCATGTGCAGGGCGGAATCCACAATATCCGGGCTCAGGGTCAAGTCGAACGTGAATCCGTACAAATCGGCCACGGGCTCGTTTGTGTCACCGAGGTAAACATCAATCTGCACGAGATCGCCCACGCCGGGGTTGGGGGTGAGTATGTCCAGTTCAAAGGGCAATCCCTTACTCGTCGGGGGCAAAAAGGGCAACATGGTGTGCGTATTGCCGTAAAAGAAGCCCAAGGCCAGGGTATCGGCGTGATCGATGGCGCCATTGCCGTCGGAATCGATGTATTTCAGGTCGGGCACATCGGCCAGGAAAGGGTTGGCCCAGAGGTCGCCGTACTGGCCATACCATTCCAGCGCAGGATCGACGCGTTGTTCTCCTTCCATGCCCATAGCGTATCCCAGCGTCAGTACATCTTTGTTGTTCACCTTGCCGTCGCCATTCAGGTCGCCCGTCCACACGCACTCGGAAAGGCAGTACGGCGGGGCGGTGGCGAGCACGTCGGACACATGGGCGGTGACCTTCACGTCCTGGCAAATATTGTTTGCGGAGACGCAGTAGTTGATCTCAAAGGGGTCGTCGCCGATAAAACCGGGATTGGGTTCGTAGATGAGCAGGTTGCGGCCCGAGATGGTTTGGGCGCCAAAGGTGTGGGTGGTAAATCCGGGGTGAAAGGTAAGCGTGCCGTGGTCGGGCGCGTCGGTCACCACGAACTCAAAGTCCGTAAACGGAATTTTATAGTTGACGATCAGCGGAGTGCCCTCCGGCGTGGTCAGGTCGTAAGTGCCTTGGGCGGGGGCGAGGTTGCCCACGGTGATGTGCACGGCCGCCATTTCGAGGTCGGGAGCGTTGTTATTGCCGATGCGGTATTGGAAAGTAGCTACCCCGGTGAACCCGGCATTGGGGGTGAAGGTGAAGTTGCCGCCCGAGGTGGTGCCGGTAACGGTACCGGCGAGGTTGGGCGGGATGATCCAGCTTTTCACCAGCAGGTTACCGATGTCGTTCTGGCGAACGTTCATGGTGATCGGTTGGTTGACGGGGGTGTAGCCGTAATCGTCAACCGCCATTTTATTGGGTTCGGGGGTGTTGAGCACCCGGACCAGCACGGTTTTGTAAACGGTTGTGCCGTTGTTGTCGTAGGAGAGCACGAACTGGTCGTCGCCGTGGTAGCCGCTGTTGGGCGCATAACTGAACGCATAGCCGCCGTGCAGGGTCAACTGCCCGTTTGACGGAGCCTGAAAAAGCGCGTATCCATCGTACAGGAGCGGCATGCTTACGGGGGTGTTGCATGTGGTGGCCAGGCGCAGCGTATCGTTTTGCGGTGCGCTGCCGGCGGCGTGCACGCCGATGTCCCATTGCGCATTTTTGCAGGTGCCGACGGTGTCGCAGACCGTGTAGTTCACGTGGGCCACTCCGGTGTAACCGGTCGCGGGCGTGAAGGTAATGGCGTTCCCGTTCAGCGAAACAGCGCCGTGGTTGCTCATCGGCACGCTCCCGACACTGAGCGGCCCTACCCCTGAATCGTTGTCCAGCACATTCAGCGTAACCGGCGTACCGCCGGCGGTAACGGCAAAATCGGTGGCCGGCGTTACAATGGAGGGATAAACACGCACTTCGAAGGCCCGATACACGAGAAAGGGATAAACACCCTGGTATATGTACTCCAGCGTAAACGTGTCCACCCCGATGAACCCGGCATCCGGCGTGTATTTGATCTCGTAAACGTAGGGGTCTCCCGAACCGCCGAACTGGAGAACCGTCAGGTCCACGTCGCCGTGTTGGGCGAGCGGACTGATTTTGTTTACATCCAGATTGACTCCGGATACCGTATCTGAAACGGCTACACCTGCAGCGGTGAACAACTTTTCATAGCCCCCGCCGCTCTGTGCACGCACACTTCCCCCCAGCAGCCCCAAAAGAAACAGGGCCGCTGCTCGGACGTTGAACTGCGGATATGTAAAGATTATATTCATGGCAACCGTATTAAAGGTCAGCAAATTTAGTATAAGCCGTGGAAACGACCAAATAATCTGAAAAAAAAGTATTGAATTGTGAACCCTATATTTTTATTTTTTAAAATTTTTTTTCAAAAAAAATGTTATTTTACAACTACTTGTAATAAAATTATTAAAAAAACACTTTAAATTTGTGAGTGCCAATATACTTGGCACATTGCACCGGCATCCGATGCCGAACAACAGCCCGACATGGCCCGATCTTCTCCTCGTTTGGTGGCCACTGCGCACACCAACAAAGTTTACCAGGCACTCGCTTTTTTTGACGCTGCGGAGCTCAAACGCTTCGGTCGCTTTCTGCAGTCCCCCTATCACAACCAGAGCAAAACCATGATCCGGTTGTTCGATCAGTTGCACAAAGCGCTCCAGCACAACACCGCCCACTTCAACCGCTCGGAGGCGTGGAACAAACTTGCCCCGGGCGAACCTTACGACGACGTGACCTTTCGCAAGCACTGTTCAGACCTGCTCAAGCTGCTGGAACAGTTCATGGCCCTGGAGGCCCGGCAGATCGATCCGGTCGACAGTTACCTCGATCTGATGTCCTTCGTCGTACGGAAAAAAATGGAGCCCCTGTACAACTCGGTGCTCCGGCAGGCCAGAAACAGCCTCGATCAGCAGGTGTACTTTTACCAGCACCATTACAAACAACGACACCAGCTCGAACGCCAGTATTATCAGATGATGGAATTCGACGTCAAACTCGATACCCGGGCCAACCTGGAGGACATTTCCCGCAACCTGGACGTCTACTACTGGATTGAAAAACTCAAAGTCCATATCTCCGCCCTGAGCCAGTTGCGAACAGGCACCTTCCTGTACGAGCTGGACTTCGTGCAGGAAGTGGTGGAATACCTCGCCCGGTATCCGGTAGAAACCATCCCCGAACTGGCCGTTTATTTCTACTCCTACCAAATGCTGAACGACGAGGAGGAGACCGCCCATTACTTCAACTTCCGACGAATGCTCAACCAGTTCGGCGGGCTGATGCCCAGAGAGGAAGCCATTGAACTGTACGACGCCGCACTCCACTATTGCACCGGACGGATCAACAAAGGCAACAACACCTTTTTGCAGGAATATTTCGATTTGTTCGACGACGGCATCCGAAAAGAGGTGTTTATGCAAAAAGGCGAACTCGCGCCCTGGCGCTTCAACAACATTGTCGGCGCTGCGCTCCGACTGGGCAAGCTCGAATGGGCCGAGTCCTTTATCGGCCAGTACACGCCGTTTCTGCCCGCCGAATCGCGCGACAACGCCTACTCCTTTAACCTGGCACGCGTATACCGGTATCAACAGCAATACGACAAGGTGCTCGGGCTTTTGCGCAACGTGGAATACGCCGATACCGGGTATAACCTGATCAGCAAAGCCATGCTGCTGATCACGTATTATGAATTGGACGAGTTTGATGCGCTGGACTCCTTCAGCGAGTCTTTTCGGGTGTTTCTGAACCGTCACAAAAACATCTCAACCGAACGCAGGCAAAGCTACCTGAACCTGATCCGGTACGTGCGCAAGCTGATCCGTTTGGCCCCGGGCGACAAGGCGGCGGTGCGCAAACTGCGCCGCGAAATAGACGAATCCCGGGCACAAACCGTAAACCACGAATGGTTGCTGGAAAAAACCGACGAGCTGTTGTAGCCGTCACCTGGTGCCAGCCGGCTGTGCAGCCTTTGACTGCCCGGGCAATTTATTCGCTTTGCACTGCGTTTTTCCACGGCAATCTGCGCACACCATGCCCGTATACCGCTCCTTTTTCGCCTTGCTGGCCTTTTTTTCGTTTTCTATCCACCTGAAAGCCCAGTCCGGACTTCCGGAGTGGGAGGCAGCCCTGGCGCCCTGGTCCGACAAACTGGTTGATTCCCTGCCCGCCGACCGGCAAACGGCCTCCGACAGCCTGTTCCACGGCCTCCGGCAGGCACTGGCGTTGCCCGGCGCCTTCGGATATCCCTTCGACTCGCTCCGGAGCATCTCCTTTGTTACCGCCCCCGACTCTGCCGTTCGGCTTGTGACCTGGCAACTGCGGCTCAACGACAGCACCTGGCAATACAAAGGCTTTTTGCAGGTGCGCAAGCCCGTGGAAACCGTGTTCGTCCTGACCGACCGAAGCAGCGAAATGCCAGCAAGCCTCCGTCACGAACAACTGGGCCCCGATCGCTGGTATGGCGCCCTGTACTACAACATTTACCGTTTCGAAACGCCCGAAGGAACCCGCTATTTACTCTTCGGGTACAACGGCTACAGCCTGACTGAAAGACAAAAACTCATTGAGGTACTATGGATTGACCCCGCCACGGGCCTGCCTCGCTTTGGCGACGCAGTATTCGAGGGCCTGCCGACAGAGAGCGGCGAGGATGTCCAACGGTTCATGCTTGCGTACTACGCAGACGCTAAGGTGCGGCTGAACTGGGATGAACAGTACAAAATCATTCTGTTTGATCACCTCATCCCGATGTCAAACCCGTACGACGGCCTGCCGACGCAGGTGCCCGACGGCAGCTACCAGGGGTTCGAACTGAAAAACGGACGCTGGCATTTCGTCGATAACGTGTTCAACGATTCACAGGAGGAAGTCCCCCGACCGTTCCCTGTGCTGGATGACGACAAGAACCGGGACATCCTGGGCAGGGAGAAAAAGAAGAAGAAAAATTAGCCTTAGAATGGCACACAGATGAAACGGATCGCTTTGCGAACACGGATGAACACAGATTTTCTACAACAAAAATCCGTCTGATCCGTGTTCGCAAAGCGATCCGTTAAATTCGTGTGCCATCAAGTACACGCGGGAAACCCCCAACTACCGAATCACCGTCACATCCCCCCGGTACGTCAGCACCCTGCCGTCGAGGAACTTGACCTCGGCAATGTACACATACACACCCGGATTCACGTAGTCCCCGTTGTATCGACCGTCCCAACCCTCGCTGAAGTCGAAGCTGCTTGGGTAGAAGTCTGTATTTTCATACATCAGGCCACCCCAACGGTCGTATATCTGGAAAATATTGACAATTTCGACCCCCAAACCGGCATACACGTTGAAGCGGTCGTTCAACCCCGACGTGTTGCCGGGGTGGAATATGTTGGGAATGTAGATGTTGCGGTCGGGATCAACTTCCACTTCAATGGATCCGGTACCGGAGCAGCCATTTTCATCGAACACCGTCAGGGTGTAGGTCGTGGTTTGGAACGTGTTGATCATCGGATTCAGGCTGGTTGGGTTGGTCAGCAATTCCGCAGGCGTCCAGAAAAAGGTGTCCACCAGCGCACCCGTGATCTGCGGTTGCAGGGTCATCAGGGTGTCGCCCAGCTTGATCTCGATGGAAGCCGGGTCAAAGACCACCAGCAACGGATCGGGCTCAAATACAAAGATGGTATCCGTGATTTCGCAGTTCAGGCGGTCGTAGTAGGTGATGAAGTGCTGCCCTCCGTCCATGGTGATGGGGAATGTGGGGTCGAGCAGCACGCCAAAATCGAGGCTGTACTGGTAAGGAGCGCCCGAACCACCAAAAATCGTGTCGATGAACAGGGTGGTCTCTTCGCCGAAGCAGTTTAGCTCCATCCAGGGGAGGAAGTTGCCGACGATGGGCGGCGGATCGTTGAGCACCAGGTTTTCCAGAACGCCGGTGCACCCGCGGATGTCGGTTACGGTCACAAAGTAGGCGCCCGAAGGAATGTCCGTCAGGATGGAGTCGGCACCCAGGGTGGTGCCCAGGCTGTCGGCCCACACAAAAGTATACGGGCCCGGGTTGCCGCCACTGGCGTTCACGCCGAGTTGCCCGTTGTCGTCACCGAAGCAAATGGGCAACGACGTATTGGCAATATCCTGCAAAACGATCAGCTCGTCCGGTTCGGTCACAAAGGCCGTGAACTCGCCGGTGCAGCCGATGCCGTCGGTCACGGTCACGGTGTAATCGCCCGCAGGCAGGCCGGTGACGGTGGGCGTAACGGCGTTGTTGACGCTCCAGAGGTATTGGTACGGGCCGCCATTGCCCCCGGACGCGGTGACGCCGACCGTGCCGTCGGACAAACCAAAGCAGGAAGCGGGTGTAACCGCCAGTACCCCGCCAATGGTGTCCGGGCTGTCGGTGATCACACTGTCCACCAGGAAGCAGTTATTGCCGTCAATGATGGTCACGTAGCAGACGCCCGGGCAGAGGTCGATTCGGGTGGAGTCGGAACTGCCGTCGCACCACACAAAGTTGAAGTCGCCCGTTCCGCCATCCGAATAAATCACCGTGGGAATGGCCTGGCCGTCGCAATTGGTGGCGCAGGTGGCCGGCACCTGCGCATAGGTCGCCTGAATGGCCGGCGGGTCAAGCAGGGTGAAGGTATCCACGAGCGTGCATCCGTTCAAATCGGTGACCGTGATGGAGTAGTCGCCGGCCGGCACATCAAACAACGTCGGGTTGTTCTGGCTGTTCGGGTCGCTCCACAGGTAGTTGTAGGTGGGTGTTCCGCCTACTACTGTGACGCCCAGGCGACCATCGTCATATCCAAAGCAGGAAGGCAGCAGGAATGTGGTGTCGGAAACAGACAACGGTTCCACGCCGGCCAGGGTCACTGTATCGGTGGATTCACAGCCCTGATCGTCGCTGACAATGGTGATGTACGTGCCGCCTGCCAGATTGCAGACTTGCTGCGTATTGCCGACGGCTGCGCCGTTCAGATCCAACCAGGTAAACACCACCGCCGTGCTGTCTGCGTTTACGGTGAGGCAACCATCGGCGCCACAAAGCACCGAAACGGAGTCTATACCGGTGATGGTCGGCGCCGCCGGCAATTGGAGGTCAAAAGCGAGGGAGTCCTGGCAGCCGTTCAGATCGGTCACCGTCACGGCGTACATACCCACCGGCAGGTTGCTTCTGCTCGGTCCGGTAGCGCCGTTTTCCCATTCGTACTGGTACGTCATCGGGCTTCCGGTACCCCCGAGGGTGATCACCGTGATGGCGCCGTTGTTTTGCAGCACGCAGCTGGGCTGTTGATAGGCAAAAGTGTCTATAACAAGGGGCGTCGGGGACTCGACCACAAAATTGGCCGTATCCAGACAGCCGATGGGGTCAATGGCCAACACGCTGTAAGTTCCTGCGGGCAGGTCCGACAGGTTGCATGTGATCGGCGTCTGGCAGTCTTGCGTGCCTACACCAGGCGGGAGAACGATGAAAAAGAAGTTGTCGGCAGGGTCCGACGGCGTGACGGTGACCGCGAGCTCGATCATACCGTCGGTGGAGCCTGCGCACGCCGTGTTGGTTACAATGCCGGTCAGATCAACCGTTCGCAGGGCGGTCAGGACGACAGAATCCTCCAGGGTACAGCCGTTGGCGTCGGTAATGGTCACGTAATACGTGCCCTCGGCCTTATTGTTCAGCAGAAAGGGGTTCGATGTACCCGTTTGATCCTGGAATGGGCCTTGAATGCCGTCCGGTGAATAGGTCCAGTTAAAATCGTAGTTGTTGCCGGCAAAAGGCGTACCACCCTGAACGTAGTATTCGATGGTGCCGTCGGTCAACCCGGAGCAGGAGGCCGGCGTCACGGCGATGCTGTCGTCGCGTACGCGGGTAGGCTGCGACAGGGTGCCGGAGGCCAGCGCGGAGCAACCGGAGCTGACTTCGGTGACCGTTACAAAATAGTTGCCCGCACAAAGGCTGTCCTGCATCTGGGTGCCCTGCATGACGCCCGGACCGTTCCAGGTAAACGCGTAATTGGCGGGGTTCGGGTTGGGTACCACGCTGCCGTTGACCAGCACGTTGGCAACCACCTCCCCGTCGCAGGACCCGAAACAGGTCGGGGTTTGCGTCAGGTCGAGCGATGCGCCCAGCGTGGGAAAGTCCACCACCAGGGTGTCGATCACGGTCTCCCCAAGACCGTTCTCATCGGTCAGGCGGATGATGTAGGTGCCGTTGGTGATGGCGCCGGGCGCCGACAGGAACGTGTCGCCGTCGTTCAGCAGAAAACCGCTGTTGACGGCGCCGCCCGGAACCTGCTGCCAGGTGAGCGAGTACGGCGGAATGCCGCCTTTGGATGTAATGGAGAGGGTGGCTGAGCTGGTGCCGCCGAAACAGATGGTATCGGTCAGGCCGACGATGACTTCCAGCGGCAGGTACTGCACGCAGATAAACGCGGTGTCGAAGATGAGCGCAGTTGGTGTGCCCAACGGGGCAATCTCAATGGTGGTGACCGCCGGAGCGTTGGGTGCGAACAGTTGGCTGCACTCGTCCAGCATACCGATCATGTTAAAGCAAACTTCAAACAGGGATTCGCCGTCGGGAATGGTAAAGGAGGCGCCCGACAGGTCGAAAATATTGACCCCGAGTTGACCGGTGCTGGCAAAGATCTCGTTCAGGCTGTTTGCGTCAAAGTCTAACAGCAGGGGGTTTGGATTCTGCACGCTGAGGTATTGCAGCACGGCCGGATCCCAGCCCAGGTTGAAGGTGGCCGAGATAAGGTTGTTAAAATTCTGTACCGTCACGGGCACGCAGAGGGTGGAGCCGGGCGGCGAGACCGTGTCGGGCGGGGCGATCGTCGCATTGTCGGCGGCATTGCAGCCGCTCATATCGATCTGGAACTGTACCCCGCAGCTTTTACCGTCCTCAATGGTTACGGTGTACACGCCTGGGGTCGACACGGAAAAAGGGAGGGCCGCACTGTTGAACCAGTTTGGCGGAGGGAGGTGAATCAAGGCCTTCACTTCCTGATTGGAAGCCAGTGACACGTCGATGTTGTATCGGGCCGTGCCGTTCAGCAACTCGGGCAATCCGCCTTTTACCTGGAAAAAGCCCAGACAGTCGTCGCCGGCGTACGTATTGGTCACGTTGGACTCTTCAATGGGGTTCAGGTAGGCCACAGCGAACTGGGCGGCGGTGTTCACGTTCACGCAGGGGCCGGGAGGGAAACCGGGAAGTGAGTCGTACCCGGGCAAGGCCCAGTTGTCGAGGGTAATGGGGGCAAAATGCAGGACGACTGGCGCACCGGCATTGAAGGTGTTCTGGGCGGCGCCCTGGTTCTGGAACCAGATGTCGCCGGTGATGTCGCCCCGGGCGATCCAGATACCGTTGGTGGGGGGTGGGTCTACCGTCAGGCAGGGATCGGCCAGAATGGCCTGGAGGTTGTCGCCGGCGATGAGCGGTGGGCAGTCGTAGAACGCCCAGGCGATGCCGTTGGGCGTGGCGGGGTCGGGGTCGTTACTGAGGTCGGAGTCGCCGTTGTGGTCGATAAAAATGGAATCGCCAAAGCACAGGTAAATGGTGTCGAGGTCCGTGTCGTTGCTTTGTCCGATAAACTGGCCGAGGGCAAATGTGCCGGCGGCATTACAGGGCAGTGCCGACCGGTTTTGCGTATTCAGGGCAGGTGTAAGGGGGGACGGAACGATTATATTCTCGGGTGTTTGGGCCAGGACGTTTGTCGCAATGCCGAAAAGAAGGAGTGGGATTAATAATTTTTTCATGCCGGGAGGATTTACAAAAGTTGTTGAAAGAGTCACAGTTGATGGGAAATTTCGGTTCAGATGCTTTATGTAATGGATGCGCTGTCTAGTTGCTTGAACTTTAACACGACGCTTTAGTCCGTACCGACAGGCGAAACGGTTTACACAAAAGGCGCGCAAAAATAGGCAAAGGTTCAACATCCGACACATGGAAAAAGTGGAGTATGCCGATCTTAACATGCATTAGCCCGAAACAGCAAAAAAAACGGCATTTTAGCCCAATTATTGCGAATTCCACACGCAGCCGTCCAGCACGACCGTCTCCACCGGATCGCTGCCGAAGGCATAAGGCAGGTATGCGAGCGAGGGCATGGGCCGGGTGACAAAAAAATTGGCGTGCTTGCCGACGGCCAGGCTGCCGTAGGCGTGTCCGAGCTCCAGGGCGGCTGCCCCGTTCAAGGTGGCGGCATTGACGGCCTCCTCCGGCAGCATCCCCATGCGGATACAGGCCAGCGAGACCACAAAAGCCATTCGTCCGGAAGGCGATGAACCGGGGTTGAAATCGGAGGCCAGCACCACCGGCAACCCGGCATCGATCATTTTCCGGGCGGGCCCGTAGGGGATGCCCAGAAAAAACGCGCATCCCGGCAACAGCACCGGCAGGGTGTGCCCGGCGCGCAGCACTTCGATCTCTTCGTCGCCGGTGTATTCCAGGTGATCCACGGAAACGGCTCCGTTCGCCACGCCCACCTGCACGCCACCCGTGTAGCCGAGTTCATTGGCGTGAATTTTGGGTTTGAGTCCGTATTGCAGGCCCGCTTTCAGGATGCGGTCGGTTTCGTCGGGGGTAAAAAATCCCTTGTCGCAAAAAACGTCGCAATAATCCGCCAGTCCTTCGCCGGCCACCCGCGGAATCATGTCATCGATGACCAGGCGGATGTACGCTTCCCGGTCGGACCGGTATTCCGCCGGCACAGCATGTGCGCCGAGAAAAGTTGTTTTGATGGGGATCGGGCTGACCGCCTTCAGGCGTCGGGCCACCCGCAGCATTTTCAACTCGCTCTCCAGACTCAGTCCGTAACCACTCTTGATCTCGATGAGCCCGGTGCCCCAGCCGATCACCTCCTGCAGGCGGGCGTACGCCTGCTCGAACAGCACGTCCTCCGGCATCTCGCGCAAACGCCTGGCCGAGTTCAGAATGCCGCCGCCGCGTTGGGCGATCTCTTCGTAGCTCATTCCCCGGATCCGGTCGACAAACTCTTCCTCGCGGCTGGCCGCAAACACCAGGTGGGTGTGGGAATCGCACCACGAAGGCAACACCAGACGGCCTGTGGCATCCACCACCGTTTCCGCCCTTTCGGGGCAGGTCCCCATTTCGCCAAAATCGGCGATTAGCCCGTTTTCACACAACAGCCAGGCGTTGTGCAATTGCGGAAGCTGCGCCATGTCGGCGCCCCGGGCCAACATGCGGGCCTGGCGCTCGGCCCCAACGAGGATTTTGATGTTGCGAATAAGCATGGTTCTTCGAATGCGGAATGCGGAATGCGGAATGCGGAATAAGTTTACGCTTGGTCTGTCGTTGGTGTATCAGGTCAATTTGTTGCCGAACTGGGATAAAATCAACATACCACCACAAACACAAATAACCGACCGCCGACAACCGACAACCGACAACCGACCGCCGACAACCGATAGCCGACCGCCGATAGCCGACAACCGATAGCCGACAACCGATAGCCGACCGCCGATAGCCGACCGCCGATAGCCCCAAAAGTAGCTACCTTCGTGGTTTCTTCCGCGTTTAAATACGTAAACAAGGTACAAAACATGAAAACGAATGCCATTCCGGTAGTTTTTTGTGGGTTCCTGCTGGGTGCCGTCGCTTGCAAAACCGAACAGAAGTGTCCGTACAAGCCGGCGCCGATTTTCTCCAAAGACTTGCCGCACGTTGTTCAGTACCTGTACGAGCAGCAAGGGCAGCAATCGCTGGAATCTATCTTTTTCGACACCAACGTGTTGCTGGAAATCGAGCAGGACATCTGCAAGGAAACCATCCAGGAATACCGGTTTTCGGTTCCGGGCGATTACAGCGATTTTCCGGACAGCATGTGGTTCAAGGAAGCCGTGCTACAGCTCAATTTCCTGAGTAAACTGTCCGAGGCCCACGCGCCGCTGCGCACCTGGGCGGGCATTCTGGAGGAAAACAGGCAGGAGATGAAACTGGGCGAGGAAAAAAGCGTGGAACTGGGCGCCTATCTGACGGTCGACAAGGTGATCGGCCCGGAGAAGAGCACGTTGTTGGTGACGTTTGTGCAACGGTAGACGAGTGTCGAATATCGTGTACGCCTGGCTTCCGCGGGTTACCAAGTGTACACACCACTCGACACTCGCCACTCCCCTCACTCTATCACCACCTTCGCACAATACCTCCCCCCACTCTGTTGCGTGCAATGCAGCACATACACGCCGGGCGGCAGATGCCCAACGGGTATGGCGTCCACCCAGCCGTTTTGTTCCATTACGGTTTGCCCCATGGTGTTGTGGAGGGCGATGTAAGTCACCTCGGCGGGCTGCTGGAAATCGAGGTGCAGCACGTCGTGCGCCGGGTTGGGGCGCACCTGCGGCGGGGCGCCCGCCCAGGCTTCTGTGGCAGGGCTGATGCCGAGGGTGTCGCAGGGGGAGTCGGGGAGGTCGTAGAGGCGGTAGTTGGGGTATTGGGGCAGCGAACGCACGTTGTACACATCGAACACCAGGCCATTAGGGTCAAATTCCGGCGAAGTGCCAAACGGATCGCGCAATACCGGCATGCTTTTGCTGCGTTGGAGCGTACTGAAGTACACATTTCCGTCGAGCCCCTTTTGCATGTAATGCAGACTGTTGCCTGCAATTTCGGCCGTGCCGATCAGCGTGTCGAATGCAGGTGCAGGGGCGGTCAGGTCCGCTCGGTATATGCACATTTGACTACAGGTGAGCAATTTCGTGTTGTCGTCCGAAAACGCCAGGCCGCCGCTGTAAAACCCTTCGGCAGGCAGCGGCAGGTAAACTGGATTGGAAAACTTGCCGGTACACCGGTCGAAATCCATCACCGTAACCCCGCAGTTCTGCTGTCGGGCGAATTTGGCGCCGTCGTCGGAAAACAGGGTCGCCCCCACGCGCTTGCAATTCATCTTTGGCCCGATGGTTTGCACCGGCATTACTTCGCCGTAATTGTTTTCGATGCTGGTTATCAGGATGGAGTAATACCGGTTTTCCCGGTAATGAGGCGTCACGATCCACCAGTCGCGCCCGTTGCCATGCCGGACTACCGAAAAAGGCTCGTAGGTAATGGATTCATCCACCTGAGCGTATCGTACATCCAGCATAACCTCGTCAGACGACACACGCGGTATCCCTTGGGCGCTAAAACGGGTAATGAGGACATACCGCAGCGGGCCATAGGTGTAGCCCCGGTTGAGCGTTTGATCTACCGACATGTAAAACAGGTACCAATAATCGCCTTCCGAACCGGGCATGGGCAAAAAAACAGCCCCTCGTGGGCTGATGTAGCCAAACTCGCCGCAGGACAAATCGCCGATGGTTCCCGGATTCAGATTGTCGCCGTTGACCAGCGTCTCGCCGGTGCGGTACATGACCGAACATCCGTTGGTGTACATGTACAACTGCCCTGACGAGTCGGCAAAAGCCGCCGTGGTGGCTTCAAAGTTCAGGTTGAGCGCAGCCGGCTCCACCACCGCCTGACCACCGTCGAAACGGATGAGGTAGTTTCCATACCCGGGAGTACCCGGGTACAGGTTGGTGCCGCCAAGCCAGAAATTGTCGTGCTTTTGAGCGTAGAGCGTATAGGCCAATACCAGAAAAGCCAGAGGAAGTAGTCTATTTTTCATCATGTTGCTTATTTTTATTGTTCGAATTCATTTGATCATTTGTAAGCGGTCTGCGAGCGGAGGGGGTATTTCCCAAAAATTGTTCATACATCACTCTACTCCAATCACCATACCGTTGTTTTTCTTCCATTGCTTCCAGCGTAGCCGCATGGCCCACGGGTATCAGAATATAGTCTTGTTCCGGGTCTTTTTGAGCCGATGCGTCATCATCATCCGGATGGTAAACCGACTTGTAAAAGCCATCGTCAGGTTGCTGTGCGTTAAGGGTGTCGCAGGGGCTGCCCTCGTACTCGCCGAGGCGGTAATGCGGAAAGTGGCAGATGGTGCTGCTGTTCCAGCGGGATAGTTCAAAACCGCCGTAGGCAACTTCGCAGGCAGGCGCGGGTAACTTGGGTTTTTCGATGGTACTCATGCAGAGTGTACTGCCGGCAAGGCCACAACCATATATCTCTCCGTCAGGCCCCTCCTGTATCTCAAATACTATTGTACTGAAGGGGTAAGCGCAATAACTTTGGTTGAAAATCCCCACGGTATCCATCACCTGAATGTTATTTATGTTATACATATCCATGGCGTACACGAGATGGGGGTTGGACAGGTACAAAAAATGCGAATCTTCGGAAAAGGCAGCCGACCAGGTATAGCGTTCGTCAAGGTACTGCACAATTCTCTGGTTGGAAAAAACGCCCGTGCATCGATTGAAATCGAATATGCGCAATCCGTTGAAATTGTCGTGCCGGATGTAATGCCGCCCGTCGGGTGAAAAAACCGATTTGGATGGCGTTTCATGCCTTGGAAAGCCGCTGCCCAGGGCAATATCCTGGATCATCGGGCCGCTTACACCATCGGGTGAAAGCAAAAAGGAGATGAGTTGTGGACGCGATAGTTGGTAAATAACGAGCCACCAGTCGCGCCCGTTGCCGTGTTTACACATAGCGGGCCACCCCAAATCCCCTTCAAGCAGAATTTGATTCTTTTCAATCACCTCACCTTCGCCATTGTTTGCAGACATGTCAATTCGGGTATAATATAGTGCTCGAATTCTGACATAACTGCTGTCATATTCAAATGCCCATGCCGTGTGAAACATATAATACTCAGCATCCTCAACAGGGCTGGGTACAACTAGTGGGCCGATTACATTAGTATACCCCCTAGTATTGCTCTGCACCCAGATGGTGCTGTCGTAATTAATAGAATCTCCATTGTCCATCAGTTTGTTGTTGGCGTTGTGAATGGCGATGCCGTTTGTATAAAAAAGCAGTTTTCCGGTAGAGTCGCACATGGCAGCAGCCGTTGAGCGGAAATTCAACTTCCGGTTTATGCTGATGCTGCGTGGAGGGCTCTCATTAAAATCAATGTAGGCGCCGCCGAATTTCGAAGTTAGGGGGTCATTGGGCAGATTATCGTAACCATATACCCAGATATAATCGTGTTTTTGACCAAACATACTCAGACTGAACAACTGTATAGCCATCCAAATGAGCGTAATAAGCATTGAAGTCTTTTTCATGAGCACAAAAATGAAATGCCGACACGGGTGAAGGCCACCCGTGTCGGCTGAGTTAAGGTTGAAAATTATTTGCTGTTGATGTAAACTTTGAGCACTTCTAAGCTTCCACCATCGTGCATAACGTGTACAACGTACAAGCCGGCAGCGGTGCGATCAAGCGAAATTCGTTGCTGCACGCCGTTGGCGTTGTTGGTATGGGCTACCATCCGTCCCAGCGGATCGAATACGCGTACTTCGCGATTGAGGGCCGGCTGCTCGAACGCCAGGTAGAAAGTGTTGCCGGCCGGGTTGGGGAACAAGCAGGTGTTTCCAGCCGCAGTATTCGGCGAATTGCCGGCAGCACGTTCTTCAGCCACACAGCTTGTATCGATGGCGAACTGCGTTGTGGGGTCGTAGCCCAGTACGTGCCGAGCCAGCCGCACGCCGAAGCCGCCTGCCATGCGGCATTGCTGGGCGATAGAGTCCAGATCAGCTTCCTGGGCGCCGGTGAGAGTATCCGTGCCCAGTTCGGTGTCCAGCACGATGTCCAATACCGCTGCAAGGTTGGTCTCCCAGGTGTCGGCTAAGGAGAGGCTGTCCAGGCGGTCGCGCAGATCATCCACAGCGCTGCTGAACGCCGTCGTTTCGAGGGTCATCAGGCTATCCAGATCGGCTTGAGCTTCCGCCACGTCCTCACTGAAGGTTTCCAACTGCGTGAAAAGCACCGCTTTTACCGAATCCACCGTAGCGGCGTACCACGTTGCCTCCAAGGTGTCCCGTTCCAGAATCAGGGAGTCGATGCTCGTTCGCAGGGCCAACAGCGTAGTTTTGGGTTTCCCCAGGGCGTTCATATCGGCGTAAATGCGGTACAGGGCAGCGTAGGTGCTGTCGTAATGGTTGTTGTACCAGGATAGTATTGCCGTGGCGGACGAGCGCAGGGTAGTGTCCTCATACAGACGCCCGAAGGTGTGAAACCGGGCTTCCCAGATACTGCTCTCCAAACCCCGGTAGGCAGGGAAGGAGTCGTTGAAAACCAGGTTATCGGACTTCGTGGGACCGGGAATGGTCTCCGCACACGCCTGGCCCAGGTAATTGTTGCGCGAGCCGGTAAACCATACGTTGCCGCTGTCGTCGTCCGTATCTACTTCACGCGGATTGGCCCAGCGCTCGTCGGTCTCGTCCAGAATGTCGATGATGAACCGGGAATGTTGAACAAAGGCCACATCCATCGAATTACCAGGATCATACCCAGAAAACTCAAACTTGCCCTCCACCTGTCCACTGGAGCCTTCCCAGTAGTTCTGTTTTTCAAACTGGTCGCCCATGCGCGTACCTTCCTGGAGGTAAAGTCCGTAGGCATGGGTATTCATGGTATTCACCTTAAAATCGGCGGCATCACACTCAAAGCCGTTAAAGTTGATGCCCCGGTTTACCGCGTCGGTGGTATTGCACAGCATAAGTACGTTGCCGGAGGCGATGTTGTTGATACCGGAGGAAGTTCCAACGAAATAGTTGGTTTTGACGCCGGTAACCGTGTTGTCTTCCAGACGGGCACGTGAACCCAATCCAAGCTGGATACCCGTAAAACTGAACAGCCCGTTGCTGGCGTCCTCGTCCGTCACCGTATTGTCCACGTGACGAATGTGGGTCACGCCATTGGTTTCAATAGCTTGCAACCTGGTGGGTGCCGGGCTGCTTATGTGTGTGATGATGTTGTCGGACAACACGTATCCCTGACCATTCAATGGCGTAGCATCGTCGTTTTCAATCCATATTCCCCGGTTTATTACGCCACAATTGGAATTTGTGGAGTTGAAATCGATTTTGTTATTATCGATCTTTGCCGAGCCGGACGGCGCCGACTTGTAAAGCCGAATGGCGTTTGAGCAGATTTCTTCGATTCGGTTATTGGCAATATCGATAAACGGGATGCCAGGCTGAAACACCAGCGCTACACCTTCATCGATGGTCACCAATACCCCTTCATGACAATTTTTCACTCGTGCGTCCTTGAACGACAGGTTTGCATTCACAATGGACGCCGCCCGGTGCACGTTTTCAAATGTGGGTGTAGCGGTTTCCCCTGAACCAAGCCCGAATACATTTATTGTATGCGATTTGGTATTGGACAAGGCTGATACGCCGTATCCCACGTTAGTGTTATCCGCAGCGCCAATATTGACAAATCGGGAGTTTACCACCGTCGGATTTGAATTGACGGCATACACCCCCCGGCCGGGATGGATGACCTTCAGGCCCATAGGCGGGTAAATGGTTTGTGTATAATTCCTGAATGTGTTCTGCGCGCTCGTTCCTCCAGCTTCGTTGCCGACTTTTACACTGGAAACGTTATGGAGCAAAATAGCGATATTCGGTATGCTGAATACACCGCCATACGGGTTGTACACACTTGGCGTATAAGCATTCAGCAATGCTGCCGAACCGTCAAAAGTACAACCGCTTACATTGAAGCCAAGCAAATTGGCAGGCCCCGATGGATTAGAGGCACCAGCGTAAATACTTATGTAGTTTCCGTTGAATGTAGTGTTCGCACAGTTGAAGGTAGAACCGGGATTTAGAAAAACGGCATAAGCGGCATTCTCCAAAATGCTGTTGTCGGAAATGTTCAGTACAGAAGCCGCGTTGGCCTGAATGCGGTTCCAAAGCGCATCGCACCCATGAACATACGTTCCTTTCAGATTGAGCTGGCTACCGATGCCTACGGTAATACCTCCGTCAGCATCGGTAAAAATAATTTCTGAATTGTTTGCAAAGGTGTAACCCCCATTGGGAATGGTAGCGATATCCGCTACCAAAGGACCAGTCACCACCAAATACTGGGGCGTGGTTTTAGCCGCATTTTGGTCGAGTAGATCGCCTGAAGCAATGAGCGAGGAAAACGTCAATGGAGAAGACACGCTGCTGACAATGCATTTGTAGTTTGAGAGTAAAGCGGGGTTTAAGCAAGAATTCCGGATACCGCACGTTGTGGTTTGCCCGTAGGCCACCAGAGTGGACAACAGTAATACCCAAACAGAAAGGACGGGAATCAATAGAATGCTATTGGCCCATTTTCGATGTAAAATTTTGGAAACACCCCCCCTATTCTACTTTTATTTTGAAAGAAAGTGGCATTTAAGCCGAAAAGAAAATTTTTCATGGCAATTGGTTTTTTAGCGTACTTTTAGGTTGTTTAAGCTACGCTGTGAAGAGAAAATGTGTTGGTTCACTTTCCGCAAGACTTACACAGGAAGACTAGGCGCGCGCTCCGGCAATCCGCCACCCGGTCCGGAACCGGGCGGGCATTGCCTGAAACGGGCGTGTATCATGACTGTACAAAAGTACCGGGTATTGCTAAAAAGTCCAAGTCGCTGGAAAAATATAGATGGCACGGCATTAACACTTTATTTTTATTTTGCCGAAACACCCCGATAGCATCTTTATGAAAAAAAATACCTGAATAAATGCCGCAAAAGGGAATTTTTGTCGGACGGGCGTCGTACAGCCCAATGCCCAATATTAAATAATTGTAAAATAACCCATGGGAATGTCGAGTGTCGACATTCTCTACATTTCCACCACCGTCACCCGTCGCCCGTCTGCCAGTGTCTCGTCCGTCCAGTGCAGACGCTCTTCCCAGGGGATCAGTTCGGAAGATTTGGGTTCAAACAACACTAAGTACCCGTGTTGCTGGCCCAGTTTGTCCATGTAGCGGCCGATCTGGCGCAGGCCGTCTTCCCTGGTCCATTTATCGTACTTGATTTTGAGTTCGAAGGGGATCACCTGGTCTTTCCAGAACACCACCAGATCGGTGCGGCCATTGCCTGCGGCCATTTCCCGCTCTATGCGCCCGCCGTCGTTCACAATGCGCTGCAAAAAGGCCATGAGCAGGAGCTGATGGCCAGCTTCCTTGAACTCAAAACGCTCGAGCCACGATTCGGAATGGCGTCGGTAAAAATCGACAAAAGCGCGCAGCAGCTTGTCCATGTCCATGCGGCCATCGGGGTGCAGGTACCATTGGGTATCTACGATATCCTGGTCGAAGCCGTAATGAAAGCTGGAGTTGACGATGCGGGTTATGATTTCCCGGTAAATCGGATTGGCAAAGCGCACGGGAGCGTCTGGCGCGATGATGCCCAGATCGCGACAGTACAGCATGGCATCGTCAAAGTTGTCAAATTGAGGGCTGGCGCCCGTGATAATGCTCATCACTACCCGGCGCACGCGGGTTTCCTTGAGCTTGTCGACCAGACTGTCTAAATGCGTTTGCCGCTGCGCGATGAGGTTTTCCCTGGCCGTTTCCACCATGTCGGGCGTGATGGGTTGGGAGTAGTCGTTGTTTAATAATTCCGCCACGATCTCATTCGCCAGGGCGTTGGTCAGCCAGGGTTGGCCGCCGGAAAATGCGTATATTTTTTCAAAAACCGCTTCGGTAAACGCCTGCCCGGTGTCGTTGGTGTGTTCCTGCAAAAGGCCCCGTACCTCTTCCCTGGTAAATACAGGTAAAAAAAACGACTTGGCTTTCACGTTGAACGGGGAGCCGCTGCCCAGCGACGGATTGTCGTCCCGCGCTTTCATGCGGTACTCCCGGATGTCGCGCAGGCCCACGAGGGCCACCGACTGCGGAAAACCTGTGGGGCGCAACTGGAAGCCGTCGCGCATCTGGCGCAGGAAGGCCACCAGCACGTCGTCCCACAGCGAATCGGCTTCGTCGACGAGCAGGACGATGGGTTTACTTTGTGCGAGCGACCAGTTGTTCAGGTAGTCATTCAACGTAACGGGATGCCGGGGCGCCACCGGGCGCTCGGACTCGGGCAGAAACATGGGCGCCATGCGGTACAGGGCATTGACCATGTTTTCGTTGGCCTGTTCCTGCGTAAAGCTCGGCACCCCGGCCGTCTCCACGGAGAATACCATACCGATGTACTTGCCCTCCTGGTTGAGTCGGTGGGCCAGGGCGTGCAGGAAGGTGGTCTTGCCCGTCTGGCGCGGCGCGTGCAGCACCAAAAACTGCTTGGACTCAATCAGGCGGTAGATGTCGTCGTACAGACCCCGAAAGGGCGCGACCATGTAGTGGTCAGCGGGGTTGCAAAATCCGGTGGTGTTGAAAAATCGGGCCATACGTTTGGCAAAGATAACAGGAATTTCGAGTGCCGAATGGCGCGTGGTGCGTGTCGAATAGCGTGTACGCCTGGCTTCCACGGGTTACCAAGCGTACACACCATTCGACACTCACTCAGTGTTGTTTCTCAAACGTCTCCCAAGGGGTAGTCCGATGGCTGTCGGTTCCGAAGTATTCAAGGATGGTGAGCAATTTCTCGGCGTCCTGGTAACCGGGAATAGGTTGGATCAGGTTCAGGTTCTCATCCAGAAAAACGCAGGTGGGGAAGTTCAGCCTGTTCAGCAGCCATTCAGCGGCGAGCTCGTGGTGTCCGGTGGTGGCGGTGCGCTCGTACCGGTAAGTCTTCCCTTTATAATCGATGCTTTCTTTTTCTTCGGCGTTGAAGCGCACAGGGTAGTAGTGCTGGTTCAGGTAGTCGCACACGGCGGCGTTGCCGAAGGTAGTCAGATCCATTTTTTTGCATTCACTGCACCCGTCAGCGTACACCTCGACAAATATTTTCCGCCGCTCTCCCTTTTGCAGTGAAACGGCTTCTTCGATGGTCATCCACTGTACGCCGATCGGCTCGGCGGGCCTGGTGAGTGCCGGCGCGGTCTGGGGTGTGGAGAGGTTGCTGCTTCGGGAGTCCTGGCGCGGGTCTTTAGCTGCATTAGACACCGGCGCGGTGGTTGAGCCGGCGGGCTGCAAGGTAGCCGGCGATACGGCGGAGGTTTCCGGGAAAATGGTTCTGGTTTTGGCGTTTTTGGGTTGCTTGGATTCCGGGTACAGGGAGGTGCTCATCGGAGAAATCTTAATGGTCTGGCCCGGGCGTGGGGTTGGCTGGGCCCACCCTATCCCGCAACCCAGCAGCCATATCAACAACAGCAAACGCATATCGACAAGCAATTTTTTCATTTCAACGTACAAAAGTAGTCATTGCTAAACCTAAATCAACACAGCAGGGGTATCCGAAGGGCCAACTTTAAAAAAAGTTTAACTAACAAACGGGTCGTAACACCATGCAGCGGTCTTTTGCGCCGGAAAAAGGGGCATTCGTTGGACGCTACACTTGCATAATCTGGTTTATTGGGTCATATTTGCAGCAAAACATCTTGAATGTTTGTTTTACAAGAAGCTAAACACCGCAGATATGACGCAAACAAATCAATCCAGCCAGAAATTAAGCGCACTCCAGCTAGAGTTGCTTAAAATATATTCATTTGAACCATCCGAAGCAGAACTTATTGAGTTGAAAAACCTTCTTGCCAGATTCTTCGCGTCACGATTCACCGAAAAGGTTGCTGAAGCTGCAAAAGCACGCCATATCACAGATGCAGACCTAGACAAATGGCTGGACGAAGATGGCCGGTAAACCTCGACTTGTTCTGGACACCAATGTTTTTCTGGTATCTATTTTGCCACACCATAAATACTGGTGGGTGTTTGAAGCCATTATGAACCAACGTTATACACTTTTGGTCAGCAATGAAATTCTTACAGAATATCTGGAAAAGAGTATACACAGGTACGGAGCAGATCTGTCGGGTGAACGGCTCGACTTTCTTCTGGAGTTCTCCAATGTGGAATTAATCAACCCGCATTATCGTTGGAGTTTAATAGAAGCAGACCCGGATGACGATAAATTTGTGGACTGCGCTGTCGCCGGACAAGCCGATTTTATAGTAACACATGATAAACATTTTCAAGTGTTAAAAAATATCCAGTTTCCTAAAGTCCAAACCATTAGATTGGAGGACTTGAGGGGCCTTTTAGGAATAGACTAGTAATCATGCAAAACGACCTCGATTACTTCGAAGACAACCGCCATGCCTGGAACCTGCGCACCGGCGTCCACCTGCAGTCCGATTTTTACAACCTCGAAGGCTGGAAGAAGGGCCAAACCAGCCTGACGCCCATTGAGTTGCACGAACTGGGCGATGTCGCCGGCAAACGCCTCCTGCACCTGCAGTGCCATTTCGGCCAGGATACCCTCTCCTGGGCGCGCCTCGGCGCACAGGTGACCGGTGCCGACCTCTCCGACGCCGCCATCGAACAGGCCCGGATGCTGGCTGCCGAACAGGGGCTCGACGCCCACTTCGTCTGTTGCAACCTCTACGACCTGCCCCAATACCTGAGCGGCGCGTTCGACATTGTGTTCACGTCTTACGGCACAATCGGCTGGCTGCCCGACCTCTCCCGGTGGGCGGCTGTGATCGCCCATTTCCTACCTTCAGGCGGCGTTTTTTACATCGCCGAGTTCCACCCCATGGTCTGGATGTTCAACGACGCGTTCGAGCGGTTTACCTATCCGTACTTCAACGCCGGCGTTATTTCACTTGACAACACCGGCACCTACACCGATCACGCCGGCGAGCCGATCCGGTACCGCGACCACAGCTGGAACCACCCCCTGGGCGAGGTGATCAGCAGCCTCGCCGGCGCCGGCCTGGTGATCGAATTCCTGCACGAGTACCCCTACTCGCCGTTCAATTGTTTTCAGAAAACCGTCCGCGACGAACACGGTCGCTACCGGATTCAAGGGTTGGAAGACATTATTCCGATGGTTTTTTCCATCCGGGCGCACAAGCCATAGCGCAAATGCGCATATTTGCCCGGATAAAAACGAAACGCTGTACGCTCGCCCATGTCAATCTGGAACAACCTGCTTCGCCGAAAAACCTTTGAAGACGCCCTGGCCTCCGCCGAAAATGTGCACGGGGCGGGCCTGCAAAAGAACCTGCGCGTGATCGACCTCACGGCGCTGGGCATCGCCGCCATCATCGGCGCCGGCATCTTCAGCACCATCGGCGCGGCGAGCGCTTCGGCGGGGCCGGCGGTTTCTTTGCTGTTTATTTTTACGGCGGTAGCCTGCGGATTTTCGGCGCTGTGTTACGCCCAGTTCGCCTCGGCCCTGCCCGTGTCGGGCAGCGCCTACACGTACACCTACACTACGTTTGGCGAAATTGCCGCCTGGATTGTGGGGTGGAACCTGTTGTGGGAGTACGCCATCGGCAACATCGCGGTGGCTATTTCCTGGAGCGACTACTTTACCGGGCTCATGTCGGGCATCGGCCTCGACCTGCCGCTGTGGATGACGGTGGACTGGAAGTCGGCCCGCACGGCTGCCCTGGCGGACCCGGCGTCGCTGAGTGAAGCGGGCCGCGAGGCGCTGGTTGCCTGGGAAACGGCGCCCAACCTCCTGGGGCTGCCGATCATTGCCGACCTGCCGGCTTTTGGCATCAGTGTATTGCTCACGTGGCTGGTATACCGGGGCATCCGGGAGTCGAAGCACACGAGCAACATGATGGTGCTGTTCAAGTTGGGGGTCATCCTGGCCGTCATCCTGGTGGGTATTTTTTATGTGCAGCCGGAAAACTGGACGCCCTTTGCGCCCAACGGCGTCCGGGGTGTGCTGGCGGGCGTGTCGGCGGTGTTTTTTGCCTACATCGGTTTCGACGCCATCAGCACGACGGCCGAGGAGTGCAAAAACCCCCAGCGCGACCTGCCGCGAGCGATGTTTTACGCCCTGGCGTTGTGCACCGTGCTGTACGTGGTGATCGCGCTCATCCTGACCGGCATGGTGCCCTCCGACCAGCTCGCGGTCGGCGACCCGCTCGCGTTTGTGTTTGAACAGGTGGGGCTCAACTTTTTCTCCGGGCTCGTCGCGCTCAGCGCCGTGGTGGCCACCGCCAGCGTCTTTCTGGTGTTCCAGCTGGGCCAGCCGCGCATCTGGATGACCATGAGCCGGGACGGCCTGCTGCCCAAAAAATTTGCCGAAATACACCCCCGGTTCCAGACCCCCGGCTTTTCTACCCTGCTCGCGGGCGCCATCGTGGCGATTCCTGCGCTGTTTATGAACCTGAACGAGGTGGCCGACCTGACGAGCCTGGGCACCCTGTTCGCCTTCGCCGTGGTGTGTGCCGGTGTGTTGCGCATGGACGCCTCGGGCATGACCGCCCAGGCCCGTTTCAAGGTGTGGTTTTTGGACAGCCGGATTTGGCTGCCGGCCACTGTGGCCATATTATTCATGATTCTGTATTGGGCAAATCCGGACTTTATCGCCCAAAGCATTGCCCCTGCCGAGGGCGCAACCCTGCTCGAAACCTCACCCCTGTACGTATTTTACGCCATCGCCCTCGTGGTGTCGGCATTCGCTGTTTGGAAGCGCTGGTCGATGATTCCGGTGCTGGGTCTGCTGCTCAACCTCTTCATGATGTCGCAGGTCATGTTCATCAGTTGGTCGCGTTTTTTGTTTTGGATGGTGCTGGGCGTGGCGGTGTATGCGTTGTATGGTTACCGCAACAGCAAGCTCAACAGATAACCCATGACCATCGTCGTCCTTACCGGCGCCGGCATCTCAGCCGAAAGCGGCATCAGCACGTTCCGCGATGCCAACGGCTTGTGGCACAACCACCGCATTGAGGAGGTGGCTTCGCCCGAGGGGTGGCGGCGCAACCCGGAGCTGGTGCTCGATTTTTACAACCAGCGCCGCCGCCAGCTCTTCGACGTGCAGCCCAACGCCGGCCACCTGGCCCTCACCGAGCTCCAGCGTCATTTCGACGTGCAGGTGATCACGCAGAACGTAGACGACCTGCACGAGCGCGCCGGCAACCGCAACGTGCTGCACCTGCATGGCGAACTGCGCAAGGTGCGGTCCGACCGGTACCCCGAGCTCGTCTACGACTGGGAAAATGATCTACACCTCGGCGACCTGTGCGAACGCGGCGCCCAGTTGCGCCCGCACATTGTGTGGTTTGGCGAGGAGGTGCCCATGCTCCCGGTTGCCGCCCAGTGGGCCCAAAAAGCCGATCTTTTCCTGATCGTCGGCACCTCCCTCCAGGTGTACCCCGCTGCCGGGCTGATGATGTACGCCGACCCGGAAATCCCGTTTATCTACATCGACCCGACCCCCCAGGTGAACGACGTGCTGGCGCAGATGCCCAACCTCAGCGTGGTCGAACAGCCGGCCACGGTCGGGTTGCCCACCGTGGTGGAGGTGCTTAAAGACCGGACGCGCTGAGTTCGAGCATGCGGCGCGGTTATGTCCTATCTTTGCACGCGACATGAAAGAGCCCAAATCGACACCGGACGAACTGCCCGCCGAGCAACCCGACCCGCCCCTGCCTGAACCCGCTGAAACGGATTTGCCTGTGGAGACGCCTGCTCCGCCCAGTGAAATCCCCTTTGCGGAGGCCGACGTCAGCAAACGCTACGACGACGTATTCGAATGGCGGATACCCGATCAGGTGTCCGAGGTCCGCTGGCGCGACAACGCATACGAAATGCGCTGCCAAAACGGCATGACCCTGCGCATACAGGTGATTGCTGCCGACATCATTCGTTTGCGGTATAGTCCCGACGGTGTCTTCGGCCCTGACCAATCCTACGCCCTTGACCCTGGCTACCAACCCGAGCGTGTGACCGCCACACTCACGGAAAACGAGCGCGATTACGTGCTCCACACCGATGCCCTGCAGTTGGTGGTTTCCAAACAACAACTGCGGGTGCGCTTTTTTAATGCCGATGACCGACTCCTGTGCGAGGATGCCGAAGGGTACGCCGCCAAACGATCCATTTTGAAGGGCTGGTGCGACTTGCGCACCCAGCTGCGGTGCAGACCCAAAGAGGTCTTTTATGGCCTGGGCGACAAGGCTTGCGCCGCAGACCTGCACGGACGCAAGCTGGAGAACTGGTGCACCGACGCTTTTGGCTTTTCGCCGGATACCGACCCGCTCTACCGCGCCATACCGGTTTACTTCAGCCTTTTCCAGGGCCTGTCCTATGGAATTTTTCTGGACAACTCCTTCAAAACCGGGTTTGATTTCAACAGCCAGGCCGACCAAACCGTCACTTTCAGCGCCGAGGGCGGAGAGGTCAATTACTATTTTTTCAGCGGCCCCTCCCCGACGGAAACCGCGCGCATTTACGCCAGGCTCACCGGCAAAGCCCCTCTTCCGCCGCTGTGGGCGCTTGGATACCACCAGTGCCGGTGGAGCTACTACCCCGAAGACCGGGTGCGCGACATCGCCCAGACCTTCCGCCGCCTGCAAATTCCGTGCGACGCCATTTATCTGGACATCGACTACATGGATGGCTTTCGTTGCTTCACCTGGGATCAGGCGCATTTTCCCGACCCCAAAGGACTGGTCGACGAACTCCGGGCGCTGGGGTTCCGCACCGTGCTCATGCTGGATCCCGGCATCAAGGAAGACCCCGCCTACGCCGTGTACCAGGAAGGCGTTGCCGGCGACCACTTTTTAAAAACGGCCGACGGTGAGCGCGTGCACGCACCTGTGTGGCCGGGCTTCTGCGCCTTCCCCGACTTCTCCAGGCCGGAAACACGCGACTGGTGGGGAGACCTTCACCCACCCCTTCTGGACGCCGGCGTTGCCGGGTTCTGGAACGACATGAACGAGCCCGCCGTGTTTCACGTGCACCACAAAACTTTGCCCGATCACGTGATGCACGCCGGCGACGGACACCCCGGCAGCCACCGCCGACACCACAACCTGTACGGCCTGCTGATGACCCGCGCCAGCACGGAGGGTTTGCGCAGGTGGCGCCCACAAAACCGTCCCTTCCTGCTCACCCGCGCCAGCTTCAGCGGCGGCCAGCGCTATGCGGCCGTATGGACCGGCGACAACTGGTCGTCGTGGGAACACCTGCAAATCGCCAATGTGCAATGCCAGCGCCTGAGCGTGTCCGGCTTTTCCTTTTGCGGCACCGACGTCGGCGGCTTTGCCGGCGGGCCGGAGCCGGAATTGTTCGTGCGATGGCTCCAACTGGCCGTGTTTCACCCCCTCATGCGGGTGCACAGCATGGGACAGCACCTCAGCGGCGACGCGCTGACCGACGAAGCACAGCTGGCCGACCCCAAGCTGCACCAGGTGGATCAGGAACCCTGGTCGTTTGGAGACAAGTGGACGGACATCGCCAAAAAAGCCATCGAGCTGCGGTACTCCCTGCTGCCTTGCCTGTACACCGCGTTTTACCAGCACTTGGTGAACGGCGACCCCGTCATTCGCCACGCCTTTATGGACGATCCCGAAAACCCGAAGCTGCTCAAACAGGACAGAGATTTTCTGTTCGGCGATCACATCCTGGTCAGTCCGGTGATCAAGCCCAAAATACAACGCCAGGAGGTGACCCTGCCCAAGGGGCTCTGGTACTATTTCTGGAACGGACAGACCTGCCGGGAGACCATGACCATCAACCTCCTGCCCGATCAAATTCCCTTTTTTGTGCGTGCAGGCGCCGTTTTGCCCGTTCACCCTGTGCGGCAGTGGACCGATGAGAAGCCGGTGGATGAACTGACGTTGTACGTTTTTTTCAAGGAAGGCGCCGAGACCAGCCGGCTGTACGACGACGCGGGCGACGGCTACGGTAACGACCAGGGTCAGTACCGGCTGAGCTGTTTTGAAACCAGAGGGGGCAAAGGGGTGTTTACCCTCCATCACGAAGTGGAAGGAGCGTGGCAACCGGCCCATCAACGGGTGCTGATCTACCTGGTTGGATTTCCCGAGTTTGTCAAACGGTGTCTGGTAGACGGCGAGGATGTACCCATCCGGGAAATTCGGCTCCGCGAACGTTCTTTGTATACCGTGCAAACCCATCCGACGTTTAAGACGGTGGAATGGATGGGCGATAAATAGCGCTGATTCTCAGGCAACCGAATTTCATTTTAACGCATCAAACCATACAGCACCTCGAAATATGCAACAATGGAACGACCAGGATTTGGTGGAGGGCGTATTGAACGGCAGTATGGCGCACCAGTCGGCCTTATACCGCCAGTTCAGCGTACCGATGTTCCGGGTTCTGCTGCGCTTTGCCCGAGACCGGGCAGAAGCGGAAGACATGTTGCAGGACGGGTTCATTCGCGTGTATCGCGACATGGCGCAGTTTCGCGGCGAAGGGGCGTTGGGCGGATGGATTCGGCGGATTATGGTCAACACAGCCCTCAGCCACTTGCGCAAACAGCGCGATTTTTTGCGCGATACGGCGGACTTTTCCCCTTTCGAGAACCTCTTCCGTACGGATGAGGACATTTCATCGCGGCTGGATGCCGAGTCGCTTATGAAAGTGTTGCAAAAATTGCCACCAGGCTACAGGGCGGTCTTCAACCTGTACGCCGTCGAAGGATTCAGCCATGAGGAGATCGCCGAACAACTCGGCATTTCCATCGGCACCAGCAAAAGCCAGCTCTTTAAAGCCAGGGAGTTTTTGAAAAAAATAATCGACAAATCCTACATTACGTAACCCAAATCCGTTCAACCGGCCCTTTTCAATATGACCGAACCACAAGAATTCGACTCCATCGACGAGCTCTTCCGCCAAACCTTTAAGGACATGCCGGAAACCCCCGCTCCAAACGGGTGGGACGCTCCGTCTGAACGGGTTTGGGAACACGTCAGCGCGCATATGCCCACACCAAAACAGGGATGGACGTGGCGCACATGGTCCATGGCCGGTGCATTGGTGGTCGTTTTGGCATTGGGTTTGTACTGGACGTACACTTCGCAGCTCAATACGGAACCTACCTATCCTGCACCTGTGGAAGCTCCCGTTCAGCAACAACCGACTGCTACCCCGGCAGATGTTGATGCGAACGGAGCAGCATCGGCCAATATCGAGATTACCAACGCGCCTGCCGTTGTTTCGCCCCGGTCGGCTCGCGGCTCGGCGCGCACCAATCCCGTTGCCCCCAATCACGCAACGTCGGCCAGCGCCGGTGACACGGTTTCGGAAGACCCGTCCGTGACGCAACAGCGCCCGGCCTACCCGAACAACGCCGAACGCCGCCGGGCCGAAGAGCTGCGCAAACGGTGGAACACGGCGATACCGCCGCTGCCTACGGTGACGGAAAAGGAAAACCGGTGGTAGAGACGTTGCATGCAACGTCTCTACCGCATCACACCATCAACCGCCCCCATCCACCACGTGCCCCACAAACTGGGCCCCATTGTCAATTATGGGATGGGCGCTGCGCCGGAACCCCAATCCGCAGGCCTCATAGGCGAAAAACACCCCGGCCTGGTAATACCGTCCGTCTTCATCGCGGGCGAGTTGGGCGAGCGCCTGGTACACTTTAATTTGGTCTTCGTATTCACCAGCCCGGACGGTGGTGGGCAATCCCTCGGCGTCGAACAGGGCCACGTTTGCGCCTTCCCTTCCGAGCACTACCTTCTCGACAAACGGATAGTTACGCCGCCCGATGGGTTCCCGCAGGCTGCATTCGAGCAGCAGCGGGTCGTCGGGGTTTTGCTCCCACAGGTAGGCCAGGATGGCTTTTGACTGGAAGAGCATGGTGTATGCCGGGTTGAGCACGATGGCGTGGCCACGCTTGACGATACGGGTAATGCGCTCCATCAGCTCCGGCTCGTCGGTTGCGATGTACTCCCAGGGGATCAGCTTGAACCAGTACGGGTACTGAGTGGTTTTGTCGGCCCCTTCGGCCGCAAAAATCCCGTTGTACTCCGAGAAGATCACCTCGTCTACGTAGCGGAAGGCGGTTTCGAAGCCGGCCTCGCGCGCAGCCAGTTCAATCAGCTGGACGTTATGGTCGTCTTCCCGTGCGCCGCGCAGGGTGGAGAACAGGATGGCGGCATCGCGGTCGGGGTTGCTTTCGCGCAGGCGTTTGAAGTTGTCGACCAGCGCGTCGTACAGGAAGTTGAACTGTTGCTCCTCGGGTATGCCGTTGGCCCTCAACTGCCCCCACTGGATGATGGCGGTTTCCGGCACCGAGGTGGGTGTGTCGGCGTTGAATTCCAGCAACTTGATGGGCAGCCCATCCACGCCGCCGGCGAAATCGAAGCGCCCGTACAGGTGCAGATGGCCGTCGTCCTCCCAGGTATACCGAATGAGGTCGTGCAGGTTGGGCGGAATGCCCATTTCGGTCAGTTTATCGTTCCGCAAGGCGTATTCGGCGGCATCGATCAGCAGCTCATACAGGCGGTTTCCGGCTTCGTAAAACGCCTCCTGTTCTTCCGTACTGATCTGCGCCACCTCGCCGGTGAGGTAGTCGGCGGTATCCTCAGCGACAAAGTAGTCCCACCCCATTTCCTTAAACACGGCGTTGGGCAATTGTTGTAATGGTCGTTTTTTCATGATATCCAGACGGTGGTGATCGCGCCCAATCAGCTGCCTGTGCTGCCGCTTTTGGTGCTGTTTCTGAAATACCCGCTTTTACCGCTTACCGGTCGCATTTCGGTGCGGGGAATGGCGGTGGACTTCAGCTGATCCGAAGTCCGGTTGTACGCATAACCGGCCGGGCTGCCTGCCTGCTGGCGGTAAAACCCGGGTTGGGTGGGTGTGTTGAAGCTCCGCCCCATCATGTAGCCCATGGCGCCCCACCACAGTACGCTGCCCATGCCATGACCGTGGTAGCCCTGGTTCGACCGGACCTCCTTGTACACGGTGTCCTGGGCGCCGACCAGTCCGCGGGCCTGGGCCAGCGTAAGAGAGTCCACTGTTCCGTCCATTCGCTTGATGATGACCCTGGAGGCGTCTTTGCCCTCTACGACCTGCTCATCGATGATCTCGAACTTGTCGGGTTCCACTTCTTCCAGCGTGGTCACCACGCCTTTGGTGATCTCGTAGGTGGTCACTTCTTCCCAATCGCCGCCGTTGTCGTTGCTGCCGCACTGGGTATGGGTAGCCAGCAGGGCGGCTACCGCGACGAATATGGTTCCGCGACGCATCCCTGGCGCCATACGTTTGTTTTTACTAAAATGCTTGAATGGTGTCATCGAATTTCGATATTTTGTTTTGCAAATATGCCTGTAAATGCATTACCGGTCAAGTGCCCCTTCCCCATTTATCGATGATGGTTACGCAGCATCCGATGAATCAAGGATAAAATACGGCGGACGCAGGCAGCGTTTAGCAGATGATGCGACTCTAACAGCAGTTGTGTGTTTGAGCATGCGCGTAAAAACCGCTTTTTATCTAAAATTGCCGCATCTTTGTATCTCATGGCCTCCTATCGCATATTCGTGATCCTTTTGACTGCGCTCGCGTTTGCTCCATCCGACCTGCGAGCGTGCATTGACAGCCTGAAGGTAAGCATTACCCCTGTGCAGTGTTACGGTTTGCGCAACGGAAAAATCAGCATCGACACGGTTTACGGCGGCGAAGGTCCTTTTTACTTTTCTATCGACAGCAGTACCTGGAGCACGCGTCCGGAGTTTGATCGGCTCTGGGCGGGCGACTATACCTTGTTGGCGCGAAACGCCCAAGGGTGTACGTACAGCATGTACATAACAGTGTCGGAGCCGGACTTGTTGAGGGTGGCGCTGAGCGCCGACCAGCTGCTGGTTCCGCAAGGCGACCTCGTCACCATTACCGCTGCCGTGGAGCCTCCTGACGTTTCACTAGCCAAGATCACCTGGCGCCCACCCGGTTTGCCGGGTATTTCCGACAGCCTGGTGTTACAGACCCACTTGTCCGGCAACACCACCATTGCCATAGCGATAGAGACGCCGAACGGCTGCTCGGCCTGGGATCAGCTCGAGATCAAGGTCGAAAAACCGCAATTGTTCATACCCAACGCCTTTCAGCCGGGCAGCATCACCAATGCCTATTTCACGGTTTACACCGATTTTTCGGTGAGCAGTGTCAAGCTGCTCCAGGTTTACGATCGAAGCGGCGCATTGCTGTTTGAGCGCAAAGACTTCTGGCCCAACGACCCTGTGATGGGGTGGAACGGCCGCTGGCGCGGGAAGCCGGCATCTCCGGGTGTGTACACGTGGAAAGCGGCCATTCAGTTTCTCGACGGCCACATTGAGGAGCTTGTGGGCACGGTTACCCTATTCTGAACAACTATTTTTACCACTTCACTTCCAGCACCTGCTGCCCTTCGAGGTAAGTGCCGGTGGCGCTGCGCAGGGTCAGCTTGTCGCCTGTTCCGGTGGTGTACGTATCTCCGTTTTTCCAGGGTTTGCGATCTGTAACCGATTGGCGCGCCACCTCAAACAGGAGGTTGTGCTGCTCCTCCACGGTCGCTTCCTTGCTGTGTATTTCCAGTTCCGGGCTGCCAAACTCGCTCATGCCATAGGTGTACCCGCCTTTCATCCCGTCTTTTTCCATGATGCCGAAGTAAACCCAGCAATACAACGGCACCGACTGCTGTTTCAGCAGGCTCGACGCGGCGGTGAGGTAGTAGCCCTTTTCCAGGACGAGGTATTGACTGTTCATAAAAACGCCGATTCCGCCGGCGCTTTCCAGAGCGGCGGCGGCGCAGCGGGTGAACAACATATACATTTCCAACGCTCTGCGTTCTTCCCCAATGATGGAGATGACGAGCTGGGCCTTGTGGTTGATGGCCGACTGGGCGGCATTTTTCCACAACCAGGAAATGCCGCAGGCGGCCAGCAGATCGTCCGACGGATCCGGGTAATCGAAGTAGGCCATGGTCACCGTGGCGTTGTTTGCTTCAAAAATGGCCGTCTTGTCGTTGATGGCGAGTGAATCTACTTTGGTAGCCCATTTTCCGGAAAGATTCTGGGTGATTTTTTTGAAAGATGGCATGGCCGCCTCGTTCAGCAGCACCACGCCGGTGACCACTTTGGTTTGCGCGGCGAGGGTCATGGTAAAGAACAGCGAGCATAGGGCAATTGGGAGGGAGAATCGCATCTAGAAGGGTTTAGTTTCGTTTGAACAAGCCATTAACGCAAAAGCGTGACGTCGCCGTGTAAGACCCGTTCATTTCCGTCGGGGAAACGCACGGTGATGACATACACGTACACGTCGGTGGGTGCAGGCTTGCCGTCTGCCGTGCCGTCCCACCGGTCGTTTTCAGCCCCCCCCTCGAATACTTTCTGGCCCCAGCGGTTGTAAATCTGCATGGAGACCACTTCGACCTGTCCGTCGTGCGTCACCACGCCGAAGGTCTCGTTGAGGTTGTCGTTTCCGGGCGTGAAGGCATTGGGGACATCCAGGCAACGCAGGATGTCGACTGAGTACGGCGCCGAGGATGCTGAACAGCCATTGGCATCCGTGGCGATAACGACGTACGAGTAGGCAGTCGGCTCCGGTTCGCTGCCGACCGGCGTGACCACCACCACGGTATCCGTTTGTCCTGGCAGGACCTCGCCGTTTTGCGTCCAGATCAGCGATGCATCCGGCGGGTTCACCGTTGCGGTCAGGCGGAGTTCCCTGCCCTCGCACAACTCCGTCGTGGAGTCCGGATCGGCGAGGATAGAACCGACGGATACCGAGGGCAGTACGTTCACCCGCACCGTATCGCGCACAGCACAGCCGTCGCCAAACTGGTAGGTAGCCTCAAAATCGGTTGTCAAACCGGGCGACACCTCTACCGAATTGCCAAACAGGTCGCCTGGTTGCCAGATTACCGTGCCGGCAGGCCCGTTGGTAGTGGCGTTCAGTGTGGCGGTTTCGCCAAAGCAGACGATCTGGTCTATGCCGGCGTCAATGTCGCCGGCCACCACCACCACTGTTACCTGCGCCTGCGTACGGCATTGGGGGCCTTGTGCATCGACAAAGTAGGTGGTCGTGACGTCGGGCGTTACCACCGGAGTGGCCTCCGAGGATACAAACCCCGGCGGATCGGACGTCCAGCTGTACGCCACGCCCGGTTCGGAAATGGTGTTGATCTGGATGGCCCTGCCGATGCAAATGATCGGGTCAAAGGGCAACGCCAGCGCCGGCAAAGGGAACACCTCGACAACGATGGATGCGCTGGCCGGGCAGTCGGCGTCCGGCGTCGAGACCGTATACTGCGTCGTGCCTCCGGGTGTGGCCACCGGGTTCGGGCAATCGGTGCACGACAGGGTGGGATCATCCTGCCACTCCAGTTTTTGCTGGGGGTCTACCGTGGCGTTCAGCTGCACGGTTTCGCCGGGGCAGACACCCGGGGGCGTGGCGGTCAGCGCCAGGTCCGGGATATTGCCTACGTTCACCTGCACGGATGCGGTGTCGGCGCATGCGCCGTTTTGAACGGCTCTTCTGAAAATGAGCGTATCGGTGGCGGTGATGACCAGGTTCCAGAGGTTAGGCGGCGTCTCCTGTTGTCCACCCGGCAGCCAATTGAATTGTATGTCGGGAAAAGCCGATGGTTCATAGGTTTTGGAAAACAGGATAACGGTGTCGCCGGGGCAGTACAAAGGCTTGTCGGGCGCCAGTTGAATGGTCTGCTCGGGCAGGGAATCCACGCGTATATGCACCGAGTCGGTCACGGTACAGCCGTTGGCGACATAACTGGCGAAAAGGGTGACCGATTCGTCGGGTTTCGCCGTGACGCTGTCGCCGGAAGACGGCATGACGAAAAAGGGCGGCGTCCAGCTCACCTGTCCACCCGGAGGATTGACGACGGCCTTGAGCGGCACTTCGGTTCCCAGGCAAATTTCGATGGTATCCGGGGCTTGTATGTTGATGTCGGCCGGTGTCACCGATACCATTACCGAAGCGGTATCGGAACAATTCCCGTTGGCGCTGGTCGCGATGAGGACATAAGTGGTGGTGACGTCCGGTGTCGCCACCGGTCCGGCGATGGTGGAGTCGCTGAGCGCCAGCCCGGGCGACCAATCGTACTGCGTGGTGGAGCCGATGTTCTCCGCCAGTTGAACAGGAAAGTTTTGGCAAACGGTGGTATCGGTGGCCACTACCGGAAAAAAGAGCGTGTCCACCAAAATGGTCACCTCTTCGAACACGGTGCAACCCGGAATGGCGATGGTGGCGCGATAGGTAGTCGTTTGTGAGGGCGTTGCCACGGGGGTCTCGGAGAGGGGGTCGCTGAGTCCGGCGACCGGCGTCCAGCTCAGTCCCTGGCCGCCCGTGTTGTTTAGCGCTTGCAGCAGGACGCTGTCGCCCAGGCAAATGGCCGTATCGGTCAACGCCACTATTTCAAGCGTGGGATCGCCCACGCGGATAAATATCGAATCCGAATTGGTGCAGGCCCCCACCGTTCCGGTTACCCGGATCAGCACATCCTGGGTGGGCATGATCGTCGGGTTGGCCACGAGGGGGTCGCTGACTGCTCCGGCCGGCTGCCAGAAGTATCCGATAGCGCCTTCGGCCTGGAGTTGAACGGTGGCGCCGGCGCAAACGAACAGGGTATCTTCGCTGCCGTTGATGGACACATCCACGTTGTCGTTCAGGTTCACGGTAATGGTTTCCAGGGTAACCGCGCCGCAACCGAAGTCGCGGGCCAGGGATATCACGATGGTCTCTGTACCCTCATTGAGGGCATCCGGCAACGGGATGATCGGGTAGCTCACCCGGGTGGCGCCTGCGGGAATGACCACGACAGGGGGCAGGCCCAGGGTGTAGTCCACATTGCGCGTGGCGCTTCCCGTTACGATCGTCAAAAACTCCGTATCCTCGGGTTTGGGTTCGCTCAGGGTAATGACGATGGAATCGAGGTTGCCGGTGCAGTTCTCGATCAGGTAGTCCACCCCGCTGGCGAAGACCGCCTCCAGGCCGGGGGTTCCGCCGCTGATCTCGGAGACAAACACACCGGAATCGTACGCGTAATCACCGCGGTCCGACACCGCCAGTTTCAGCCGGTAGGTCTCGCAGGGCATCACGGGAATGCGGGCAGTGAGCGTCTTTTTTTTGCCCAGCGAATCGATGGTGAGGCCGTTGTACTGGATGACCGGGCTGTTCTCGGTGTTTCGGAAGTAGGCCCAGTTGGTCAGAAAGTTTACGGAGTTGATTTCGATGGGGGTGTTGGTGCCGGGCAACACCGCTACGTTGACGGCATTGTTGAGCGCCGGATCGCCGCTGATGCCGGGACCGGAAACGAGAAAGGCAAAGATGTCGTTGAACTCGGTGTCGACGTACAGCGGGTACTCCTCCGAGCCAAACGTGTATTCAAAAGTGAGTTCGTCGGTGGCCACAAACACGTCGAGTTCGATTACACAAGCGTCGAAGGACTGCAGGAAATTGCCCGATTGTTGGCTAAGGGTATCGAGATCGGGGTCGCCGGGAGCCTGGTTTTCCACTCCGTTGTTATCGATGGTGGTGTTGGGGCCGAAGGCCAGATTGGTGCTGCCGGAAGTGAGCAGGATTCCTTTTTGCAGGCCCAGAGGATTGTTTTCATCCGGATAGGCGAACGTCCCGTAAGCGCCGGATGGGCAGCGGATGTCGGCCACATTGACCACGGTAGCGGGGGTGGAAACGGCGTCGATGATGTCGGTGGCGTCGATGCTGTTGTCAACCATCGGCAAGGGAGGACTGGGGCAGGAAACGGGGCTGCAGCGCCAGCTGCCCTTGAAGCCCTCTGCCTGTACGGTGTTATTGGACAAAAACTGCAGGGTGATGCAGCCGCTGGTCGCCCGGGTCTGGAAACAAGCGCTTCCACCGGCGGTGACGACCGGATTGGGGGCGTCCCCGCCGATGTTGGCCAGGATGGGGCTGTTGACGTCCGGGCCGTCGTACAGCACGAGCACGTCGGCGGCGCCGAACGCGGAGTATTCGATGTTAAAGTAATCCAAGGTAAATTCGATGCAACCGGAGGGGTTGTCGGGGCAAATGACAAACACGAACTCCTCGTTGGGTCCGTAGTCGCCGTCCGGTCCGCCGGTATCGTACACGGTGCCGGCGCAGAGAGTAGAGCCGCCGTCGTCGATGGTGACGATGGGCGGGATGCTGTCTACGCAAAGGGTGAAGTCACCCCAGTTGGGCGAGGCGGTGGCGGAGAAGTCCGACACGCGCAGGAAGTAGTTTGCGCCGGGCGTCAGGCCGCTGAGGTCCACGAACAGGTTTTTTTCGCCTGGAGCGGCGGACACGCAGGTCAGCTCGGCCAGCCCGTCGAACTGGCAGTCGCCCCGGTACACGGCCAGTTGGGGGCTGACGATGGGCGCAGGTCCGGCGCCATCAAGGGACACGCGGAGGTCGAGCAGACCGGCGGGGCAGGTGAACTGGAACCACACGTCGCGCCGGGCGGTATCGCCTGCGAAGCAGGACGGCCGGTTGTCGTTGCCGATGTCGGAAGGGGTGGCGTTCCGGTTGGAGAACACCGTAGTCGGGCAAGCCGGCGCGGTGCCGAGGTTGACGACGCCGGTGCAGTCGTCGTTGACGGGCGCCTGCGCCGGGAGAGCTACGGAGAGGAATGACACGGAGGCAATCAGGAACAAATGTTTCATACCGTGGGTATGGGGCGCGTATAGCCCGTGTTTATTAATCGGTTAAAAAGTTGGGTAAAATTAAGGTAAAGGAGTCATTTGGCCAAATAGCGGTTGTATTCAAACGCCGGTATGCTCACTTTGGCATTACCGCCGGCAGGTTGCGAACTCTTTGTACCTTTACCACTGATATGAATCCAGCCACCCGTTTAAGACCCATTTTATGACCAAGGTGCCCGGACAAAAACCCTTGTTGGAAGAGACCGGCGAATTGTCTGTATTTGCCGCGCGCTTTTTCCGGGAGGCATTTCGTTCACCGTTCGAAGTGCAGGAGTTTTTGCACCAGTGTTACCTGATTGGCTACAAATCGCTGTCGTTGGTGGGGCTCACAGCGTTTATCATGGGACTGGTGCTCACCATGCAGTTGAGGCCCAATCTGGTGTATTACGGGGTGGAGTCCCAGCTGCCGGCCATGGTCGGCATCGCCATCATCCGGGAAATCGGTCCGGTGATCACGGCGCTTATTTTCGCCGGAAAGATCGGTTCGAGCATCGGCGCCGAGCTGGGTTCCATGCGGGTGACCGAGCAGATCGACGCCATGGAGGTGTCGGGCACCAATCCGTACAAATACCTCGTGGTGACGCGCGTGCTGGCGGCCACCCTGATGATGCCCCTGCTGGCGACCATCGCCGACGCCATCTCGCTGTACGGTTCCTACCTTGGTGTAAACCTGTACGAGGTATTAAGCTGGAAACTGTTCATCACCCAGGTTTTTAACTACCTGGACTATGAGGACGTGGTTCCGGCTTTCATCAAATGCTTCTTCTTCGGATTCGCCGTCGGGATCGTGGGCTGCTACAAAGGGTATTATTCCTCCAAAGGAACGGAAGGTGTTGGCCGGTCGGCCAATTCCGCCGTTGTACTGGCCTCCATCCTGATATTCGTCATCGACTTGCTGTCGGTGCAAGTGGCTGAACTCATCTGGTAAAAATCGCATGGAAGAAAAAGAACCCGTCATCATCATACGCGATGTGCACAAAGCCTTTGGCAAGAATGTAGTGCTCGACGGGTTTAACCTCACGGTTTACCGCGGCGAGAACGTGGCCGTGCTGGGCAAATCCGGCTCCGGCAAGTCCGTGCTCATCAAGTGCATCATCGGGCTGCTTGAGCCCGACAGCGGGTACATTGAGGTGCTGGGGCAGGATGTCTCCCGGCTTTCGCACGTCGAAATGGATCAACTGCGGGCAAAAGTCGGTTTCCTTTTCCAAAGCAACGCCCTGTACGATTCCATGACCGTGCGGGAAAACCTGGAATTCCCCCTGCGCCGCCACTGGATCGACGTGACGGTCGAGCAGCAAAACGCCATGGTCATGGAGGTACTCGAAAGCGTGGGTCTTCCCCATACCGTCGACATGCTCCCGGTCGAACTGTCCGGCGGCATGCGCAAACGCATCGCACTGGCCCGCACCCTCATCCTGAAACCGGAGATCATCCTGTACGACGAGCCCACTACGGGTCTGGACCCGATCACCGGACTCGAAATCACCCATTTGATCAAAAGCATTCAACACGCCCGACAGGCATCTTCCATCCTGATCTCTCACGACCTCAAGCTGGCGCGGATCGCCGCCGACCGCATCGCCATGCTCATCGACGGCAAATGCCGGCAGGAGGGCGCCTACGAAGCGCTCATCGCCGGCGCCGACCCACAGGTACTGGCGTTTTTTGCCTAATCACCCTAACCACTCGCTCCTATGGCCCGACGCACCACAGACTTTGTCAAACTCGGTTTATTTGTCCTCACCGGACTGGTGTTGATCATCATCGTGCTCTACACCCTCAGCCGCAACCAGAGTATTTTTAACCCGCGTTTCGAAGTACTGGTACACTTCAGCGATGTGGGCGGGCTGGTACCCGGCAACAACGTGCGGTTGAACGGCATCGTGGTCGGATCCGTCAAATCCATACAGCTGATGAACGACACCACCGTGGAGGTGCGGCTGGGCATAGATAACGCCATGCGCGGCATCATCCGGAAAAATGCGCACGCCATGGTGAACACCGACGGCCTGATCGGCAACCGCGTGGTGGATATCCTGCCCGACAAGTCCCCCGCCGACGCCGTAGAACCCGGCGACCGCATCACAGCCCGCGCGTCCGTAAACACTGACGACATGGTGCGCACGCTCGCCGAGACCAACAAAAACATACTGGCCTTGTCGCTGGACCTGCTCGAGACGGTGCGCAACATCAACAAAAGCGCCCAACTCGACGCCCTGCTGAATGACGTGAGCATCAGCAACGATCTGAAAAACGCCCTGAACAACCTGCGCAGGGCCTCCGAGGAGACGGTAGCCCTGATGCGCAACCTGAATGTCGGGGTAGACGAAGCGCTGCACGGCGAAGGCGCCGTGGGTACACTGGTGAGCGACACCACGCTGGCCAATGAACTCCGGCAGGTGGTGACGCAAATCCAGGCACTGGAAACGCAGACCGGAAAAGCCGTGGAAAGCATCGACGCTTTCGTGCAAACCCTTGACAAGGACCTACACGAGGGCGGCGGCCCGGTCAACCTCTTGCTACGCGACACGGTGAGTTCCGCCGCCATTCAGAACAGCCTGGTCACCCTGGAACGCTCCACCGTGCTGCTGGAAGAGAATCTGGAGGCCATGCGGCACAGCTTCCCGTTCAAAAAGTATTTTAAAAAACAAGAAAAAGAGGCCAAAAAAGGCGGTGAATAGCCCTTTTCATTCGAGGAGGTAGCATCAGTGCCATGTCGGTGGGCAAGGATGAGTGTCAAGATTCGTTCATAGAACTGTTCAGGACTTTGTGTTCCCGAAACAAGTTTGGGTAGTTCATCTTTGAGGATAACAATGACTAAATCCGCCGCAACTGCTTGATATACCCTTCTTCGGCATCTAAAAACGCCGCCACCTCGGCGTCGCTCCACTGCGGGAACTTGAGCATGATTTTTTTGACGATCGCTTCAAACGCCTCTTCCCGCCCCTTCTCGATACCTTTCTCGATACCTTTTTGAAGTCCTTCAGAAAGACCCTCTTCCCGCCCTTTATCGATACCTTTCTCGATACCTTTCTCGATACCTTTTTTAAACCCCTGTCTGCGCCCTTTGCGTAAACCCTCCCGTTTCCACTTTTCACCGAAGATTTCGGGAATGGCGTCTACCCAACTGTTCTCCGCCTCGGAGAGTTGGGTGCTCAGCGTTTTGATTTCTCCTTGTGACATACCGCTTACGATGTAGATGTAAAGGGTTAACGTTTTAAAAAACATCTGTGCTCGCACTTCGTTTTCCAAAACACCCCCAAAAGTAAAGATTTTTTTCCAATTTTTTCGCGCCAATTCGGCATTGCGCGACAGTTTGAGCGCCAAGAACAGGTTGCGCAGGTACTCGCTTTCTATTTTGGCATGGATATCCTCAACGCTCACGGCGCTCAAATCGGTGAGCCAGTACCGAAAGTCGGGCAGAAAGGCCCGCCAATGTTCGGGCATGCCTGAAAAATAGTCGAAAAATGAGTCCTGCGTCCAGCCTTTTTCGCCGTGGTACACCACCGCCGGTATGATGAACGAGAGCGGACGACTGTTCCGCAGGTCGTCCTCCCAAAGCTGCAACATGTAGTCCAGCAGTTGTAATTGCACCGGGTGCTCCGGTTCATAGCTCTTGTGCTCAAACAAAAACGTTGTAGACAATTTTACAACATTACTTTTATGCCAAGTTGACGACATGGGTCTTGAAGCCATCCTATCGGTTAACGTCGATTTTAAAAATTTTAATTGGATGAATGTCAGTTTTTTAGACTTCTGCTACACCTTCGAATTTACCGCACACAAACCATGTCGACCTTCCTTACCGAGCTCATCGGCACCCTCGCCGGCATCCTCTCCTGCCTCACCTTTGTACCGCAGGTGGTCAAAACCTGGAAAGCGCGCTCCTTTCACGGTGTTTCGCTGCTCATGTTCGTGATCGCGTTTTTGAGCACCATCCTTTGGCTGATCTATGGGCTGCTGATCCACAGCTTTTCCGTGGTGTTCACCAATGTGATTGTTATGGCGCTGACGTTGACCATGCTGGTGATGCGCTTGCGGTTTTAGGATTTGTTTTGCTTTTTTTTTAAAAGATAAAGGTGCATCATAATTAAATCCAAATTTTTTGCCGCGGATTAGCGCGAATTCGCGCTAATCCGCGGCAAAAAACAAAGATCAGATTGGTTGTCGCTGAGACCGCAAACAAAGGCAGGTTACTACCGCACCAGTACCACCGGACGCACCTCTACGGTGCTGTCCGTCTCCAGGCGCAGATAGTACGTTCCGGCGCTGGCGTCGCCGGCATGCCAGCGGTAGACGGCGGCGTGGTCTAGCAGACCGTCTTGCAGCGCCGCCACTTCGCGTCCCAGCGCATCCAGCACCGTCAGGCGGGCATTTGTCCGTTTGTTGAGGTTGACTTCAACGGTCAGCTCCGTGGTGAACGGCAGCGGATAGGCGTGGATCGACAGTGCTTCTTCCGCCGCGGGCAGGTCCGTTTCCGGTTCGTCGGCGCGGTTTGCCGGCGTGCACACGGGCGCAAACAGTGCTACCGAGCCGCGGTCGATCGTTTTGCCGAAATCGTCGGCCGGCGCACCGGCGATGATCGTGTCTTTCTCCAGCGCCACCGACCAGGCGAGTTGGTCGCGGCTGTTGCCGCTGCGGTCTGCCAGCTTGGTCAGTTGTTCCCAGGCGCTGTTGTCGTCGCGCCGGTACACATACAGGGCGCCGGACTGAAACCCGCGCGGGTTGTCGAAGGGGGCGCCGACGGCCATCAGGGCGCCACGGAGGGCAACGGAAAAGCCGAAGCGGTCGCCCGCCATGCCGTCGGGCGGGGTGATCTTGGCGTATTGGCCCCAGTTGTTGGCGCCGCCGCGCGCCTCATCGAAGAGGTAAACCGCTCCGGACGCTTCGCCGCGGTCGTCGTCCTGGTGGGCGCCAGCGGCTACGGTGAACCTGTCGATTGCCACTGCCGATCCGAATCGGTCGTCGGGGGCGCCATCGCCGGCGGTCAGCTTTTTTACCGGCTGCCATTGGTGCGCATCGAACAGGTAGACGGCCCCGGCATCGGCTCCTTTTTCGTCTTGCAGGGGAGCGCCCACCGCCAGCCGATGGCCGTCAACAGACAAGGCCTCACCAAACCGGTCACCTGCCTGGCCGTCGGCCGCCGTCAGCCTGGCGGCCAGGTTCCACTGCCCGGAAGCATCCCGGCGGTAGGCATACACAGCGCCGGCGTTTGCACCGCGCTGTGCATCTGCAGGCGCGCCAACCACCAGCAGGTCGTCGGTCAGGGTCAGGGCCGATCCGAACAGGTCGCCCGTGTGGCCGCTGGCCGGCTCGATGGTGCGCACCCAGCCCCACTGCCCGGTGTTGACCTGTCCGAGACGGTACAGGTACACCTTACCCTCTCCCGGTGCGCCCACGGCCGCCCACTCGCCATGGATAGCCACCGCCTGGCCAAAGGCCGCGTTGGGGGCAACAGCCACAGGTGGTACGAGTCGGGCAACCGGATTCCAGCGGTGTTCGCCGCCGGCGTTCCGCGACAAGATCAGCGCCGCCTGGTCGCCGGGCGCACCCGCGATGGCATAATCGCCGCTGATGCCTACCGAGACGCCGAGCCGGGCGTTCGTTTTTCCACCCACATCGCTGCGGGAGAGCAGCTGGCGGAAAGCGGCGTCTTCATCCACGAGCCCGTCGCAGTCGTTGTCCAGCCCGTCGCACACCTCGGGCGCCGCCAGCACCGTGATGTGGAACACGCAGTAGCCTTTGAGTCCGGCGGCATCGGTGACGGTGGCGGTCACCTCGGTGACACCGATGGGGAACACCGAGCCGTCGGTCCACGCCGGCCAGGTTTCGGTCTGCACCGTCACGTCCGAGCAGTTGTCGGTGCCGGTGACGGCGAAATCGTTGCGGACGCCGCATAGTTCGGGGTCGCTCAGGATGGTACGGTCGGGCGGACAGATGGCGCTGGGGGGCTGGTTGTCTGCCACTTCCACGATCATTTGGCAGGTGCTGCTGTTGCCGTGTTTGTCCGTTGCGGTAAACGTAACGGTGGTGGCGCCCACGGGGTACACACCTGGTCCGTCGTGCGTGACGGAGGCTATGCCGCAGTTATCGGCGGTGGCCGGCGTGCCGATGTTGGGCAGGGTGGCCGAGCAGCGGTTCCAGTCGTTGTTTTTGCGCAGCGTCGGCGGGCAAGTGACGGCGGGCGCCTCTGCGTCCTGCACACGGATGCGGAAGCTGCAGGTGGCGCTGTTGCCGGCGGCGTCGGTGGCGCGCCAAACCACGGTGGTGGCGCCCACGGGGAAAAGTGCGCCGGAAGGAAGTCCGGCGGCGAGCGCTGCGGTTACCCCCGGACAGTTGTCGGTGGCCGCCACCGCGTAGTCGGCGTATTCGCCGCACAGGCCGGGACGGTTGGGCAGCTCCTGGTCGTCGGGGCAGGCGATTTGCGGGGCCTGCGCATCGGCTACCGTCACCTGGAACACGCAGGAAGCCACGCCGCAGGGGTTGTTGGCGGTGAGGGTCACCGTGGTGACGCCCTTGTTGAACACCAGGCCGGAGCCCGTGCCGGCCCCGCTGCCCGTGGTGGCGCCGCTGAGCACGTAGCCCAGGGTCGGCGCCGGGAAGCCCGAGGCTACGGCGTCATAAACAGCCGCAGCCGTGCAGGCATCGGGTTCGGTGGCGACGCTGAAGGCGGCGGGACAAAGGGTAAACGCCGGTTGCACGCAGGTCAGCTCGCCGCGCAGGGCGAAGTCGAAGGTCGTTTCATCGCAGTCGTTGCTTTCGATAATGAGGGTAGCGAAATGAATACCGGCATCACCGGGCGCGTAGGTGACGTTTACCGGCAGCACAGCGCCGGGGGCCACGGTGGCCGGCAGATGGATGGCGCCCAGGCTAAACTGATCGGCATCGGGGCCGTCGAGCACGATGCCACCCGCCGGGATGTGCAGGGCAGCTGTGCCGGTGTTGCGGATGCTGAAGGTGCGCGTGACGGGATTGCCGGTGGAAGTGCCGAAGTCGGTGTGGTCTGCCATGCCGGGCGTATCGTCGCCGTCCATGATCGGTTGGCCGTTGCCGGTCACGGCGATTTCAGGCGCAGTCACGGTGACGGTGAAGGTGCAGGGGACGGCCTGGTTGACGCCGTCGGATCCGCTGAGGGCAACTTGGGTGACGCCGATGTTGAAGTCGATGGCGGCGCTGTTTTCGCCGTCGTTCAGGTTCATTTGTGCGCCGGTGGTGGCGCCGCTGAGGGTGTAGTTCCAGGTGGCGGAGGTGCAGTTGTCGGTCACCGGGTCGGCGATGGCATAGGCGTCGGCGCACCGGTTTTGGCCGATCGTGCGGGTCTGGTTGGCCGGGCAGGTCACGGCGGGCGCCAGGTTGTCGGACACGGTCACCACGGCCGTGCAGGTGGCGGTGTTGCCCTGACCGTCGTTTGCGGTGAGCACAACGGTGTTGGCGCCCAGATCAGCGCAGTCGAAGGCGGCGGGGGTTACGGACTGGAGGTTGACCGTTCCGCAGTTGTCGTTGCCCGACAGGTACACCAGGGCGGGCGCGATGTCGGCGGTGCCGGCGGCGCTGAGCGCTACGGCGGCATTTTTGCAGACGACGGTGGGCGGCGTGTTGTCCACCACTGCCGGGTCGTCGGTGTCGGTCAGGCCGTTGCAGTTGTCGTCGATGCCGTTGCAGGTTTCGGTGGCGGCGGGGTTTATGTTGGGGTTGTTGTCGTTGCAGTCCTCGTTGTTGGTCACGTATCCGGCCGGGGGGGTGCAGGTTTGCAGGCTGTTGTTGGGGTCGCCATAGCCGTCGGCGTCGGCGTCGGCGTAATAGGTGTTGGTGTTCACGTAGGTGACGGTAGCGGCATTGGCCTGGTAGGTGACCTCCCAACAGGCCGGGTTGACGTCTGTGAAGGCGCCCGTGCGTCCGGCGTAGGTGATGAACGTATAGGAATCGCCGTACTGGGGCTGGTAGCCGTTGACGGGTATGATGTTGAGCGTACCGGAGAAGGCCACCTGGGCGGGCGACTGCAGCTGGTCGTGCCCGGTACCGGGGCCGCCGACGCCGGCGATCTCGATGTCGAGGTTGTGCACCGGCAATCCGCCGGGGTTGTTGCGTTGCAGGTTCAACACACCGATGCCGTTGAGCCCCGGGGCGATGACGCCGGTGTTGTTGAACGGAAGACCGATTCCGGCGACGGTGAACACAATGGTGCCTGTGCCGGTGAATTCGCCGGTGTTGACGATGCTGGATTTCAGATCAAAGGATACCGAATTGCCTTTGACCACGGTGCCGAAGTTTTCAAAGGTGCCGTTGAAAATGGACGCAACCTGGGTATTGACGATGGTGAATGTAGCGCCGGCCGGGTTGCGCAGGATGGCGTTGCCGTACATTTGGATGGTGCCGCGGCCGTCGATGATGCCGCCGCCGTTCATCACGAAGAGCTTGTCGGTGAGGCTGAGCAGGGAGACCGGGGGCCATCGGGAGGTGCCGTTTACGGTAAACGTACCCGTGCCGGCGATGCCACCGGCCAGGATCTCGGCGTTGTCGGCGACGTTCACGTCGAAGTTGCCGATGAAAAAGCCGTTGGCCAAATAAAAATCGGGCAGGTTGAGCGTGCCGGGTACCGTGCGGTTGAAGGTGCCGCCGAACTGCTTGTAGGAGGCCGGGGTGATGCCGACGTTGTCGGTGAGGGTGAAGGAGACGCCCGGCGGTGGCGCCAGCACCTCCAGCCGGGTGGTGAGGCTGCTGCCGGGCTGGAAGGTGGTTTGGCCTGCCTGCAAGAAGGCGCCGGCGCCGCTCACGGTAGCGCCGCTGTTGAACACGCTGGTGCCGCCGGCTTTCCAGTAGGTGTCCGGCCCGTTTAGGTTGAGGGCGCCGGTGTGGGTGCTGGTGCCGAAGGTAGTGGTGATGCCCCCCTCATTGACGTCGATGACGCCGGCGTTGAGCAGGTTACCCGTGATGTTGGTGTTGGTCGGGAACGTTTTCACCATGGTACCGAAATTCTCGAACGTACCGCCGGTGGGCTGTATCTGGGCGCCCTGGCCCGGGCCGCCGAAGGTAAACGTGCGTCCGGCGGGGTTGCGCACCACGCCGCCGTCGCGGATGGTGACTGCAGCGCCGTTGCCGAGCAGCGTGCCGCCGCCGTTCATGACCACCGTTTTACCGCTGACGGTGGCCAGGGAGTTCGTCGGCCACTCCGATGTGCCGTTTACCGTAACGGCACCGCTACCGCCGATCCAGCCGGCGGCTATTTTGAAGTTTCCGCTGATGTTCACGTCGGACACGCCGAGGAAAAAGCCGTTGTCGATGATCAGCTCCGGCAGGTTCATGGGCACATTGACCTTGCGGTCGTAGGTGCCGGCGACGTGGCGGTAGGTGGGCGGCGCGATGCCTGCGTTGTCGGTGAGCGTGCCGGAGGCTGTTTCGACGGCGATGCCGACGGTGGTGCCGGCGTTGAGGGTGACGGCGCCCTTGCTCACGAACTTGCCCGTGCCGCCGATCGCCGTGCCGGCAAACGTCTGGTTGCCGGTAACTTCCCAAAGCGGGTTGTTCACGGTGATGGTGGCGCCGGTGTGGGTGCCGGCGCCGCTGAAGGTTACCTGGCCGCCGTTGAGCGTCATGGCGCCGGTGTTGGTGAGGTTTGCCGCGATGTTGAGGTTGCCCGTGCCATTTTTGACAAAGGCGCCGGTGATCTCCAGCGTGCCGCCGCTTTGCGTTTGCGCGATGTTGGTGCTGTTGGTGTTGTTCAAGGTGAACGTCTGGCCGGCAGCAATGCGCAGCACACCACCCTCGCTCAGGGTGATGGCGCCGTTGGTCATGGCGCCGCCGCCGTTGAGGATCACGGTCTTTTTGGTAATGGTGACGATGGAGGCCGACGGCCCGGTGGCGGGTCCGGCGGCGGTGAGCGTGCCGGCGCCGCTAATGAACCCGGCGCTGAGGGTGAGGTTGCCGAGCACGGCCACGTCGAAATCGCCCTTCAGGATGGCCGCAAACCCGGTGGTGGCGATGGTCAGGTGGTTGACGGTGATGTTTGAGGTGAGGGTGACCTCGCCGTTGGAGAGCGTGGCGTTGTCGGCCGCGCCGGGTACGCCGTTGGGCGTCCAGCGCGTGGGGTCGTTCCAGTTGCCGTTGCCGCCGGCCCAGGTGTAGTCGATGGCCAGGAGGCGGCCTGCGGCGAGCAGGAGCAGGAGGAGGGTGAGGAAAGGCAGTTGTTTCATGGCAAATTTGCTTTTGTGTTTAGTTGTCGAGGCGGTTAAAAACCGATGCAAATTTGCCGGGCCAGGGAGGGGTTGGCCAAATGAGGGTTGACGGATGCCGGATTTTGGCGGATGAATGGATGTTTATTCGTCCTACGAGTGTATTCGTAGGACGAGTTGGGGCAAAAAAATCACCCGTGCAACGTTTTCCTTCATCTACGCATATAGTAGGTACAACCGCGCGGATGTTTTTCTTACAAAATTCTTAAATCAAAAACAGAAACAATGAACGTTTTAAAATCATTTGGTTTGTTCATCGTGCTTATAGCTGCATTCTTTACCTCTTGCGAGAAAGACAGTATGGATGAGCCCGCACAGTACAATCCGGATAACCAGGTCGATGTGATTGAAGTAAATCCTTTGGCTCGCAATTTAACGGCCTCTTCGGATTTTATCATTATCGATTGCATTCGAATCCCCTACCCTGTTGATTTTCTTCAGGCCTCAGGAAGTACCATTACCGTCAATAACGAAGCTGAATTGGACGCGGCTACCATGCTTGCCGATAGCATTGTAGATTTTGTTTATCCATTTGACGTTTTGGACGATGATGATAATGAGATTACCATTTCGAAGGTGGATGATCTGGGTACTGCACTTATAAATTGTGCCAGTGTTCCTGATCCGAATCCATGTGCTTATACAGATGCACATGTATTGCTGTTCTACAATGCCTTCAATATTTTCACCATCAATCAGTAGAAATTTGAAGTTGAGTTTCCATTCTCCTTGATCGTAGAAGGAACTACAGTGGTTGTGAACAGTGAAGATGAATATATAACGGCCATTGGCGGAAATCCATCTCGATTCCTGGATGTGGAAATCGTTTACCCGGTAACAATCACCCAGTTTGGTCAGACAATCGTATTGAATGATGACGGCGATGTGTGCGATTTTTATAACACCTTACGGGAAGATTGTGCCAACAAGCCGGCGCATATTCAATTCTTCTATAATGAGGGTCCAGGAACGCCTATCAACTGCGCTTATTTCATTGAGTACCCTGTGAAAATTACGCTGTTGGGTACAACGATCGAGATACAAGACAGGCAACAGTACAGAGACCTGTTAAATGCGTCACCAAATGCACTGAACGGTATTGAATTGGTATATCCAGTAAGTGTTTATCAGGTTCAGGATGACGATAAATTCACTTTTGATGCGGATGCGGAAATTTGTGACTACCTGGAAAATGTTTGCCAGTACTAAGCGCACTTAACAGCCGTTTCCAGACAAGTGCTGATTGTTAGAAAACAAGAGTCGTCCCGGATTTTTCGTTCTCGAAAAATTCGGGACGACTCTTGTTTTCTAACATTGGTGAACAACAAAATCCGTACGCTCCGCTGCCGTGCGGTGCTGAAGAATAAGCCTTACCCCGCTCGCACGCGGCACCGCCTCTCGCCGGCAAGGGGCAACAACGCGCGCATACGCCGCGCCAGCGACCAGCCCCGCAATCCGGGCAACCGCGCTACCGAACCCGAACTGACCCACATCCACCAGGCCAAAAACGCGATGGCCGAGGGCAAGCCGGTAAAACCACAACTGCTACGCGACCAGGGCAAGGTAACCGCCTACTACCCCATAATGACCGACGCCTTCTGCCTGCAATGCCATGGCACGCCCGGGGCTGACATAACGGAGGAGACCATGGCGAAAATCCAGGAATTGTACCCGAAGGATGAAGCGACGGGCTATGCGGCGGAGACGTTGAGGGGGATATGGGTGGTGGAGATGAGAGAGTGAGCTTGAGATGAGATGAACGTACGCAAAGTTGGTTTCTTCTGGTATGGTGGTGCAGTAAATATGCCCTTGCAGCAATGGAAACGTCTCTATACGCAACGTCTCTACGGCCGCAAAGGCACCGGAAAAAATCTTGGAAATCCGGCACATTGGCCCGAGGGTTCATCATGAGCACCTCGGCATGATCTGTGCCTGTGTTGCTCACGCGCAGCACCTCCCGGCGCACCACGAGCATATCCGAACGGCGGATGTAAAAGACGGTACGGACAACCGTTTCGGAAGGCGGCTTGCTCATCAGCACGGTTTCGACCACGATCTCCGGGGGCACGTGCAGGGAGTCGATCATGCGCTGCGCCAGCGAGTCCCGCTGACGCTGCATGGACTGCAATTCCTCCGGTGTCCGCACGATTTTGCGTAACAGTTCGATCCGGTAGCAAGGCGCTCCGTCCAGGAGGGTGTCCGGCAGCCGGGTGGATGTGTCTGCGTTGCGGAGGGCTGATGAGCACGCCGTGGTCGGTATAATGGTGCAACGCGGCGTAGGCTGCTTCGGTTTGGCGGATGATGTCCTCGGCAGTCTGGGCCGGGAGGAGGGCGGGGAGGAGGAGATAGAACAGGGGGTGGAGGCGCATGGGGGGGGGCCTACGAGTATATTCGTAGGACGAGTCGGCAGGAGATATACAAGCAAACTAATTTAATCCCTAACTTTGACGATTCGTAACAGAGGGGCCAGAGACCTCCGTCTTTCGCTTCGAATCAGATAGTTAATGCCGATTACTACCGCTTAATATCGGCATCTTACTGGTCGAAGTATGGGGGGAAGTTCAAAAGAAAGTGTTGAAAAGAATGAGTACCTACTCTATAAAAGATATCATCCAATCTACTGACCGGCACAAGTTATACACTTTGATGTGCAGTCCTGATAACCTTTCCGGATGCATTGCCTTCGTTCAGTCCCAAAAGTTCAGCGTAATCAATATAGGAAAAGAGCTGGCAACATTGATTGATGGCATCGAGGATTATTGAGGTGGCTCAATTTTGCCGCACACTTTTCTGTAAAGAGATAAGGTTTGGTTGGTTTGTCTGGGGCCTTAAGTTCATTGATCAGGCTGGATTAGCTGTTTGTGCAGCCAGCCATTTCTGCTCAAACATTTCAGGTATTT
>JBGSTG010000102.1:0-24324 GCA_041736625.1 Saprospiraceae bacterium | reverse complement strand
CAGGACGGCGCCGTGCACGCCGCCGCCTACCTCGCGTGGGACGACCGGTCGGCCTGGCTGCTGCTCGCCGGCGACGATCCGGACAAACGAGCCTCCGCGGCGGGTGTGCTGGTCATCTGGGAAACCATACGGTATGCTTTTGAGGAGCTCAACCTTCCGGTGTACGACTTCGCCGGCAGCATGATCCGGCCCGTTGAACGGGTGCGCCGGCAATTCGGCGCCGTACAGCAACCTTATTTCCGGGTGCGCAGGGAGTGGTCGGCGCTGTGGCGGGTAGCCAAGTATTGGTGGCGCTGAGGGCGCCCCGGTTATTTCCGGAGGGCATTCAATCCGTATTTCAGTAGAAACAGCAGGTTAAAAAACGGCAAAATCCAAATGACTCGCGACTGGAGCCGCGCCAGCACATTGGCAAAGTTGGCCGTTACGAAGGCGTTACAAAGGAGGAAAAGCACCAGCAGAAGATAACCGAAAACCCAGAGCGGGTCTTTTTTTAGGTCATCCCAGAAAAAAAGTATACAGGTGGAACTAACGATCAGGTAGAACCAGTGCATCCAGTTGTATCCGGCCCACAACAGCAAGTTGTTGTTTTGTTTTGAAGCGCGGTGCCAGGGCATTTCATGTCCAAAATACTGCTGAATTTTCCAGTAAACGTTCGAATTTTCCCCATACGGCATGAGGCCGTCGCCCACCTGGGTTTGCACGAGTTGTCGACCGGTATCGACCAGCGATTTGTACAAAAGCAGTGCATAATATCGAGGCGACCAGGCGATATTCCGCAGAATGGCTTTGAATTCGGTTCGGGTGCCTTCCCATCCGCCGAGTTGGTGCATAGGCTGGTCGGCGTTCCAGACGAAGTCCCAGGCGTAGGCCGGCAGCTTGTCTTTGAACGTACACAAACGATAGGGATAGCGCTCGCAATTGTCGTCCAGGTATTTTTTCAACACGCCGTTTTCCGAAAGTTTGGCCACCATAAAAACGTGTGATCCTTTGCTCAGGGTGAACCCGCTGCCTCCGACGGCATGTACGGAAGCCACCAGCAACATCGAAAACAGGGAGACCCCAAACAATTGAAGCGCAATGCGCAGGCGTTCCCGGTCGTACCGCAACGCTACGGCGATCATGCCGGCGCTGAGCATAAGCATGATCAGCAAATGCGAGTTGTGCATCAGGTTGCAACCCACAAGCGCGGCCCAATACCAAGGCCGGTAGAAACGTTTCGGATCTGTGCACAACAGCCAAACCAGCAGGAACACTACCCCGGTGAACACATCGGGCATCAACTGGCTGCTGTACCAGGAAACGGGCGTAAACGCCACCGTGGCCACCGCCAGTATCCAGAACATTTTCCAGGAAAACCGCTCGCCCCACGTAAGCACGCAAATCCGGTGTAAAAGTATAGACAAAATAAGCCCTTGGACCAATACGGGCAACCACAGCGTCAGGCCCAGCGAAACGTACCGCAGGAAGAGGCTGTAGGTCAGTGGCCGGTCTTCAGGTAAGTACAATTCATAGCCATTGTTGATGTATGCCCCGGTATCGGAAGTGAGCAGGGGGAATCCGTTGTAAAAAGCGACTGCGGAGAAAAGAAGGGCCGCGATAGCGAATCTGGCAGAATACATGGTGCGATCAAAATGAAGGGAAAGGTAGGTGCTCTGGTGCAAAGCTTTATACCTTCGCGGCATGAAAATCGGTTTTTATGCAGGTATAACCGGTGTTATACTCGTGATGTGCATTCTCATGGGCCTTCAGTTCAAGGCTTTTTGGAGCAGTGGGCCGGACCGGGTGGTGGAGGCCTGGTCGGATGGGTTCAAAGCTTACCAAACCGTCTTGTACCACATCCGCTATGATTCGTCGTACAGCCACTACCAGGGCATGAATTATCCTTTTGGTGAACACGTGGTTCCGGCCGACTGCCAGCCTGCGCTGTCGAATGTTGCCAGGCTGCTCAAACCCTGTTTCCCCACCATCAGCGAATACAGCTTTCCGATGGTGCATTTTTCCTTGCTGCTCACCTTCCTGCTGTGCGGGGTGCTGATCTACCTAATCCTGCACAAATGGGGGGTGGCTCCCGCATACGCCATGGCGGCAGCCGTCGGCATTACCTTTTTAAACCCCCAGATGGAGCGCATGGGCGGCCACTTTGGCCTGGGTCACGCAGCGGCAGTACCCCTGACGCTTTACCTCCTGCTGCTGTGGGACGAAAAGCCGGGCCTGCGCACCAATGCGGCACTGGCAGCTGTAGTGGTGTTTTTTTCCCTGTTGCACTTTTACCTGTTTGCATTACTCGGTTTTTTCATCATTGCATACTTGCTGTTCCGGTATCTGCAACAGCCGGACAAGAGCCGGCTGATCCAAAGTGCCGTCGCTATTTCCATACAGGTGCTGCTGCCGTTTGTCATCTTTTACTTCTGGATGAATTTTCAGGATACGGTGGACGACCGTTCGGTCTCTCCCGGCGGTTTTTTCAAATTCAAGCTGCATTGGGAGGGACTATTGCTGAGCGAAGCCCAGCCCTGGTACGCATGGATCGATCGGCAGGTAACGACCATCCGGCGACTAAACATAGAAAACAAATCGTACCTCGGTATCGTTGCCGGCGCGTTTGCCCTGTTCGTCACCGCTCGCTGGATCGCGGGGTTATTCCGAAAACCGCCCATCCGGAACCTGCTGCCCTCAGCGCCGGCCATGAATGCCGCTTTCTATGCGTCGTTTGTCATCCTGCTTTTTTCCTTCGGGCTGCCCTTTATCATCAAGGGTCTGGAGCCGCTGCTGGCCTGGACAGGTCCGATCAGGCAATTCAGATCTGTCGGACGCTTCGCCTGGGTGTTTTATTATGTGGCTAATGTATTGGCCTTTGCTTCTCTTTATCACCATTTTAAATCCAGTAAAAACGGGCGGTGGCTGGTATGGATACCCGCCCTGACGCTGTTGGGGTATGAGGCCGCCAACCACACCCGCTTCTTTCACTTTCAGCGAATTCCCATCGAGGAGTATACGCCCGGAAAGGGTTTTGACGCCCTTGCGAACATAACATACACCAACTACCAGGCCTCCCTGCCGGTGCCCTACTGCAACGTCGGTTCCGAAATTTTCGGGTTTGACCAACAGGGTCAGGTGCTCCAAAAAGTGCTGGTGCTCTCCGAGCAAACCGGCCTGCCCACCACCGGCGCCATGCTCACCCGCACCTCATTGAGCCAAACCCTCAAACAGGTGCAACTCATCGCCGAACCCTACCGGGAGCCGGCGATTTTCAAAGACTATCCCGACAACAGGCCCCTGCTCATGGTGTGGGACGAACGTTTCGCGCCGCCAGCCGATACGCGCTACCGCCACCTGCTCGACGGCGCCGGATTGCTCTACCGGCGCGAGGGATTCGAGCCGCTGGCCCTGTACGAACTGCCGCTGGACAGTTACCGCAAACGGATCGATCAGCGACGCGATTCCATTTTGCACCGGCTGAACACAGACTCCACCCTGCACACATCCGGCCTGATGCGCGCTTCCGTGGCCAATAGCCGCTTTGTTTACGACCCGATGGACAGCGATCCGGGCGCCCAGGGTTACTTCGGGGTTGGCGGCAAGCAGGCCGACCTGACGGAAAAAACGTTTTTCTTCACCGGCCTGATGCCGGCCGGCGCATCCCGGCACGTTGTTTCCTTTTGGATGTTTGTCAACAAAGACTTCCTCCCGCGTACAGAACTGGAGATCGTCGAATACGGGCCGGAACCGGGCGGCCCGCGGGTAACGCGTCTCGTTTCAAACCTCATCACCGCCATCGACAACAACGGCTGGGCCCTCATCGAACTCGACCATCAGCCCGGAAGCGCCGCCAACACGGTGAGTATGTCGCTCAAAAATTACGAAGCCGGCAAAGGAACCCTTATCATCGACGAACTGCTCATCCGACCCATCGGCACTGATCTCTACCGGGAAGGCCCGGGATGGGTCTGGCAGAACAACCGCTGGTACGAAAAGCCCCGCCAATGACCGTTCCGTTCCATACCCACCCCCACGGCAAATTGTTGCTCACCTCCGAATACGCGGTGCTCGACGGCGCCCTGGCCCTGGCCCTGCCCACCCGCTTCGGGCAAAGCCTGGCGGTGGAGGAAGGCAGCAAACCAGCGGAGCTGCACTGGCAAAGCCTGGACCACACCGGGCAACCCTGGTTCGAAGGGGTGTTTGATCTGCCGGATTTTGCACTGAAACACGGCACAGAAGAGAAAGTCGGCCGGGCGCTGGAGCAGGTACTCCAAACGGCGCAAAGCCTGCGGCCGGATAAGGCCCCACTCCCGTCGGGCATGGCGCTTGCGCTTACCGCCCGTCTCGACTTTCCACGCGACTGGGGTCTGGGTTCCAGCAGCACACTCATTGCCGCCGTAGCCCGCTGGTTTGGGGTCGATCCTTTTCAACTGCTGGCCGACACCTTCGGCGGATCCGGGTACGACGTGGCGTGCGCCTACGCCGCCGGACCGATCCTGTACCAGGTCAGCGGCGAGCAGGCCGTCATTACGCCTGCTGCTTTCGACCCGCCGTTTAAGGACAACCTTTTTCTGGTGCATCTCGGCCAAAAGCAGGACAGCCGGGCCGGCATCCGCTACTACCGGGAACAACTCACCGACGCCTCGGCGCTGGTGCGCGACCTGAGCGAGATCACCGAAGCGATCCTCGAATGCACCGATCTGGAAATGTTCGAAGCCCTGCTTCTCGAACACGAGCACCGCCTGGCGGAGGCGTTGAACCTCCCGCGCGCGCAGCGCCTGCACTTCGAGGGTTTTCCCGGCGTGGTAAAAAGCCTGGGCGCCTGGGGCGGCGATTTTGTGCTGGCGACCAGCCCATGGGCGGAAGAGGAGACGCGGGCTTGGCTGAGGGTACGGGGATTTGTGTCGGTGCTCCGTTGGCGCGAAATGTTTTGAACAAAACTAATTTGGGGTCCCTCCCCCGGAAGGGAAATCAGCTTACCGTTCCAGCTCGTCCAGGCGCATTTTATAAAAATACTGGGGCGTGCGCTGGTACAAATCCCGGTACAACTGCAACGCGCGGTTGTGGTGCAACGTGGGTGCATCGGCCACTTTCCGGAGTTCAAAATGCACGGCGGCCTCCTCGCGTTCGGAACGGGCGAGGTGGAGCAGTTGCTGGAGCTGTCGTTGTGCCTCGCCGGGATTGCCGTCGGCGATAAGGATTTGCGCACGCAGGATATTGGCGCCAAAGGTGAGGTCGGCATTGCCGAGGGCTACGGCGATTTCGCGCCCTTCGTCGTGCAACATGCGGGCCGTCGAAATTTCGCCGGCGTGCAGGTGTACAATTCCTTTTTCGATGAGCGAGTTGCCCAGCACGAGCCGGTTGCCCATGTCGCGCGCCACTTCGATCGCCTCTCCGTAGTAGCGGATCGCTTGCGTATGGTCGCCTTTGAAGAACAGGGTGTCGCCCATGGTGTTGAGCGTTTTGGCGATGCCTTTTTTGTAGTTGAGCTCGCGGGAGAGGCTGAGGGTCTGTTGGAGGTACTCGAGCGACCGGTCGAAGTCGCCGGTATGGGCCAACAGGTCGCCGATGAGGCTGGAGGCGATGGCCAGCCCCTGCTTATCGCCCAGTTCGCGGCAGAGCGCCAGGTCGCGTTCGAAGTTTTGCATGGCCTTGGTATAGTCGCCTTTTTTCTCCCATACCGAACCGATACTGCCGATGCAGATGGTCTGGAGCAGCTTGTTGCCTAGTTCTTCGGACAGGTTGAGGCCTTTTTCCAGGCAGAGCAATGCGCTGTCGAGGCTATTTTTTTCCAGGTAAATGATGCCGAGGTTGGTGTACAGGTTGGCGATTGCCTGCTTGTCTTCTCCGTGTTCGGCAATATCCAGTTGTTCTTCGAGCCAGCGGATACCCTCGTCGTAATGGCCCTGGTTCATGAAAATGAGGCCAAGATTGGCCACAATGTCGGCATTGGCGCTTTCCCGGTGCACCGATCGATTGATCTCGATGGCTTTGTAGAACCAGGACTTGGCTTCTTCGTACCGGCCCTGCCGGAAGAAAAGCGTGCCCATGTTTCCATAGGCTTTGGCCATGCCCACGGAATCCGAGGATTGACCGAAGAAGTGTGTGGCGTGGTCCAGGTGCTCCTGCGCGTTCACATAGTCCCCCCGGAGCATGCGCAGGTAGCCCATTTGTCGGTGGCTGCGGCCGCAGAGGTAGTTGTCGCCGATGTTTTCGGCGTGGCGCAGCGCCTCCTGGAAGTCGGAGGCGGCCTCGTCCCACTGTCCGATCAGCTCCTGTACGGAGCCGCGGCGGAGGTAGGTTTTTACCAGTTTGGGGATATCGGCCGCCGACTCGCTGAGGTTGTAGATGAGTTTACCGAAATATTTGAGAGCCGACCGGTTCTGGAAATTTCGGCGGGCGTTTTCGGCGGCTTTCTCCAGGTAGTAGTTCGTTTTTTCGGTGATCTCGGCCTGTTCGTAGTGGAAGGCGAGATCGACATACCGTTCGGCGGAGTCGGGGTAGAGCGTTTCGATGGCCTCGGCGATCAGCTGGTGGAGTTCGCGCAGACGGGTGCGCAGCTGCATGTCGTATGCGGCTTCGCGCAGGAGGGAGTGGCGGAAAATGTACCGCAACTCGTTCATGGCGTGCCAGATCTGCCATTTTTCCGCCGTTTGCACCTGTTCACGCAAGACGAGGTCGAGATCGCCGTTCTTTCGGGCGAACTCCTCCTGACGCGCCATGATGGCCGACAGCACCGACAACTCGAACTCGCGCCCGATGACGGCGGCGGCCTTGACGGTTTCTTTGACCAGCCCGCTCAGTCGATCGATGCGGGCCATCATGATTTGTTTAACGGAGTCGCTGAGCTGGATGTCCTGGTCTTTCAACTGCATCACGCCGTGGGTGTCGCGCGTCAGCAGGTCGGCCTCCGAAAAATATTCGGCCATCTGCTCCAGGTAAAACGGGTTCCCCTGGGTCATGCGCTGGAGCAGCTCAAAAAGGTCCGGATGCAGGGTGCCGCCGAGGCGGGCTTCGGCGAAACCGCGCAGATCCTCAGTGCTCAGGAAATTGAGGTCGATTTCCAGCGTGGGCACCTCCATTTCTTCGAGCGTTTGTTTGCGAACGGGATAATTTTTGCTGCCATCGTCCTCATAACGGCTGGAAGCGAGAAACAGGACGGGGTGCTGCTGGGCGCGGCGGATGAACTGGACGAGGAACTCGCGCGACATGTCGTCGTACCAGTGCGTATCTTCCAGTTCGATGACCACCGGCTGGATGAGGGCTTCGGCTACGAAGAAGTTGGACATGGCCGACAGGCCGTTTTGGTACCGGCCGCGCGCGTCGAGCTGCTCCCACAAGGAGCCTGGGTACTGAAGCCCCACCATGGCGGCCAACACGCTTTGCGTCCGGGTGATCTCGCGGCGCACCGCGTCTGCCTCGGCATGATTGCTCTCCGTCAGATCGTAGGTCAGCTCCAGGAAATTGGATTCAAACAGTTCGCGGTTTCGTTCGGGGCTGTTTTCCGGACTTTGCTCGAAGTAGTTTTTCAGGAAATAGATAAACGGATTGAACGACTTGCGGAGGATCTGGTCGCTCTGGCAGGTATACCAGCTTACCTCCATGCTTTCGCGCAGCTGGCGCCTGAACTCGTAACTCAGGCGTGATTTCCCCATGCCGGCCTCGCCGAACACGTGCGCCACGCCGGCAAACCGACCTTCGCGCAGGGGCTGGGCAAACGTCAGCAGCGACTGCAGCTCCTCCTGACGACCATAGTAGGCGCCGCTGTAACTGGTGCGCCCGCTCAGATTGCGGCCGGTGAGCGCATGAGTGGGAATGTTGTTTTCAAACCCTTTGTAGCCCACCTCGCCGCGGAACTGAAACTTGAAATTTCGGTTGCGCTGCACGTTCTCGTCGGCCAGCACTTCCCCCCATTGGGCTTTGGCCATCAGGCGGGCCGCCAGGTTCACCCGCGCGCCCACTGCCGCGTACTGGCATCGCTCCGTGCCGCCGATCACGCCCGTGAAGGCCGTACCGGCCGTCATGCCGATGCGGTAGCGCGCGCCGGTAAGGCGTTGCAGACCGCTGAGCGTATCCTGCAGGGCGGAGGCAAACTCCAGCGCCCTTTCCAGGTTGTTCTCGTAACTGACCGGCGCACCGAAAAAACAGGCCACCACACCGCCTTTGTCGCCAAAATCCACCTCCTTGAGGTAACCGCCAAAATTGCGGCATTGCTCCAGAATGTCGCCAATGAAATGCTGCAGTGCTTCGTGGGTGTCTACCCCTTCGAACGAAATAAAAGCGCTCACTACGTTGCGGAACTCACCGGCGGACGCCTGCTCCAGAAAGACTGCCTCCGGATAAAAATCGGTGAGCAAGTCCGGATCGGGTTCGGGCAGCTTGATCGACAGCGGCTTGGGAACGGGAATGTTTTTCAAAGCGGCCTGGTCAACGCGCACATACCCATCGTGCAGGGAAACAGCCGGCAAGTCCAGCGCACCGAGGATACTCTGGAAGGATTCATGCGCGATCACCTCCATATTGCCGCATTGCAGCTGGGCCAGCGCGCTGAAATCCACCGCGTCGCCCCGAAAGTAAAAAGCGCGGTTTTTGTCCGGGCCCACAATGCCCCATTCTACCTCCCCCTGTCCCAGACCGATCTTGGCGCCGATCTGTAGGCTGGCCATGTCGTCCTCTCCGTTCTGGTTGTCCAGAAAACGGTTGAGCGTACTTTTTACCGTAAAACAAATGCGGGCTGCGACGTCCGACAGCTTGTCCGCGGCATGGCGTTCAAACGGGAAAAGCGCGGTAAAACTGTCACCGGCAAAATAAGGGATCATCCCCCCTTGTTCGTACACCAGCGTCACCATGGGCTGGAAGATACGGTTGAGCGTATAGGACAGTTTCTCGGCGCCTTCCGGTCCTTCTTCCATCATCCGTTCGGTCAGCCGGGTGAAGCCCGTCAGGTCTATGAACATGGCAGCGGCCCAAAAATGCCCATGAAACCGGCCGTTTCGATGGTGCTCCGGGATAAAATGCGGCAGGAAGTGTTTCAAATCTTGCGTCGGCGGTTAAACGAGGGTTAAAGATACGGGAATTTGCACCCAACAGACAAGAAACGATGCGATGGGAAATTTATGGCTTAACGGTGGGCGCCAGAACTTGAAATATTTTTTTAGGTAAACCAAAATTATTTTTTTATGTTTGTCTAAAAAAAATGCTGTGCAAACGATTTCAACGGCTGAAGAAAATTACCTGAAAGCGATATTCACCATATCGGAAAAAGAGGGGAAGGCTGCGGCCACCAACGCCATTGCGACTGCGCTGAGCACCACCGCCGCTTCCGTCACCGATATGCTCAAGCGCCTGGCGGAGAAAAACCTGATCGCCTACGAAAAGTACCGCGGTGTGTTGCTCACGCCTGCGGGGGAACGGCTGGCGACCTTTTTGATCCGCAAACACCGCCTGTGGGAAGTGTTTCTGGTGGAAAAACTCGGATTCTCCTGGGACGAAGTGCACGACCTGGCCGAACAACTCGAGCACATTCATGGCGACGCGCTGGTGGAACGCCTGGACGACTTTCTCGGCCGGCCCCGTTTCGATCCGCATGGCGACCCGATTCCCGACGCCGAAGGGCGTTGGACCTACCGAAGCCAGCTGTTGCTCGGTGCGCTCGACGCCGGCAAGCGCGGGGTGATCACCGGTGTGGAAGACCACAGTCCTGCCTTTTTGCAGTACCTCGACCACATGGGGCTTGTGCTTGGCGCCGGCATCACCGTGCTGGAGCGGTTCGCGTACGACCAGTCTCTGCGTGTGCGCGCCGACGACGGCACAGAGCGCGTCCTGAGCGAAAAAGTTTCACAAAACCTGTACGTAAAACCAACCGTATGAGACCAGACAACGTATCGCTGTCCGAGGTGCACAGTACTGTAGAGACCCACGCCAAGGGCAGTTTCTGGAAACGCCTTTTCGCGTTCATGGGGCCTGCCTACCTGGTGAGTGTCGGGTACATGGACCCCGGGAACTGGGCCACCGACCTGGCCGGCGGCAGCCGCTTCGGCTACGCCTTGCTGTGGGTGTTGCTGATGTCGAACCTCATCGCCTTGCTCCTCCAGAGCATGAGCGCCCGACTGGGTGTAGTGGCGCAACGCGACCTGGCCCAGGCCTCGCGCGACCTTTACCCCGGCCCCATCAACCTTTTGCTGTACCTGTTGGCCGAAATTGCCATAGCCGCCACCGACCTGGCGGAAGTACTCGGCATGGCCATCGGCCTGCAACTCCTGTTCGGGCTGCCGCTGGTGTGGGGCGTTACCCTTAGTGTACTGGACGCCTTTCTGCTGTTGTTTTTAATGAACCTGGGCATCCGGAAACTGGAGGCGTTTATTTTCGGGCTGATCTCCATCATTGGAGGCGCCTTTCTGGTGCAGATGATCCTCGCCAAGCCCAATCTCGGACAGGTGGCTCAAGGGTTCATAACCCCACAAATTCCCGGAGCCGAGGCCCTGTTTATCGCCATCGGCATCATCGGCGCCACCGTCATGCCCCACAACTTGTATCTCCACTCTGCGCTGGTGCAGACGCGCAAGGTGGAGCGCACCGATGAGGGCATACGCCGCGCCATCCGCTTCAACATCATCGATTCGGCTATTGCGCTCAACCTGGCCCTGTTTGTAAACGCCGCCATCCTGATTCTTGCTGCAGCTGTTTTTTACAAAAATGGCTACCAGGGCGTTTCCGAGATCCAGGATGCCCACCAGTTGCTGGAGCCGTTGCTCGGCAAGAGCTACGCGCCTGTGCTTTTCGCCGTTGCGCTCATCGCCGCCGGGCAAAGCAGCACCGTTACCGGCACACTGGCCGGACAGATTGTCATGGAAGGATACCTGCACCTGCGCATCGCCCCCTGGCTGAGGCGACTCATCACCCGGCTGATCGCCGTGGCGCCCGCAATCCTGGTCATTACCCTTTTGGGCGAACGGGCGACCGGCGACATGCTGGTGCTCAGCCAGGTGATCCTGAGCATGCAACTGGGATTCGCCATCATTCCCCTGTTGCATTACGTGAGCGACAAACGACGCATGGGCGACTACGCTATCGGCTTTTGGACCAAGCTGGCCGGCTGGGGCAGCACCATCATCATCGTCGGTCTCAACATCAACCTGGTCGCCGAAACGGTAGGAGGCTGGCTGAAGGTCGGCGGCAGCACGGCCATGGTGACCCAATTCGTCGTTTTTCCTGTGCTGGCGATCGCCATGGGCGCCCTGGCTTTCATTGTATTCAAGCCGCTCCTCCAACGGTCGCCACAACGGCGCGTAGGACTGCCACACGCCGATCTCGGCGCGTTCGCGCAAAGCAAGCCGCCCGAGTACCGCCGCATCGCCGTGGCCCTCGATTTCACCGGTTCGGACACCAAAGCACTGGAGCATGCCCTGCACGTAGGGGGCAAACACGCCGCTTACATCCTCCTGCACTCCGTCGAGTCCGCCGGCGCATGGGTTATGGGCGCCGACATCCGGGACTTCGAATCCGTTTCCGACGAAAAAGTGCTCAACCAATACGCCGAACGTCTCCGTTACCTGGGTTATGAAGCCGAGGTACGCATTGGGTTCGGGCCCGCCAAAAAAGTGCTGCCCAAGCTGGTACGGGAATCCGAATCGCAACTACTGGTCATGGGCTCTCACGGGCACCGGCTGCTGAAAGACCTGCTGCTGGGTTCCACCATCGACGCCGTGCGGCACAAAGTGACAGTGCCGGTGCTGGTGGCCTGATGCTTTTCGATACATGCATTACCTTTGCCCCTATGCAAACTGAACTCCTTTCCGACCTCATTCGCCGCCGCCGCTCGGTGTACCCCAAATCGTACATCCCCGACGCACCCATTGACCGTGCGCACATCGAAGCCATGCTCGAAAGCGCACGATGGGCGCCCACCCACCGGCGCACGGAGCCCTGGCGCTTTCAAGTGTTCCACACCCCGGAAAGCCGCTGGCAGTTGAGCGCTTACCTGGCCGATTTTTTTGAAAAAAACACCGCCCCGGAAGCTTTTTCGGAAGAGAAAAAACAGAAAGCCGGTGAGAACCCGTTGCGCGCCGGCGCGGTAATCGCCATCATTATGCAACGAGACCCCGACGTGCGCGTGCCGGAATTTGAGGAAATCGCCGCCGTCGCCATGGCCGTTCAAAACATGTGGCTGCACTGCAGCGCCCTCGGGTTGGGGTGTTACTGGAGCACGCCGCGGGCCATTCTGGAAGCCGATGCTTTTCTGGGACTCGGGCCCGGGCAGCGCTGCCTGGGGCTGTTCTATATGGGGCAACACAACATGCCGGAAGTGGCGGGTGTGCGGGAGGACTTGGCGGATAAGGTCACCTGGAAATAAGGAGATACGCTTCCGCTTGTCCTCTTTGGTTTGTTTTAAAGGAACCGCAGAGGACACCGAGGGTTCGCAGAGGGGCGCAGAGGCTCCTTGCACCTCCGCGCTACCTGTGAGTCCTCTGTGGTTTGTTTGGAATGGAACCGCAGAGGACACGGAGGGTTCGCAGAGGGGCGCAGAGGCTCCGTGCGCCTCCGCGCTACCTCTGAGTCCTCTGTGGTTTGTTTGGAATGGAACCGCAGAGGACACGGAGGGTTCGCAGAGGCTCCGTGCGCCTCCGCGCTACCTCTGAGTCCTCTGTGGTTTGTTTGGAAAGGAACCGCAGAGGACACCGAGGGTTCGCAGAGGGGCGCAGAGGCTCCGTGCACCTCCGCGCTACCTCTGAGTCCTCTGTGGTTTGTTTTAACCAAGACGACAATCACACAACGAACAAACCCCCGTCATTCCCATTTATTCTTTCCATCCGGATTTTTACCCCAAAACCGGAAACAAGATGAAAAAGAAAGTATTGGTCGTCGGCGCCGGCATGGCGGGTCTCAGTGCGGGCGCTTACCTTCAGATGAACGGCTTTGAAGTCCACCTTTTCGAGTTGAACGCCACGCCGGGCGGGGTTTGCACCTCGTGGAAGCGCGGGGATTATACCGTCGACTGGTGCATCCACTGGCTGGTGGGCTCCGGCAGCACCAACAGTTTTTTCGACCGCTGGAACGAGCTGATCGACATGGGCGAATTGGAGATTATCGACCACGAAACGTACGCAGTTACGGAGGACGAACACGGCAATAAACTACACGTGTACACCGATCTCGACCGGCTCGAAGAACATTGGCTGGAATTTGCCCCCGAAGATGCCGAACAAATTCGCGCATTCGTGAACGCCTGCAAGCGGTTTACCCAGATGGATATGCCTTCCGAGCACACCTTCGAAACCGGCAACCTGTGGTTCAAAATGCGGGCCATGTGGAAAATGCTGCCCTTCCTGGGCGCGTTCGGACAGTACAGTCGCCTCACTTGCGCCGAATACGCCGAAGGGTTCCGCCACCCGCTGTTGCGGAAGACCGTTGCCAACCTGTTTGAACCGGAAATCCCTGTGCTGTTCGTCATGATGACCCTCGCCTGGATGCACAACAAGGAGGCGGGTTACCCCATCGGCGGTTCTTTGCTGTTTGCCCGGCGCATTGCCGACCGGCTCACCCAACTGGGCGGCCAGATTCACTACGGAAGCCGGGTAGAGAAAATTTTGGTCGAAAACAACCGCGCGGTGGGCATCCGCCTCTCCGACGGCACGGAATACCGGGGCGACTACGTGGTGTCCGCCGCCGATGGTCACGCCACCATATTTGACTTGCTGGAACGCCGCTACACCAATGCCCAGCTCGAAAAAATGTTTACCTCCGGAAAGACCTTTCCTTCGCTCATCTTTCTGTCGGCAGGCGTAGCACGCACGTTCAACGCTACACCACACACCTATTTATTCCCGCTCAAAACACCCCTGCGCATCGACCCGGAAACCGAACTGCGCGATTTGTTGCTGCGTGTGCACAACTTCGACCCTACCCTGGCGCCCCCGGGGAAGACGCTCCTGTCGGCCATGATCGAAACCCGGAACTGGGCGTATTGGGTTGACTTGCAAAAAAACGACCCGGAAAAATACGCCGCAGAGAAAAAACGGCTGGTGGAAGGCTTTATCGACGCGCTGGAGGACAAACTCGGGGACGTGCGCGATCTGGTGGAAATGACCGATGTGGTCACCCCCGCTACCATCATCGGCTTCACCAACAACTGGAAAGGCAGTTTTGAGGGCTGGCTGGCCACACCGGAAACGGGGTTCGGGCAACTGCAAAATACACTGGACGGGCTGGAAAACTGTTACCTGTGCGGGCACTGGGTGGCGCCGGGCGGCGGTGTACCCACGGCCATGATGTCGGGACGCACGGCCGCGGAGAAGATTTGTTTGAAAGAAGGATTCGTCCTACGAGTATAGTCGTAGGACGAATGATTTCGCCTGGTATCTTTGTCCCAACAATTGGAAACAACGATATCTTCAACGAAAACAGATGCAGGGCCAAACCTGCTGATCCCTTCCTGACCCATTGAAAACACATCCATGACCCGACGCATCCTCGAACCCGAACAAAAGGCGCTGGAGATCAACCTCGACGACGGCATCTACGGCGCATTCGCCGAGATCGGCGCCGGCCAGGAGGTGGCGCGCCACTTTTTTCAGGTGGGCGCGGCCGCCGGCACCATCGCCAAGAGCATGAGCGCCTACGACAAACAGGTGTCCGACGACATATACGGCGCCGAAGAGCGCGGCAAAGGGCGCTACGTGTGCGAGTCGCGCCTGTACCGCATGCTCGACCACGAGTACGGCCTGATGGAACAGCGCTTGCGCACGGTACGCCCCGGCGAGACGTTTTTTGCCTTCGCCGACACCGTGGCCGCCGTCAATTTTACGCGTACCATCAAAGGCGACGGGTGGCTGGGGCTCCGCTTTCAGCGCCGGCCCGAAAGCAAGCCGAACGACCTGATCATCCACGTGCACATGCTCGACAACGACAACCGCCTGCAGCAGCATGCCGTGGGCATCCTCGGCGTCAACATGGTGTACGGCTGCTACCGATATGCTGCCGACCCGGAGACCCTGATCGTGTCGCTGCTCGACAACCTGCGCGGACGCGTCATGCTCGACATGGTGCGCCTGGAAGGCCCCGATTTCGAACACGTCGACAACCGCCTGCTCTGCCTATGGGCCGTGAAGCACGGGCTGAGCGACGTGACCTTCTTCTCTCCCGACCGCCGCAGCGTGCACGCCGGCGAATTTTTGTACAAAAAATCCATCCTCATCGCCCGTGGCAGCTACCGGCCGCCCACCCTCGTACAGGAAGACATGATCGTGCACGGCTTTCAACAGTTCCGTCATGAGCCGGACGTAGACCCCGACAACACCTGGTTCCTCGCCGAGATCACCATCGACAACCTGCGGGCCGACGGGGAGCTTAACGAGCGCGACTTCCTCGACCGCGCCGATCTGCTGTGCGCCCTGGGCATCACCGTGATCGTCTCCGGCTGCTTGCAACACAAAAAACTGATCGCTTACTTCGGCAACTACAAGGTGCAGCGCATCGGGCTGGCCATGGGCGCGCGCAAGTTGCGCAACATCCTGCGCGAAACGGTGGAGCAAAACCCGGATAACCTCCTGGGCGCACTGGGCGAAATTTTCATGCGCAATGTCCGCTTCTACATCTACCCGGCCAAATTAACGGGACAAGCGGAACTCATGACCGCCCAAAACCTCGATATCCCCCAGGAAATACACTTTATCTATCGCTACCTGTTGGAAAAAGGGCACATCGTGGACATCCGGCACTTCAACGCCGACCACTTGCACATCTACCACAAACATGTGCTGCAAAACATCCGCGAGGGCGGGCACGAGTGGGAGCGGCAGGTGCCCAAAAAAGTGGGGCGCCTGATCCGGGACAAGTCGTTTTTTGTTTGAAACGCCCGCACCCGCGCCGAATGACCCCGGCCACTACCAGATGACAAATTCCGTGCGCCGGTTCCGGCTCCTTCCGGCTTCGGTGTCGTTGCTGTCTACCGGCCGGGACTCACCGAAGCCCTTATAGCGCAGGCGGTCGGCATTGATTCCTTTTTGAATCAGGTATTCGTACACGGCTTTGGCCCTGTCTTCGGACAAGGTAAGGTTCGACGCGTCGTCGCCCTGGCTGTCGGTGTGTCCATTGATCTGGATGCGCATGCCGGGCTGTTCCTGCAGCAGGCGCATGAGTCGATCCAGTTCGGTTCTGGATTCCGGCTTCAGCACGGCGGAACCGGTGTCGAAGAATACGTTTCGCAATACCACGGGTTTCCCTGCGGATTCGGGTTTGTCTTCTGCCGGCACCGGCAGCAGTTCGGCGGTAACCAGGAAAGGTTCGCTCAAACCGGCATCGCCCGTCAGGTTAAAGTTCTCCGAGTAAAAAACGTACCCGGGCCGGCTCACATTCAGCATGTACCGGCGGCCCGCAGGCAGGCACACCAGTGCCGAGCCGTTTTTCCGGGTGGACGCCGACACCAGGGTTTGGGCAGTGCCCAGGTCTACGACCTCGGCGCGGGCCGATAGCAACTGACCGGTTAGGGCGTCTTTCACCACAACCCTGGCGTAGGTGGCAGGCAGCGGTCGGGCGGCGACGGGCATTTCGAAGGCGTAGAGGTCGAGGCCACCCAGGCCGCCTTCCCGATTGGATGCATAATAAGCGGTGTGCCCGTCGAGGCTCACGGTCAGCGCCACCTCATTGCCCGTCGTATTGATGGGGTAGCCCAGATTGGTGGGTTCTCCCCAGGAGCCGTCGGGCCTTTTTCGGGAAACGAAGAGGTCTAAGCCACCCATGCCCGGCAGGCTGTCGGAGGCAAAGTACATCGTCTGGCCGTCCGGATGCAGGTACGGGAGCAGTTCAAAACCGCCGGTGTTAATGACCGGGCCGAGGTTTTGCGGTTTGCTCCACTTGCCGTCGTCGCCCCGGGAGGTAATCCAAAGATCCTTGCCGCCGAATCCGCCGGGACGATTGCTGGAGAAAGCGATGGAGCGCCCGTCTGCGCTGATGCTGGGCTGCGATTCCCAATGTTCGGAGTTAATGGCGCTGCTGAAGGGTTGGGGCTTGCTCCATCCCTCGCGTTTGAGTTGCGACCAGTACAGATCGCAACTGCCCTGGGAGCCGTCGCCCCGTCGGTTACAAGCGGTGAACACCAACCAGGTGCCATCGGGGCTCAGTGCCTGTGCGCCCTCGTTGTCCGGGGTGTTGATCTCCTGGATGGGCTGGGCGGTTGTCCATTGCCCGTCGGCAAAGTTGCTCAGGAAAAAGTCCTCATTGTCTTCAAACATAGATACCGATAGCCGCCGGGTGAACACCAGCGACTCGCCGTCGGCCGTAAGCGAAGGGAAATACTCGTCGTCGGCCGTATTTACCCCCGGTCCCAGGTTGCGCGGTTCAAAAGGCACGGGGTTGGCCATGGCCTGCCGGGCAAACCGGGCCTGCCGTACCAGATTTTGCGCCATATAGTAGAAGGGGTCGTTGGTCTTGCCGAGCGCCAGGTAATCGCCAGCGTGTTTGGCGGCCTCGCCAAATTTTGCCTGCTCCCATTCGGCCTGGGCGGCCTTGAAAAAACCCTCCAGGGCATAAGCGGTATCGAGTACAACCGCTTTTTCAAAGGCCAACTCGGAGGCCGGCCAATTTTTCAGTTCCGCTTCTACGTACCCAAGTTGCAGCCACGCATCCACAAAAAACGGATCGGTGTTCACCGCCTTTTCAAAAAAGCCCTGCGCCAGGGCATAATCCTGATTGGCGGCGTGTTGCGCACCTTCTTTGTAAGGCTTGAGCGCTTTGGGGGTAGTGGTGTTGCGGTAAGTGGGCTGACCAACAAGCAGCGCAGGCAATAGCAGCGCAGGCAACAAGCGATATGCGAAATTCGGCATGACCAAAATACAACTGATAAACAAAAATGTCCGTACCCGGATGTTTCAGCGGTTTCCAAGCGTACAAAAATAACGATCTGTGCGTTATCAACGCAGATATGGCGATTCAGGTACCCTGATTCGGGGATTTTTTGCGTTTCAATGGAATGGAACACCTGAACACTCTTCAATACTTTCAATCTATACTGAAAACATTTTTTATCTTGGATTTAGTATAAATAGTACATTTATTTGATTATCAATAATTTAGCATGTAGAAGCTTGTATTAACACTTAAATTTGTCGGATTTGGTCATTTTTTTGTTGAAGAAAAACTTGCACAGTATTAAACAAGCCTTTACCTTTGGGCTATCATTTAAGACAACTAAAAGGAGCACATCATGAGTACCTTGGAATTCAATAGCAAAATGGACGTATTAACCACCTTGTTGCATTCATTTGCCTACAATCTGACGAAGAATGTGGAGGATGCCAAGGACTTGTATCAGGAAACTGCCTTTCGCGCCCTGTCCAATCGCGATAAGTTTCAACCGGGCACCAACTTCAAAGCGTGGGTGTTTACCATCATGAAGAACATCTTCATCAACAATTACCGGAAGAAAGTAAAGGCAAACACCATTCTGGATACCACCGACAACCAATACTACCTCAATTCCGGCAGCCATGCCACCGGCAACGCAGCCGAAGGCTCCATTATGCTGAAGGAATTGAACGTGATGGTGGACAATCTGGACGACAGCATCCGCATTCCCTTTCTCATGCACTTCGAAGGGTTTAAGTACCAGGAAATTGCAGATGAACTGCATTTGCCCCTCGGTACCGTCAAAAGTCGCATCTTCTTCGCCCGCAAAGAACTCAAAGAGCGCATTATACATCATTTCGGGTTTAACCCGAACTAGTCAGGAAATATTTTTTGCCGGAAAAGTGACCTGTGTCCGACATACCGTCATAATATTGTCTTTGCCAAAGAGGCAAGGGCAGAAGGCAAAAAAGGAAGATTGTTTTCATTTGGTTTTTTGGGGTGCCGCCGGCATGCGTAAGCATGTTCGGCGGCTTTTTTTTGGTCACCCCCTGTTTTTTGAGTCCATCAGGATGGTGACCGGCCCGTCGTTGATGAGGCGCACCTGCATATCGGCGCCAAACTGTCCGGTCAACACCGGACGCCCACTTTCCAACGCCAGCATTTGAACGAACTGTTCGTAAAGCGGTACGGCTGTTTCCGGTCGGGCCGCGCGTATAAAAGAAGGGCGGTTGCCTTTTTTGGTGTCGGCATGCAGGGTAAACTGACTCACTACAAGCATGCCGCCTCCCACCTCCTGAATGGAATGGTTCATGTGTCCCTGCGCGTCGGAAAATACACGCAGGGCAGCGATTTTTTTGGCCAGCCATTCGGCGTCGGCCGCCGTGTCGTCGTGTTCAACGCCGAGGAGGATCAGAAACCCCTGGTCAATGGCTGCGTGCTCCGTTCCGCCAATGTGAACGGCCGCCTCGCTAACCCGTTGTAAAACTACCCGCATGGAAAAGTGGTTATGTTTGCCGCAATATTAAACACATTCGGCTTATGAACGCTGTTCAAGAATTCAACGACTACCGCGCCCGCATGAACGAGCGCATTCTCTCGCACGACAATCTGGTGCTCAAACGTTTTTGGAGCCTCGACAACCAGACGTATCAGGATGGCGCCCTGGACACCAAAACCAAAGAGTTGCTTGGGCTGGTGGCTTCCATGGTGCTCCGCTGCGACGATTGCATCAAATATCACCTTGGCAAGTGCCACGAACTGGGGGTGCATACCGATCAAATTTTCGAAGTGTTTGCCGTGGCCAATCTGGTAGGCGGCTCCATCTGCATTCCGCATACCCGGCGTGCCGTGGAATATTGGGATGCGCTCAATAGCGCACCCTAGGGTCCAACCAGGCGTACAGGATATCGGCCAGGAGGTTGGCGAACACCGTAATTGCGGCGCTGAGCATGGCGATGGCGAAAAGCACCGGGTAATCGCGACCGAGAAAAGCCTCCTGGGTTTTTGCGCCCATGCCGGGCACCTGGAACAGGTACTCGAGCACAAGCGAGCCGCCAAAAATGGCGGGCAGCGTTTGTGCAAACAATACGACCATGGGAAACAAAGCGTTGGGTACGCCGTGCGCCCACACCACGCGGGATTGCGCCAGCCCCTTGGCTCTGGCGGTGCGCACAAAAGGCTGCGTCATGGTACGCAGTACCCCGCCCCGCATTTGCAGGGCGAATACACCCAAAACGTGCAGGGCCAGGGTGAGCATGGGCAACAGCAGCCGGGCAGCGTTCTGCCGGTACCAGTGTCCGAAGGTCTCCAGGGCGGGCGCCCACGGCTGTGCCGCCGCCCCCGGAAGCCAATGCAAACCGGCATCTGGCGTGGCCAGCAGCAACATGAGCAGCACGCCAAGCCAGAAAGTGGGCACGGCGTACAGCGCCAACAGGGCGGTTTGGACCATACCATCGACCCAGCCTCCTGAACGGGTGGCCAATGCAACGCCCAACCAAACGGAAACGGCGAAGGCCACGAGTAGGGACACACCATTGATGAGCACGGTAACGCACAGCGCCGGGTACAGTTCGGCCGTCACCGGTCGGCGGTTGATGAGGGATCGCCCGAGGTCGCCCCGCAAAAAACCGGTCAGCCAGCGGTGGTACTGGTTCTCGGAACCGTACCAGGAGAAAGAAACGGCCCAGCGATTCTGCCGGGGGCTGTCAGCCACGGCGGCGGCAGCCCGAACCAACGCCTGATACGGCTCCTGCAATGCCGGCAGGGTATCCGCCATCCGGCCCAGCAGGTGTGCCGCAGGCACGAGCCGCTCCCGGTCATCCGTTGCCCACAAAGCAAAACTGGCCGAGCGCAGGGGTGCTGCGACCGCGAGACCATCGGGCAAATCGTCCACCCCGCGCATCCAGGCAATCAGGGCGCTGTCATAGCCTGCTACCGCCGGCCAGGCGCCCCCCTGTAAACACAAGCGGCGCAGGCGCTCCCGGCGTTCCGGCGGGAATATCCGGTGCAGGGTGTCGGGCAACACGGCCGGACCCAGTGCGCCATAAAAAGGCGGCAGGTGCATACCCAGTTGGCGGGCGTTGTAGGCGTACAACTCGGCTTGCCGGGCCGGATCGGCGCTCACCACACCCTCGTCGCCGTACAGCGTTCGCACCGGATCGCCCGGCGCCAGCCGGCTCAGGCCGAACAGCAGGATCGAAACGGCCAGCAGGGTGGGCACAACAAGCAACAAACGCCGAAGCGCATAGCGATACATGCCTCAAAGATAAGCACGTGCCGCCATGCGCTCCGGCGTTTATCCAATCCGGTCCAATACCCGAGGGTGTACCTGCGCGTTTGGGGTGTTTAAGCGCTTAGATCACCTCCACGACAACCCTGTTGATTTTTCCGTTGAACCGGGCCTGGTGGTGGTAGGCTTCCGTCACCGGCGTGTTGCTGTCGGTGCCCACGTCTGCCGGCTCGTCGAGTCCATACACATTGGAATGCGTTTGTTTGATAGTACCCTCTGCTACCTTGGCGCCGTCCACGTATATGATGCCCTGACCGCCTTTACCCCTGCCACCTTCGTACTGAAACTCGAATTTAACGGTGTGTTTGCCGGGGCTGAGTTTTTGGCCGGCGTTGATGTCATAATGTTCGATACCCAACCAGTTGTAGGCAAATGCGGGCTTGCCGTCTTTGAGGTAAAGGGACCAGCCGCCGAAGTCGCCGCCCTGGCATGCCAGTACGCCGGTGTTGTTTCCGGTGACCTCTATGTCGGCGGTGATGGTGTACGAGGTATTTTTCAGGTTGATGAAGGCATTTTCCATGATCATGGTCGCGCCGGGATAAAGCGTCAGTTTTTTCCTGCCACCCATCAGATCGGGGCGGCCGGCCACCTTGGCGTCAAACCGCTCGATGGTGCGGTCATCGATGGGCAACACGTTGTATCGAACCCCTTCGGTCATGAATAATTTTTTCAGTTCCGCTAATTTGGTTGCGTTTGCCGCGGCCAGGTTGTTTGACATACTGAAGTCTTCGCGCACGTCGAACAGTTCCCACACGTCTTCTTCCAGTTTTTTTCTGGGTGTTCCCTCCCAGGGTGCTTTGTGCACGGTGCCGGCAAACCAGCCTTCGTGGTAGATGCCCCGGTTTCCGGCGATCTCGAAATATTGGGTTTTGCGGGTGTCGGGCGCCTGGGCGTTGTCAAACGAGTACACCATGCTCACCCCTTCGATCGGCCGTTGCTTGATGCCCTTCACGACGCTCGGGGCGGGGATGCCCGCAGCCTCATATACGGTGGGCGCCACATCGACCACGTGGTGGAATTGCGACCGCACTTCGTTGCGCGCTTTGATGCCGGCAGGCCAGTGGATGACCATGCCGTTGCGAGTCCCACCGAAATTGGAGGCCACCTGCTTGGTCCAGGTAAAAGGCGTATTACCGGCTACGGCCCAGCCGGCGGCGAAGTGGTTGTAGCATTTGTCGGAACCCAGGTCGTTGATGCGCGACAACTGCATGTCCAGGGTTTCTTCTACACCGTTAAAGTAAGTGCTTTCATTGTACATGCCGATCATGCCGCCTTCGGCGCTGGAGCCGTTGTCGCCAACGATGTAAATAAACAGGGTGTTTTCCAGCTCGCCCATGGCGTCCAGCGCGTCTACCAGACGACCAACCTGCGCGTCGGTGTGCTCGGCGAACCCGGCAAACACCTCCATTTGGCGTTCGAAAAGGCGCTTCTCGTCTGCCGTGAGCTTGTCCCAGTCTTTGATGTCGGCAGGTTTGGACGCCAGCGCGGTGTTTTCCGGCACAACACCCAGTGCCTTTTGGCGGGCGAGGGTTTCTTCCCGGAGTTTATCCCATCCCTGGCTGAACTTGCCTTTGTACTTGTCGATGTATTCCTTCGGTGCGTGGTGGGGTGCGTGGGTGGCGCCCGGCGCGAAGTACATGTAAAATGGTTTGTCGGGCGTGAGGGATTGCTGCAGACTCACCCAACCCAGTGCCTGGTTGGTCATATCGTTGGTAAAGTGGTATCCGGGTTCGTCATCAGGCACATCCACCGGGGTCACGCCGTCGAACACCAGCGGGTGCCACTGGTTGGTTTCGCCGCCGATAAACCCATAGAACTTGTCGAATCCGGAGCCGGTCGGCCAGCGGTCGTATGGCCCGGAGACGGACACTTCCCAGGGCGCCGTTTCGTGGTATTTGCCAAAAGCGGCCGTGCTGTACCCGTTCATGCGGAGCACGTCGGCGGCGGGGGTTATCGACTGCGGGCGCACGCCGGTGTTACCCGGAAAAGCCGTGGCCACTTCCATGATGGCGCCTGCGTTGTTGGAGTGGTGGTTGTAACCGGTCAGGAGCGCCGTGCGCGTAGGTGAGCACAGGGCGGTGGTGTGAAAGCGGGTGTACTTCAACCCGTTCGCGGCGAGCTTCTCGAAGTTGGGGGTGTCACACGGCCCGCCGAACGCGCTGCTGGCGCCGTAACCCACGTCGTCGAGCAGTATGACCACCACGTTGGGGGCGCCTTCTGGTGGACGCACGTCTCGGATCGGCGGATAACTGGTGTCCGGGTCCTTCGCGTCATACGTCGTCAACCCGATGTGAGCGACGTCGGGAATGGGAAGGATGTCACGCCGGACCGCCGGCGTCTCATCGGGTGAAGGCACTTACGAATCCGCTCGTCGAGGTGCTCGCCCAGCCGGGCGATCCCGAACCGCCCTGATGCCGTCCGGGAACCAAAGACTATGCGGCCTCGTCAAAGTGCGCACTGCTATTGGGGATGCGACACGCGACATTCAGCAATTTCTCAGGCCATCGCCTGTGCTGTCAGATCGCACGAAACCGCCGAATAGCGATCTCCCATCACACTCGGCGCGAGGTGGAGCTAGGTCCGCACCCGGGTCAGCCGGTGCAACAACCACGCTAGTGGCACGGTCACCACCATCGTCGCGACGAACAGCCATGCCATCGACCCGGTGTAGATGTGATAGTCGAGGATCTCCACCATCACCAACTCCATCGTGACGAGGTGGATCAGGAAGATCTCATACGAGATCTCGCCGAGGAAGACCATGGGCCGAGTCCCGATGATCTTCACGTACCACCCGCGGTCGGCCAACGCCAACGGTGCGACCACCAGCGTCGCGATGACGGCATAGAAAGCGGCCTTGAACAGACTGTCCCGAAGTTCGAAGGGCGAGGTCGTGGGCGCCCCGACAATCGGCGTCGCCGCAATGAAGAAGCAGACCAGCGCCAGTGGCACGCACACCATGGCGTAGCCGCGCACACCCATCAGCCGCAGCACCGCGAGCAGCATGCCGCCGACGAACCACACCAGGTACGTCGGAAGCCACAACCTCGCGCCGTCGGGGAGAAAGTCGGTGACGTGCACCAGAACCAGCCATGCGGGTGTGACCAGCCCCAGCACGCCCAGCCCCGCCAACATCAGGCCTGGTCGCCACCGCCTGCGGCACAACGACACCAGCAGCAGGTGGGCGAACACCGGCAGCGCCACGTAGAACGCGA
>JBGSTG010000082.1:0-1573 GCA_041736625.1 Saprospiraceae bacterium | reverse complement strand
GCCAAAGGCGGTTCGGTGGGTTTTTACAACCTGTTTCCGGGGTCGGCGGGCGAAGACGTCATCGCCGGGTTTGGTGTAGCCACCGGCACCAATGCCAATCGCTTCCGCATACGCAGCTACGACAATGCAAGCGCGTTCACTACCGGTGACGACATCCTGATCGCCAACCCGCGCGGCACCATCAGCATCAACAGTGAACCGCAGCAGTCCCTCCCCGACCTGTCTACCGCCCTGTACGTGGACGGGCGTGAGGGCGCTACCGACGCCCGGTTTCGCACCATTTTCATTCAAAACGATACCAAGACAGGTGGCGCCGACTTCGAATCTTTCTCCGCCATCGGTGAAGAGGGCAATACTGCGGTGATTAATACGCCTGTGGAGGGGTTTCGCGCGCAGTTCACCAACAACGCTGCCACCAACGTCTTCGAGCGCGGCACGGCCGTCAACCTACAGGTGTTGCGCAACCCCACTCCGGCTGTTCCGCCAGTGGTTGACGCGGTTGCCTTCGCATTAGGTGGTGAGTTGGCCGATTTGTATTGGCAAGACTTGGGCTATACCGGCCCGGCCAGTACCGATCTGGGGCTGTTGCCGCCAGCCACCGCGCAGTCGTTAGACAAATTCTTCATTTCCTTCCGCAACGCCGACCCCGGCGGTCCGTTTGTAGCCAGCAACCGCCTGCCGGTGATGCAGTTTCAGTCCAACGGCCGTGTGGGCATTGGTCAGGCTGCTGGTGTGTCGCCGATATCGACTTCCGGCCTTACTCCGATATTCCTGGACGTAGCGGCCGGCATTTTTGCCACTGCGGGTTTCATCACGTCTGACCGCAGGCTGAAAAAGGACATCCAGCCGGTTGATAACGCCATGGATTTGGTGCGCCGACTACAAGGCACCACGTACACGTTCCGTACAGACGAGTTTCCGGAAAAAAACCTGCCGGGAGGCCGGCAATACGGCTTCATCGCACAAGACCTCGAAAAGGTAATCCCTGAAGCCGCACAGCAGTGCGACAATGGTTTTTATGCCGTCAACTACGATGCCCTAATCCCCGTGCTCACCGAGGCGATCAAGGCCCAGGACGCCACCATCACCACCCTGCAAACCGAACTCGCCGAGCTGCGCCGCGAGGTATCCGACCTGAAAGCCGACCGCGCAAGCCAAAATACCGAAGGCTTCCGCCTCGAGCAAAACGCGCCGAATCCGTTCAGCAACAACACGGTGATCGGGTACGCCGTACCGGCGGGCACGGTGGGCGCTGCGCTGTCGGTGTACGACCTCAATGGCCGTACTTTGCGCACCTTCAACCTATACGACGGCGAAGGTGCAGTGACCATCAACGCGGGCGATTTGCCCGACGGGTTGTATATCTACGACTTGCAGGTGAATGGGCGGCAGGTGCTGGAGCGGAAGATGAGCGTGGCGCGGAAGTAATGTCGAATGCGGAATGCGGAGTGCGGAATACAAGGGCGCTTGGTCTCACGTTTTGACCAGGCGTTCTTGTATTCCGCTTTAGAATGAATTTGGTTGGGTGGTGGTCTATTCTTCTGCCTTTGGCGTGAGGGGCCAAGCTTTCCCC
>JBGSTG010000143.1:0-10521 GCA_041736625.1 Saprospiraceae bacterium | reverse complement strand
GCTGCCCAGGCGGGGAAGGCGGCGGCGGCGGCGCGCACGGCGGCGGATACATCTTCGGGCCCGGAGTCGGGCAAGGTGCCGTACACCCGGCCGGTGGCCGGCTGGTAGTTGTCGATCCGCCGTCCGGAGAGGGGCGGTACGTATTCGTTGTTGATGAAGTTCTGGATGTCCTGCATACGAAGGGTAAAAGTACGCACACCGACCGGTTCAGCGCTTTTTCCTGCCGGCCAAATAATTGCGGATGATGCGCTCGGCCTCCGGGTCGGGTCCGGGACGGCGCAGCGCGTCCCACACCTGGTCTTCGGCGCCGGAGAGCAGGGCGGGCTCGAGGAAGGCGTATCCGGAAAAGCGCCCTTCGCGGACGCCGACGTAAGCTTTTTCGCCCGGCGTGCGACCTGGCTCGGCGATCAGGAAGCTGCCCTCGAGGCCGCGCTTCAGCAGGGCCAGGGCTTCGGCCGCGCGTTCGTTGTAGGCGTCGGCGGGTTCATGGCCTATGCAGGCGCCGTGGCACTGCTTGATGGCGTGCCGGAAGCAGGCGGTGAGGTGCTTGTCGAAGTGGCACAGTTTGCCGCAGAGTTCGAAGCGCTGCATGAGGGACTCGAGGTGCCCGACGGCGCTGCCCATTTTAGGGTATTCGGCGAGTCTGGTCATGCCGGCGATGCCCTTGACCGGGTTTTTGCCTGCCTGTAGGCAAACGTACCCGCGTTCGTCGGTGTAGGTGTACACGGCGCCCTGGAAGTGGCGTGCGCGCTGGGCGCGGTTGATGCGGGGTTGCAGGCGTTTGATCTCGGTGCTTTCGAGGAGCAGGGCCACGAGTTCGCTGCCCGTTTCCTCGCAGCTAAAATCCGCCACGCTCTGGCGGAGCTGCTCCCCTTTCGGCGTAGCGTCGGCGAAATGCTCGAAAATGCGCTTGCGGATGTTCAGGCTTTTGCCCACGTACACCACCTGGCCGTCGGCATCGTGGAAATAGTACACACCGCAGGTTTCCGGAAGGGCATGCAGGCGGTCGAGGGTGATTTGCGGCGGCAGTTTGGTCTCCTTGACGCCGTGGTTGATGAACTGGCGCAGGGTGCTCTCCGCGTCGCGCGCCGCCAGCAGGTATTCGAAAATGCGGGCGGTGGCCAGGGTGTCGTCCAGCGCCCGGTGGCTGCGCTCTGCCGCGATGCCGAAGTGGGTCTTGAGCTTGCTGAGGCTGTACCCGGGCAAGCCGGGCATCACCTTGCGCGCCAGCCGCACGGTACACAGCTGCCTGCGGGAGTACGCATAGCCCAGGCGTGCGAACTCTTCGCGAATGAACCCGTAGTCGAACTGGGCATTGTGCGCCACAAATACCGCGCCCTCGGTCATCTCCACGATCTGGCGCGCCACCTCAAAAAACTTCGGCGCGTCGGCCACCATCTCGTCGGTAATGCCGGTCAGCTGGGTGATGTTCCAGGGTATGCTGCGCTCCGGGTTGATCAGGCTGGAAAAAGTATCGACGATCCGCTCGCCGTCGTGCAATACGATGGCAACCTCGGTGATGCGTTCCCAGCGGGCGGAGCCGCCGGTGGTTTCTACGTCGATGATGGCGAACATGGTTGTCGGTTGTCGGCTTTCGGTAGTCGGCTGTCGGTAGTCGGTAGTCGGTTGTCGGTTTTAGAATAGGTTTTGGGGTGTAAGAAGGATTCGGCTGCGAAGTCACGTATTTCCGCTGCAAACGGAAAAGGTCATTCCCGAAGACGCAAAAAGCCCCGTTAGGGGCGACTCTTTTGTAGTAGTGAGTGGTCAGAACGCCGTAGGCGTGGCATTATAATACGTTTTCAAAGGGCGGAAATTTTTGAGCAAATATAAAACAGAATTTGACATTCGAAAACAAATTGTGTGACTGTTAAATTTTTCAGTGCTGACAATTTGTCTCGCCCATGTTTTGTTTTTTTTCTGTTTTCTGCCACTTTTTTCTGATTACCGAACTTTTTCCACGTGAAACCACTCCTGACTTTGCTTGTTTTTTGCGTGCTGACATCGTTCAGCTTCCCGCCCAACGGCAAAAAACCGAATCTCACCAAGTCGTACAAGTACATTCCGTCCGGCGTGTTGAAGATGCCCGATGGTAATGAGGTGAGCATTCAGGGTTTTTTCCTGTTTGAAACGGAGATCACCAACCTGGATTACCGGGAGTTTTTGTATTATCTGGAGCACAATGGGCGCACGGCCGATCTGGAAGTTGCCCGCATCCGCAACGAGGCGTGGGAAAGCGCCATGACCTTCAGCGAACCCCTGGCAGCGCATTACCACACCCATCCGGCGTATGAGGGCTACCCGGTGGTGAACGTCAGCCACGAAGCGGCCGAGTTGTACTGCCGCTGGCTGACGCAAATACTGCAGGACCAAAACCCGGGATGGATCGTGCAGGTACGGTTGCCCACCGAAGCGGAGTGGATGTACGCGGCCTCGGGCGGCCGTACGCCGACGCCTTATCCTTTTGGGCCTTATTTGCGCAACACCAAGGGCGAATTGCTGTACAACTTCAAGCGCATAGGCGACGAATCCATCCACCAGAGCAACGGCGCCCTGGAAATCATGGACGTCCCGGAAAAGCAAGTCGCCTACCCACAAACGCTGGGCCCCGCGCCCGCCCGCTCGAACCAGCCCAACGAATTTGGCCTGTACAACACCTGCGGAAACGTGGCGGAGCGCCTCGCCGAACCCGGACGCACCAAAGGCGGCAGTTTCAACAGCACGGGGTACGACATCCGCATCGACGCGCCCGACGTTTACGCCGGCGCCACCGGCCCTTCGCCTTTCATCGGGTTCCGGCCGCTGGTCACTGTGCTGAAACGCGAGGACTGACGGGGGCTAAAATTTGCAAAACGGGTGTTATTGCGGTTGTCGTTGCCGATTTAAACTGCATTTTTGCCGAAAATGCTCCGGATGCCACTTAGAATTATCTGTTTGCTCCTTGTTTTATGGATTAACCGCACGCTCCTGCCCGCCCAGGTCATCACCGGCGCCGAGCGCACCGCCGAGTACCTGCCCCTGCTGGAGGGCAAGTGCGTGGGCCTGCTGGTGAACCACTCCTCGCGCGTGGGCGACCGGCACCTGCTGGATACCCTCCTTCGCCTGGGCGTGGAGGTGCAGCGCGTATATGCCCCTGAGCATGGGTTTCGCGGCACGGCCGACGCGGGCGACCGGGTGAACGACGACCTGGACGACCGGACGGGCATCCCCATTGTTTCGCTTTACGGCAAAAAACTGAAGCCGACGGCCGAAGACCTGAACGGCATCGACATCGTGGTGTTCGACGTCCAGGATGTCGGCGCCCGTTTTTATACCTACATCAGCACCATGTACAACATGCTGGAGGTGTGCGCCGGCCTGGGCATCCCTTTTCTGGTGCTGGACCGGCCCAACCCCAACGGGCACTACGTGGACGGCCCCATCCTGGAGCGCCGAGAGCTGTCGTTTGTCGGCGTAGCCCGGCTGCCGATCGTGCACGGCTGCACCGTGGGCGAGCTGGCCAATCTCTTCGTGGGCGAGGGCTGGATAGAGCCGAACGCCCCGTTTTTTCTCAGCGTGGTGCGCTGCGAAAATTACACCCACAGCACCTTCTACGATCTGCCGGTAAAACCGTCGCCCAACCTGCCCAATGCCCGAGCCATTCTCCTGTACCCGTCGTTGTGCCTGTTCGAGGGCACAGCAGTCAGCGTAGGGCGGGGCACCGATTACCCCTTCCAGCGCATCGGACATCCCTCGTTTACCCTCGGGAACTTCGTGTTTACGCCGCGTTCCAACAGCGCAGCGCGTCGGCCGCTATACGAAAACATATCCTGCAACGGTTACGACTTCCGGCACCTCGACGTCGACAGCCTTTTTAACGTGCGCAAACTCGACCTGGAGCCGCTCCTGAAATTTTACCACCATACGCCCGATAAAAAACATTTTTTCCTGAAAAACGGGTATTTCGACATGCTTGCCGGCAACAACGAGTTGCGCAAACAGATCAAAAAAGGCGAAACGGAGGCGGAAATCAGGGCGTCGTGGCGGGAGGGGCTGGAGAAATTTAAAGCCATCCGGGAGAAATATCTCTTGTATGCAGAATGAAAATGCCGTATTTTAGCCGGCAAATTTGGAATCGGACATGCTTCATCACCTCGAAACCGCCCGTCTGGGCGAGAACGCCGCCGCCGCTTTTCTGGAAGAAAAAGGCTACCGCATCGAAGCCAGAAACGCGCGCACCGGGCGCGGTGAGTTGGACATCGTCGCCTGGTCGCCGGAAGGCCACCTCATTTTTGTAGAAGTAAAAACCCGGAGTTCCGACGGCTTCGGCGGCCCGGAGAGCGCCGTGGTGCCCAAAAAGGAAGACGCCATCGCGCGGGCCGCCGGCGCCTACATGGAGCGCATCGGCTACGAATGGATTATTCGCTTCGATGTGGTGGCTGTACTCATGCAAGATGGCCAGGTTAAGCAAATCCGCCACTTAGAGGACGCCTTTTTCCCCATGGGGCGCTTATAGTGAACGAAAAAAGCGATATTTGTTCCTTGTTCTGCACCTCACCGTCAATCGTACACATACATGCTCCGTTTTTACCCTGTTTTTGTATTTTCCCTGTTGTTGCCGGCGGTGTTCCACGCCCAGAACAACAACATCGACTTTCGCGCCAAAATCAGTTTTCCCGGCCAAACGCTGGCCAATGTTTGGGGCTACGCGGCGCCCGACGGCCGCGAATACGTGCTGGCCGGCGCCTCCAAAGGGTTGATTATTGTGGACATCACCAACCCCGACAACCCGCAGCAAATCGTTCAGATTCCCGGACCCAACAACCTGTGGAAGGAGATCAAAACTTACCGGGAGTACGCGTATGTCGTCTCCGAAGGCGGACAAGGGATTCAGGTGGTCGACCTGTCGGCCTTGCCCTCCGCCAACGTGCCCAGTAAGTTTTACCAGGGCGACGGCCCCATTGCCGGGCAGCTCACCCGCATCCATGCCCTGCACATCGACACCGCCACCGGCTACCTCTATGCGTACGGCGGCAACCTTTTTGGTGGCGGCGCCAAAATATTCGATTTGCACACCGACCCCTGGAACCCCGCTTACGCTGGCAAGTTCGACCAGCTCGGGTACATCCACGACGGCTACGTCGACAACGACCTGATGTTTTCCGGGCACATTTACGCTGGCCAGTTCGCTGTGGTAGACATGCGCGACAAGAGCAACCCCATGGTGCTCGCCACGCAAAATACCCCCGGCAATTTTACCCACAATACCTGGCTGACCGACGACCGGAGCGTGATCCTGACCACCGATGAGGTCAACAACTCCGTTCTGGCTGCCTATGATGTTTCCGACCCGACCGACATCCGGCTGCTCGATCAGATACAAAGCAACCCGGGCTCCAACTCGGTGGTGCACAACACCCACATTCTGGGCAACTACGCCGTCACTTCCTGGTACAAAGACGGATTCACCATAGTAGACATCACCCGGCCGGATAACCTGGTGCAAACCGGAAACTACGACACCTACCCGGGTTATGCCGGGGGCGGTTTTGAAGGATGCTGGGGGGTGTACCCCTACTTCCCCTCCGGCGCCATCGCGGCCACCAACATCAGCGCGCCGGGCACAAGCAACAACGGAGAGCTGTACATCGTCACGCCCACCTACACCCGCGCCTGCTACCTCGAGGGCACGGTGACCGATGCGATTTCCGGCCTGCCGATCGCCAACGCCGTGGTGGAGATCATGGGTGCGCCAACGCCCACCCTGCAAAGCTCCGGCGCCGGTGGCGCGTTCAAGATGGGGCAGGCGGCGTCCGGTTATTTCACCGCGCGTGTCGTCAAAGGCGGGTATCAGACGCTCGAAGCGCCGGTGTTGCTGGAAAACGGGCAGGTGACCGAGCTCCACGCGGCCCTGTTCCCCAACGGCAACCTGACGGTGAGCGGGGTCGTGCTCAGCGCCGGCAAAAAACAACCGTATGAATTCGCTTCTGTATTCCTGTTTGGCCGCAATCAGACTTACAACACGGTAGCCGACGCAGCGGGCGCGTTCAGTATCTCCGGCGTTCAACCCGGCATTTACGACATCGCCGCCAATGCCCTCACCGGCGCAAACGTGATGATGTCCAATCAGATACTGATCGCCGACACCAGCCTGACCATTTTCCTGTACCCACGGCTCAAACCGCAGGCACGGCCGGGTTCCGAAGACGACCGGATGGTGGTTTTCCCCAATCCGTCGGGCGACGCTTTTACGGTCGAATGCCGACTCCTGCCCGAGCAGGAGGGTGTGCTCAGGCTGACCGACGAATTGGGGCGAACGCTCTGGTCAAGGCCGGTCGACGCAGACAGCCCCGTTGTACGCATCACCGAAAAACTGCCCGCCGGCGCCTATCTGTTGTGGCTGGATGCCGGCGCGCCGGCGCCCCCCGTTCGGTTGTTCCGACAGTAATTCCGGCGGCTGCATTACCTTTGCCGGCAATGATGCGCGTCGGACTACTCGGTTACGGAAAAATGGGCAAAGCCATAGATGCTTTGGCGCCCCGGTACGGGGTCGAAATCGCCTGGCATGCCGGGCGAACGGGCGTGCCGGAGTCCCTGTTGCGCAGCGCAGACGTGGTCATTGAATTCACCCGCCCGGAAGCGGCATGGGGCAACGTGCAGAGTTGCCTGGAGGCCGGGGTTCCCGTGGTCAGCGGCACGACCGGCTGGTCGGCGCAACTATCCGAAGCCTATGCCCTTTGCCGGCAACGGGAGGGCGCAATGATCTGGGCTTCCAACTTCAGCGTGGGGGTGAACCTCTTTTTCGCACTGAACCAGTTCTTGTCGCGCCTCATGGCCGACCGGCCGGAATACCGTCCGGACATGACAGAAATCCACCACATCCACAAGCTCGACGCGCCCAGCGGAACCGCCATCACCCTGGCGGAGCAAATAATGGCGCACCACCCGGGCATCGGGAGCTGGCGCCTTGCCGAAGACATCACAGACGCCGGAACCCTTCCTGTTTACGCCAGGCGCGAGGGCGAGGCGACCGGCACGCACCGCATCGACTGGCGCAGCCCCATTGACACCATCACCATCGAACACACGGCGCACACACGCGAGGGCTTCGCCGCCGGCGCCCTGCTGGCTGCCCGGTGGCTTCGCGGCCGCAAGGGTGTATTCACCATGGCCGACGTGCTCGGCCTGACAAACCATTGAACCGATCATGGCCCACGTGGTTAAACTGACCGACGCCGTTATCCGGCAGTTAGACGGCAAAACGGTGCTGGAACACATCAACCTGACCATAGGGGAAGGGGAGTTCACCTATCTGATCGGCAAAACCGGCAGCGGTAAAACATCCCTGCTCAAAACCCTGTACGCCGCATTGCCGCTGTACGAGGGTTACGGGGAAGTGGCCGGACACGATCTAAGGCACCTCAAACGCAAAAACGTTCACCTGCTGCGACGCAAACTCGGTATCGTGTTTCAGGATTTCAACCTGCTCACCGACCGAACGGTGGAGAAAAACCTGCTTTTTGTGCTCAAGGCTACGGGGTGGACCGACATGGAGGCCATGTCAGCGCGCATCGACGAGGTGCTGGGCAGCGTAGGCTTGTCTAAAATGCATCAGGCGATGCCGTTCGAACTGTCCGGAGGCGAACAGCAGCGCGTGGTCATCGCCCGGGCGCTGCTGAACAAACCCATCCTGCTCATCGCCGACGAGCCCACCGGCAACCTGGATCCCGAAACCAGCGACGATATCCTGGTGCTCATGCGCAACCTCGCCCGGCAGCAAAACAGCGCAGTGCTCTGTGCGACGCACGACTACCGCATCCTGCAGAACTTTCCGGCGCGCATCCTGCGCATCCTGAACGGCAAATTGTTGGACGATGAAGGAGAAAAATTGCGTTGAGGGGTTCAAACACGGCTTTCCGGCGCATGTTTAAACCCCTCAACGATAAGCGCTTGCTCGAATCTTAATAGCGTCTCCACGAAACCGGCATGGCGTTGTCGAAGTCGCCGGTCAGCACCGGAGTTTGCACACCGGAGGTGTAGGTGCGCACCTGCCGGAACACGTACTGATAAATTTCCTGGATGTTCACCAACCGGTCGTTGTTGTTGTCGGCCTTGCCTTTGAGCCCTTCCATGAGGTAATAGGTGAACACGCCCTGGCGCAGGCCGTGGTCTTCGAGGGAGAGTTCTTCCGCTTTGGACGACATGAGCAGGGCAATGCCGCCCTCCGATTCTTCGAACGCCTGGTAGTAGCTGTCGAGTGTAACCGGCGCCGGGCCTTTGGCCACCAGACCGTAGCTCAGGGAGCCGCTGTGGCAGGCATCGGCGATGCAAAGTTTGTGTTTGGCCTTGCTTTTGAGTAAAAGCTGTCGTACTTCGTCGTGGCGGAGTTTGTTGTTGTACCCATCGAAGTCCACCGGCAGAAAACTGCCGTTCAGGCCATGTCCGCTGAAGTAAAAAAGCACCACGTCGTTTTCGTCTGCCCGCAGGAAGAACTGCTGCATGGAGCGGAGGATGTTGTCCCGTGTGGCTTTTTCGTCGAGCAGCAGGGTGATCTGGTTGTCGTTGAGTGCGCCGCCTTCCGGGCTTTTGAGGAAGGTGTAAAAGCGGTAGGCATCGTCGTCGGTGAACTGCAGTGCGGGCATGGTTTTGTATTTGCCGACGCCAACGACCACGGCGAAGATGCGCACGTTGTCTGTTTTTTCGGGTTTGACGGTTCCGGTGGGCACGTTTTCGCGGGAGTCGAGTTCCTGAACGGGTGCGCCGTTCACCCAGACGGCGCCGTACACCCGTCCGCCGGCAAAATGCATGACGCCTTCGCCGCTGGGTGCGTTGAGGCTCCAGTTGCCCTCGTAGCGGTCGCCGTTGGAGTAGTAGCAGATGCCCTCGCCCATGGGTCGGCCTTCTTTGAACTGGCCCACCCACATGGAGCCGTCGGGGTAGGTGTAGTAGCCGCGTCCGTTGCCGCAGTTGACGTTGTTGCAGTTGCGCAGACCGGTGGTGTTGGGTTTGTTGGCGCCGGCGGTTCCCGCGCCCGAGGGGCCGGTGGGCTTCACGCCGCCCGTGCTCGCGGTGGCTTGTGGGGGGGCGGGTTTCGACAGGGTGCCGTTGTTCCAGACACCCGATTCGACGGCACCGTTGGGACGCACGAGCTTGCCGTTTCCGTGCTTGCGGTTGTTTTTCCAGCCGCCGGTGTAGTAGGCCCCGTCGGGGTAGTACATGGTGCCTTGGCCTTCGAAGTTGCCGTTGACGAACTGACCCTCGTAGCGTTCTTTGGTGGCAAAGGTGTAGGTGCCTTTGGTGGGCATGCCGCGCGACCATTGGCCGACGTATCGCTCGCCGTTGGCGTACACCATGGTGCCCTGGCCTTCGAAGTTGCCGTTGGCGAACTGGCCGTCGTACACGTTGCCGTTGGCGGCACGCATCTTGCCTTTGCCCTGGCGCATGCCGTTTTTCCACTCGCCAGTGTACTCGCTTTTGTCGGCGTAGCGCATGGCGCCCGATCCGTTTTGTTTGCCGTACGCAAACTGGCCGGAGTACACATTGCCGTTGCTGTATCGGTAGGTGCCGGACCCTTCGTAACAATTTCCACTGACGCATTGGGCAGAAGCGACGGCGGTGAGGGAAGTCCACAGGATGAATACCTGCAGAAAGCGGGAGAATTGAGTTGAACCCTTCATGACGGAAAGATTGATGGTTTTGGTTAACATGCTGAGAAGGGTGCAAGCATTGTCATGCGGGTCGATTAATTCTGAGTGTTTCGCGTTCATAAACAACCGGTTGTTTTAGTTGGGCAGCCTGGCGGCGTACCGGCAAATTCGGCGAAACTTAGAACAATTTTATTCAACGAATATTGTGCCATTTATGGGCTAATGACGATTACACCTTACCTTTGCCTTACCCAAAATGGGTACAAGTCTTTTGTTTTCAAACGCTTGAAAATTTCATAAAATCATGTTAAAAAAAATCTCACTATCTGTTGCTGCCGGATTGTTGCTGCTGACGGTCATGATCCCATCCGCTGTTGCCCAGCAAACCGCCGCCAACGACGGGAAACATTTCGGCGAATACATCACCACCAATGGGGCGGTTGAGTACGCAAAGCTGTCCAAAAAAATGGGCAAGGCCGACTCTCTGGCCATCAAAGTCACCGGCACCGTCAAGGAAGTCTGCCAGGTGAAAGGCTGCTGGATGACGCTCACCGCGCCCAACCAGCCCGACATGCGGGTGACCTTCAAGGACTACGCCTTTTTCATGCCCAAAGACCTCTCCGGCAAAAAAGTGGTGGTCGACGGCTACGCATACGTCAAAGTGACGCCCGTAGACGAGCTGCGCCACTACGCCGAAGACGCCGGGAAATCCCAAAAAGAGATCCAGGCCATCACCGAACCGAAGCGGGAGATTGTGTATGAGGCTAAGGGGGTGGTGATTTTGTAGGTTGTCGGCTGTCGGTAGTCGGTAGTCGGCTGTCGGCTGTCGGTAGTCGGTAGTCGGCTGTCGGTAGTTGGATGTCGGCTGTCGGTAGCCGATAGCCGACATCCAACTACC
>JBGSTG010000142.1:0-97995 GCA_041736625.1 Saprospiraceae bacterium | reverse complement strand
GGTAGTTGGATGTCGGCTGTCGGTAGCCGATAGCCGACATCCAACAACCGACAGCCCACTACCGACAACCGACAGCCGATAGCCGACTACCGACAGCCGACAGCCGATAGCCGACGACCGACACCCGACCGCCTATTTAAGCCCAATCTCCCGCAACCGTTCATTCAGGTACTCTCCCGCGGTGATGGGCGGATAGCGCAGCGGGTTGTCGGGTGTGATGCACGAAGGCAGGCAGGAGAGGTCCATATCCACCCTTGGGTGCAGGAAAAACGGGATGCTGAGCCGGGGCAGGTGCCATTCTTCGCGGGGCGGGTTCACCACGCGGTGGGTGGTGCTTTTGAGGAAGTCGTTGGTGAGCCTTTGGAGCATGTCGCCCACGTTGATCACGATCTCGTCGGCGGCGGGGTGGATGGGCGCCCACCGGCCTTCGCTGGTGAGCAACTGGAGTCCGCCGGCGCTGGCGCCCACCAGCAGGGTGATGAGGTTGATGTCCTCGTGTTGTTCGGCGCGAATGGCGCTGTCTGGTTCCCGGGTGATGGGCGGATAGTGGATGGCGCGCAGGATGGAGTTCCCGTAGGTAATGTGCGGTTCGAAGTACGGCTCGTCGAGTTTCAAAAACAGGGCGATGGCGCGCAGCAGGTGAGCGCCGGCCTCCTCGAACGCCCGGAACAGCGCCATGGCGGCCGGCAGAAAATCGGGCACTTCGGCGACGGCGACGTTGGGTGCGTAGTGCAGGGGAAACGCCGCGGGCGCCTCCTGTCCGATTTGAAAAAATTCCTTCAGATCGGCTACGGCCGAATGTTTGGCGTGCTCGGTTCCAAAGGCGGTGTACCCGCGCTGTCCGGCAGCACCCGGAATCTCGTACCGCTGCTTGGTTTCTTCCGGAAGGGCAAAAAACGCCCTGGCTGCCGCGTAGAAACGGTCGATCAGGGCCTTATCCACACCGTGATTGAGCACGGCGACAAAACCGACCTCGTGAAAAGCCGTGCCGAGCGCCTGCACAAAGGCGTCCGATCCGGCGCGTCCGCCCTGAATAAACGTACGCAGATCGACGGTGGGTATTCCTTTTTCCGGCATGGCTGTGGCGTATGATTGGTTGCGGCAAAGGTCGGGTGTGTTTTCAAAAAATCACCAGTCTTTTTGTGCCGGCTGTTTTTTTTGCTGCCGGTCTCCTTCCCGGTATCGGCGGGTATTGCGCTGGTCTTCGGGCTCGACGGCCGTTTCCAGAAAACGGCGGGCCTCCTCCAGGTTGCGGGCCTGCTCTGTAGGCGGTTCGTTGGTCGGCTGATCGCCCTGTCCGGACGGCGGTTGTGGTTGATTGCCGTCGCCGGACTGCGGGTTATCCTGGTTTTGTTGCTGCTGTTGCTGCTGCATTTTTGCCAGCATCAGGTTGTTTCTGGTGTCGCCATTTCCCGGGCGGAGTCGGAGGCTGTTCTGGTAGGCCTCGATGGCCCCGCGGTAGTCCTGCTGCTGGAAACGGCTGTTTCCCAGGTTGTGCCAGGCATCGGCCTGTTGGTCGGGCGAGGCCGGCCCTTCGAGTGCTTTTTGATATTGCGTCTGTGCATCGGCGTATTTGCCCTGGCGGTACCGGGCGTTTCCGATGTTGTAGTGTTCGCGGGACGGGTTATCCGAACCGTCCAGCGCCTTTTGGTAGGCGTCCGCTGCGTCCTGGTATTGGGTTCTGTCGAAGTACCGGTCGCCCGACCGGGCCTGTGCCCAGGCGGCCAGGGGCAGCAGGTGCATGAGGAGGAGGAGCCCGAATTTCATGTTTTTCGGTATTTTGGAAGTGCTGCGTACAGCAACAGGGCCAGCAGGCCGGGGAGCAGGAGCCACTGGTACCCCGATTTTTTTTCGCGAACAGACACCACGGCGGTGGCGCGCTGGTCTAGGTGCTGCAGTTCATACAACAGGTTTTGCAAGGCGGTTTGTCCTTGTGCCAGGGCAAAACTTTTGCCGCCTCCTGCCCGCGCGAGGTTTTCCAGCAACGCCATGTTTACCCTGGACACCACCGGGTTGCCCTGTTCGTCGTGTTTGAATCCGCCCGGACCTTCGGGAACGGGGGCGCCCTCCTGCGTGCCCGCGCCCACGGCGAAGAGCACCATGCCTTCCTTGTATGCCGCTTTGGCCACGCTTTCTGCGCCCCCCTCATGGTCTTCGCCGTCGGTAAGGAGCACCAGCGCCCGGCCTCCCCCTCCCGGTGCGGCGCGGAAGCTGCGTTGGGTGACCGCGATGGCTTGCGCCAGGTCGGTGCCCTGGGCGCCGGCGAGAGCAGGGTCTGCCGTGCGCAGCAGCATTTTGGCGGCCTGTATATCGGTAGACAGGGGCATGAGCAGCGAGGCTTCGCCGGCGAAAAAAATCAGGCCGACGCGGCTGCCGGGCAGCGCTTCGACGAGTTGCCGGGCAAACAGCCTGGCCAGCTCCAGCCGGTTGGGCGACAGGTCTTTGGCCAGCATACTGGTCGATACATCGAGGGCGATGATCACGTCGGGCGCCCCCCGGAAGTCCGTTTTCTGCACCGCGCCGCCCATCGGGTTGGCCCACGCCAATATCAGCAGCGCCAGGCCGGATGCCCAAAAAAGCAGGCGAACAGCGGGATACCTTTCTGCGGGCATCATTTTTTCTGCCAGATGGGTGTCTGCCAGCCGGTCCAGCGCCCGGCGGCGCCAAAAACGCCAGCCGGCATACAGGAGCAGCAGCCCCGGTATGCCGGCCAGAAAAAAGACGTATTCCGGATGTTCGAATGTCGTCAATCGTGTTATTTTTTGTCAAATTTACCCGTCCAGAGCAAATCTCCGCCCTGTCCAAGGTGTACAACGTACATGCCGGCGGGCAAGTTGCCCACCTGGGTTTCCGACACGCCGGCGCTGGCCTGGAGGCCGGGCAGGAACTGCACGCGGCGGCCGTAAAGGTCGAAAATGCTCAGGTCAAACGGCATGGCCGGCGCGTCGGTGAAACCGATGTACAGCACGTCGCCGGTCGGATTGGGGAACAGCATCACCTGTTCTTCTTTCAGGAGTGGCTCCTGAGCCGACACCGATTGCAGGACGCGCAGCACTTTTTGTCCGGCGTTGTTGCATCCGGCGGCATTGCGGTTGGTGAGGGTTACGGTGTACACCCCGGGGGCCGAGTAGGTGGCGGTCGGGTTGGCGCCCGTGCCGGTGGTGGCGTTCCCGAAGTCCCACGACTGGTTGGAGGCGCCGGGTGTGGCGTCGGTAAACTGGACCGTATTTCCCTGCGAGAGGTAGAGCGTATCCGGTCCGCTGATGGTCACGGCGGTGGCTGTCTGGCCGCTGTTCACGGTAACGGGTACGGCTGCGCGACCGCAATAGGAGGGAGCGGCAATTTCCCAATCGAAGAAATAATAGTAAAAAGTGCTGAACCCGATGCTTCCGGTAATCGACACAATGCCTGGAATCGCATAGGGGTAGGTTGTGCCCGATTGGGTAAGGATCAGCGCTTTGCCCGTGGTGCTCAGGATCAGCCGGTGGTCTTTACCTTCGGGCACGTTGAAGTTGAGCTCTATGCGCTGTTCGCCGGCCTGCACGATGGCCGTCTTTTGGGTGATCAGCACCCCGTCTTTGTCTTCCAGGCGAATGATCCGCACGCCGGCATCCGGGGCGTTTACCTTCACAGAGCGCAGGGTAAAGGGCCGGGTGGCGGTAAACCGCAATCCGTTGCCGGAGTTGCTGTTCACGCCGTTGCTCTCCACGCGGCCGACGCTGCCCGTCTGCGCGGTGTTCACATAATAGGTGGTGTTGGTGCTGAGCGCAGGCGTGAGGAAGGTGTTGCCGGTGGCCACCGGGTTGAGGGCGGAAGGCGACGTATACCATTCTACTACTGTTGATCCCGACTGCATCTGGTCGGTGGACAGCAGGACGCGCGAGCCATTGCACACGGGGAGGGGTTGGAGGGCAGACACCGAGCCGGTGACGTATTCCTCATTGTATTTTTCAAAGGTGCGTTTGAAACGGTTGTTCAGAAAACGCGGATCGGCCTGGCCGTTTGTCTCGGTGATTTCGAAGAAAAACTCATAGGTGCCGGCGGCGATGCCCTGCAGTTCCGGCAGAGCGATCGAAGTAAACTGGTTGGGCGCCAGTTGTCCGTTCCAGGTGTAGGTATTCACCAGAACACCTTCGATCCCGTAGCGGAATGAAATGGCCGTCAGGGGCGTTGTTCCACTGTTCTCCACCTCGGCCGTCAGGGTGTTCGGGCCGTTGCAAACGCCGCTGACGGTGAGGCCAAGCGCAATGGCGTCGCGTTCGGCCGAAATGGGTGTCGCCGGCGTTTGTCCGTTGTTGATGAGGTACTGGTAAGCAGCCGACAGATCGATGATGCCTCGGCCGTAGGTGTTGTCTTCACCGGTGGCGCCCAGGTCGATGGCAGAATTGTACAGTGCTTGTTTAAGCAGAATACCGGAGGCGTTGGGGAAAGCTTCGCGCAGCAGGGCGATGGCGCCGGCCACGTGGGGGGCGGCCATGGAGGTGCCGTCGAGAGACTGGTAGCCGCCGCCTGGTTGCGCGGAACGCACGCTTACACCGGGCGCCACCACTTCCGGTTTTATCCGGATCGAACCGGTGCCGGAGCACAGCGAGGGGCCGCGGCTGGAAAAGCTGGCGATGGGAAAGTTTAGGTTGGCGCCGTCGATGGCGCCTACGGAGAACGAGTTCACCTCCGACAGGCTGATGGAGGCCTCGCCGTCTACGGTGGATGTTCCGGGGCCCGAGTTGCCGGCCGCCCAGACAACGGGAATACCGGCGGCTTCGAGGGCGCTGAACAAGTTGGTGTATATGCTCTGGTTGCACAGGTTGGCGGAAATGCCGAAAGAGCAGTTCACCACGTCGGGGATGTCGTCGGTGGTGGCGGGTATGCCGTCCGGGTTGAGGGCCCACTGCAGGTGTTCGATGGCGTCGAAGGTCGTCTGATCGAAGGGAACCGCACAGCCCAGCGTGCCGGTGGAGAAGTTGATGGGGCCGCCCATCCAGTGTGCGTTGAACGCTACGCCGATGGTGTCGTTGGTTTTGCGGTCGATGCCACAGGTGGTGCCGGTGACGTGGGTGCCGTGCTCGGCACAGTCCTCCGGAAAGCCGCCAGCGTGCCAGGCTACGCTTTTGGGCGCGTACTGGCCCCAGTAGTTTTCGTCCATGGCCGGGTGGTCGGGGTCCTGGCCGGTGTCGATGACGAATATTTTCTGTCCGTAACCGGTGTAGCCCAGGTTCCACATAAACGGCGCTTTGATGGCGCGATGGCCCGGTTCGTTGCCGTTTGGCGTCGAGAAGGATTCCGACTGCCCGGTAGGCGGGTCTATCTGCACGGGCTCGTCTCCGTAAATGAATTCCACCTCGGGAAAAGCGGCGAGGCGCTGCAGAGCGGTTTTGTCGGCCGACACGATAATGCCGTTCACTGCCCAGAAGGAGCGGGTGGCTTCGTGATCCAGACCGTCCATTCGACGCATGCGCTGGAGCAGCGCTGGCTGGGTGGCGTCGGCCTTGTCGAGCAGGCGGGTGACCACCAGGCGGGAACGGACGTCAATGGGAAGGCCTGAATTTTCCATCTCCAGCAGCAAAACATCGGCGTCTACCCTGTCTTTCAGCAGGATAAAAGCGGCGTGGCGGGCATCGCTTTCCTTTACGGCCTTTTGCCAGAGGTCGTCATCAATGTTGGAGGGGTTGGTTTGGGCGGTCAGCAGGGCGACCGCAGCCGCCAGCATGAGGGTCAACAAATAGCGCATGAACAAGATATTGGCTGCTTAAAACAAATGGATCGTACGGGATCGAATCCCGCCTAAAGGTAAGGCAAACTTACATGCTGCCCACGCGCAATGCGATTGTTGGCTCATTTTGGACGCAAAAACAGTGATCAACGTCATGTTGCGGACTGCCGGAGGCTTTTGGCGGGCGCCGGCGAGCCCTTTTTATTTGCCTAAAATTTTGAACAAATGAACGCCAATCCCACTTTTGCTTTTGTGCTTTTTTGCATTGTGCTGTTACACCTCGTGGCCGGCATGGGCTATCTGGCCTATAAACTCACCAAAAAAGAATGACGCAAGCGTATGGGCTGATCGGGTTTCCGCTGGGGCATTCGTTCTCCGAACGGTTTTTCACCGAAAAATTTGCCCGGGAAGGCATCCACAACGCCGGTTATCGCCTGTATCCTTTGCCCGATCTGTCCGGCTTTCCCGGGTTGTTGCGCAACACGCCGGGGCTGAGGGGGTTGAACGTAACCATCCCCTATAAAGTTGCCATTGTGCCGCTCCTGGATGAACTCGACGAAACGGCCCGCGTCGTCGGTGCGGTGAACACCATCGCAGTGGATGAGCAGGGGCGAACGAAGGGTTACAACACCGATGTGTATGGTTTCATCGAATCCCTGGTTCGGTGGATGCCCAATCTCCGCCGGCCGCCGCTCCCTGCGCTCGTATTCGGCAGCGGAGGCGCTTCAAGGGCGGTCCGGTACGGGCTCGATCAACTGGGCATTCCGCACACGGTCGTGTCGCGCAGGCCGGAGGGAAACGAAATGGACTACGCGGCATTACCCGAATGGTTGTCCGAGCACCCGGAGGCCCTGCTCGTCAACGCCACGCCGGTGGGTATGTATCCGGACGAGGCCGCCTGTCTGCCGCTACCCTGGGACTTGGTCGGCCCCGGGCATTTCGTGTATGACCTGATCTACAATCCCGCCGAAACCCTACTTTTGCAGCGCGCGCGCCGGCAGGGCGCATCCGTAAAAAACGGCCTCGATATGCTGATCCTGCAAGCCGAGCGCGCGTGGCAGATTTGGCAGTGTGCCTGATCGAACTTTTTTTTCGGATATTTGAAACAACCCTGTTTTGTTATGAGCGAATCTGTCGGCGTTCCTCCCGTTGGTGTAGACTTCAACAACACCGCCATTGCTTTTGAACATTTGAGCGACGCCGAACTCAGGCAGACGGCCTGGCTGTTCCGCTGGATGAGCAGACCCTGGGCGGTTCGGTTGGGGTCTCCGCTGGCCTTGTGGGCCGTAGAAAACAACCTGCCCTTCGCCGAGTCCATTGTGCGAAAGACCATTTTCCCGCAATTTGTCGGTGGCGACACCCTCCTCAACTCCATGCCCACCATCCAGCACCTGGCGCAATTCAACGTGCTGACCATTCTGGATTACGGGGCAGAAGCCAAGGAGAGCGAGCAGGATTTCAACCACACCATGAACGAGAACATTCGGGCCATCGATTTTGCCTCCCGCGAGGCATCGGTAGCCGTGGTGAGCACCAAAATTACCGGTCTGGCGCGTTTTGGCCTGCTCGAACGCATCCAACAGGCGCCGACCCTCACCCGCGAGGAGTTGCAAGAGTACCGCAACGTGCTCAAACGCATCGACGCTATCTGTTACCACGCCGCCAAAAAAGGGGTCGTGGTGTTCATCGATGCGGAAGAGTCGTGGATTCAGGACGCCATAGACCACCTCGTCTGGCTGATGATGCGTCGGTACAACCGCCAGAAGGTAGTGGTGTACAACACCTACCAGATGTATCGCCACGATCGCCTGCGGTTTCTGATGGAGAGCTTCGACAAGGCAAAAAACCAGGGCTTTTTGCTGGGCGCCAAACTGGTCCGCGGCGCGTACATGGAAAAAGAGGCGAAACGGGCAGCGGAGCAGGGATACGCCAATCCGATCAACCCGGGCAAACAGGCCACCGACGACCATTATAACACCGCCCTGCGCTTTTGTCTGGACAACATAGGCGGCATCGCCCTGTGCAATGCCAGCCACAACGCGCACAGCGCACAACTGCACGTCGAGCTGATGGCACAAAAGGGCATACCGGCCAACCACCCCCACTGCCTGTTCAGCCAACTATACGGGATGAGCGATTTCCTGACGTTCAACCTGGCCAAGGGCGGATTCCGGGTCGCCAAATACGTACCGTACGGCCAGGTGGGCGACGTCATCCCCTACCTCATCCGGCGGGCGCAGGAAAACACGTCGGTTACCGGCGAGGTCGGACGCGAGTTGCGGATGATCGATTTCGAAGTAAAACGACGTCGGCGCTCCGCGTAACCTGCGCTCACATGAAGAAAAGGAACACAAACCTGACTTGGAAAGGGCTGGCGGCCATCGTTTTGATGGCCGGTGTCGGCCTGGCCGTCGGCTATGGTATCGGCAAGTGGGTCAAAAACAGCGACACCACCGGCAATGCGGGTGCCCTGGCGCCTGAAGGCGCACTGGAGTGGTGGTTGTTTCTGTTGATCCTCGGCTTTAGCGCCTGGCTAGTGATTGCCATTCACGAGCTGGGGCATCTGGTGGCGGGCCTGGCCCAGGGGTTCCGGTTTGGATTGTACATCGCCGGCCCGTTGGGCTTCCGAAACGAAGCCGGGCGCCCGGTAGCCTTCTGGAACAGCGACAGCCGGAGCTTCGGCGGTATCGCCGCTACCCTGCCCCGGCGCTTTCACGATCCACTCCTCACGCGCAAGTTTGCCTGGGTGGTGGCTGCGGGGCCGCTGACCAGCTTGCTGTGGACGTTTATCGGGCTGGGGCTGAACGGATGGTTCGGCGCCGCCGACCCGTTGCCGTTGTGGGCCAAAGGACTGGCCTGGTTTGGATTGATCAGCGGCCTGGCCTCCCTGTTCATCTTTGTAGCCACGGCCTTTTTTATCGTTCAACGCCTGGCAGATTTGCGACCTTTGCCCTGTAGCGTCGAAATAGCGCGCATCCGTATGAAAAAATGCATGCAAATACTGTCGGGGGTAGTTGTTTCTCTACTTTTTGCCCCCGGCTGCGTTCCTCCCGAGATGACTCCGGGGGAAGATGCCGGCAAGGTGTCGGTCGACCTGCGCAACCCGGTCGTGCAGCAATTGTACAACTGGCGCGACCAGCAGCGCAGCGACAGCCTGCTGCGCTACCTGAACGCACCCAACCCGACGTACCGGTATCTGTCGGCGCTCTCTTTTGCCTCTATTCGCGACTCCGCCGTCGTGCAGCAACTCGCTTCGCTGCTGGACGACCCCGTGGAGGAGGTGCGCATCGCCACGGCCTTTGCCCTGGGACAGATCGGCAGCCCCAAAGCACAGGATCCGCTGGTGAAAGCATTTGCCTCGAACGACTCTTTGTCGGAGCACCATCGATTCAACGCGACCGTTCTGGAGGCCCTGGGCAAGTGCGGCTCCGCAGCCGTCCTGCGCCAGATAGCAACGGTCACTACCTACCAGAACACCGACACGCTGCTGCTGGAAGGGCAATGCCGGGCGGTGTACCAGTTCGGATTGCGCAAGATCGTCGACACGGTGGCCATCCGGTGTATGGTGCAGTACGCCAACAACGAACGCATGCCCGAGTCGGCGCGGCTGATGGCCGCCCACGCGCTGGCGAGGCCGGCGGAGGTATCGCCCGACAGCGCGCAGGCGGTGCTGCTGGCTGCCGCTTTGGTGCGCAGTACCAACCCGGAGATTCGCATGGCGCTCGCCAAGGCGCTGGGCAAATCGGTCACCGGACCCGCTTTCAACATCCTGTCCAAAGTGATCAATACCGAGGCGGACTGGCGCGTGCAGTGCAACATCATTCAGGCGCTCGCCAGGTTTCAATACGACACGGTGCGCAGCCTGGTTTCTCCCTTCGTATTTAACAAAAACCCGCACGTGGCGCGCACGGCGGCCGAGTTCTGGATACAAAACGGGCAACCCAAAGACGGCGATTATTACTGGCGCATCGCCCGCGACCGCCCGGAGCTGGAATGGCCGGTGCGCGTGGCGCTGTACCGGGCTTCGAACAAATGGCTCTCCGGATCGACCAGGCCCGAGTCCAAGGACTTTGTCAATTACCAACTCAAAGAGATGTTCCAGCAGAGCAAAAACCCTTACGAAAGGGCGGCCTGCCTCAAGGCGCTGGCCGAATTCGGCTGGCAGTACCGCTGGGTACACGACAAAGGCCTGCAGGACGCCCATCCGGCGGTGAAAACAGCCGCCGCGGAGGCGCTGGTGGACATTGCCAACCGGCCCGACTTTTACCGGCACTTCGGTGAAGGCGCCTCCGGCGTGCGCCGCGAACTGTACTACTACTTCCGTGAAATGACAAACGCGAACGACCCCGGGCTGGTGGCGGCCGCCGCTCCCGGCTTCGAGGCCAAGGAAATGAATTTTGTGGCCATGCGCGACACCGCCCGCAGCGCAGACCTGCGCAACAGTCTCGGCAAGCTGCAGCTGCCGCGCGATGCGGAAGCGTATATTGCCCTGCAAAAAGCCCTCGCGTTTCTGGAAGGACAGCCCGAGCCCAAAGGCTGGAAACCCGCTTTCAACCACCCCATCGAATGGAACCTGCTGGGCACCCTGAGCCAGACCTCCACCGTCACGTTGACCACCGACAAAGGAACCATCGAGCTGGAACTGTACCCGCAATGGGCGCCGGGATCGGTCGCCGGCTTCCTCCAGCTCGCCGGCAGCGGCTTCTACAACGGTAAAATTTTTCATCGGGTGGTACCCGGATTCGTGGTGCAGGCCGGCTGCCCGCGCGGCGACGGCTATGGCGGGCTGGACTACAGCCTGCGCACCGAAATCGGCCTGACGCACTACGACGAGGCCGGGTACCTGGGCATGGCTTCTGCGGGCCCCGACACCGAAGGGACGCAGTTTTTCATCACCCACAGCGCTACGCCCCACCTCGACGGGCGGTACACCATTTTCGGCAAGGTCAGACGGGGGCTCGACGCGCTGAACAAGCTGCAGGTGGGCGACGCCATTCAAAAAGTGACCGTAAACTAACCGGTGAACCGCGAATTCCTGTTCAACATCCTGTTTCTCGTGCTGATCAATTTGCTGATCAAGCCGCTGTTCATTTTCGGTGTGGATTTGGGGGTGCAAAACCGGGTGGGCGACGGGGAATACGGTTTGTATTTCACGCTCACCAGTTTTATCCTGCTCTTCCAGATCATCAACGATTTTGGGATACAGAACTTCAACAACCGCCACATCAGCCGGCATCCGCACCTGCTGCCCAAGTATTTCCCCAACCTGCTGGCGCTGAAAATCATCCTAAGCACGGCTTTTGTGCTCATCGTGGTGCCCGCTGCCCTGCTGTCGGGATACGAGTGGGCGGTGATGCCCCTGCTGCTTGTGCTGCTGGTCAACCAGGTGCTGATTCACCTCACCTTTTTCCTGCGCTCCAACCTGTCGGGGTTGGGTCATTTTCGAGTGGACAGTTTTTTTTCGGCGCTCGACAAGCTCCTGATGCTGGTCACCTGCGGCGCCTTGTTTTTTTTGCCCTTTCCGGTCACCATTATGCATTTTGCGCTGGCGCAGACGTTGGCGCTGGCGCTCACAGCCCTCTGGGTGTTCATCGCCCTGCGCCGCAGGGCGCGCTTTCCGGTGCGGCCCGGCTGGGCCAAAAACTGGAAAGCCGGACGCGCCTTCCTGGTGGCCCTGTTTCGCCAGAGTGCGCCTTACGCGCTGGTGGTCTTTCTCATGTACACGTATTCGCGGCTCGATGTGGTGTTGTTGGAGCGCTTGTTGCCCGACGGGCGCGTGCAGGCCGACGTGTTTGCCGGCGCCTTCCGGCTGCTCGACGCCGCCAACATGTTCGGTTACCTGTTTGCCACCCTGCTCCTGCCCATGTTCGCGCGGCTGCGGGGCAAAGGAGAACCGGTAGCGCCCTTGGTCAAAATGAGCCTGTCGCTTATCTGGGCTGGCAGCGTGGCCCTGGCGGCGACCGTGTTTTTTGCCCGGTACGAACTGGTGGCGTTGATGTTCCCGGAAAAAGCGACGGCCTACCGGGCCGACACCCTGGGCATCCTCATTTGGGTGTTCGTGCCGGTGAGCGTCACCTATGTGTTCAGCACCTTGCTCACTGCCGACGGGCGGCTCATGCAGATGAACCGCTTTTTTGTGGTGGCCGTGGGTATGGATGTGCTGCTCAACCTGATCCTGACACCCACCTGGAAGGCGCAGGGGGCCGCCGTTTCCGCGCTCGTCACCCAGGGGTTCGTGGCGACGGCCATGGTCGGCCTGTGCGTTCGGGCGTTCGGGTTCTCCGTTCACTGGCAGCATTGGGCGCCGCTGCTGGGGTATGGGCTGGTGGTGGTGGCGAGCGCAGTGCTGGTGTTTGGATATGTGCCCTGGCCCTGGTACGCACAGGCAGGCCTGCTGCTGGCGGTTTCGGCGGTGGCGGCATTTGCTTTAGGGTTGGTGCGGGTGCGGGCCTGGCTGGAGGGGATGGGGTGAGAGGGTACCCCAAGAAAGGGTTTTCCTCCATCAGCGTTTTTTTTTAAAATCATCAACCACAGGAAAGGCTCGTTTTCCAAAGAATAATTTTGACAACAGGCAGGGGCTGTTCGAATGAATCTTGTACTGCCGATAAGCCGTACCTTTCGGCCCACATCCGGGGGCATCGCCTCCGCATACCCACCGCGACACACATGACACTCTACGACCAACTCATCGAGGCCGTCGACACCGTACGCCGGCACACCGACTTCGTCCCGCGCACCGCCATCGTGCTGGGTACCGGACTGGGCAAACTCGCCGAGGCGGTGGCGGTCGACGTGGAGGTGCCGTACGCCGGCATCCCGCATTTCGCCAAAAGCACCGTGCAGAGCCACGCCGGCAAGCTGGTGCTGGGCTGGCTGGAAGGACACCCTGTGGCCGTCATGTCCGGCCGCTTTCACTACTACGAAGGCTGGAGCATGCAGCAGGTCACCTTCCCCATCCGGCTGCTGAAGTGGCTGGGCGCCGAGCGTCTCATCATTACCAACGCCTCCGGCGGCATCAACCCCCACTACCGCGGCGGCGACATCTGCGTGGTGCGCGACCACCTCTATCTGATGCCCGACAACCCCCTGCGCGGTGAAAACGACGACCGGCTCGGGCCGCGCTTCCCCGACATGTCGAAACCCTACGACGAGGCGCTGCGCCAAAAAGCCCTGGCCATCGCCCAACGCCACGGCATCCGCGCCTTCGAGGGCGTGTACTCCGCCCTGCCCGGCCCCAACCTGGAAACGCCGGCCGAATACGCCATGCTGCGCGCGCTGGGCAGCGACTGCACCGGCATGTCGTCGCTGCCCGAAGTGCTGGTTGCCCGGCACATGGACCTGCCCGTGCTGCTGCTGTCGCTGGTCGCCAATGTGTCGTTCCCGCCCGCCGTCATCCGCCACACCACCGTCGAGGAGGTGATCGCGCTGGCCAACGAAGCCGAGCCGCGACTCAGCCTGATCATCCGCGAACTCCTGCAAGCACTTTAGCCCATGCTCATCAGCGCCATAGTAGCCGTCGCCGAAAACGGCGTGATCGGCCACGACAACCAGCTGCCCTGGTACCTGCCGGCCGACCTGGCCTACTTCAAACGCACCACCCTGGGCCACTGCGTGATCATGGGGCGCAACTCGTTCCGCAGCATCGGACGCCCCCTGCCCAAACGCACCAACATCGTGCTCACCCGCGACCCGTTCTTTGCCGCCGACGGCGTGCTCACCGCCCACAGCATCGAAGAGGCCTTCCAATTGGCCGAAGCCACCGGCGACACCGAGGCGTTCATCATCGGCGGCGGCGACCTGTATCGACAAACCATGCCCCTGTGGGATAAACTCTACCTCACCGAGGTACACATCCGGCCCGACGGCGACGTGTTTTTCCCGCCCATCCGCCCCGACGACTGGCGCGAGGTGTGGCGCGAAGCCCACGACGCCGATGACAAGAACCAGTACGGTTTTGTGTTTCGGATTCTGGAGCGGGTGAGCGGGAGGGGTGCGGAGTTGTTGTAAAGTTGGGCTTGGGGGAACTTTCGAAGTCCATCAAGATCATCATCAGAAAAGACAGATTCCCTGCCATAAAGCCCAACTTTTTTCAAACCGCTCAATATTGGATATGCTATGGGTTATACCATTTACCACGCCAAATACTTCGCCCACGAACTCACGCAACGTTTCGCTTCCAAAGTCACTTCCGAAGGCTTCGACGACGCAGATAACCTCGACAAACTCACCGCATCCCTCTCCGATGCACAAGTCGATTTGAACCCGCACCAGGTGGACGCCGCCCTGTTCGCCCTGCGCTCCCCACTTTCGCAAGGGGTGATATTGGCCGATGAAGTGGGCTTAGGGAAAACCATCGAAGCAGGTATTGTCATTGCGCAACGCTGGGCCGAACGCAGAAGACGCATCCTCATCATCTGCCCGGCCAACCTGCGCAAACAATGGAGCCAGGAATTGACCGATAAATTCTTCCTGTCGAGCTTGATTTTGGAAAAAAAGTCCTTCGATGAAGCGTACAGGAAGCAAGACAATCCGTTTGTTCAGGAAGGCCAAATCGTAATCTGCTCTTTTCAATTTGCCCGGGCCAAAGAAGGCGCGGTCAGCCGAACGAATTGGGATTTGGTGGTCATTGACGAAGCCCACCGACTGCGCAACGTGTACCGCAAAGACAACAAGATCGCCAATGCGCTGAAAGATGCCCTTGCCGGAAAACCCAAAATCCTGCTCACCGCTACGCCGCTCCAAAATACCCTGCTGGAATTATACGGCCTCGTCAGCCTCGTGGACGACTACATTTTTGGCGACCTCCGCAGTTTCCGCCAACAATACGCCCGCATCACTACTGAAACCCAGTTTGCTGAACTCAAACAACGCATCGCGCCCGTGTGCAAGCGCACCCTGCGGGCACAGGTGCGGGAGTACGTGCGCTACACAGAGCGGCTGTGCATCACGCATGGTTTTACCTCTGCCGACGATGAACATGCACTCTACACACAGGTGTCGGAATACCTGCGCAAGGAAAAACTCTACGCACTCCCGGCCAGCCAACGCGCCTTGATGACGCTGATCCTTCGCAAACTGCTGGCCTCTTCCACCTTTGCCATTGCAGACACCCTGAAAGGTTTGGAGCAAAAATTAGAGACTATTCTGGCGCGGCACGAAGCCGCATCCGATGAAAACGAGGAGGAGACCTGGACACAAGACTTTGAAACCGCCGCCGAAATGCAGGAGGAATGGAACGACGACCCCGATTTTGATGCCGTGGAAGAACGGACAACCCGTTATTACACCACGGCGGAATTGGATGAAATTCGCCAGGAACTGGAAGATGTGCGCGGCTTTTACCAGTTGGCCAAAAGCATCCAGCAAAACTCCAAAGGCGACAATCTCGTCATCGCACTCCACAAAGGTTTTGAAAAAATGCGCGCACTCGGGGCCGCCGAAAAAGCCGTCATATTCACCGAAAGCGTTCGAACCCAACAATACATCCGCGACATCCTGGAAAGAAGCGGATACGGCGGCAAAATTGTCCTGTTCAACGGCTCCAACAACGACGCCGAATCCACCCGCATTTACCAGGAATGGATCGCGAAAAACAAAGGCAGCGACCGCATCTCGGGCAGCCGCGCCGCCGATATCCGCGCCGCGCTCACGGAATGTTTTCGCGACGAGGCGCAAATCCTGATCGCCACCGAAGCCGCCGCCGAAGGCATCAACCTTCAATTCTGCTCCTTAGTTGTTAACTACGACATGCCCTGGAACCCGCAGCGCATCGAGCAGCGCATCGGCAGATGCCACCGCTACGGACAACGTTTCAATGTAGTGGTCATCAACTTCCTCAATGAACGCAACGCCGCAGACGTGCGGGTGTACGAATTATTGAATGAAAAATTCAACCTGTTCAATGGCGTGTTCGGCTCCAGCGACGAGGTGCTGGGTACCATTGAAAGCGGGGTAGATTTTGAAAAACGCATTGTCCAGATTTATCAAAGTTGCCGGACGGAACAGGAAATCCAGACCGCCTTCGATGCCTTGCGCCACGACCTGGAAGAAAGCATCAATCAACGCCTCGACCAAACCCACCAGCAACTGCTCGAAAACTTCGACGAGGAAGTGCTGGAAAAAATAAAGGTGGAAAGTGAACAGCGCCTCGACGCTTTTGAAAACAAATTTTGGGCGTTCAGCCGCTTTGCCCTGGCGCCTTTTGCCGACCAATTCGACGACGAAAACCATTCGTTCCGCCTGCTCCAATCGCCCATTGAAACAATTCCAACGGGTAATTTTCGCTTCCTCTCGCACCGGCTTCCGCACGACCGTTTGCCGAAGGACGCGCAGGTGTACCGAATCGGACATCCGTTGGCCAAGCATTTTTTGCGGCAATTTGAACACGCAACCCTGCCTTGCGCCGAAGTGGTCTTCGATACTGCCGGCGCCACCCGCAAAGTCACCATCCCGGAACACCTGATCGGCGCCGCCGGCTGGATGCAATTGGAAACGCTTACCCTCGAATCGCTGGAAAGTGAGGACTTTTTGCTGTTTGCCGGCATGGACGACGAAGGCATGCTGCTGGAGCCTGAACTATGCCGACGGATGTTTTCGTTGCCCGGACAGCTCGTGCAGGCGCAACTGCCCGCCCCGGAACCGGATATAAAACACGCCTTGGAAGCCGAAATCGCGCGCCAACGCCGCGCACTCGAAGTGCAACGCAACCAACAGGACGTCCACCTGTTCAACCGCGAAATGGACAAACTCGACCAATGGGCCGGCGACCGCCGCATGGCACTCCACGCCGAATTGCGCGCCTTAGAACAGGAAATACGCCTCAGCCGGAATACCTTGCGCCAAATCAGTACCTTGGCTGACCGCGTAAAAGAACAACGCCGCATCACCGACCTGGAGAAGAAATTGGCTGACTTGCGCTTTCAACTCCATGCGGCCGAGGACGCCATCGAAGCCGATAAGAACCGGTTTTTGGATGAGGTGGAGAAGAAGTTGGAGGTGAAACCGGCTCAGAAAACGCTGTTTATTGTAAAATGGAAGATTTTTTAGCGGCTACAATGATGAAATTTTCAAAAAATTGCAAAAAATAAACTTATAAGTGAATATTTATGCCAAACTTTGCCCGATTCCGCAACTTAGCGGCGACAGAGTGCGTTATTACAGCGTCCACTTTGAAGGAAAAGTGACAGATGAAATAGAAGACTTCCTGTTGCGTCATGAACAAGAGGCGCATTTAGAAGAAGCGTTGGATGAAATTTTGGCTTGGCTGGATGGAATAGCCCATTTAACCGGTGCGTTAGCCGAATTATTCCGCCACGAGCGCAAAGCAGCCGCGCTTCCTCCTGATAATCGTATCCGAACAATACACAGGAAACGATTCTCCATTCAATATCAGGAAGTAAATCGCTTGCGCTTGTACCTCATTCGACTGAACGAAAACATAGTGATACTCCTGAATGGCGGCGAAAAAACCAACCGCGACCCGGAAAAATGCCCTAACGTTCGCAAATACTTTAAAGAAGCGCAAAAAATCGCTGAGGCCATAGACGAAGCACTTCAAAACGGTGACATACAATACAATAAAACCCAAACCAACCTCGATTTTTCACCTGACTTTGAATTCCACATCTCATGAAAGAACAATCCGTGTACGACCGTATCCGCAATCGAACCAAGCCGGAAACCCGTCAATATGTACAAAAAAACCTGGCCATCGTGGCTGAAGTCAGCCGGGTGGTGAAAGAAAAAGGCTGGACACAAAAGGAATTGGCAAAAAAAATGGGCAAAACAGAATCCGAAGTAAGCAAATGGCTGAGCGGATTGCATAACCTGACCCTGAAAAGCATTATCAAACTGGAAGTGGTGCTGGATACAATTCTCTTGGAGGTGCCAGATAGTGCAATAAAGCACACTTCAGCCATACAGTACACCACATTTGTGGTAGAAAAACCCTTTGAAAAGCGGCAACAGGAAAAACCGGAAAACGAAATCAGCACTGAGTTTGCTCCTTCTCCTCTCTATTCAGAACCATTGGCAGCATGAAAAAGGAACTAGTAGCGCCCGCGATTCTTATTGATAAAATAACCTTGACAAACATCGTCATGCTAAAATGCGCGGTCGACAGTACAAACCAATACCTGGAACGACCGCTCCCGCCAGAAAAAATCGTTATGAGCCTTGGCACATCATCGGCGTTTGACTTGGACAACCGTAAATGCCGATTCCGGTTACACATCACCCTTGAAGGACAGAATGTGTCTGGTACAGCGCTCGGACTGGACGCCGAGTTCTTAATTGACTATTTTTTTGTCATTGAAAACCTGACGGATTTTTTAATCCAGCAAAAAGAAGAAACGCAGATTCATGGTATCCTCGGCGCTACCTTACTGGGTATCAGCTTTTCTACCAGCAGGGGCATCGTCCTGGAAAGAACAAAAGGGACACCATTTGCGGATTTTATCTTGCCCGTAATTAATCCATCGCAGGCATTGTTCTCGTCAAGTATCAAGCAAACCGGTGCTACTACGGTAGCAGAACCCAAAACAACCTACCAGCGTAAAAAAGCCAAACCCTGATTTCCATGGCATCCCAGCAAAAACTCGAACTCACCTGGCTCGGCAAAGGCGAACAACCCCGCCTCGAACCCCGCCTGCTCCTGCTCGAACCCGAACACTGCCACGGCAACCCCAACGCCGATAACATTCTCATACACGGCGATAACCTGCTTGCCCTCAAAGCCCTGGAACAACAATACGCTGGGGAAGTCAAGTGCATTTACATAGACCCGCCGTACAATACCGGCTCCGCTTTTACCCACTACGACGACATGGTGGAGCATTCGCTCTGGCTAACTTTGATAAAACACCGGCTTGAAATACTGCGGCGATTGCTTTCAGCGGACGGCTCCATCTGGATTTCTATTGATGACAATGAATGCCATTATTTAAAGGTGCTTTGTGATGAGGTGTTTGGGAGGGGGAATTTTGTGGGAACTATCATTTGGAGAAAAAACTATGCCCCTAAATCAAGTGCCAAGCATTTTTCGGAAGATCACGACTACATTCTGGTTTACGGGAAACAAGGTGAATTTTGGAAACCTAACTTGATGCCAAGAAGTGATAAACAAGATAAAGCTTATAAAAATCCAGACCAAGATCCACGAGGTCTTTGGAGGCCTAATAATTTGGCGGCTAGAAATTTCTATAGTAAAGGAACATATTCAATTACGTGCCCAAGTGGAAGAGTTATCCCAGGCCCTCCTTCAGGCTCTTATTGGAGAGTTTCAGAAGAAAAATTTTGGCAAATGGATGCCAATGGTAGAATCTGGTGGGGGAAAGACGGAAATAATGTTCCTGCACCAAAAATTTATTTAACAGAAGTAAAAGAAGGAATAGTCCCACAAACATTCTGGTCATATGAAGAAGTTGGACATACCCAAGAAGCAAAAAAAGAAATAGTCACACTTTTTGGTGACGACGTTTTTGGAACTCCAAAACCCGAACGCCTCATCCAACGCATCCTCACCCTCGCCACCAACCCCGGCGACCTCGTCCTCGACTCCTTCCTCGGCTCCGGCACCACCGCCGCTGTCGCCCACAAAATGAACCGCCGCTGGATCGGCATCGAACTCGGCGAGCATTGCTACACCCACTGCGTGCCGCGCCTCCGCAAAGTCGTATCCGGCGAAGACCAGGGCGGCATCTCCAAAGCCGTGGACTGGAAAGGCGGCGGCGGCTTCAAAACCTACCGCCTGGCGCCCAGCCTGCTGGCCGCCGACGAACACGCCATGCTGCGCTTCAATCCGGATTTTACCGACGACATGGTGGCCGAGGCCGTCGCCAAAATCGAGGGCTTTACCTACGCGCCCGACCCGGAGGTATTCTGGAAACAAAGCCGCTCTTCGGAGCAAGACTACCTGTTGGTCACCAAAATATTCGTCACCGCCGAGTGGCTGGCCCAGTTGCACGCGCAAATGGCGGAAGGCGAGTCGCTGCTGCTCTGCTGTCCGGCGTATGGCGATGGCTGCGAGCGGGCGTTTTCAAACATTTCCATCAAAAAAATCCCCCACGCTTTTATGCGCAAGTACGAGTTTGGCAAAGACGATTATTCGCTGAATGTGCAAAATGTGCTGGGCGGCAGCGAGGACGCGGAAAGCACCGCAGGCGCATGGGAAGAAGACTCGCCGGACACGCCGTCCCTGAAAAAAGGGAAACGCAAGGATGATCAACAGCCCACTTTATTTTAAAACAGGGAAGCCATGCCGGAGCAGACGCCGCCATTCAACGATATTTTGCTGTACGCCACCGCCGACGGTTCGGTGCGGGTGGATGTGTTGTACGAAGACGAAACGTTTTGGCTCAGCCAGAAAAAAATGGCGGAACTGTTTGGCGTGGAGGTCAATACGATCAATTATCACCTGAAAGAGATCTTTAAAAGCGGCGAGTTGGAAGAGCATTCAGTTATTCGAAATTTTCGAACAACTGCCGCCGACGGCAAAAATTACAATACGCAGTTCTATAACATCGATGCCATCATCGCCGTCGGTTATCGCGTCAACAGCCATCGCGCCACCCAGTTCCGCATCTGGTCTACCAAAACCCTCAAGGAATACATCGTGAAGGGCTTTGTGCTCGACGACGAGCGCCTCAAACAGGGTAAACGCTTCGGCAAAGACTATTTCGACGAATTGCTGGAGCGCATCCGCGAAATCCGGGCAAGCGAACGGCGTTTTTACCAGAAGATTACCGACATCTACGCCGAGTGCAGCGTAGACTACGACGCCAAATCGGAACAGACGCAGGGCTTTTACAAAACGGTGCAAAACAAACTCGAATGGGCCATCACCGGGAAAACCGCCGCCGAAATCATCGCGGCCCGCGCCAGTTCCGACAAACCCAACATGGGCCTGACCACCTGGAAAAACGCGCCCTCCGGCAAAGTGCTAAAAAGCGATGTGGGCGTGGCTAAAAACTACCTGGCAGAACCCGAACTGAAAGAGTTGAACCGCATTGTGAGCATGTATTTAGACTATGCAGAAAACCAGGCGGCCCGACAAAAACCCATGAAAATGAGCGACTGGATTGAAAAACTGGACGCATTTTTGAAGTTCAACGACTACGAGGTATTGCAAAATGCAGGCAGTGTTTCGGCTGAAGTGGCCAAAAGTTTAGCCGAAAAAGAATATGAAAAATTCCGCGTCGCCCAGGATCAACGATACGAGTCGGATTTTGACCGGGAAGTCAAAAAAATGCTGCCGCCCAAATAACCCGAAAAGAACAACAGCATGGATCATCCGGAAATCATCAAAAACATCAAGTCCCGCCTCTCCCTCCGGCAACCGCTCAAGGATTCGCTCGACATTGTGGCGCATTTAGCGGATTTGCTGGCATTAGAAGAAATCAGCGACCTGGCGGTGCTCCGGGCAGCTTTAGAAAAAGTGCGGGCGCATTATCCGACCTGCACCGATTTTGAGCGAGATTTCGTCTCCGTAGCCTTTTCCATCGCCACCGGCGTCGGCAAAACCCGGCTCATGGGCGCCATCATGGCCTATTTGTACCTGACGGGCCGGAGTCGCAACTTTTTCGTGCTGGCGCCCAACCTGACCATCTACGAAAAACTCATTGAGGATTTTGGCAATCCGGGCTTTTCAAAATACGTCTTCCGGGGAATAGAGGAGTTCGCGGCCAATCCGCCCGTCATCATCACAGGCGACAATTATGCGCAGTCCAGCGGCTTGTTCAGCGGCTCGGAAATGCGCATCAACGTGTTCAACATCAGTAAATTCAACAAAGACACCACAGAAGAGCGCAGCAAGGACAGCAAAGGCAAGCCGCCGCGCATCAAGCGCATTTCGGAATATCTGGGGCAGTCGTATTGGGATTTTCTGATCCAATTGGACGACCTGGTGATCCTCATGGACGAGGCGCACCGCTACCATGCGGACAAGAGCAAACAGGCCATTGCGGAGTTGCGGCCCGTGCTGGGCATCGAACTGACCGCCACGCCTTTGCTCGACGACAAGGGTACCCGTTTCAAAAACATCGTGTTTGAATACAGCCTTGCGCAGGCTTTGCACGACGGCAAGTACATCAAAATTCCGAGTATCGCCACCCGCGCCAACTTTGACCCCAAGGGCAAAACGCCCGACGAAATGGAGCGCATCAAATTGGAAGACGCCATCAGTGTGCATGAAAACACCAAGGTGGAATTAGAGCGTTACGCCCTCGAAACGGGTCGGCCAAAAGTCAAACCGTTTATGCTGGTGGTGTGCAGCGATACGAGTCATGCCAGACAGGTTTTTGATTACGTCCGAAGCGAAGCCTTTTATGAGGGCGCATACTCGGACAAAGTCCTGCAAATTGACAGCACCACGAAAACAGAAGAAGTAGAAAAGCAGTTCATCACGCTGGAAAAGCCCGACAATCGAATAGAGATCGTCATCCACGTCAACATGCTCAAAGAGGGCTGGGACGTTACCAACCTGTACACGATTGTTCCGTTGCGGGCCGCAAAAGCCCTGACCCTGATCGAGCAGACCATTGGTCGCGGCTTGCGCTTGCCCTATGGAGAACGCACCAACGACAAGCACGTAGATACCTTGACGGTCATTGCGCACGATCATTTCGATGCCGTCATCAGTGCCGCCAAAGACCCCAATTCCCTGCTCAACAAGATGCAACTGGTGGAAATACAGGTAGACGAATTAGGCGAAAAGCGCATGGTCATCAGCACCGGAGACCGCATTTCGGAGCGCCTGAAGGTTGAGCAGAAGCGTTTGGATACCATGCAGGATGCGGCGGAAAAACAAAGAGGGCAGCATACGTTGGATGCCAAAAGAGCCATCATCAACGCCTTGCCGTTGGCGGTATTAAAAGTGCCCGTTCGCGGGGTGCAGGATTTGGAAAAATCGGAGGTTAAAGCCGCCGTTATTCAAACCATCACCGAGGAATTGGCCAAAGCGCCCAAGACCCTTTTTTCGGTGGAAGAGCATGTGCAAATTGTACAAGAGGCAGAACATCAATACCTTGCCATGGTGCAGGAGTTTCAGCAGAACATCATTGAAATACCGCGATTTACCTTGCAGCCTGCGCCGCCGGAGGCATTTTTTCACGATTTTGAGCTCAACACCTCGGGTACTACCCCGGAAAGCAATTTTGATTTGCACGAGTTGGACGCCACCATTTTGCGCCAGACGCTGACGAACCATGAGCGGGACTACATTGGCGTGCTTCACGGCGCCAACATGGCAAGGCCGGAATCGCCGGAGCAAAAGATCGTTTCTGATTTGCTCCTGTTTCCCCAGGTGAATTACGACCAAACGGCGAATCTGCTGTTCAAATTAGCCAAACAAGCGACGGAGGCCATCCGGGTCGGTTTGCGGCAGGAGGAAACCTTGGAAACCGTTGTGCAGCATCATCGAAAGACCATTGCGCAGCGCATTTATGCCCAAATGAACCATCAGTTCGAGGTTCGGCACACCGGGTTTGTCACTTCAGGCAGGGTTCAACCCTTTACGCGGATAGAGCCCTGGAACATTACCGCCCCTATGTCGGCGGGGAGATTGGATTGGAAGACCTCCACGTTCAACAAAGGAGACGTCAGGAAGCATATTTTCATGGGCTTCAACAAGGCTTGTCACCTGGAATACACCTTTGATTCTTTGCCGGAACTGGAGTTTTCACGCGTCCTGGAGCACGACCCTGCTGTGTCAAAATGGTTGCGTCCTGCACCCACCCAGTTCCAGATATATTGGGATCGGCAGTCTAGGAAATACGAACCGGACTTCGTGGTCGAAACGGCGGATAAGATATACATCGTGGAGATCAAGGCGTCGAATGAAATGACCCATTCGGATGTGCTCCACAAAGCGGAAGCGGCTGCGATCTATTGTCGGCGGGCGACGGAATATGCGAAGGAAACGGGGAAGAAGGAATGGAAGTATTTATTGGTTCCGCATGATGCGGTGAAGGGGAATGTTACTTTTGGGTATTTGGAAAGGGCTTATGGGGGGCCGTAGTTGCTCGGATGGTTACACCCATATGGTGCAAACGCCACCCCACCCGGAGCACACATAACATTGACTATCATTTGCTTACACTATTTTTTATTTTTTCCCAAAAAACTCCTCCCCGGCAATCTCGTTTTTTTTATATACTTTTGCACCGGAATAAGGCCCTGCAAAGGCAAGGCGTTCCTTTATCACTTACACAATACTACCTCGTTTTTTCATGGAAAACAAGCGGTTGCTGATTATTACCCAAGAACTCGACCCCTATACAGAAGGCACTGACATATCCGATCTCGCGGCCAGGTTGCCCAAACTTTTTCAGGAAAGCGGCTTCGAAATGCGCATCCTTATGCCCCGGTACGGGGTGGTGAACGAACGCCGGCACCGGCTGCACGAAGTGGTGCGGCTGTCGGGCATGAACATCATCGTCGACGACGACGACTACCCGCTCATCATCAAAGTGGCCTCCCTGCCCAATTCGCGCCTGCAAGTGTATTTTCTGGACAACGAAGACTTTTTCAAGCGCAAACAAGTGTTCGTCGACGACGAGGGCGAGCCCTTTGAGGACAACCCCGACCGCGCCGCATTCTTTTGCAAAGGCGCCATCGAAACGGTCAAAAAATTCGGCTGGGCCCCCGACGCCGTGATCTGCCTCGGCTGGATGACCAGCCTCATCCCCCTCTACCTCCGCATGGCCTACAAAACGGAGCCCCTGTTCGCTTCCGCACAAATCGTGTACGGCATGTTCGACACGCCGCACGCCCAGGAAAACGCGGAACGATTCTTCGCCAAAGCCGCCATCAACAACCTCGACGACAGCCACCTGGAACCCTTCCGCACCACCGACGGCGGCGTGTCGCTCCACAAAGGCGCCATCCACTACGCCGACGCCGTGCTCCTGGGCAGCGAAAACTTCTCCACAGACGTTGAAAGCCTGATCGCTTCTGCCGAGGACAAGCCCGTGCTGGCCTGGAAAAACGACGACTCCCAACTAAACGAATTGCTGGGGTTACTGCGCGCGTTGACCACCGAGGCCGAAATACCCCAGTGATTGCCTTATTTCATATCATGCGCAACAAATTTTTGTTTGGCGCCAGCCTGATCGCCTTGTGGTGCTCGGCCTGCTCTGAGCCAACATCCTTTGGCTCCGGCCTCCTGGAAGACCAGTTGGCCGATCTGGCCTTTACAGACACCTTCTCGCTCCAGTTTGTGCTCGAACGCGAAGACAGCCTGCTGACCTCGGACCGCTCGTCTGTGGCCGATTATTTCCTCTGCGGCCAGTCGAAAGACCCCTTCTTCGGCACGGCAACCGCCGACGCCTACACCCTGATGCAGCTGAGCACCCTGTCGCCCGACTGGAGCAATTCGCGACTGGACTCCATCGTCATGTTCGTCCGCTACGATGCCTTCGGCGTGTACGGCGATACGCTGCAACCCCACACCTTGCGCGTGCACCGGCTCGCCGAGGCCATTCAAAACACCCAGGCGTACTATTCCACCAATTCCTTGCCCGTCGGAGAAGAGATCGGGAAATTGACGGATTTTCTGCCCACACCCAGAACAGCACAGGTGCTGTTCGATACCGCCGGGGCGAGGGCGGCTTATTTGCGCATCCCCCTGAGCCAAAGCTTCGGCGAATCCCTGCTGGGATTAGACAGCCTTCGGCGCAGCAACGACACCGCTTTTTATGCCTGGCTGAACGGCTTCCGCCTGACTGTGGAACCCTCGACGGCGCCCGGCGCCATGCTGGCTTTCGACCTGAACGACGTGGGCTTCAGCTTCGTCCGGATGTACTACACCCAAAACGATTCTTTGGCGAAAACCTTCGACTTTTACTTCAGGGGCACCAACAAGTTCGTTTCCTTCCAGCACGATTACGCCGGTACGCCCGTCGAACCGTTGATCGGCCAACCGCTCGATCAACTCATGTACCTTCAGGGCATGACGGGTCTGCGGGTCAAAATGCTGGTACCCTGGGCCCACCTGCTGGACGATGTGGCCATCAACAAGGCGGAGCTGCTGCTCACTGTTGCCGAACAGTCCGGCGACTACGCCTCCCTCGTTCCGGCCAACCAGATCGTTTTCACCCAGCTGAGCGAAGACAGAACTTTTTTTGTTTTTACCAGCGATGTAAGTTATGCCCTCGGGTCCGCTTCGCTGTTGCCCGGATTTCTGGACTTCGGCGGTTTCCCGTATACCGACGACGACCAGGGAACCGAACTGACGCGGTATAAAATGACCCTCTCGTCTCATTTTCAGGATATGATCGAAAGTCATCCGGACAGCCTCGTCGACCGCACCGTTTACATGAATGTGTACACCCAGCTCGGCTCTGCCCGGCGCAGCATCCTATACGGCCCGACCGCCCCGACATACGCGCCGAAGCTCTCGGTCAAATACACCCTTTTGCCTTGATGGCATAACCTAACCCCCCCCTACACCTATGTGCGGAATTGTAGCTTACATAGGCCCAAAAGAAGCCTACCCCATCCTCATTAAAGGACTGCATCGCCTCGAATACCGCGGGTACGACAGCGCGGGCATCGCCCTGCAAAACGGCACCCTGAACATTTATAAGAAAAAGGGCAAGGTAGACGACCTGGAGCGCTTTTGCCTGAACAAGGACCTCCAGGGCAACGTCGGCATGGGCCATACCCGCTGGGCAACCCACGGGAAACCCGACGATTTGAACGCCCACCCGCACACCGGACAAACCGGCCGCTTGGTGCTCATCCACAACGGCATCATCGAGAACTACGCACCCATCAAAAGCGCACTCGAAAAACGCGGGCATACCTTCACCAGCGAAACAGACACCGAAGTGCTGGCTCACTTCATCGAGTCCGTGCAGGAAGCCGAAAACCTGCCCCTCGAAGAAGCGGTGCGGCAAGTACTCACCCAGGTGCACGGCGCTTATGCGATCGTGGTCATGGACAAGTCCTCGCCCGAAAAAATCGTCGCCGCGCGCAAAGCCAGCCCCCTGGTCATCGGCATCGGCGCCGACGAGTTTATCGTCGCTTCCGACGCCACACCCATTGTCGAATACACCGACGACGTAGTTTATCTCAACGATGAAGAGGTGGCCACGCTGACCCTCGACGGGCAGCTGATCATCAAAACCCTGCGCAACGAGGTAACCACGCCTTCCATCGAAAAGATCGAAATGGAGATCGAGCAGCTGGAAAAAGGCGGGTACGACTACTTCATGCTCAAGGAAATTTTCGAGCAGCCGACCACCATCGCCGAGTGCATGCGCGGGCGCCTGAACGCCGAAGAGGGCTGGGTGAAGCTCGGCGGCATGGAGGAGTACATGAAGGCCATCGTCAACGCAAAACGCATGATCATGCTCGGCTGCGGCACCTCGTGGCACGCCGCGATGATCGCCGAGTACCTCTTCGAAGAATTGGCGCGCGTGCCCGTGGAGGTGGAGTACGCGTCCGAGTTTCGCTACCGCAACCCGGTGATCCGCGACAACGATATCGTGCTGGCCATATCCCAATCCGGCGAAACAGCCGACACCTTCGCCGCCCTGGAGCTGGCCAAAAGGCAGGGCGCGGTCACCTACGGCATCGTAAACGTCGTAGGATCGTCCATCGCCCGGCTGACCCACAGCGGCTCCTACATCCACGTGGGGCCGGAGATCGGTGTGGCCTCCACGAAAGCGTTCACCGGACAGGTGACCATGCTCACCATGATGGCCATTATCCTGGGTTACGAGCGGGGCCACATCCCCAAATCGGAATACCAGCGCATGGTGCAGGAACTGGCCATGATTCCCAAAAAAGCGGAAAAACTGCTGGAAAGCTGCCACGAACAGGTAAAATACATTGCAGGCGAGTTCAAAGACGCCACCAACGCCCTCTACCTGGGCCGGGGGTACAACTTCCCCGTAGCCCTGGAAGGCGCCCTTAAACTGAAGGAGATCTCCTACATACACGCCGAAGGTTATCCGGCCGCCGAAATGAAACACGGACCGATCGCGCTGATCGACGAAAACATGCCGGTGATCGTCATTGCCACCAACCAGAGCGCCCTGGAGAAAATCGCGTCCAACATTCAAGAGGTGAAAGCCCGCAAAGGGGTCGTCATCGCGGTGGTCAACGAAACGGATCAGTACATCCGCGAACTGGCCGACTTTGCCATCGAAATTCCGGAAACCATCGAACCGTTTACCCCCCTGCTCTCCGTCATCCCACTTCAACTCCTGGCTTATCACATCGCCGTTATGCGCGGGTGCAACGTGGACCAACCACGCAACCTCGCCAAATCCGTAACGGTCGAATAAACATCAGACACATGAATCAATTAGATCTGTCATACAACACCGAAAGGGAAACCATTCGCCTCCCCGAATACGGCCGGGCCATTCAGGAAATGCTCGAGCACGCAAAAGGCATTGCCGACCGCGACAAACGCCAAAAAACGGTCGAGTCCATCGTCGCGCTCATGAACCTATTGCACCCCAACACCCGCGGCATCGAAGACTACCGAGAGCGGTTGTGGAACCACGCTTTTGCCATCGCCGGGCCCGACCTCGACGTGACCCCGCCCAGCGGTATCAACGTGCGCAAGGAACCGGAGATCGTCAAACCGGAAACCATGCCCTACCCGGAAACCAATATGCGTCTCCGGCATTACGGCATAGGCGTGCAGCGGCTCATCGCCAAAGCCATCGAAATGCCCGAAGGCCCTAAAAAGGAGGGCTTCGTCGAGGTGATCGCCTCCTACATGAAACTGGCTTACAAAACCTGGAGCCGCGAACACTATGTGAGCGACGACGTGATCAAAGACGACCTGGAGATCCTGTCCGACGGAAAACTGTCCCTCCACGAAGGGCACAGCTCCCTCGATGCACTGGCGTTCAGCGCCAATAAACGCGAAAAAGAGATGCAACGCCTGCAGAGCCAACGGCGGCAGGCCCAGGGCAAGCCCGGCAATAAAAGCCGGAACAAGCAGCAACGCCCGGGCAACACCTTTAGAAACGGCGGCGGCGGTTTCAAACGCAAAAAATAAACCCCGTATGCGCTTCGTACTCCTGCTACCGGCCATCCTGTGGACCGCCTCCCTGTCCGCACAGATCACCCTCCAGATCAATACCGTGCCGGCCAACACGCCACCCGGCGCAACCCTCTACGTGGCCGGCAATTTCAACAACTGGAACCCCGGAAACCCGGACTACGCGCTCACCCCACAGGGCGGAGGCCAGTACCGCATTGTGCTGAACCCCGCCCCCGGAACGCTCGAGTTCAAATTTACCCGCGGCGCCTGGGCAAGCGTGGAAGGCAACGCCAACGGCCAATACCGCCCCAACCGAACCCTGACCTACAACGGGCAACCCACCACCGAGACGTTTACCGTCCTCTCCTGGGAAGACCTCGGCGGAACCGGCAACAGCACCGCAGCGCCAAACGTCAGTGTTTTCGACGACGACTTCTACATCCCCCAACTGAATCGCACCCGCCGCATCTGGCTTTATCTGCCCCCGGACTACGACACCACCAACAAGCGATACCCGGTGCTGTACATGCACGACGGGCAAAACCTGTTCGACAACAAAACCGCGTTCTCCGGCGAATGGAAAGTCGACGAGTCGCTCAACGACCTGTTCGCCATCGGCGATTACGGCTGCATCGTCGTCGGTATAGACAACGGCGGCGCCAGCCGGCTCGACGAATACTCCCCCTGGATAAACCCTCAATACGGCGGCGGCGAAGGCGAGGCCTACGTGGCTTTCATCACCGAAACCCTCAAGCCACTCATGGACTCCCTGTACCGTACCCGCCCCGGACGCAACAGCACAGGCATCATGGGCAGCAGCATGGGCAGCCTCATTTCCATGTATGCCTTCTCCGAACGCCAGGATGTGTTCAGCCGCGCAGGCATCTTCTCGCCGGCGTTCTGGTTTGCCGGCAACAACTCCGCCAACCACGTGGCCGGCCATCCCAAAGAAGGCGACGCCCGCGTATATTTCCTCGCTGGCGGTCAGGAGCCGGCGTCTGTGACCCAAAACATGCAGACCGTCGCCAACGCCATGATCACCGCCGGTTTTAACACCGACGAGCAGGTGTTCCTCGTGGAGCCCGACGGCCAGCACAGCGAGTGGTTTTGGGCCCGCGAATTTGCAGATGCCTACATCTGGTTGTTCGAAAACACCGTATCCGCCACCACAACCGCTACACCCAGCGAGCCCGTCGCCGTTTTCCCCAACCCGGCCGGAGACTGGATTCGTTTCGCCTACCAAACCGAATCCGCTGCCGTTCAGTTGCAAATATGGAGCAGCGCCGGCGCCCTGATGCGCGACACCTCTTTCACCGGCAATGTACCGGTGTACGTCGGCGACCTGCCCTCCGGAAGCTATTTCCTTCGGCTCAAAATCCGTGACAAGCCCTGGCAGGTGGGTCGGTTCATGCGCTAGGTTGGCCCGGACGCACCTTCGCGCAGCAGCGCAACCGCCAAGATGCCGGCCGTTTCCGTGCGCAAGCGTGCAGGCCCCAGCCCAACGCCGATAAAACCGTTTTTCAAGGCCATGGCCACCTCGTCTGGATGGAAATCGCCCTCCGGCCCAATGGCCATAACGACATCCTGCGCCGGACTCAAATGGTCGTGCAAGTGTTGCTCCGGCGCCCCTTCTGGTATCCAGGCGATGAACTTGCGCTGCACCGGTTGTTGCCCGGCAACCCATTCCTCAAACGGCGTGAGCGGATGCAATACTGGCAGGTGATCGCGCCAGCACTGTTTCATGGCGGACACCAGGATTTTCTCCATTCGATCCATGCGTATGGTCCGGCGCTCGGAGCGCCTGCACAACAGCGGCGTCACGGCGTCCACACCCAATTCGGTAGCTTTTTCCAAAAACCATTCAAAACGCTCGATATTCTTGGTGGGCGAAATGCCCACATGCAGCGAGAAAGGCGTTGGCGGCATTCCGGGCCGGGCCTCCACGATGCGCAGCACCGCCTGCCGCTTGCCGGCCTCCACGAGCTCTGCCAAAAAGCGCCCGCCCCGGCCGTCGGTGAGGAGCAGCCGGTCGCCCACGCGGTGACGCAGAACGGTTAACAGGTGGCGGCTTTCCTCGTCGTCGAGCCTCGCCAACCCATTCTCCACCCGGGGCGTGAAAAAAAGTTGTTCCATATTAAGGCTCGAAAAATGCGGCGCTCGACCCGACCCAGTCTTTGCCCTTGTTGTAACGTACCCCCACCATGGCGCCCTTGCTCATGCGCACGAGGTTGTTCACCAGTCGCGGCCGAGGCCAGCTGTCGTGCCACACCAGCATCATGCGAATCTCGCACTTGGCCGGGTCTTCAGGGTTGGCGGTTTGAATGATCGGCGCGTAGTGCACCTTGCGCTGCAGGATGTACTGGTCGGGGTGCGCCAGCGCGGTGATGTCCTCGCGCGTGACGTCCACCTTCACACCCATTCCCGAAAACGAAAACAGGGGTTTGAGCACCCAGTTTTCCAGGTCGTCGGGGATAGTCTCCAGCTGATGCACAAAATGTGTCTCCGGCACAAAATCCGATTTCAGGCTGGGCAGGGTGTACTTGCTGATGCGGAAAAACCAGTTGGGGTGCCCTGTCCACTGCACATCCACCGGCTCGGTCATGTTCCACTGGCGGGGCAGGTCGGCGTGCTTGTCCATGTCGTCGAAAATGATTCGATTGTACAGCCGGCGAATGGGCACAGAGACGCCCTTGTCGTTTTTGTAAAAAAGGCGGTCGCCCCGGCGCTCCACCTGACTCAGGCACACCACCGGTGTGCCCAGGTACTGGCGGGTACCCCAAAAATCGACGTTCGTATTCTGTTTTTCCGGTTCAATCTCCAGCAATACCACCGACTCCGGGTCTTCATCGCCAACGATCACCTGACGCAGGAGGTCTATGTAACCATCGTGGTCCAGCTCGCCAAACAGGTGGTGAAAATCGGCCGGTATGTCGAAATGCTTGCGATATGCCTGCGCCAGCATGTGCTGGTAGGCATACAACGACGGAAAACCCTGAAGCTCAATCAACATGGGATTGAGCTCCCCCGACTGGTCGGTGCAAATACCGAAATCGAGCTGGATAAAATGCGACCGGTCCGGCTCACCCGGCACGTGCAAATCCGACGGAATGGCGGCATCGCTGGCGGCGATAAAACCGGGCGCCGAAATCACGGCGGTGATGTCGTCAACCGCGCGCAACAGCTTGACTTTGAGGTCGCGGGGAATGAAAACAGGGGTTTCGGCAACGCGGAAAGTCGGCCCGCTCCCGAATTCGGTGTTTACCGTGTGCAGAAAGGCATCGTACCGCTCCTGATTGAATTGCGCGTTGTATTGTTGTCTGAGTCCGGGTATCATGATTTGTAAAGCATTTGAAAACTACGTCCGTATTGTTGCGCAATTTTCCGTATTTTTGTAAACCTTTTCATACTCCCCCCGCGCAAAACAAAGGATTTCCCCGTTTTTATCATGACCGACCTGAAATCGCTGATCCAAAAAGATAATTTGCCCCGCCATATCGCCATCATAATGGATGGAAATGGCCGCTGGGCCAAGCAAAAAGGCATGCCCCGCGTCTTGGGCCACCACAGTGGCGTGCGCAGCGTACGCGAGGTGACGGAAGCCTGTGGGGAAGTCGGTGTAGAATTCCTAACCCTGTACGCGTTCAGCACCGAAAACTGGAGCCGCCCGGCCGCTGAAGTGTCGGCGCTGATGGGTCTTTTGGTGGACACCATCCGCAGCGAGGTGGACGAGCTGCACCGCAAAAACGTCCGCCTGCTCGCCATTGGCGATATTGAGGCGTTGCCCCGCACCAGCTACGACGCACTCGCCGCCGCCATGGCTAAAACCCAGTACAATACCGGTCTGACACTCGTCCTGGCCCTCAACTATTCGGCCAAATGGGAAATCCTGAACGCCACGCGCCACCTCGCCGAACAAGCCCGCCAGGGATTGCTCAACCCCGCCGACATCAACGAATCCGTTTTTGAGGACGCCCTCAGCACGCGCGGCATCCCCGACCCCGAGTTGCTCATCCGCACCAGTGGCGAAACGCGTATCTCCAACTTCCTGCTTTGGCAGATCGCTTATACAGAACTGTACTTTACGCCGGTCTTCTGGCCCGATTTCCGAAAAAAAGACCTCTTCGAAGCCATCATCAGCTACCAACGACGCGAGCGCCGGTTCGGCATGATCAGCGAGCAAATCGCCTGACGCCGCTAGGCAACCACCCTGGCCACCAAACCGGCCCGCTCGGCCACTAACGGCGCCAACGTCGACCGCCCCAGCCTCCTGGCATGCAGGGCGCTTACCACTGAGGTAAAACCATCCATGTACCGCTCCAAAAACAAACCCAGCAAGGGCGCCGCAACCAGGGCCGCCCAGGGCCACGGCCGGGGCAGCCAAAGCGCGGTCAATTTGTACAAGCCCCATATAGCCACGGGAAAAAAAATGATCCCCATCAGCAGTTTAACCGTTGAACTGTACCCGACATACAACCCGGAAGCGCGGTTGATCGCCCAGGGAAAAAAACAGGGCAGGAACCAGACCAGCGCCGCCGCCAGGGCCAAGGGGGCGCCCAACAGCAACAAAACGACCGACAGCCACAGCGGCGGCGCGGAGGCCACCCGAGCCACGCCGGCATCGCGAATGCCGTAATCGTTCAATTTATGAAAATACGCGGAGAGGTCGGCCCGCAAAACATCATCGTTCAGCCAGTCGTTGAGCCGCGCGCGCTCGAGCTGGAACGCCGTTTTCCAGGGCCGGCGCTTCGGGTGGTGGATCAACCGCTCTATGCGATGCAGCAACTGCTCCCCCTCAGCATCGCGCGCATGCAGGGAAAGCTGGGTCAGCCGTTGGTGCAGCGTGTCGAGCAAGTGACTGATGGCCCGATTCGGGTTCTGCTCGTAGCGCTCCCGCCAGTCGGCAACACGTAAAGGCTCGCCGGCATAAACGGCCGTGCGGCTGCGAAACAGATTGGGGCGGTCATACGTGAGCCCCACCGGAATGATCTTGAGGTCCAGCTGCCAGTTGTTGCGCACCTCGGCGCCGAAAGCAATGCGCGCGATGCCCGACTTCAGCGGGGAACCCACATATCGGTGCATCCAGCTGGCGCCCTCCGGCGCGATGAACAGCACACCGTTTTTTTCCAGATGCTGGTACGATTGATCAAATGTATGGTCGTTGTTTCGCCTTTCTCCCGCACGCATGTCCTCCTGCCGCTTTACCGGTATGCAAAAGAGGGTTCGAAACAACCAGTTAGTAAACGGGGTGCGGAACAAGCCGTAGTTGGCCAAAAAATACATCTCCTGCCGAACCTGCAAACCGGAATTGAGCACGTCCATCAGGGTGCTCGGGTGGTTCACCGCAACAATTACAGGGCCGTCGAAACGGAAATACGTGCGGCCCAGTACCAGCCGTTCACGGAAATAGACGGGCAAGGAAACCGCCGTGAGCAACCGTAAAAAACCGTAAACAAGGCGCAGGACAGGATGCAGGGGGGCGTTTTTCATGGGCGCCAAAGTTACGGCACCACCGTCACATCCCCGCTGTAATCCTGCGCAACCCCATCCACAAACCGAACCCGCGCCACGTAAGTAAACACGCCAAACACCGGTTCCCCCTTGTAGGTGCCATCCCAGCCCAGGTTGGGCTCGTTCAGCGGCAAGTCGGCGCCTTCAAAGATCAGCTCACCCCAACGGTCGTACACCTGCACCAACTCGATGCTCTGGGCGGCCGGCCCGCTGAAAACCGTGAAATGATCGTTCGGATACAAGGCGCCGTTGGGGTAAAAGACGTTGGGGATGTACACCGGCCGTTCGAGGTTGACGCGAACAACCACCGTGTCGGTTGCCGTGCAGCCCGTTTCATCCGTGACCTGCACCACGTACGCCTGAGTCTGGATGGCCGTGATGAGCGGTTCGTTGTCCGTGGGATCGCTTAACCCCAGCGGAGGTGTCCACTGGAAAGTCACCGGCCGGCCAAAAGGCAGTGTTAGCGTCTGGGTACGCACGGTGAAGCCGAGGTTCACCGTGGTGTCTGCCGGCTGTGCGTCGACCACCAACGGAAGGGGTTGCAGAATACTGGCAAAAACAGAGTCTGTGCAACCGTTGGCATCGCGGATGAGGGCCTGGTAGTCGCCCGCCGGCAGGTCGGTCAGTTGGCCGATGGGGAAAAAGTTGATGCCGTCGGAGCTGAACGCATACGGCGGTACGCCGCCGGCGCCCGCCACCTCGATGCTGCCGGTAGGGATGCCGTTGCACAGCAGGTCGGTGGTACCGAGCAGGTCAATCACCAGATCGGGGGGCTCCACAATAAAAACGCCGCCGGTGATGGAGCACCCGTTGGCGTCGCTGGCGGTCACATCGTACTGGCCGGGCGCCAGGCTGGTGGCCTCCTGCTCTGTTTGGCCGTCGCTCCACTGGTAGGTGAAGCCACCCACGCCACCGCCGGTATTGGCGAAGGCCATGCCGTTGGCCGCGCTGAAGCAGGTCACATGCACAGTGTCCATACTGAGGGTCACGGGCGGGTTGTCGGGTATCGTCACCACATAGGTGCCCTTGCACAGCTCGCCGTCGAGGCCGAGGATGGTATAGGTGCCGGCAGAGAAGCCGCCCAGGGTGTTCACGGGGACGAAGCCATTGCCGTCCTGCCAGTCGAACAGGAACGTGGGGGTTCCGTTGGTAACGGTGAGCGCGACGACGCCGTTGTCCTGCCCGGTGCAAAGCGGGGGGGTAATGTCGGGCGCTACGGTTAGTTCTTTTTCCTTGACTTCCACGTTAATTTCCGTTTCACAGTTGTTGGCATCGCGGATGACGAGGTTGTAAATACCCACAGGCAGGCTGTCGAGCGAATTTTCCGGGGTGAACGGCCCGCCCTCCCAGCTAAACAGGTAGGCAGGCGTGCCCTCCCGGATGTTGACGATCTCGATGGTGCCGTTGGTGCCGCCGTTGCAGTCGGGCGTGGCGATCACCGTGTCCACCTTTACATCGGGGAAAACGATCACATTCTGGATATCAGTCACCTTGCAGCCCAGGTCGGTCTCCACGGTCAGCACGACGGGCAGCGTGCCCGGGGTGTTGAACTGCACCACATGCGGGCCGGGGCCGGTGGCGGTCTGGGGCTGGGCATCGGCGCCAAAGCTCCAGCGCCACTGCGTGATCTGGCCCAGGGGAAACACGGAGGCATCGACCACCTGCACGGGTGTGCCGAGGCAAACGGCCGGCGGCAGGGTGGTAAACTGAGCCGTAGGACCGAGAAACGTGCCGCTGCCGCCAAATTCGATGGAAAAGCCGTTGCCGGTGGCGGAAAAGTTGTTCACGACGAGCGCATACGACTCGCCGGCCACCATGTTCATGGGCGACAGCCACGCGTTGTCCCCAGGGTCAGAACAGCCGGCGTCCTCGCTGATATCGGTGTCGCCGGGTCGCAGTCCGGTAGGGCCCATGCACGGGCTGGGAAACTGAAAGTCGCCCGAAGCCATGCAGCGCACGACCTCCTTGCCAGCGCAGTTGCCGATGCCGTTGGGCAGGCGGTACACCACGAAGTCCAGGTCGTCGGGCGCATTCAGCGGGGTCAGGGTGAACTCCAGGGTACCGGACTGGTCGCAGGTCCACACGAACCAGGTGGAGTTGGTTTCGTTGCCGACCGGCGCGCCGTTGAAAAAGCAGGTGGCGTCGTCCAGCTCCGAACCGTCGAAGCCGAAACCACTGACACTTTGCACGACGAAGGGCGACTTGTCGCACAGGATGGACGCATCCGGGCAGTCGGACTGTGGCTCCTGGGGCGCGTTGTAGTTGTTGACGCAGAGCTGGAAGGTGCCCTGCGCGCCGCCGGCGCCCTGGATGCGAATTAGGTAGGTGGAACCCACGAACAGGCCACCCTGGTATGCTTCGGCTACATTGGTGCCCGGCGGGGCGCTCTGGCATTCGAGCTGGTTGATGGTGCCTGCACAAGTGCCCAGGTACAGCGCCACTTGCGGATTGGTGAGCGTGCCGCCTGCCGAGGTGGCGGTATTACCGCGCACCGTGATGGTTACGTCGGTCGCCTGGGCCACAAAACTGAACCACACGTCGCCCTGAGTAGCAGCGCCGAAACAGGTGGCCGGCCCAAACGCAGAGGAGGTGGCGCCGGCGTTGCTGAACTGCCCCACACTGCTGCAGTAATTGGCAATGTTAGGCAGCTGAATGGCGCCTGTGCATTCATCGTTCAGCGGCTGGGCCCGGGCAGTCAGGATGGCCGAAAGGATCAGGACGACGGCGAAAAGTAGTTTTTTAATCATGGTTGGTTACTGGTGTAGAAAATACAGGGACACCGCAAGGAGGGATTACTCTTCATTAGACGCCAAAATGGGGTAAAATGTTGGCCGGCGCAAATGTCAAATTTTTCTTAAAATAGCAAAAACCGTACTTTTAACCCATGATCCGCCATCTGCCCAATACCCTGACCCTCGCCAACCTGTTCTGCGGCTGCTGCGCCGTGTTGTTTATCCTGAACGGAAGGGCGCCCGAAGCGGCGCTTTTCACGCTGGGCAGCTTTGCGCTGGACTACGCCGACGGACTGGCTGCCCGGGCCCTGGGCGTGGCCTCCCCGCTGGGCAAGGAGCTGGACTCGCTGGCCGACGTGATCAGCTTCGGTTTCGTCCCCGGCGCCCTGTTTTACCACATGCTGGCTCAGGTGGCTTGTCCGGACGCCTGGGAACTGTACCCGCCCAACAACATCCGTCCGGCCATTTGCACCACCGCCCTGCCTGCGTTTGTCCTTTCGGCCTTCGCCGCCCTGCGCCTGGGCCGATTCAACCTCGACACCCGGCAGGCGCACTACTTCATCGGCCTCACCACGCCGGCCACCACCGTATTCGTGCTCGGCCTGGCACTGGCCTCCGGGCACAACCGCTTCGGCATCAACGCCGTGCTGCTGCATGTGCCGGTGCTGTACGCGCTGATCGCCCTGCTCTGCGTGCTGATGAACGCCGAACTGCCCCTGTTCGGGCTCAAATTCAGCGGGCGGTCGTGGTGGCGGGCGCCGGCGTTTTTGGCCCTTTTCGTACTGCTTGTGTACCCACTGCGCGAGCTGGCGCTGTGCGCGGTGGTGGTGGTGTACGTACTGGCGTCGGTCTTCTGGTCGGGCGCCGTGGTGGAAGAAGGTTGACTTCGTTTGTAAAAAATTCAGGCTCACTCCAGCACCACCTGCCGCACCCAGTTCCTTTTTCCGTCCGTCACCTCCAGCAGGTACATGCCCGGCGCCAGGGCGCCCACATCCAGTCGCGCGGTCTCGTTTTCCGAGACACAGGCGTGTGTGTGCTCCTGCATCGTTCGTCCGAGCAGGTCGACAAGGCGAAGCGATAACACGGTTCCCTCAAAGCCCATCAGGTCGATGTTCAGCACATCGCGCGCCGGATTGGGGTAGGCGCTGAAGAGTTGCAGCTTGTCGGGAATACCCGGGGCGTCGGTCGGCGGGTTGAGCACAAAGTCGAAGCGGACGCCCGCGCCAAAGTCCGGGTTGAGCGAATGAACGGTGATGGAACTGCCGTTGGGCAGCAGGCGCTGGAAAGTCAGCGTACCGTTGCCGTTGTTGGGGAAAAACCAGAAAGAAAGCCCGTCCTGTCCGGCGTCGTCGAACTCAAGCGAGTAGCAGCCGGGCGGAAAAGCGAGGTCGTCGTTGTAGGTGGTGTTGGCGGCCAGGTTGTCGCGCTCGATCAGCAAGGCGCCCGAACCGTCTTTTACGCGGTAGGCATAATCGTCGCCGGTGGCGTTGGTACGCACGCGCAGCTGCACGGTCTGGGCGAAGGTGAACTCCTTGGGCGGTGCGTAGGCGCTCTGCGCGCGATCGTTGTCTGCATTGCCGTCGGGTGCCCCGTTCACGCCGGTGATGCGGGCGGTGAACGTGTTGCCGGCTTGCCAGTAATCCACCGCGGGCGACGGCAGGGTCACATCCACCGTGGCCTGGGGCGCCAGGTTGCCGGTCCAGGTGTGCGTTCGCACGTCGGCCGGGGACACGTAGTATTCCAGGGTGATTGCCTGAATGGGCTGTGCGCCGCTGTTTTTTACCCGCACCATGGGCGTGTTGCACGCGGGATTGAGCCGGGCGTACTCCACCTGATTCAGGTTGGGCCGCACGATGGCTTCCAGCGAGGCGTCTACCTGCGCCGTGTAGGCGCCGTAGCTGACGAGCAGGTTGTTCACCAGATAGTTGGCAGCGGTCATATTGGGGCCGTTCACGCCATAATCGATCTCCACGGTTTGGCCGGGCTGCGCGATGCCGTCGAGCGAAAATGAATGCACATCGGTGGCCATGCCCGGGCACCAGCCCGCGCGGTCGAATATCCAGGTGCCCCCTTGTGGGTAGATGGGGTTGAAACTGCACGCCTTCCACACGTTGTAGGTAAACTCCTGCGGGCCGCCGTTGATGTTGATGTAGTGTTCGCGCGGTTCGAACTCACCGTTTTGTTCGTGGCCGGTGATGGCCGACCGGATTTTGAAATGCGCGGCATCGGCACGCAGCGGCACCTGGCGCGGCTCGAAGCGCCTGTCGGACTGTATCTCGGCAAATCCGCCGCGCGCCTGGGGCCAGATGGGCTGGATGTCGAGCACCGGGCGTTCCGGCGTTCCGGTGATGTACCAGAACTGGATGTCGAGCTCCTCCTGGTTTTCGCCGCCAAACTCGATCGACATACGCCGTTTGCCTTTGAGCACAGGCGCGAAGTCGGTCACGTCAAACGTGAACGTTTTGCCGTTCTGTCCCAGGTCGAGTCCGTTGCCGTAGGGGGTCACGAGGGACAGTATTTCAAATTTTGCCTGCCGTTTGGTGTAGTGCACCAGCGGCTCAACCTGAATCGTTCCGTCGGCAGGCGCGGCGATCGAGTCCACCTGAACACCCGACTCATCGAACACCGGACGCTGGCCGGCAGGGTACACGAACTGGGTATCCACGGGCGTCAGCGTGGTGCCGTCCACACCATACTGCACGACCTGGTGCAGGGGGCTGGCGGCGGAGTCGAGCACGGCGACCGTCAGGTCGGCAATGGTATAATCGCCCTGCAGCAAAACCGCGCGGGGCCACAGGTCGGTTTTTGAAAAATTATGGAAGAGGCGGCTGCCGCGCACCTGCTCCCAGTGCGGCAACAATACGACGGCGTGGTTGGCCTTGGCGGATGCGTCGGATGCCACCGTTCCGCTGCCCTCGTTGAGCGGGTAATAGGCGGTCAGGCGGTCGTAAAAGGGGTGGGTGTTGTCCACTTTTTTCGACATCCAGTTTTGAATGGTTGCCGCGTCCAGGGCCTTGTCCCACACCTGCACCTCGTCCAACAGGCCGAAATAAGGGTTCGCGTTGGTCAGTGATTTGCCGATTCGAAAGGAACGGATGTCGATGGGCTTGGTTTTCCCCGCAGCCGAATGCCAGAGCTGGCCGTTGAGGAAGATTTTCATCTCTCCGGTGGCGGCATTTTTGGTAAAGGCCCAGTGGTTCCATTGACCTTCGTATTCGGTGGCAGCGGCGGCCTTGCTGATGCGGTCGTAGCCGGTGCCGTCGTTGCCGCAATCCCAGAAAACCTCGCCGTTGCTCCAGGGCAGGTGCACGGTGGCCTGCCGGTTGCCGCTGGCGTCTTTGCCCTCCAGCAGGTGGGTGGCGGCGGGCAGTGCAGCGGCGTTGCCGAAAGCCCAGAAGGAAATGGTGATTTCGTTTTGCACGGATTGAAATGCGGACGCCGGCACGTCCATCGCGCAGGCGCCGTCAAACAACAGGGTGTTTTCGGGGCTACCCGGCGAAGAGACCAGCCCGACGGTGTTGACCGGCGCCTCGAAAAAGCGGAAAACGGGCGCATCCGAAGCATCGGGCGTGGTAAAGGAGATGTCCAACAGCACATTTCCGCCCGTCCAGGCAAACGGTTGGTAGAAAGGGAACAGCACGTCGCCGCCGGCACTGAAGTCGGTGTTCCGGTGGTAGACCTCCAGCAGGCCCGTCTCGTCGGGCAGGTCGCCCACCATCGACTGTGTGGTGTTTTTCAAACGGATCTTAAAAAAGCCGACCGTGCCCCCGGCCTGCTCGAGGCCCAGGCGCAGGCCGTAAACCGGTCCGGTGGCCAGCCCGCCGCCGATCAGGGCGGCTGCCGGCAGGATCGCCTGATAACGGAAGGTTTTGCCGTTCGGCGCCAGGGCGGCATCGGGCCCGGGGCCCGTAAAAACAGCTTCCGACGCGTTGCTGCCGGGCACCAGTTGGGCCTGGTGTTGGGTAAACCGGACGTAATTGTAGGTCGGCGTCAGGCTGTACGGGAAACTGGCGCCGGAAAAGTTCGAGATGACGTAGTTGGGCGACTCGGTGCGCGTGGAGTCCGTGCGCGTCGGGTCGGTGATAAAGGTATTGCAACTGTAGTCCCACTCCCAGCAACCGGGACCGCCGCTACCGCTACCAACGGCGGCGCCATGGCAGCGCATGTTGTAAATCATGAGAATCTTGCGGTAGGTCTGCCCGGGGTTGTCCGGGAAGTCAAAGGTGTCGACCCGGTGGTTGTCGGCCCAAGTGAAGGTTTGGACTTTGAGGGTGTCTTGGGCGTTGGCCCACAGGCTGAAACAGCAGGCGAGCAGGGCGAGCAGCAGGTGATTTCTCAATGGAATTGACTTTAATGAGTGGAATAGCAGACCACCAAGGTAGTTAGAATGACGTAAAACCTCTGTTTTTTAATGAAATGAAGTCCCTGGCAGCGCGTTGTCTCCACACGTAACCGGCTGCTTAACCCTATCTACCCCTTCAAATCCAACTGGTTCAGCGCCATCATCTCCCGGAACGTCTTCTGCATGCCCTCCACCGAACCGTCGAGGAAAATGACGTTGCCCTTTCCGGCTTCGGAGAAGTTTTTAATCGCCTCGGTCCACATCGAGAACAGAATCACCGAGGTATCCAGATTAGCCTGGTTCATCTCGCGCGCCGCCTGGCTCATGCCTTTTGCCACCTCTTCGCGGAAGAGGGCGACTGCCTGGCCCCGCATGCGGGCCGCTTCGCGCTCGGCCTCGGCCGCAATTTTGATGGCGTTGCCCTCGGCTTCGGCGGCCTTGGTTTTGGTGATGAGCAGGGCCTGTCCCTCGTTCTCGGCGGCCGCTTTCATGTTGTTCGAAGCCACGATCTTGGCCATGGAGCGCATCACCTCCTCGTCGAAGGTGATGTCGTTGATCTGGAGGTCGATCAGGTGGAAGCCCCACTCCGCCAGCATCTGGTCGATGTTGGCCTTGACGGCCTCGGTGATCTCGCGGCGCAGGCTCAGCACCTCCTGCTGGCGCTTGTTGGCCACGAAGGAGCGGATGCTGCCTTCGACCACACGGGTGAGGGCAGACATGAAGTTCTTGTCGTCTACAAACTTGAACGCCACATTTTTGATGGTCTCCTCCCGGGAGTCCATGACCGAAAACAGCAACAGGGCGGTAAAATTCACCGTCGCCTGATCCACCGTAACGGCCTGAAAGCCCAGCTCCACCGCGCGGTTCTGGATGGAGATGCGCTTGTTGATCGCCTCGATGAACGGAATGCGGAAGTTCAGGCCCGGGTACAGCGTGCGGCTGTACTTGCCGAAGATGGTGGTGACGGCCACCATGCCCTGCCGGACGGTGACGATGCTGAAAAAGACCAGCACGGCGAGAACGATGAGGATGTAAAGAAAGTCCATCGGATGCAGTTGAGTTGTTGTCTATTCCAAAAACACTTACCGGTTAACGCGCGCCCACGCCCTCTTCCATCAGTTTTCCCAGCCGGTACACATCTTCAAAGGTATTGTACAGCGGCACGGGGGCGAAGCGGATTACGTTGGGTTCGCGCCAGTCGGCCACCACGCCGTGCTCAGTGAGGTAGTCGAACAACTTGCGCCCGCCAGCGTTGGTGAGCAGGGATATCTGGCAGCCGCGCGCGTCGGGGTCGGTCGGGGTGATGATGCGGTAGTGTTGTTGTCCGGGGTCAACGGTATTGAGGACAAAGGCCAGAAAGCCGGTCAAAGAAACGCTTTTTTCGCGCAGCCTGTCCATACCCACCTCATCAAAAACGCGCAGGCCGGCCATGTGTGCGGCCATGGCGAAAATCTGTGCGTTGCTGAGCTGCCAGCCGTCGGCGCCGCGCATGGGCACGAAGCCTTTTTCCATGCGGAAGCGCACGGCCTCGTCGTGCCCCCACCAGCCGGCGAAGCGCGGCAGTTCCGGGTTGTTGGCGTGGCGTTCGTGCACAAACACGCCGGAGGGGCCGCCGGGGCCGGCGTTGAGGTACTTGTAGCTGCACCACACGGCGAAATCGGGCCCCCAGTCATGGAGGCGCAGGGGCACGTTGCCGGCCGCGTGCGCCAGATCAAAGCCAACGCGGGCGCCCTGTGCGTGTCCGGCCTGCGCGATGGCGGCCATGTCGTACAGCTGCCCGGTGTAGTAGTTCACGCCGGCAAACAGCACGAGCGCGGTACGGGGGCCTTCCTCCCCGATGACGCGCAGGATGTCTTCGGTGCGCAGCGTGTCCTCGCCCGGGCGGGGCGACACCTCCACGATGGCGTCTTCGGGCCGGAACCCGTGGAAACGCACCTGGCTCTCCACCGCGTACTGGTCGCTGGGAAACGCGCCGGCCTCCATGATGATCTTGAACCGTTCGGGGGTGGGCCGGTAGAACGACACCATCATGAGGTGCAGGTTCACGGTGAGCGTATTCATCACCACCACCTCGTCCTCGTGCGCGCCCACGAGCCGGGCCGCCATGGGCTTGAGGAACTTGTGGTAGTGCATCCACGGCTGCTCGCCCATAAAGTGGCCCTCCACGGCGTACTCTTCCCAGTGGTCCAGCTCGCGCACGAGGGCCTTTTTTACCCCGCGCGGACGCAGCCCCAGGGAGTTGCCGCAGCAGTACAACACGTTGGAGCCGTTGTGCTGCGGGAAAAAAAAGCGATCCCGGTAGCCGGCAAGCCCGTCCTGCTGATCCATGCGGCGGGCAAAGGGGAGGGAGAATTCAAAATTCATGGGGGAAAGATAGGCGGTTTTGGGGATTGGGTGGTGGCTTTGGGTGGGGAGGTGGGGTTTTAAGTTTGAAGCTCATTACTTTGGCGGGCCATAAGCATGCCCGGAGTGCCAACGCAGACAACTCATATCCACACAACCCGTCCCCACCACACCGTCACACCCAGCTTTTTAGCGACCCAAAAATACAGTCCGGGCGATTGAACCAAAAGGTTCAAGCCCGTACGCCATATTCGGGACGGTTTGTGAAGTAACGATAGTCGGTTCTTAAATTTTGAAAATAAAATTTACAAAATTTGTAAATTTTATTTACTTTTGCACAATGCATTTAGTGCGCTGCCATACGCGGGAAACTGTTTTGGCCGAAATCAGCCCGATTGTTCCGGAAGAGTTAAAGCTTGTTCAGAACCGCTTCATTTTCAAATGGCGGGAGTTAGCCGATACAGAACTTTATGCGCTCTGGTTGGTGGAAGAAAAAGAAGTAGTCGGTTTGATGGCGTTAAAAGATATCCCCGATGAACTCCGCATTGAAATCGTTCTATTGGAAAGCTCCAGGGAAAATGTGGGTAAAAAGAAATTATACGAACGTATCGCAGGCTGTCTGATCGCTTTTGCCTGCCGGTTGGCTTTTTTGAGGGGCTATTTCGGGTTTATTTCACTGATTCCAAAGACGCGGCTGACCGCCCACTATCAAACCCTGTATGGATTTGAACAGTACGGCAGGCATCTTGGCATGGACTTAGACCGTTCGCAGCGATTGATCGAACAATATTTGAACGATGAAAGATAAAAAATTGGAAAAACCGGATGATTTGGAATTGGCTGCAACGCGCGTGTATCCGCATGGCCTTTCCGCAACGGAAAAAGTCGCGGCAGATGCCGAAATGAAGCGTCTGCGCATGATTCGCTTGGGGAAAACATCTGAAAATCAACGGCTTTATGCAGAAATCCTGCGTTTGAAATATCAAATCGAGGATTATTTGAAATATGGGAAATATGAAGACCGGCACAGTTTCGGCGCTTTCCTCCGCAAATACCTGACCATACTGAACCGAAAACAGAAGGATTTCGCACAGGAGATTAACCTGCCCCCTACCAAACTAAGCCAGTTACTCAACGACCGGTTGGATGTGAATGTAGCCCTGGTTTACCGGCTGGAAAAGCACTCCGGAGGCCTTATTTCGGCAACAGACTGGTGGAATTTGCACGCCAAAAAAATTGAAGCGGGTATCCTGTTTGACCAGGCTACCCGGGAGGCAGAAGGGAAAAATGTAAAACGCCCTTTGGTTTTTGGTTGAGTAACTGAACAAGTGGGAAGTGTGTGGGGAAACGGCAAAATCAGGGAATCAAGTTCTTTTCCTGCAATACAGTTTGCAACCACTTCCGGTCTTCCTCGGGAAAAGCGGGTGGTGGCGGTTCGTCCCGGTAGTTGATCGTCTCATGGTAATCGCCCGGTGAGGCGGCATCGGAAAGCGCCCGGCCCAGATCCAGTCGGATGTCGGGGTCGGGCTGTTTCAGCGGAACGGGCAGCACGGGCAAAGCGTCGCGCACGGTCAGCGCCCAAACCTGAGTTTGCGTCTGGTCGGCCCGCACCAGCATCACAAAGTAATGCGCCCATTCGGGCAAGACCGGATGGTTGGTCGGGCGCTGTCCACGGCGCAAAAGGTCGATTTCGAGCAGGTGAACGCCGTTGGCGTACAGCATTGCCCTTTTTTCCCGGTATTGTACCAGGCCGGGATTGCGCTTGTTGGCCGGCGAGAGGATCTCAATGGACGTGATCAGTTGGTTGTTGCCTCTGTCGCGGATTTCCACCACAGGTATCCGGGCTTCAACGGCCAGCTGCGTTGGAAATGTCAGGGTTGGCGGCGTTACCATACCGTAAGATGCTGGCGGCTCGGACAGCAAGTTTTCGGGGTCAGGTTTTTTTAACACCCCCGCATCCGGGTAAAAAATGCCTGCCTCTTCATCCCGAACCACATCCTGGACGGCATAAGTGTCGATGCGCACCACATATTTTGGCTTTACCTGCGGCGCCAGTTGTCTTCGGATACTACTGGCCAGTTCGTGGTGCAGGTCGGCCCACAGGTACCCCTCAAGCCAGGGGTTCATGCCGGGAAATGGAGACAACATGCGGTCGTAGTTTTTTTTCAAAAGTACGACAATTTTTTGTTTTGGGATGGGAGAGAGAATACAAACAATTGAATACAGGCTACGCTTTCAATACTTGCAGAAGCGCCTCGTGAATGAACAGCGTCTCTTTCCAAACCTGCCGCGTAGTCAAAATACCCGCCGCTGACAATTGCCTCAAATACAATGAGAATGCATAACGGCAGGCTTATTTTATTGTCATGTAAAAAAAAAGGTTGTTTTTTTACACGATAAACGTCTCGTATAAAATGGTTTTACTTGAATTCAGCATGTAGACGATACTTTGCTGAAAAATCCGTCCTATCCGCGTTCGCGCAGCGATCCGTTCAATCCGCGTGCCATCACGCACGCCCCCCCCAATCACACCGCCTGGCTAAACAACCGCCCCTCCGGCTGCCGGGCCCAGTAGCGCGCGTCGAACGCCAGGCAGATGTTCCGCAGGAACGTGCGGCCGGCCGGCGTCACCCGCAGCCGGAAGGGCTCGAGCTCGATGAGCCCGTCGCACAGCAGGGGCTCCAGGCGGGGCAGGGCCTCCTGCAGGCCGTGGCATTGCTCCTCGGGCCAGGGCCAGGCGGTCTCGAAGCGGGTCATGATGCGCAGGATGTGTTTGCGCAGGCACAGGTCTTCGGCGGAGAGCCGGTGCCCGCGCAACAGCGGCAGCCGGTTTTCCGCTACGGCGTTCTGGTAGTCGGCCACCGTTTTTTCGTTTTGCGCGAAGGCCGTCCAGGTGTCACCGATGGCCGAGGCGCCCAGCCCCAGCAGCAGGCGCGTGCGGGAGGGCGTGTAACCCATGAAGTTGCGGTGCAACGTGCCGTTGTCCATGGCCTTGCTCAGCGCATCGTGGGGCAGGGCGAAGTGGTCCATGCCGATCTCTCGGTAGCCGAGCCGCGCAAACAGATCGCGGCCGGTTTCGTACAGGAGGCGTTTGGCGGCGCCGGTGGGCAGGTCGGACTCCTCGTAGGCGCGCTGGCTCTTTTTGAGCCAGGGCACGTGGGCGTAGCTGTAAAAGGCGATGCGGTCGGGCATCAGCCGCGCCGTGTGGGCGCCGATGCGCGTTATGTGTTCGGGCGCCTGCCGGGGCAGCCCGTAGATGTAGTCGAAATTGACGGATGTGTACCCGATGCGGCGCGCCGTTTCGGTGGCTTGTTCGATGGAGGCGATGGTCTGGCGGCGGTTGACCAGCTGCATGAGCGACTCGTCGAAATCCTGCACGCCGATGCTCACGCGCCGGAACCCCAGATCGTACAGGGTCTGGAGGTGCTCCGCCGTGGTGCTCCAGGGATGGGCTTCAAAGCTGAAATCGGCGTCCGGCGGCGTCACCGCGTCTTTCAAAATGCCCTCCAGGAGAAGCCTCAGGTGTTCGGGACTGAAAAACGTGGGGGTACCGCCACCCAGGTGCAATTCCCTGATCACGGGCGGGGCGCCCAGGATCGCCCGGTACATGCGCCACTCTTTCAGCACGGCCTGAAGGTAGGGGTGCTCGAGGCGGTGGTTTTTCGTGATGTGCTTGTTGCACCCGCAGTAGGTGCACAGGCTTTCGCAAAAAGGCAGGTGAATGTACAGGCTGATGCCCTTGTCCTTGCGGAAAGCGTCCGACACCTCCCCTTGCCAGGCAGGTGCGTCAAAGGCGGCCTCATCCCAGTACGGGACGGTGGGGTAACTCGTATAGCGCGGGGTGGCGACGTCGTATCGGGCAAGCAGGGTGCGGTCCATGATCTCCGGAAAGAGGGTGAAAAACAAATCGGCCCGTAAAGGTCTGCACGCAAAGCCTGCCGACGCAATGCGGCAGGGCATTGGCGCCGGTGATACACGTCAGGAATTTGCTTATTGCCTGGCGCCCCGGTCGCTCATGTTGTAGTTGGCGCCCAGGCGCACGAACCGCCGCTGCTGCGGGTTGAACAGCAGATCGTCGGGCGTACCGGTAGCGTCGAGCCCGGCGTACTCCTTGTTGAACAGGTTTTGCACCTGAAAGTAAATGTTGAACTGCGGGCTGAGGAAGAGGCGTCCCATCAGGTCCCAGGTGCGGTACACCGGGTAGTCGCTCAGCCGTTGTTGTCCGTAAAAGTCCTGATAAACCACCGATTTGCTGAGGATGCCGCGATTGCGCACGGTAGCAAAGGTGAACTGAAATTTTCCCCGCCGCCACGAGGCCCGCACCTGCGACGTCCAGCCCGGCATGTTGCGCACCTGGTCGGTGGAGGGCAGGCCGTACCCGAACCACTCCTGGCCCCGGGTGTACTGGAACAGCACCTCTCCTTTAAACGCCAGAACGTGCTCATTGACACCCACATTGATGTCGCGCACCACAAACAACTGCTGGACGCCCCAGTTTTGCAGGGCCAGCCCGGGCGCCTGTTGATAGCCGTACAGCCAGGTAATGTCCCTTTCCGGGTCGTTGACCAGATAGCCGTTGCGCGTCAGGTGGTAGGCGCGCTGGTAGTACCCCAGGGTAGTCGACTCCAGCCACCTCCTGCGCAGCCGCAGGCCCAGCTCGCCGGCATCCACGCGTTCGGTTTGTCCTCCGGGGTTGGAAGACCACAGGTCAATTTTCGAATCGCCCTCCACGATGCGGAAGCGGTTGATGGTTTCGTACAAGGCCGGTCTTCTGAAGGCGGAGGCGCCGTTGGCGTAAACGGTCCAGGCACTGTCGAGCCGGAACTGCACACCCAGTCGGGGGGCAAACTGGGGGCCGTAGTCGGGCGACAGGTTCAGCCCCGTGCCGCCGATGATGGTAAGGCGGTTGAATCGCCAGTGCAGGTGGGCAAACAGGTTGGCGTCGATCGCTCCGGTAATTTGGGGCACGAACGGTTCCGTTTCCGGAGGGGGTGGGTCTCCGAGAATCGACAGGTTCACCGGCCGCCGCTGGTAATTCAGGAGCGGGTAGGTAAACGCCGTGTTGACCTGCCCGCCAAAATCCAGAAAACCCCGCTGGGCAATGCTGGTGTGAAAGCTGACGTCGGCGCGCGCGTCGAAGCCGTTGGCTACCAGGTGGCGCTGACCGGAGGCCAGGTTGTCGAAAATGGACTGCCGGAGTTGCGGCCATTGGTCCGGCGGCGTTTTTTGCGATTGCACGTAATACGCGGCCGAACTCAGGCGGTCGAACACCAGGGTGTTGGTAGATGCCTCGTCGATCCGGTAGCGCACGGCCGAGAAGGTCCAGTAGGCCCTGCGCTTTTTTTTGATGCGTTCAAAGCCCAGGGAAAAGGATTCGATGCGTTCGCCGATGCGATTCGACGGGTTTGAATACCCGATGGCGACCGGATTCAGCCCCAGGGCCGTGTGATCGAACCGGGCCATGAGGTTGTAATTAAAAGTAAGCCCGTGCCATTTGAAGGCAAACCCGAACAGGCGGCTTTCATGCCCCACTGGCGCGGGTGTGCCGTCCTCCGGAAAAACCGGGCTGTAGTTTGGGTTGCTCCGGTACAGGCTGGTGTCGAGCCCGTACTGGAGGTAATAGTTCGGGTTGTACAGGTCTTTATCGTAAAAAATGTCCGTTCGCTCCCGAACGGTGCTGCTGCCGAACAGGCTGTACCGGAACACGTTCTTGTCGCGTCCGAGCTTGCCGCCGAAGCTCAGGTCCAGCCCGTTGGTGCCGAAATTGCCGAAATACAGCTCGGCCTTGGTGAAGATCGGCCTTTCGGTTTCCTTCAGCACGATGTTGATCACCCCTGCACAAGCGTCGTTGCCCCACACCGCCGACGCCGGTCCGAAGTAAAACTCGATGCGTTTGGCCTGGCGCACCGGAAGCTGGGCGCCAATGGGCATACCCGGCGCGCCGGAGGGCTTCACCGGCACGTCGTTGACCAGAATGCGCATGTGCTGGTTGCCGGGAAGCCCGCGCACCATGAAGGTTTCGCCTTCGAGGGCATTGCCGGGCTGCGAAACGCGAATACCGGGAACGGACTTCAACACGTCGCCCAGCGTCACAAACCCGTTGGCCAGAATATCCTCCTCCGTAACCACCCAAACGGTAAACGGTATGTCATCCGGATTTTCATTGTTACGGGTCACGCTGCGCACGGTGGAAAACGACGCATTGGCGTTCAATGTGTCGATGTCCGACGTTTCCATGCGCTTCATGGTGATCAGCGGCGTGGTGTCGCGCTGTGCCCGCAGCCATGCCGGACAAACGGCGGTGCAAAAGATCAGGAATACGGATAACCGCAAAATGAAAACCCGGTACGTCATAGGCGTTCAATCAACTTCTTTCTCTTCCGAGAGGTGATCGGTCCATCGCTGAACCAACTTGAACTCACTCAAAAAGGTGCGGGCCAGCACCCGCAGAATGGTGTACACCGGAATGGCGAGGATCATACCCACCACGCCGCCCACTTGCGCAGCTGCCAGGGTGACCAAAAATATCTCCAGCGGGTGCGCCTGGACGCTTCTGGAAAAAATGTACGGACCCAGCAAGTTATTGTCGATAAACTGCGCAATGGCAAAACTGCCCACCACCTTTGCCAGCAAGATACCCAGATCGTACAACGGCAAGTCCAGATGGGAAGCGATCGTGATGAAACAAGCAAATACATTGCCCACCAGCGGGCCCACATACGGAACGATGTTGAACAGGCCGCCAATCGCCCCGAGCAGCAGCGTGTTCTCCCGAACGCCCAACAACCAGAGCAAGACAGTGACCACCAGGCTGAACGACGACAGTTGAACGATCAGGCCGCTAAAATAATTGGTCAGGGCTGTGCTCGAGTCCTGCACCGCCTGCTTTACCTTGCCCTCGTACTCGTTGGGCACAAAAGCGTGTAATATGCCCGTAAACAGTGCATTGTCCTGGAGGAAAAAAAAGAGGATGAACGTCACGGCTGCGATGCCGATGATCAAATCCCCCGCCGTCGAAATAAATATACCCAACAGGCTGCCGATCTGCTCCGGGCCGAACCAGCGCAGGAGGATTTCCTGTGTGTGCCGGGCCAGGGTTTCGCCGGGCGGCAGCAGACCATACCGGTGCAGGTTGATGTCCAACGCTTCAAAAGGCTCTTCCAGCTTTTTGCCAATGGCGGCATAGTCAATATTGGCCAGGATGCCGGCCTGATGGGCAATGGTGGGGACAAACAGCAGGATCGCGCCCAGGAAAATGAGGTAAAAAAACAGGATAGTCAGTATCGCGGCGCCGGTCTCACCGAGGCGAAAACGCCGAAACCGCACCCGCCGCCGGAGGAAAACCGACACCGGACGGCCCAGAAGAGAAAGCACCCACGCCAGCAGCAGGTACGTCAGGATGGCGCCAAAATAGTAGCCCACTACGGCCAGCAGGAAAAGCCCGAGAATCAAAAAGATGTGCTGCTGAAAAAAAGATTTCATGCGTCAGTAGTTTCTGATGTCGGCCCCCCAGGCCAGTTTATCCCGAATGGTGTTCAAAAACGTGATGTTTTCCATAACGACCAGTTTGACGGTAAAGTCGTTCTTCCGCACCGCCAGTTGCTGTTGGGCGGTGATCAGCTCGAAGCGCGAATCCAGGGTGCAGATAAAGTTGTCGCCGCGCCCTTCAATCTCGAAAGAGATCACCGATTCGTCGGACAAAACGATGGGCCGCACGTTCAGGTTGTGCGGGGCGACGGGCGTGAGCACGAAGTTGGCCGAGTCCGGCAGGATCACCGGCCCGCCGCAACTGAGCGAATAGCCGGTGCTCCCGGTAGGGGTGGCCAGTATGATGCCGTCGGCCCAATAGGAGTTCAGATAGTCGCCGTTCAGGAAGGTATGCACGGTGATCATGGAGGAGGTGTCGCGCTTGAGCAACGTACAGTCGTTCAGCGCCACCGGCATGTCGCCGAACAACAAAGGATTGCTTTCCAGGTAAAGCGTGGTGCGCTCCTCTATCCGGTACTGCCCTCGACGCAGTTTCTGAATGGCGTCCCGGATGAAAATTTTTTCCACACTGGCCAAAAACCCCATACGCCCCAGATTGATGCCCAACAGCGGCACACCGGCGTTGCGCACGAGCAACAACGCCTGCAACATGGTGCCGTCGCCACCCAGCACCACGACAAAATCGACCCGTCGACTCCGGAATGCCTCGTGATCGTCAAACGGTTGTACCGGTTCGTTGAACTTAACGAACGCCTGTATCAATTCCAGATAAGGGGTATACACCGATACCTGCAATCCCTCCGCTTGCATCGCGTCAAAAAGCCCCTGCACATACGGAAGGTCTTTTTCCTTAAATAGTTTGCCAAATACAACGACCTGCATATGGAGATCGGGGTTAAAAATTTGCACCAAGGTAAGTACCTTCGTGCGTTATTCGGTATCCTTGAACCGATCTATTCTGTATGGAAAATCCTTTCAGGTCCATTTTTAACCATCCGTTCATTCAACAGGCAACGCGGTGGTGGAAGGAGTGGACAGCCCCCCTCCGGGCATTACTGGCCAACGCCTGGGCGATTGCCGACCCTGTGCTTCAGCCCGTGTATCAAGGCTGGGCCTGGCTCACCGCTCCGGTTCAGCGCGTATGGCGCTCGTTCGCTGCGCGCTACCCCAGCCCCGCCTGGGCGTTGGCCTGGCTGGGTGCCTTCATGTGGTGGGGCTTCCTCGTCCTGATGTTTCTCGTATTCCTGGTCTGGATCGGCGCCTTCGGCCATATTCCAGACCGTACCGAACTGAAAAACATAGAAACCGCCAACGCCACCGAAGTGTACACGGCAGACAGCGTGCTCATCGGCAAATTTTACATCGAAAATCGCACCGCCATCGGCCTGGATAAAGTGTCGCCCCACGTCATCAACGCGTTGATCGCCACCGAGGACAGGCGCTTCTTCGAACACAGCGGCGTCGACCTGTACTCCTGGGGGCGCGTGATATACGGCATGGCCACCGGCAAAGAGTCCATGGGCGGCGGCTCTACCCTCAGCCAGCAACTCGCCAAAAACCTCTACCCCCGCCAAAAACACCGCGTCCTGGGCCTGTACATCTCCCCGCTCAGCCTGCTCATCAACAAAATCAGGGAGTACCTCATCTCCGCCCGGCTCGAACGCATCTACGCCAAAGAAGAACTCCTGGGGCTGTACCTCAACACCGTTCCGTTCGGGGGCGACCTGTTCGGCATCAGCGTGGCCGCCAAACAGTATTTCAACAAAAAAGCAAAAGACCTCAGCCCCGACCAGGCAGCCACCCTCATCGGCATGCTCAAGGCCACCACCTACTACAACCCGACCCGAAACCCCGAAAACGCGCAAAAACGCCGCAACATCGTGCTGCGCCAAATGGTCAAAAACGGTCACCTCTCCGAAAAGGAGTTCAACGACCTGAGCGCAAAACCCGTGGGCGCCAAACGCTACAACAGCGACGGCAACAACGAAGGCTCGGGCACCTACTTCCGGGAACACCTCCGTACAGACGTTATGCCCCAGCTCCTCAAAAAAATCGGACAGGCAGACGGCAACACCTATAACCTGTACACCGACGGACTCAAAATATACACTACCCTGCACTCCAAAATGCAGCAATACGCAGAAGAGGCCGTCGAAGTACACATGTCAAAACTCCAAAAACAGTTCGACGACCACTGGAAAAATACCGGAAAAGAACGCCCCTGGGGCGACGATAAATGGATCGAGGAAACCGTACGGCGCAGCGACCGCTGGACAACCCTCAAGGAAAGCGGCTGGCCCGACGATTCCATACGCGCCAACTTCGAAAAACCGGTCCCCATGACCATTTTTTCATGGAAGAACGGCGGCGTAGAAGTAGATACCCTGCTCAAGCCCATCGACAGCGTACGCTATTACTACTGCCTCCTCAACTGCGGTTTTCTCGCCCTCGAACACCAGACCGGCTACGTGCGCGCCTGGGTTGGCGGCACCAATTTCAGGCATTTCAAATACGACCACATCAAAAGCAGCCGGCAGGCCGGGTCCACCTTCAAACCCATCATATACGCCGCCGCCTTGCTCGACAGCGTAAAACCCTGCGACTACATACCCAATCAACTTGTGATGATAAAAGATTGGGAACCACACAACTACAACGACAACTACGGTGGCTGGTACTCGGTAGCCGGCGGGCTCCAGAAGTCCGTCAACGTCATCGCCGCCCAGCTGATCGAACGGGTGGGCATCCAGAAAACCATCGATCTGGCGCAAAGCATGGGCGTAACCGCCAAACTGCCCCGTGAGTTCGGCATCAGCCTGGGCGCCTGCGAAGTATCCCTTTACGACATGATAAAGGTGTACGGCACCATCGCCAACAACGGAAAAAGACCGGAGCCGGTTATGGTACTCAAGGTCACCACCCGCGACGGTACCGTGCTGTACGACTACAAAAAGGAACTCGCCAAAAACGCCAAACTCGGCCCCCACGTCGCCGCTATGAACCCCGACCAGGCAGCCGTCATGCGCAAGATGATGCAAAATGTGATCGACCGGGGCACCGGCGAAAGGCTTCGCGGACAGTTCGGCATCACCGGCGAATTTGCCGGAAAAACCGGCACCACCCAAAACCACGCCGACGGATGGTTCATCTGCTTCAACCCGACATTGGTCACCGGCTCCTGGGTAGGCGGCGAAACGCGCGCCGTCCGCTTCCGCTCCATGTACCTCGGGCAAGGCGCCGCAATGGCACTCCCCATCGTCGGCCACTTCTGGCGGAAAATGACCCACGACAAAAAGCTGGGCTCGCTCGTTAACCAAAAATTTGAACCGATCAAACCGGAAATAGAAGCGCTCTTCGGGTGCCCAAGCTGGATAGGCGTACACCCCGACACCCTGTACCTCTTTCAGCAAGACTCCCTGCTGTTGGATTCGCTCCGCGCCCAGGGCTTCCGGGCCTTTGACGGCTACCAGAATCTATTGCCAGGCGCACAGGCAGAACCCGCCAGCGGTGAAGGCGACCCCGCCCCGGCGCCGGCGCCCGATCCGGCTGTACCCAAACCAGCAGGACTGGAGCCAAAGCGCGATGAGCCCGTTGAGAAAATGCTGCCGCACAAACCCGGAGGCAACAACTAAAAACAGGCGCCGCTCAACAAATGATGCGCACCGTTTCGATCTTTCGGTCGCTCACCAGCTCCAGCACAAAGGTCTTGCCGTCGAGCATCAAACGCGCACCCTGCTCCGGAATAACCCCCGCTCCAGCCAACACATAGCCGGACAACGTGTGATAGTCCCCCTCCGGTAATTGCAGCTCCGGATAATGATCGTTCAGGTAATCGATCCGCAAACGCCCGGAGAACAGGTACTCGTGCTCCGACACCACAGCCTCGATAAACTCCTCCTGATCGTGCTCGTCGTCGATGTCGCCAAACAACTGCTCCAACGCGTCTTCCAGCGTAACCAGGCCGGCCATGCTTCCGTACTCGTCCACCACACACGCAATGCTTCGCCTGGACTGTATAAATTTCTGCATCATCTCGTCCACCGGCAAGGTTTCCGGCACAAATAGAATGGGCATGATGATGCTGCTGATGCTGGCCGGCGCGCTGAACAACTGCTGGATGTGTACGTAACCCAACACCTGATCTATATCGCCCTCCGTTACCAAAACTCTGGACAAACTACTCTCTATAAATACTTTACGAAGATTGTCGATGCTCTCCGAAACATCAATATGCACAATTTCCGGTCGGGGCGACATGCAATCTTTTACCCGCACCTGTTTCAGCTGCAACGCGTTTTCAAGCAACTCCACCGATACCTCCTCCTCCTGGGGACCCATGGCGTTTTGCTGCACAAAATACTCCAACAAAGCAGCATCGCCCTCGCCCTGCACATTCCGGTAAATGCGGAAGAAAAACACACGCAACAACACCAACGCCGCCACCGATAGCCCTGTGGTCAACAACACCGGGGCAACCCAGCCACCACCAAATACAAAATACAAAGCAGGGAGGGTCAGCGCCGACAGCACCGACGCGCAAGCCGCCAACAACAAAATGGCCGGAAATGCATGGCCGCCAATATGCAAAAACGAGGCCCAGCCCCGAAAACGGGTGTTCGCAGTGTCCATAGTCAATCCAGTTCTTTGTTTATCCCGCCAGCTTTGATGCTCCCCTTGGGTACCAGTATGCGCCAGTAGGAAAAATCCTGCTCCGCCTCCAGCCCAAAACCGTAGATCACTTCTTCGGGCTTGGAAATTTTGACAAATTTGTCCGTGTGAATCTTTCGGGTTCTTTCATCCCAGGTCATTTCCTCCGTTTCCAACACCTCTTTTTTTTCCGTCACCAACACCACGCTATCCCGGACAACCACCGTCCCCTTTTCTGCATACCGGAAAGCCGAACGGGCAGTAAGCGTGCTGCTGACCTGCCCCAGCGGGCCGATGAAATCCATCTTGATGCCTTCCGGAAACTCCTGCCGGGGGTTCTCCCGGTCCACAATGTTGAGCAACACCGGCGCCTGGATGCGCACCCGGACCCGCGCGCTGTCGGAATACAAAATGTCAACGGTACGCGCCATTTCCACCGCCGCGTCGTCGCGGGTGAATACTTGTGGCCGGTCTTCGGCATCGTTTGATACACAGGAAAACATGCCGGACAGGCACAAAAAAAGAAAAATATAACTTCGCGGTCGGTCGTCCATAATGCAGTGAAAAAAGATTCAGGCCATCAACCGGCCCAGTGCCAAACGGAATACAATGACGGCCCCCAAAACCACCAACAGTAAAACCTGCACCGGCAAGTGAACAAACGCAACCAGGTGCATGCGATCCATCAGGTACATCACCAGAAAAATGGCCGCGAGCATCATCATCAGACCCGACAGGCGGCCAAACCCCGGTATAGCGTCAAATGTCGTGTTGCGGCGAACAACGGCCAGGGTAACGATCATGGAAACCACGGGAAGAACCTGCGACAACACATCGGCGTTCAAAATATCCCGCCGGCCAAACATAAACTGGTACACCCCCAACGCCAGGGCAAATATGCCGGGAATACACACCGCATACACTAAAACGGTGTACAGGTATTTCCACGGCGATTGCGCTCCCTCGCCTCTGCCCAACCAACCAGCCAGCAATGCCGTGAGCGGCACCGTGAGAAAATACCCCGCGGCCGGCAGGGGGTTGTCGCCCACCGCGTCAATCAGTTCGCCTAAGGTCATAATATTTGGGTTCCTGCCTTTATTTCGGCAAATATACGGATGCGGCTGATGCCCAAACGCTTTCTTTTTCGATTTTTACGCCATGAGCGACTCCCGAAGCCTGTATGAAGCCATATGCGCCCGCCATCAACTGCCCATCCAGTTTCAGCCCTGGTGGCTCGACGCGGTGTGCACCCCCGGAAACTGGGACGTGTGCATTGCCACCGACAGAGGCGGGAACCCCACAGGGGTGTTGCCTTATTACCTGACCAAACGTTTCGGCATGCGCGCCATCGTGCAACCGCCGTTCACAGCCTACAGCGGCCCCTGGTTGCTGTATCCCGATGAACCGCAGATGAAACGCCCCGCAGTGTACTCGTTTGAAACCAAAACACTGACCAACCTCATCCGGCAATTGCCAAAATGCGCTGTCTACCGGCAATGCTTTCACCCCGCTGTTTCCAACTGGTATCCGTTCTACTGGAAAGGATACCGGCAAACCACCAGATATACTTATATATTTGAAAATGAATTTATTGCAGAAAACGACAATGTTCTAGGGTCAACCATAAGGAAGAAAATTAAAAGAAACAAACAAATCGTTATATTTTTTGAAATTGATGATCCACGCGAAATTTCAGGTTTATACCGACGCTCTACCGCTCGTCTGGGCATTTCCATTGACCATGACGAGCCTGTTTTCCATCGGTTGTTTGCTGCCTTGAAGCAAAGAGAGCAAAGTGTGCTTTTGGGCCTCCGGGAAGCGGATAACCCAACGATCCTGGCGGCCATGGCCATAGCCTATGACCGACACCAGGCTTCTTTTTTATGGTCGGGCAACGCATTCCCTCCCGGTTTTAAGTACCTGAATTACATGCTTTTCGCCGAATGTTTGCGGTGGTGTGCCGATCGTGGCCTGGCGGTGGACCTTGAGGGCAGTATGCACGAGGGCATGGAGCGCGTACTGCGCTCTTTTGGCGGAACCCGCACGCCCTATTTCCAGGTCAGCAAAATACGTCCCCGGATACTCGAGGCCGGTCTTGTCTTGCTCGGGAAAACCTGATTCGGCTCACCGCACCATGTGCAGGAAGACGTTGGTGAACCAGTTGGCGTCGGACTTGATCAGTGCGTCCAGGGTTTGGTTGGCTTTGTTGGAAAACAGGCGTATGTCCTTGACCACCTCGGTAAAGCTTTCGGATTCCGGGCACGTGGCCTCCACGTTCGCCACCTCGTCCAGCACCTTGAGCATGGGCTCGAGCTCTCGCTTTTTCCGGTGGATCATGATCTGGCGCACCACCGTCCACATGTCTTTTTCGGCGTAAAAATACTCCTTGCGCTCGCCGGCTTTGAGTTGCTTGTGCACCAGCCCCCAGTCGAGCAGGGCGCGCAGGTTCATGTTGGCATTTCCCCTCGAAATGTTGAGGTGTTCCATTACCTGGTCGGCAGTCATCGGCTCGGGTGCGATGAGCAACAGGGCGTGCACCTGGGCCATGGTGCGATTGATTCCCCAATCGCTGGCCATTTTGCCCCACGATTCGATGAATTTTTGCTTGCCTTCTTCTACCGTCATACTATATTGTGCCTCACACAGTTTTTAAAAACAGGCAACATGTGCCCCTTCGGAATTATTTGGATTCACCAATAAAAAACAACCATTAACCCGACTGTTTTGTTTTCAAAAACTTCTGAAAATTCAGTTTGAGACAAATGAATCCAATTTCCATGCAGGTCGCCCGCCTGCTGACCGATACCGCCGCAAACAACCAGGCCCTGGTGCTGGAACTGGTGTCGGGCCAGGGCCCACCGACACAGGGGATACGCGGGTATGTGTTCGGCATCGCTGTATTTACCCACGACCGGGCACTGCGGGTGCGCGCCCACGAAGTACTGGCGCGCATTGCCTCCGAACAGACCGTTCAGGACGCCCGCCGGCTATACGAAAGCGTGCAATATCATTTTGACGACGCTGCTTTTTTCTCCCGTTGGCGCAATCCGGAACTGGACCCGCTGGACGTGTTGCTGGCGTATAAAATGTGCAACTGGCACCGCAGAACGCGCCCCGACACCACATTTGCCGCCATCGCCCACCAATCGCTCAACCTGTCGGCGTACGAGCTGCCGGCACTGACGCCCGGCATCGCTGCGTTCCATTTCGTGCGTTACATCTGGCTGCCGGCCCACACCGGTTTCGATCTCGAAGGCGCCATTCCCCATTTGCAGGAAATGAGTCTGGAAAGTATCTATCTGGAAAACAATAAGATACCGCGTTTTCCGGTGGTCCTTTTTTCCCTTCCGCGCCTGAAAACCCTGAGCATCCGAAAGGGCAAACACCGCCCCCGAAACGCAACTCAGGTGCCCGAAGACGGGTTGTGGGGGAGCGCCTCCCTCGAAAACCTCATCCTGGAAGGCTACCCGCTGGCCGGTGAAGAACACCTGGGCCCCTTCCCTGCACTGCGGGAGGCGGACGTCCAGCGCTGTAGCCTGCACAACATGCAATTCCTTCACCGGTCGCCGCTGCTCGAACGAATCCGGCTGCGCAGCAATCAACTGTGCGAATTGCCGCCGTTTCTGGGCGAGTTCACCCACTTGCGGGAACTGGACCTCACCGAGAACCCATGGCAGGTATTGAACCTGAACCTAAGCGGCCTGACTGCGTTGGAAAAATTACACATATCGAAATAATCTGGCTTGCTTTTACCGACGACTAAACCATGCGCACCCTCCACGAAATCGCCCAAACCGCTATCGCACTACTGCTGCGCGAACCGTTTTACGCACATTTGCTCTCCGGACTGAACAAAGAAGTAGTCGGACAAGGGCATCCGGTAGACACCCTGGCCGTCAACCATTCCGCCAAGGGATACACGTTGTACGTCAATGAGCAATTTTGGTCTACCGTGCTCACACAGCCCGAACACCGCTATGGCGTGCTCAAACACGAACTGTTACATCTCGTCTTCAGGCATTTGCAGGTCAAAGAACCGCACCTCGATCCCCTGCTCATGAACGTCGCTTTCGACCTGGTCGTTAATCAGTACGTGGCGCGCGACCTGCTTCCGGACGACAGCCTGTTCCTGGACACCTTTCCCGACCTGGGCCTGCTCCCGGGCCAAACCTGGTTCTATTATTACAAACAGCTCGAACCCGCCAAAAAAGGCCAGGGCGGCGCTGAGCCCGACTCCCCCAGCCGGCAAAGCCTGCAAAAGATTCGTGCCGACAGCCATGGTCTCGACCGCCACCAACCCTGGCAAGTCCGCGAAAGCCGTTCGGAACTGGACAAAAGCCTGGCAGACAGTCAACTGGACAGCATGCTGCGCAGCGCCCACCAACGGAGCAGCGCACACGCCTGGGGGAGCCTGCCTGCCGATGTGCGGGAACAACTCAGCCAACTGCTGATGCCCGTCGGCAACCGCATCGACTGGCGGCGCACCCTGCGTCTTTTTGCCGGCAGCACGGGAAAAACATACCTCAAAACAACCCTGAAAAGGCCTTCCAAGCGCTATGGCACCACGCCCGGCCACGTATTGCGCCACAAACAACGCCTCCTGGTGGCCATTGATACCTCGGGCAGCATCGGCGCGCCCGAATTACACCTGTTCTTTAGCGAACTCTATTTTCTTTGGCGCGCCGGAGCGGTGATCGATGTGGTGGAGTGCGATACCCACATTCAAAACCGGTTCGTTTACCGCGGGCGCACGCCACCGTCGGCAACCGGACGCGGCGGTACCGACTTCCGCGAACCCATTGCACTGGCCAATCGCAATAAACCGGATGGGCTCGTGTACTTTACCGATGGCTTTGCGCCTACGCCCGATATCCGTTGCCGTGTTCCCATCTTGTGGATACTCACACCCGGCGGTCTGGCCGAAAACCACCCGCAATTTGGCCTGCTACCCGGTCGGAAGGTGCGGTTTGCCAGCCTCTGACCAACCTGCGCAGCGTCGTTACCCCTCCCACCATAAACCGTTGCCGACAACCCCCAGCGCACGTCCACGCAAGGTTGCTCCCAGAAAAGGGGTATTGCGGGAACGGGAGCGCGAATTGCCCACCGTTGGAACCCAGGTGTGGTCCGGGTCAAACACCGTCAGTTCGGCTCGGGCGCCTTCGCGAATCTCCGGAACCGGCATGCCCAGGGTGCGCCTGGGCGCCACCGACCACAATTGGGCGAGCCGCGCCAACCCCAGTTCCGGGGCCAGGTGCATGCACGACAGGGAGAGCGCGGTTTCAAGAGCCGTCATGCCAAAGTCTGCATAGGTAAACTCCACATTTTTGGCCTCTTCGTCCAACGGGGTGTGGTTGCTGGTCAGGAAGTCGATTGTTCCGTCGGCCAACCCGGCCACCACCGCCAGTCGGTCCGACTCGCTGCGCAGGGGAGGCAACAGCTTCCAGTTGGTGTCAAATGCGCTCAACTCCTGATCCGTGAAACAGGCATTGGCGATGGTGGCAGAGGCGGTAACCGCCAGCCCCTCCGCCTTGGCCTGACGGATCAACGCCACCCCTTCAGCCGTACTGATTCCGTACAGGTGCAGGCGGCCGCCGGCGTAGTGCATCAGGCTTAGGTCGCGTTGAACAGCAATGGATTCTGCAAGCGCAGGAATGCCGCGCAGGCCCATGCGGGTACTCACCAGGCCCTCGTGCATCTGCCCTCCATGCATAAGGGCGCCGTCCATCGGCTGGTCAAGAATTACACCGCCGAATGCCTGCACGTACTGCAGTGCGCGCAACAACAATCCGGCGTCGGGAATGCCGCCAGGACCATCGGCAAAAGCGACCGCGCCGGCGGAATGCATGTCGTACAATTCCGCCAGATCGGTTCCGGCTGTCTGAACCGACACGGCGCCGATGGGATGAACAACTACTGCGTGTTGTCTGGACTTGGACAACAAATACAACACCTCCGACTTGGCGTGAATGGCCGGTGATGTGTTGGGATAAGGCGCAATGGCGGTAAAACCACCCACTGCGGCAGCCTGCTGCGCGGTGTACAGGTCTTCCCGGTGTTCCAGCCCCGGATCACCCATCTGCGTACCGACATCCAGCCAACCCGTAGACACATAAAGAGCCGGGCTGCTCCAGATCTTCGCCCCGGATGTTGCCGGGAGATCGGAGCCGATCCGACGGATCAGTCCGTCCTCCACCAATATATCCAGCGGTTCCGAAACCTGCCCGTCCTGTAAAATGCGGGCGCGTTGGATCAATAATTGCATGGTCGCAAAGGTAGCGGATTTGCCCGCGTGTCCGTATCCTAAAATCGGCGATACCAATAGTTGTTCTTCACCATCCAACCCGGCTCTTCGCGGTAGTAATCATTGCCTGCCCGGTAAATCAGCAACTCGTCCACCTCAAACGGCAGGCTGGAGTCCGGCCGGTACAGATCGATCCTGTAATTGCCCACACTGTCCGCCACGGTAAAGGGTATTTCTACGAGCGCCCAGTCGTTCACCACGGCGCGTACAAAAGGGAGGAGCGTATGCTCTTGTATTTTATCGTTGTTCTGCCAGAGGCGCAGGTGGTGTTGCAATCCCTGATCGTTATTGGCGTAAATCCAGCAAGAAACGATGTACGATCCGGCGCCCGGATTGCCCTGCCACAATACCAGTGGCAAATTGAGGCGTCCGCGCGCAGCGCCGGCGCCCTGAAAACTGCGCCCTCCGGTGAGGGAGTTGAACGACTCATAAGCTACCGGCGGTTCCGTCTGCGCACTATACCATGCCCGCCTGGCAGACCGAAGCGACTTGCTTTCGGCAACCACCTTGTTTCGTTCCAACTGGGTAGCCGTCCGGATGCTGTCCGGCGCCAAAGAAAAAAGGCGCAGTATACCGTCGGTGGTCAGCGGCCTGGCGGCGCGCACCAGGTGTGGAACGCGCTTCTGCCATTCTGCCACACGCCGTTCGTCCATCACCAACAGCAAGGGCGTCTCATCCGGCAATTCGTTGAGCACAAAGGGCGGGTCGCAGGGAGCGCCGCTCAACTGGAGCAACAACAACATTTCCGACCGCGAAGATTTGAACTGGTACACGCCCATATCGGGCAATCCGGTGGACAGCGACAGGTGGCGCACCGCACTGTAAAACAAGGGGTCCGGTTGGGCGCTTGTGTCTGCCGGCGATGCGTGGTAATACGGTATGCTCAGTATGGCCTGGTGCCCTTTGAGCAGCTTCGGGTCGACGCCGGAGGGTTGTAATTCCGGATTCGGCACCGGATACACCCGGACCCAGCGCTGCCATAACCCGGCCTCCGCACTCAGGAGCAGGAGCGGAAGGAGGATAAGCGGAAGGCGGAGGCGTTGATGGCGCGCCGGTAAATGCATCGCCATTTTCCAACAACCGTACACCGCAATCATATTCGCCACGTAAAAATACATCCACGCCAGATGCGCCGGCTGCCGAAGCCCCCGCAAAGGGCCGGGGAGCCGCCAAAGCCAATGAAACCCGGGTAGGGAAGCCATATCCAGGGACAAAAGCAGCAGGAGAAAACCGGAAAATAGCGCGGCATGCAAAAACGGCTTGTTCAAGCGGTGAATGAAGTCGTCGCTCCATTGTTTCGGAAAGGGGCGAAACAGCCGTACCAGCAACCAGATGGTGAACAGCCCGGCGGTCAGACCCAGATAAGACTGCGGAACCGCCCCTTCGTGCCGCACATAGTCGGGGGGCAAAAACAACCCCGCCAGCGAACTCCGGTTCAACCAGAAAGCCTCCAACTCCCTGGGGCGATCCACCGCAAAATCGGACCAATGGTGCCAAACATTCAACAATACGAACGGCAAGAGCAACATGGCCAGCAGATGCACTGCGCGTGAGTAAAACCGCAGCCACCCCGGATGACGCAGCCAGTGCCACAACATGTATCCAAAGAGGAATAAACACGAAAGCCAGAAGTAAAACTCATTGAGATGCGCCGCAAACCATACCACGAGGCCAACGGCAAGACTTACGTAACGCCGAACAATATATCCCTCCATCACCACCGTCAGCCACAACAAGGCCGGAATAAAAACCGGAGAGGCCAACGCAAATTGCCCCCCAAAATGAATGTGCTGGGGCGATAAAAATACAATGGCCAGCGCGCCCCAAACAGATACCCACACCGGCATGTGCAACCGGTAAAACACCAGGTACAAAAACACCGCACCCAGCAGAACGGTAAACAACAGGAACGCATTCAGCACACCGGCCGTCCGGCCTTGCATATCCACAAAACCGTGCCAGTGCAAATACTGCATTGCGCCGCTCAGAAACGCCGCGTTGTCCGTATACGCGATGTGCTCGCCAAAAGGATAGTTCTGGCCGTCGAAATGAACCAGGGTGCTGTCGCGCACCACATGCCATGCCGTGTTTACATACTGACTGACCCCTTCCGGACTATCGTTGAGGTAAACATCGTTGGGCGCAAACATCCAGTGACCATGCACAACGACCAGCAACAACAGCCCAAACGCCAACACCAGCAACAGACCGACTCCCGGGCGGGGTTGGCGAATAGCAACTTCTATGTTCTCCGGTGTCACATGCATTTTTTCCGGAGCGAAAGTATCGGTTTATTCGGGAATTATCCAGCACTTGGGTTTGCCGGCGTTGCCATACCTTTGCTTTGAATGAACACCTGACACATTATGTACCCAGACTTATCCTATATAGCCCATGCCATTTTCGGTTCCGCCCCCGACAACTGGCTGTCTGTTTTTAAAACCTTCGGTTTTTTCCTGGCCATTGCCTTTCTGGTGGCCGCCTGGGTTTTTTATCTCGAACTGCGCCGCAAAGCGCGTGAAGGGCTGTATACCCCCACCATCGTGCGCAAAGCGTACGGCATGCCGGCGTCGTATTCCGACCTGCTCATCAACGCGCTGGTCGGCCTGATCGTAGGCGGAAAAGGCGGATACGCCTGGAACCACTTCGCCGAATTTCGCGTAGATCCGGCGCCCATCATCCTATCTTCTAAAATGAACTGGCCCTTGGGGGTGCTGGGCGCCATCCTTTTCGCCGGCGCCGTGTGGTATGAGGCCTGGCGCAACCGAAAGCCGGTTCCCGAGATTCGCGAAGAACAGATTTACCCCCATCACCGCATCAGCGAAATGACCGTTTGGGCGGCTGTCGGCGGCATCGTCGGCGCCAAAGTCTTCGACCTTTTCGACAACTGGGATGCTTTTCTGCGCGACCCCATCGGATCCCTAACCTCGGGTGGCGGGCTGGCGTTTTACGGCGGGCTGGCCTTGGGCTTTGTACTGGTCGTATGGTACATTACCCGTCATAAAATACCCTTCTGGCCCACAGCAGATGCCGTAGCACCTGCGCTGGTTACCGGATACGGCGTTGGACGCATCGGATGCCAATTGTCGGGCGACGGCGATTGGGGCATCGTGAACCTGGCGCCCAAACCTTCCTGGATGGGCTTTTTGCCCGACTGGATGTGGAGCACCCGCTACCCCCACCACGTGATCAACTCGCCCTTCACCGAGCCGGTGCCGAGTATCGCCATTGAAGGTTGCAGTTGGGACTACTGCATGCAACTCAGCGATCCGGTTTACCCCACGCCGATCTATGAGATCCTGATGATGTCCGTCGTTTTCGCCATTCTGTGGGGCCTGCGCAAACGATTGACCGGGCCGGGGACGCTCTTTTTTCTTTATCTGGGTTTCATCGCCCTCGAACGCTACCTCATCGAAAGCATTCGCGTCAACGTAGAACACAACGTACTCGGCATCATCATGACCCAGGCCGAAATCATTTCTGTTGTACTGTTCTCCGTTGCCGTTGCCGGTTTTTTCTGGCGAAGAAACAAATAACCGGGGTCAGGGCATCGGCATCCCGATGGCCATCAGAAATTCGCGTTTGGTGTTCTCGTTTAAAAACTTACCCGAGTACTCAGCCGTGATGGTGCTGGCCCCGTGGTGTTCCACCCCGCGGGCCTGAACGCACATGTGGCGGGCATCGATGTACACCGCTACATCTTCCGTGTGCAGCACCTGCTTGAGCTCTTCCGCGATTTGCATGGTGAGTCGTTCCTGCACCTGGGGCCTGCGGGCGTAGTAATCGGCAATCCGGTTTAGCTTGGACAAACCGATGACCCGGCCGTTGGGAATGTACGCTATGTGTACCACGCCAAAAATGGGCTGGAAGTGGTGCTCACAGGTGCTTTGAAGCGGAATGTTCCGTTCGATCACCAGGCGCTTGTACTGATACTTGTTCTCAAAAGTGGTGATCTGGGGTTTGTTGGCCGGATTAAGCCCCCTGAAAACCTCATTTACATACATTTTAGCCACACGACGGGGCGTGCCACTCAAACTGTCGTCGGCCAGATCCAGTCCCATAATCGCCATGATTTCCGCAAAACGCTCGGAAATATGTTCCACCTTCTCCTCGTCGGTCATTTCGAACGCGTTCGCCAGCAACGGCGTGTCGGAAGCGGTGGCTACGTGCAGGTCCCCCAGATCATCGGATTCATTTCGGCCAAAAGACTGGCCATTCAGTGCGTTTTTGGACATCTTTTTATCGTAAAAAGTCAACAAGTCAGGTGTTCTTCTGATCTTGTATCGGTTTGATGAACCGACCATGCATAAACGCAGGCAACCTGTTCTTGTTTAGTCTTTTCAGAAAAATTTGAAAAATGATTAAACAAAACCGACAAAGAAAGAGCATCCCGAATGCGCTCGCCCGGGCATGAGCAAACAGCATTCGAGATGACCCATATCTGCCAAAAACGCAGGCAATCACTTAACCTTTAGCGTATTGCAGATTTACCTGAAATTTTACCTCATCGGAAACGACTACGCCGCCCGCTTCTGTCACCGCATCCCACATCAAGCCGAATTCCTTGCGGTTGATCGCGCCCTGCAGCTCAAAACCGGCTTTGGTGTTTCCGTAAAAATCCACCATGGTGCCACCGCTTTCTACCGAAAAAGAAACCGGCTTGGTCACGTCCCGGATGGTCAGGTTGCCATCCACCTGGTATCCGTCGCCGGACTTGGATATGCCGGTGGATTTGAACTGGATTTGCGGAAATTTTTCGGCGTTAAAAAAGTCATCGCTGCGCAGGTGGTTGTCCCGGTCGCTTACACCCGTTTTGATGCTCGCCACGTCGGCACTGAACGACACCTCCGCCTGGGTGAAGTCGTCGCCTTCGGCGGTCACCGTCGATTCAATAAGATCGAATTTCCCCGAAACAGTGGAGATGAGCAGGTGGCGAACCCGGAAGTTGAGTTCGGAGTGCATGGGATCAAGGTTCCATATTGTTTTAGACATGGTGCGAAATGTTTGATTTGTTGTTGATGCAAAAGAGATACTAAAACAAGGCAAATGCAAAATAGTTGTATCAACACTTAATATTTAAACATCATTATGCTCGAAAAAAACCGTCCGCAATCCATCCACCGTTGCGGGAATGCCGGTAAATGACTATTTTTGTTGCCGGAAGCGCGCTTTCCGGCAGCGAAAGGCGCGCTTGAAGTGTCTACACAAAACTTGCCCGCTTCGGCAGGCGCTCTATTTGATCAACCATAAAAAATTACCGAACACATGAAGCATTCTTTGATCACCCTGTCTTTGCTGGTGCTGGCTTTTAGCAGCCTCCGCGGTTTGAACGAGCCCCGCCCGCTGCTGGCATCGGCAACTACGATTGACAACAACATCATCATCGCGGTTGGCAACGAAGACAACTCGGAGGTGGGAACCCTCTTCATCCTCCAGGGTGCATCGGGTCTGGAGCGCGACTTCAGCATCGGCAGGATCGCCCGCAGCGATAAATACGTGATTTTTTGGCCCACCGACGACATGGCCAGGCCCATCGTGCTGGCCCTGGAAAACAGCCGGGAATATGTACAGGTGCTCAACGAGCAGGAGGTAGCAAAAGCCCAGGTGTTCACGGGCTACGGGCTGGCCCGAAATTCAAAAACGGTTTGGTCCGGCGACTATGCCAAGTCGGTAAACGACCTGCGCGCAGGCAAGTACAACGATATCTTTACCAACTAACCTCGTCACGGGGTGGCCAAAAACACCCTGCATTCCCGCTGTTTCGCGTTTGGGTTGTCGACAAACCCGCGCGCAGCAGCGGGAATCTTTTTTCCATATTGCCCCAACCCATACCTTTGCCCTGCAATATGAGCAGAAAGAACAAGCTTCAGAAGTTTGACGACATCCGCCGGTTTCCCAATGTTTTCGAGTGCTACAACGTGCAGGAACCGACGCTGACGGGGGCGGGTATGGAAGTGGTCGACTACACGGGCCGGTGGGCGAAGGATTTTTTCCAAAACAACCACCCCATCACCCTGGAACTGGCCTGCGGCGCCGGTGAATACGCCGTGGGTCTGGCCGCCGGAAACCCCAACCGCAGCTACATCGGCGTCGACCTCAAGGGCAACCGACTGTGGAAAGGCGCCAAGATGGCCCTGGAGCAACAACACCATAACGTGGCCTTCCTGCGCACCCGCATCGAAGTGATCGACCACTTTTTCGCCCCCGGCGAAGTAGACGAGCTGTGGATCACCTTCCCCGATCCGTTTCCCCGACCCTCCAAGTCGAACCGGCGCCTCACCTCTCCCTGGTTTTTACAACTGTACCGCCGCATCCTCCGCCCGGGCGCCGTCATCCACGTGAAGCACGACGACCCCGATTTTTACCGGTTCACGCTCGATACCATCGCCGCCGAACCGGATTGCACACTTCTGTACCACAACCCGGACATCTACGCCACGCCCCTCGCCGACGAAAACCTGGCGCTCAAAACCAAATACGAGATCATGCACCTGGCCGAGGGGAGAAAGATCACCTACATCCGTTTTCAACTGGGCCATACCACCAACCCATGAACGCTTTTTTTGCCCTCGCCTCCAGCGCCGTTTTGGCCCTGCTGACCTTCAGCAACTGCTCCCGGGCACAATCGCCCCTCTCCGGAACAATTCACATGGGCGACGCCTGGAAGCCGGTCGTGTACCTCGTCCGTCCGGATCATTACCCGCAAATAGCATCCGCGTACGAGGGAAGCATCGTGGATTCCGCCGCCATCGACGCCGACGGGCGTTTCGCCTTCCAACAATCCGGGTGGCTTCAGGAAAAAGGGCTGTATTTCCTCTACCTGCCCGAAAAACGCAGCCGGTTTCCCCACGCCGTCGCCGGCCCGCCCCACCGCGAAAACGTCGTCGCGCTGGTGCTGGCCCCCGGCGAGGCCGTTGAACTGGAGGCTTACGCCGATTTTTTGACCTTTTCCTGCGTGTTCAAACAGGCTAATGCCGAAACCCGGCGGCTCGCCGGCCTGCGCGACGCCCGCAAACCCGTGTTCGAGGAGTTCATGGCCCTGGCGCCGGATTCGTTGCAACAATGGAGCACCTACGGAAGCCTGGAAACCCAACAGGAGGTGCACCGGCGCCTGGATGCCGTGCTGGACACCCTCACCGACCCATTCGCCCTGTTCCTGGGGTTGCGGTGGCGGGTGCCGGACAATGCGTTTCGCGACCAGCCCGAGTTTTACCTCAACCTGCTGAAACGCCTGCCGCCCGATCATCCGTGGACCGCCGAGCTGGCCGCTTTTTTGCAACCGGAAAAATTACCCCTGCTCACCGGGGAAACGCTCCCCCCGTTCGCCCTGCCCACCCTGAACGGCGACACCCTGCGCTGGGAAAACCTCTCCGGAAAACTCATCCTGCTCGACTTCTGGGCGTCGTGGTGCGCCCCCTGCCGGAAAGAAAACCGCGAAACGCTGCGCCCCCTGTACGATGCATACCACGACAAAGGCTTCGAAATCCTCGGCGTGTCCATCGACGCCGACCGCGACGCCTGGAGCAAAGCCCTGCTGCGCGACGGCGCCATGTGGCCCCAGGTATGCGACCTGGAGGGCGACGCCTCGCCCGTGCGGCAGTCGCTGCGCTTCGCGTACATCCCGTCGAATTACCTGTTGGATGCGGAGGGCAGATTGCTGGCCCGGAACCTGCATGGGGAGGCGCTGGTCGGGTTTGTGCGGGATTTCCTGAAAAAATAGCCTCTGCGCCCCCCGGCGAGTCCTCTGAGTCCTCTGCGGTTTATTTAAAATTTTTTAATGAACCGCAGAGGACTCAGAGGGGGCGCGGAGGGGCGCAGAGGTGCATTTGCAGCAACTCCTTTTCCAGTGGGCGAACAGACATATCTCCGGCGTTTTTACAAGACAAAAATAGGGCCCTGAAACACAGAAAACAACACCCCCTTGCGCACAAAGTAAAAACACCGTATCTTTGCACCGAATCTAATGGCTAACACTACGAAGAGGGAACCACAAGTTCCCTCTTTTTTATACCCAAAATGGAACTTACCGCCCGCATAGCCGAACTGCTCGAACAAAAATTTGCCGCCGACGAAGCGTTTGCCGACTGTTTCACGGTGGAAGTGGAGCTCAAGCCCGTCAACCGCCTCAACGTGTTCGTAGACAGCGACTCCGGAATGGACTTCGGCAAGTGCAAAGGCATCAGCCGCTACCTCGAAAGCCACATCGATACCCAGGGCTGGCTCGGCGACAAGTACGTGCTGGAGGTGAGTAGCCCCGGCATCACCCGCCCGCTCAAGTTCCCCCGCCAGTACGGTCGAAATATCGGCCGCGTACTCGCGGTACAAACCACCGAAGGCGCCAAACACCTGGGAACACTCGTAAAAGCCGACGAACAGCAGATCACCCTCCAGTCCACACACACCGAAAAAGAGGGCAAAAAGAAAATCGAAGTGACCACCGAAACCATCATAGCCTACGAAAACATCGAAAAGGCCGTGGTTAAACTTGCATTCTGACCATCAACACATCCACCAATGATCAACCTAGTAGACGTATTCACCGAATTTAAGTCGGGCACCAACATCGACCGCCCGACTATGGTGCGTGTGCTGGAGGACGTCTTCCGCACCCTGATCCGCAAAAAATATGGCTCGGACGAAAACTTCGACGTCATCGTCAATACCAACAAAGGCGACCTGGAGATCTGGCGCGTGCGCGCAGTGGTGCCCGACGGCGAAGTGACCGACGAGCAGGCCCAGATCAGCGTCACCGAAGCCAACCTCGTAGATACCAGCCTCGAAGTGGGCGACGAATGCTATGAACAACTGCTAATCGACGAGTTCGGCCGACGCGCCATCATGGCCGCCCGCCAAACGCTCGTCTCGCGCATCATGGAACTCGAAAAAGACGAGATCTACCGCAAATACGCCGACCGCGTGGGCGACGTGATCACCGGAGAAATCGGTCAGATCATGAAAAAAGAACTGCTCGTACTCGACGACGCAACCGGCAACGAACTCGTGCTGCCCCGCGTCGAAATGATCAAGGGCGACTACTACCGCAAGGGCGACATGGTGCGCGGCATCATCCGCCGCGTCGAAATGCGCAACAATACCCCCTACATCATGCTCAGCCGAACCGATCCGCAGTTCCTGGCCAAGCTGCTCGAGGCCGAAGTCCCCGAGATCGAAGACGGCATCATCGAAATTAAAAACATCGTGCGCCTGCCCGGCGAACGCGCCAAAGTGGCCGTCGAAAGCCACGACGACCGTATCGACCCCGTGGGCGCGTGCGTGGGCATGAAAGGCAGCCGCATACACGGCATCGTGCGCGAATTGCGCAACGAAAACATCGACATCATCAACTACACCAACAACATCAACCTGTACCTGCAACGCAGCCTCACGCCGGCCAAAATCGACCGCATTGAGTTCGATCAGGAAAAACTGCACGCCGCCGTTTACCTCGAGCCCGATCAGGTGAGCCTCGCCATCGGTAAAAGCGGCTCCAACATCAAACTGGCGTCCAAACTGACCGGTTACGAAATCGACGTGTACCGCAACAACCAACAGGAATACGAAATCGACGACGTCGACCTCGAGGAATTTGCAGACGAAATCGACTCCTGGGTCATCGATGCGCTCAAGGGAATCGGCTGCGATACCGCCAAACAAGTGCTCGAACTCAGCCTCGAAGAACTGGTACGCCGAACCGACCTGGAGGAAGAAACCGTCCAGCACGTACTGAATATCTTAGCCTCGGAATTTGAAGGAGAGCAGTAAGCTGCCCCCCAAAATCCACGCCATCACGACTTTTTTTCGTATCTTTGCGCTTTCACAAGAGCAGGAAAAAATACTGCATGCCATATAAACTCATTAAGGTAGCCAAAACTTTCAACGTTGGTCTGCATACCATCGTCGAACACCTGCATTCTCAAGGCTTTACTTCAATTGAAGAAAAGCCGAATGCCGACGTGTCCGACGAAATGTATGCCGCCCTCCAAAAAGAATTTCAAAAAGAGCTGGCTATCAAACAGGAAGCGGACAAGTTGATGCGCACGCCCCCCGTAAAAAAGGAAATGCCGGCGCACGCTCCTGCTCCCCCTCCTCCCCCCAAAGAAACTTCCGAACCCGCAGAATCGCGCGCCCAAGAGGTGCAAACCCCACCGGCGAGGGAAGAAAGCCCTGTGGGCGCCCCTCCCGCCACAACCGAAGAAGTGCCACCCAAACGGGAACTGTTGGGCCGTGCTCCCGGATTGAAAGTGCTGGGTAAAATCGACCTGAACCCGCCCAAACCGGCAGCCAAACCCGAAGTAAAACCGGCGCCGGAACCGGAGAAACCGCGAAGCGGAGAACCGCGTTCAAAAGAAACTGCCAAGCCCGACCCTAAACCGGCCACGGAAACGCCGGCAGTATCGGAACAAGCCCCGCCGCCCGCGCCGGCCCAGCCCAAACCAGGCGCCCCGCCGGAACCACCCGCCAAACCGGAGCCTCCGGCGCCCGCCGCCGAGCCTGAAATGTTCCGGGCAGACTCCCCTCAGTTGCGCGGACTCAAAGTGATGGGCCGCATCAACCTGGAAGACCCCAAGAAACAAGACTCCCGGGGCGGACGCCGTGACGACCGCAATAAACGCGGCGGCGGCCAACAACAATCGGGTAAGCCCGCCGGCGGAACCCCCCAAACACAAAACCCCCAGGACCGCAAAACCGGAACCGGCACACCGGCCACCAATAGCAACGCTTCCGAAGCAGAAAAACGCCGACGCAAGCGCAAAAAAGTGCAACAACCGGTCACCGCCGACTCGCTCCAAAAATCCATGTCGGGCAACCAGGGCGATAAACGCGGAACCGGCGGCGGAACCGGGAGCGGAACCGGGAGCGGACGACGCGACGAGCCACAGGCCGTCTCTCAAAAGGAAATCGAAGATAAAATACGGCAGACCATGGCCCGCATGGGCGCCGGGTCCAGCCGAAAACGGCAAAAATTACGCCGAGGCAAGCGCGACTCCATGCGCGAAAAAGCGGAACAGGAACAGGCCCGACTCGAGTCCGGAAACAAACTCCAGGTCACAGAATTCATCTCCGTGTCCGACCTGGCTTCAATCATGGACATCAAGCCCGCCGACGTCATCAAGACCTGTATGTCCCTCGGCGTCTTCGTATCCATCAACCAACGCCTCGACGCCGAGATCATCGAACTGGTCGGTACCGAATTCGGCTACGAAGTAGAATTCATCAGCGCCGAAGAGCAAGTATCGGTTGAAGAAGAAGTGATCGACGATCCGGGCGATCTGCGCCCGCGCCAACCCATCGTGACCGTCATGGGTCACGTCGACCACGGGAAAACTTCGCTGCTCGACTTCATACGCTCCGCCAAGGTCGCCGAAGGCGAAGCCGGGGGCATCACCCAGCACATCGGCGCCTATGAGGTGCTAAACGAAGAAGGACGCAAAATAACCTTCCTCGACACCCCGGGCCACGAAGCCTTTACCGCCATGCGCGCCCGCGGCGCCAAGGTGACCGACATCGCCATCATCGTCATCGCCGCCGACGACAATATCATGCCCCAAACCAAAGAAGCCATTAGCCACGCGCAAGCGGCCGGGGTACCCATCGTGTTTGCGATCAATAAAATCGATAAATCCGGCGCCGACCCCGAACGCATCAAAGGCGAACTGGCCCAAATGAACTTCCTCGTCGAAGACTGGGGCGGCAAATACCAAAGCCAGGACATCTCCGCCAAAACAGGCCTGAACGTCGATAAACTGCTCGAAAAAGTACTGCTCGAAGCCGATATCCTGGAGCTCAAAGCCAACCCGGAGCGCCGCGCAGTAGGTACCGTGCTCGAAGCGTCCCTCGACAAAGGCCGGGGTTACGTGACCAAAATGCTCATTGAAAACGGCACCCTGCACGAAAGCGATCCGATCATCTCCGGCGAATTCTCCGGCCGCGTAAAAGCCATGTTCAACGAACGCGGCAAAAAAATCAAGGAAGCCGGCCCGGCCTCGCCCGTACTCGTGCTCGGCCTCCCCGGCGCACCCCAGGCAGGCGAAAAAATAAAGGTAACCGCCACCGAAGCCGAAGCCAAAGAAATCGCCGCCAAACGCGGACAGATCATCCGCGAACAGGCCACCCGCGCAACCAAACGAATCAGCCTCGACGAGATCGGTCGCCGCCTCGCACTCGGCAACTTCAAGGAGCTCAACCTCATCGTGAAAGGCGACGTGGACGGCTCCGTAGAAGCCCTCAGCGACTCGCTGATCAAACTCTCCGTCGAAAACGTACAGGTCAACGTCATCCACAAAGCCGTCGGCCAAATCGTCGACTCCGACGTCATGCTGGCCTCCGCCTCCGACGCCATCATCATCGGATTCCAGGTGCGACCCTCCCTCTCCGCACGCAAACTCGCCGAAAAAGAGGGCGTCGAAATCAAAATGTACTCCATCATCTACGAGGCCATCGAGGAGATCAAACTCGCCATGGAAGGCCTGCTCGAACCAACCAAAGAGGAGGACATCACCGGTCAGGTCGAAGTGCGCGAAGTGTACAAAATCTCCAAAGTGGGCACCGTCGCCGGCTGCTACGTCCAGGAAGGCAAAATCAGCCGCAACCACTTCGTGCGCATCGTGCGCGACGGCATCGTGGTCTACCCTGTCAATGCCGGGCAAAACGCCGAGATCGCCTCCCTAAAACGCTTCAAAGAAGACATCAAGGAAGTGCGCGCCGGCCTCGAATGCGGTATAACGATCAAAAACTTCAACGACATCAAAGTCGGCGACGTGATCGAAGCATACGTGATCAAAGAAGTGAAAGCTACTTTGTAGGCCGAAGGCTGTCGGCTATCGGTCGTCGGCTATCGGTCGTCGGCTATCGGTCGTCGGTCGTCGGTTGTCGGTCGTCGGATTTCGGTCGTCGGCTATCGGTCGTCGGTTGTCGGTCGTCGGATTTCGGCGTTGGGGTTAGTTTAAGTTTCTGTATGATTTTTTCCTCGAGAAGAATTATACTGATTTTGGTATTCTATTTGATGAACCCATAATCACCAACCGAAAGCCGAAAGCCGAAAGCCGACAACCGACTACCGAAAGCCGACAGCCGACAACCGACAACCGACAGCCGACGACCGACAACCGACAGCCAAACAAACCCATGAAAGGAATTATTCTCGCCGGAGGCCTCGGCACACGACTCTACCCCCTCACCCTCGCCGTCAGCAAGCAGCTGATGCCGGTGTACGACAAGCCGATGATCTACTACCCGCTGTCTACCCTTATGCTGGCGGGCATCCGCGACATCCTCATCATTTCCACCCCGCAGGACCTGCCTAAATTTGAGGCCCTGCTGGGCGACGGACAGGAACTCGGCGTCTCCTTTTCGTACGTAGCCCAACACGTGCCCAACGGCCTCGCTCAGGCATTTGTACTCGGCGCACCGTTCATCGGAAACGACGAGGCCGCGTTGATCCTCGGCGACAACATTTTTTACGGCGCCGGCCTGCCCGAAATGCTGCAAACCTGCACCCGCCCCGAAGGCGGCATCGTGTTCGCCTATCAGGTGTCCGACCCCGAGCGGTACGGGGTGGTGGAGTTCGACAAAAACCGAAAGGTGATCAGCATCGAGGAAAAACCCAAAGCGCCCAAAAGCTTTTACGCTGTACCCGGCCTCTATTTTTACGATAATTCCGTGGTGGAAGTGGCCAAAAACCTTCAACCCAGCCCCCGCGGCGAATACGAGATCACCGACGTGAACAAATACTACCTGGAACAAGGCAACCTGGAGGTGCGCGTCATGGGTCGCGGATTCGCCTGGCTGGACACCGGTACCCACGAGTCGCTCATGCAGGCCGGTCAGTTCGTTCAGGCCATCGAAGAGCGCCAGGGACTCAAGATTGGCTGCATCGAAGAAGTGGCCTGGGAAATGGGCTTTATGGACGATGCCCAACTCGAACAACTTGGAAACAAGTACATCAAGAGCGGATATGGGCAGTACCTGTTGAATTTGTTGAAGTTTAGGTAGTGATTACTGTTCTGTTCCTCTGTACCGGCAATTACTACCGAAGCCGTTTCGCAGAGATATTTTTCAATCATCTTGCCGAACAACACGGCTCCTCCCATCGTGCCGAATCCCGCGGCCTCGAAGCCTGGGCCGGGCGGAACCCCGGGCCCTTGTCCAGACATGTGATCGCCTACCTAAAAGAACTGGATATTTCATGGCCTGAGCCTCACCGCTTCCCCCTGCAAATGGAAGCGACGGACTGGGCGCTGGCCGAACAAGTCATTGCCCTCGATGAAGAAGAACACCGGCCCATGATCCTGCGCGACTTTCCGGCTTTTGAACACCGCGTGGCGTACTGGCAATTCCAGGACACGCATCTGGCCGATCCTGCACTGATTTTACCGGCCATTCGCGAAAAAGTGCTTCAACTTTTGGCGGAAATTTGAACAAGCGCCCTGGTTTTTACACAACAACAACAGCTCATGAATAAAATCATTTTGTCGATTTCTTTTTTAGTGCTTTTTATCCAATCCAGCCATACGCAAACGGTACAAGATGATTTTGAAGGCAATGGCGCCATGCTGAATTGGACCGGCGACAATTGCAATATTCATGTGGGCTTTGCCAATCCGTACGTACAAAGTGCCAATCCTTCCGCAAAGGTTTTGAAATACCAAGATGCGGGAGGTCAATTTGCCAATGTTCGATTTGATGTTGCCTCCAATTTTGATTTAAGCACTCAAAGTATCTTTACCTTAAAAATTTACGTCCCATCAAGTGGATTGACAGGAAATCAGCCGAATCAAATATCCCTGAAATTGCAAAATGGAAACCTGTCCAATCCGTGGGTGACACAGAGCGAAATTATTAAACCCATTGTTTTAAACCAGTGGCAAACCGTGTCTTTTGATTTTGCCAATGACCCATATTACAGTTTTGACCCCAATTCACCGCCGCCAATTCAACGAGAAGATTTCAACAGGGTACTGCTACAGGTAAATGGTGAAAATAACAATGACCATGTTACAGCCTATATTGATGACGTGTTCTACAACGGCGTGATTGCCGCCGAGCCGGCATACAATCTGCTGGTATGGTCGGATGAGTTTGAGGGTAATGGGGCTATCGATACCGCCAAATGGCACCATCAAACGCTGCTGCCCAATGGCAACAGTTGGTACAATGGCGAAATACAGCATTACACCAACAGAACAGCCAATGCTTATGTGAGTAATGGCATATTGCATATTGTTGGGAAAAAGGAAACCTACACCGATCAAGGACATACGAAGCAATATACCTCGGCCAGGTTGAATTCAAAATTCGCTTTTCAGTATGGAAAAGTAGAAGTCCGCGCAAAATTACCTGCCGGCGTCGGTACATGGCCGGCGATATGGACCCTGGGTAAAAACATCCAAGAAGTTGGCGGCTATTGGAACAACCAGGGTTTTGGGACGACAGACTGGCCAGCTTGCGGCGAGATTGACATCATGGAACACTGGGGCGCCAACCAAAACTACATACAAAGCGCCATCCATACCCCCTCCAGTTTTGGCAATACGGTTAACTTCGGTGGACAAAACATCGCTACAGCATCTACCAGCTTCCATACGTATACCCTCGAATGGTATCCCCAAAAATTAGTATTCAGTGTGGATAGCGTGCCGCATTATACCTATCAGCCAACTACTTATGATACCAATACCTGGCCTTTTGATGCAGCGCAATACATATTGCTAAATTTTGCTATTCTGCCCGGCATTCTTCCTGGTTTCACCCAGGATGCGTTTGAAATAGACTATGTACGCGTTTATCAAACGGCTAACCCCACCCTGACCAATACCGCACATAATCCATTATTCGATTTGAAAAATGCGCCTAACCCTGCTACAGATTACACCATCATCCGTTATACGCTACCCGAGCCCGCGGAAGTGAAATTATTCATACAGGATGTCAGTGGAAAACGAATTCAAACCTTGGTAAATGAGACGCAACCCACCGGGCAGCATCAAGTCAAATGGGATATGCAAAACCAGTCATCCGGAACGTATTTCTATACCTTGATGGTGGGCAACAGGATTGTTACAGAAAAGTGTTTGATTGCAAAACAGTGACAGGCTGGGTGTTCGAGCTTCTCATGGTCACGAGCACAGCGTGTGGGCGATCGACGCCTGGAAGTCTGTAGACAATCAATAAAAACAAAAAAAGCCACCCCGGGGAAACCCCGAAGTGGCTTTACTTTTTTTGCCTTGGCTATACAGCCTTCGCTTAACCTTTTTTCGACTTTTCGATCACCGTTTTGGCCACGTTTTCGGGCGCCGGTGAGAAATGGCTGAACTCCATCGTCGAGGAAGCGCGGCCCGAAGTCAGCGTACGCAATTCGGTCACGTAACCGAACATTTGCGCCAGCGGCACTTCGGCGTGCACCGCTACGGCGCCACCCGGACGGCCTTCCTGGCCTTTGATCATGCCGCGGCGGCGGTTGAGGTCGCCGATCACCGGACCCACGTATTCTTCGGGGGTGATCACTTCCAGTTTCATGATCGGTTCCATGATCTGCGGGCCACATTTCGGCGCCGCTTCGCGGAAACCGTCTTTGGCGCAGAGTTCGAAAGCGATCGGCTTGGAGTCCACCGCGTGCATAGAGCCGTCGAGCACCCGCACCTTCATCGAGTCGATGTTGTAGCCGGCGAGAATGCCGTTGGCCATCATCTGGTTGAAGCCGTCGGTGATCGGTTTTTGGTAGTTCTTGTCGATGGCGCCGCCCACGATACCCCATTCGAACTGGAGTTTTTTCTTGCCGTTTTTGAAGTCTTCCGTTTCCAGGAACGCTGCGTCGGCCGGACCGAGTTCGAATTCCATATCGGCGAACAGACCCGAGCCGCCCGTTTGTTTTTTCAATCGTTCGCGGTGGCGAACGGTTTTGGTCAGCGCCTCTTTGTAGTTCACCTGGGGTTCGCCCTGGTTGCACTCTACCTTGAATTCGCGACGCAGGCGATCGACGATGATCTCCAGGTGAAGCTCACCCATGCCGGAGATGACCGTTTGGTTGGTTTCCTCGTCGAAACGCACCCGGAAAGTCGGATCCTCTTCGGCCAGCTTGTTGAGGGCCATGCCCAATTTGTCGAGGTCCTTCTGGGTTTTGGGCTCGATGGCCAAGCCGATCACGGGCTCGGGGAACACCATGCTCTCGAGTACGATCGGGTGGTTGACGTCGCACAGGGTGTCGCCGGTACGGATGTCTTTGAACCCGACGGCGGCGGCGATGTCGCCGGCAGCCACGTTGTCAATCGGGTTTTGCTTGTTGGCGTGCATCTGATACAGACGGCTGATGCGTTCTTTGTCGCCGGTGCGGGTGTTGAGCACGTAAGAGCCGGCGTCGAGTTTGCCCGAGTACACGCGAACAAAGCACAGACGGCCCACAAACGGGTCGGTCGCAATTTTAAACGCCAGGGCGGTAAACGGTTCGTCGAAAGAGGGCTTGCGGGTAACCGGTTGCTCCGTTTTGGGATTGGTGCCTGTTACATCTTCAATATCCAGCGGAGAGGGCAGGTAGTAGCAAACGGCATCCAGACAAGCCTGCACACCTTTGTTTTTGAAGGCAGAACCGCACATGACCGGCGTCATTTTCATGTCGCACACCGCCTGACGGATGGCATTGCGCATTTCATCGACGGTGATGGAGTTCGGATCGTCGAAGAATTTTTCCAGCAACGTGTCATCGTAGCCGGCGATTTCTTCCACGAGTTGCTGGCGCGTTTCGTCGACGATTTCTTTCAGGTCGGCCGGAATGGGCACCACGTCGTAGGTCATGCCCATGTCGGTATCATTCCAGATGATGGCCTGGTTGGTTACCAGATCCACCACGCCTGCAAACCCGTCTTCGGCGCCGATGGGCACCTGAAGCGGGATGGCGTTGGAGCCGAGCTTGAGCTTCATGTCTTTGATAACGGCGAAGAAGTCGGCGCCAGCGCGGTCCATTTTGTTCACAAAAGCGATGCGGGGCACCTTGTAGTTGTCCGCCAGACGCCAGTTGGTTTCCGACTGGGGTTCTACGCCGTCTACGGCAGAGAACAGGAACACAAGTCCGTCGAGCACGCGCAGGGAGCGGTTCACTTCTACGGTGAAGTCCACGTGACCGGGCGTATCGATGATGTTGAAGTCGTACTCCTGCTCCTCTACGTTCCAGGTGCACTTGGTAGCGGCGGAGGTAATGGTGATGCCGCGCTCCTGCTCTTGCTCCATCCAGTCCATGGTTGCGGCCCCTTCGTGCACTTCGCCGATTTTGTGGGTCACACCCGTGTAGTAGAGGATGCGTTCGGTAGTAGTCGTCTTACCGGCATCGATGTGCGCGGCAATACCGATGTTGCGTCTAAAACGGAGGTCCGTTGCCATGACGTTTTTGTGTTAATTTGATGTTCAGAGGATTGTTAAGTGCGGAAGTGGGCAAAAGCGCGGTTGGACTCAGCCATCTTGTGCGTGTCTTCACGTTTTTTAACGGCGTTGCCTTCACCCTTGCTGGCGGCCACGATCTCGGCAGCGAGTTTCTCCGCCATACCCTTGCCTGCACGGGCGCGGGCGTAGCGAATCATCCACTTCATACCGATGGAAATTTTGCGATTGGCGGGCAGCTCGGTCGGAATCTGGAAGGTGGCGCCACCGATACGGCGGCTGCGAACTTCTACCTGGGGCATGACGTTGTTCAACGCCTTTTTCCATACCTGCAACTCGTCCTCGTTCGTGCGGGCTTTCACAATGTCCATGGCACTGTAAAAGATGTCGAATGCTACGCTCTTCTTGCCTTCCCACATCAGGTTATTGACAAAACGGGTAACCATTGTGTCGGTGTAACGCGGATCGGGAGCCAATACTCGAGGTTTCGGTTTGTGCTTGCGCATTGTATTGTATTGAATTTGTTGTTTGTTGGCTATCGGCTTTCGGCTATCGGTAGTCGGCTTTCGGTAGTCGGCTTTCGGTAGTCGGTAGTCGGCTATCGGTAGTCGGCTTTCGGCTATCGGTAGTCGGCTATCGGTAGTCGGCTATCGGCTAAGATCTCGTTAAGCCGACAGCCGACTACCGACAGCCGACGACCGAAAGCCGACAGCCGTCGACTACTTCTTGGGCCGCTTGGTGCCATATCGGCTGCGGCTTTGCTTGCGGTTGTTCACGCCGGCGGTGTCGAGCGCGCCGCGAACAATGGTGTACCGCACACCGGGGAGATCTTTCACACGACCGCCGCGCACCAGCACGATGGAGTGCTCCTGGAGGTTGTGGCCCTCGCCTGGAATGTAACAGATCACCTCAATGCCGTTCACCAAACGGACTTTTGCCACCTTGCGCAAGGCAGAGTTGGGCTTCTTGGGTGTTGTGGTGTACACACGCGTGCATACGCCGCGCTTCTGCGGATTGGCGTCCAACGCGCGGCTCTTGCTCTTGTACTCCACTTTCTCGCGGCTCTTGCGCACCAGTTGATTAATGGTAGGCATATCAAAACTTAAGGTAAAATTATTGTAAGTCGTTCAAAACCAATGCTAAAAAGGCCGTCTTGCAACAGCGCTTTTAAAAGCGAACGCAAAGATACGGCGCTTTGGCCCGAAAATCCAAATACTGCTTAAAAAATCTCCTTTAAGTTTGTACCTACGCCGAGGTGAAAAACGCTGCCGCCCAGGTGATAGGCGGCGAAGCCGGCGTCTATGCCGATTTTCTTGGTGCGAATGCCGATGCCACCCGAAAAGCCGGCAAGGCTCCGGTAGTCTTGTACGCTGAGCTCCTGCTTGCGCAGGTGGTTGTAGGCGAAACGAAGGCGAAAGCCCTCGTTCTTGCCGAATAGGAACTCGCCGCTAAAGATGAGGTGGCGGAAAAAATTGTCCACGCCCGGATTGCCCGTGTCGGTGTTGGCCTCCCCGCCGAACACCAGAATGTCGTCGCCCTGGGCATCCGGATCGTCATACCGCAAATCCCAATCGTTGAGGCGATGGGCGATGATCGAAAAGCGGAAAGGCAGGTATTTGAGGCGCTTGCTTATGCCCAACTGAAGGTCGGACAGCAGGTCTTCGCGCGTGTCGTTGTACGGGTTGATCTGAACGCCCAGGTTTCGCCACACCAACCCGACGGTAAAACGGCGGGCGGTGTCGGCGTACATACCCCCGATGTCGGTGGACAGGGCGCTGGATTTGTACACATCCAGCGCCGAAACGGCAAAGCGCAGGTTGGCGCCCAGGGTGATGCGTTCGCTCAACCGGCGCGCTGCGCCCGCCAGAAAAGCGGTTTCCGATGCGTTGATCTGGCCAATCACCTGCCCGGTCTCGTCGGCCATGGGAATGTCCCCATAGTCCGTATACTGAATGCCGGCGTGGGCGTCGAATCCGATCCCCGGCATGCTCCACGCGTAGGCGGCGTACCCGTGCTGCACGTCGGTGAGGTAAAAATTATGCTGGAACGTCAGCATGCCGTTCATCGAGGCGTTGAGGGCCGCGGGATTCAAGGCTGCAAAAACCGGATCATCATCCTGAACGGCGATTTGCGATCCACCGAGCGCCGTGATGCGCGCCGCCGGCGAAAGCTGCAAAAACTGAAAAACATGCTGCCCGCCGCTGATCTGTGCGCGTAGGCTCGCAAAGGCCGGGATGCATAAAAAAACCAGAAAGAGTCGCTTTTGAACCATGTCTGCAAGTGCTTGGTGCAAAGGTGACGTAAAAAACGGTCGGCAGGCTGCCTGAGCCTTAGCGTTTCGACCGGGTTTCCGTAATTTTGAATCCTTTTGTCGGATTTCCTCGTATAATTTAGAAATACAAAACCCTGTCGTCTTATGGCCCGATACCATTTTATTACCCACTGGACGTTCGACGCGCCCGTTGAAGCCGTCTGGAACAAGATCAAAACCATGGATGAATGGCCACAATGGTGGCCCTACGTGCAAAAAGTGGAGTTGCTACAACCGGGCGACGCCGACGAGGTGGGCTCCATTCGGCGCATCATCTGGAAAACAGCGCTGCCTTACACCCTCTCCTTTGACTCTGAACTCGTCTCCAGCGATCGCTACAAGCGTATGGAGGGGCGTGCTTTCGGCGAACTGGACGGCGCCGGGATCTGGACCTTCACATCCGAAAATGGGAAAACACACGTGCGCTACGACTGGATGGTCAAAACAACCAAACCCTGGATGAATCTCCTGTCGCCCATCGCCCGACCCCTGTTTGCCTGGAACCACGACAAAGTGATGTCTGCCGGGTATGAAGGACTGGGAAACACCCTGTCTGAAATTCGGAATTAGAATTCCAGATTGCGGAATTACCGCACTCCCGTTCCAACGAATAACCAAGCGCAACGCTATTCCGCATTCCACATTCCGCATTCGAAACTCACTCCACCCTGCTCACATTCGACACCCAGTCCAGCTCCTTCAGATTCCGGATCACAATGGCGATCTGGTCGGCGTGGTTGACCACAAACGCAATACGGCCCTCAAAATAGCCGGCGTCGCCGCTGATGCTGAACGACCGGATGTTGATGCCCAGATTGGCCAGCCGGTCGGTGAGCCGCTGGATGGCGCCGGGGCCGATGTCGATACCGGTAACCATAATAGTGGCCACGAAGCTGGATTTGGCGGTTTGGCCCCATTCGGCCGGCATCACGCGGTGGCCGTAATGGGAGAGCAGGTTTTCGGCGTTCGGACAAGTCAGTCGGTGAATCTTGAAGCCCTCCTTTTGGGAATTGTAGGCAAAGATCGGGTCGCCCTGAACCGGGTTGCAGCAAGTGGCGAACGTGTACGGGTAAAAATGGCCCGGCTCGCTGTTGATGATGATCTCAGCCTTCTGAATTTTTTCGGCTGGCCTCGGGTTGAAGACCGGAACGGTGACGGTGGTATTTGGCGGCTTCGCCGTGTCGATCTCCACCAGCAGGAGGCCATCGGCCCGGAAGTGTTTGTTGATCACCGTCAGGTCCACCTGTTCCCGGTAAATAGCGCTGAGGAATTCCAGCCGGTTGGGGTATCCAAACCAGCGGGCGAGCATATCGACATTTTCCTCCAGGCCCACCCGCAAGCCGTTGAGCTTGCGCAACAGGGCCTCCCGTCCGAATTCAGCCTGCGTGCGGCGCTCGTCGCGCAGCGATTGCCGGATGCGGTTGCGGGCTTTGGAAGTGACCACGATCTTCAGCCAGTCTTCCGTCGGACGCTGGTTGCGGTCGGTGATCACCTCCACCTGGTCGCCGCTTTTCAACAAATAACTGATGGGAACCAGACGATTGTTGATTTTCACTGCACGGCAGGCAGCGCCCACGTCGGAGTGTATGGAAAAGGCAAAATCGAGCGCCGTGGCCCCTTCAGGAAGGATGCGCATTTCTCCTTTGGGTGTGTACACGTGAACACCGTCGGAGTAGAGGTTGCTGTGGAAATCGGCCAGAAACTCCACAGCGCTGCCCCCTTCGGTGTGTTCCAGAATTTCGCGTATCTGGTTGAGCCAATCGTCGTACACATTCACCCCGGCCGTGCGGATGCCCTTGTATTTCCAGTGCGCGGCAAACCCGCGTTCGGCAATTTCGTCCATCCGTTCCGAACGGATCTGCACTTCTACGTACCGGCCGCCCGGCCCTATGACGGTGGTGTGCAGCGATTCGTAGCCATTGGGTTTGGGCGTGGCGATCCAGTCCTTCAGCCGGTCGGAGATGGGCTTGTACAGATCGGTTGTGGTCGTGTAGGCCATCCAGCAGACGTTGCGTTCCAGGGTGGAGGGCACGTCGAAGATAACCCGTACGGCGAACAGGTCGTAGATGTCTTTGAACTCGACGCCCTTGGTGCGCACCTTGTTCCAGATGGAGTAGATGCTTTTCGGGCGCCCGATGATCCGGAACGGATGGCCAATGGTTTCGAGCTCGCGCTGGATAGGCTTGATGAACTCGCGGACGTATTGTTCCCTGGAACGCTTGGTTTCGGAGAGCTGCTCGGCAATCTGGTGGTACTCTTCCGGGTGGGTGATCTTCAGACACAAATCCTGAAACTCACTCTTAATGGCGTACAAACCGAGGCGGTGCGCCAGTGGCGCGTAAATGGACGTGGTTTCTGCGGCGATCTTGAACTGCTTGGTTCGGGGCATGCTCTTGATGGTGCGCAGGTTGTGCAGCCGGTCGGCCATTTTGATGAGCACCACGCGCACATCCGACACCATGGCGCGCAGTACCTTGGCCAGGTTGTCGGCCTGTGGGCTTTCCGAATCGTGCAGGCTGTCCAGCTTGGTCAGGCCGTCGACGATAAGCGCCACCCGGTCGCCAAACCGGTCGTTCACTTCCTTGAGGGTCACCTCGGTGTCTTCCACCACGTCGTGGAGCAGGGCGCACACCACTGCCGTTGGGCCCAGACCGATCTCTTCCACGCAAATGCGGGCCACCTCGATGGGATGAAGGATGTACGGTTCCCCTGTTTTCCGACGCTGCTGCACATGCGCCTCGGCTGCCATTTCAAAGGCAGCACGGACGTTCCGTTCGTCTTCCTTGTTCAGGGGAGACGAAAACGACTTGAGCAGTTTGCGGTAAGCCGCTACAATCATTGGCTTATCGTCCTCCTGCATCACCGGAATATGCTCTACCGCTCCCATCATATGCACTGCTGTTTAAACTAACGCGTCTATCTAACCCACAAAGTTAAGTTTTTTACAATGGAAAAAACGTGCCGTTCGTCTTGAAAATCCTATTTTTAATCAAACTGTATTCCAAAAATCAATTGACCGTCGTACCTTTGCGCGCTTTTGCGGGCGTGGCGAAATTGGTAGACGTACCAGACTTAGGATCTGGCGCCGAGAGGCATGGGGGTTCGAGTCCCTCCGCCCGCACCATACCGAATGCGGAATGTCGAATGCGGAATGCGGAATAACGTAACGCTTGATTTACCCGAGGGGTCAAACGCCATGTCATTCCGCATTCGACATACCGCATTCGATATTCCGCATTCGACATTCTGCATTCCGCATTCGACACTCGCCCATGCCACACATCACCCGACAAGACATCGACGCTACCACCGCCGTCCTCACCGTATCGGTTCCCAGAGAGGAACTGCAACCGGCTCTGGAGCGCGAGTTAAAAAAGTTCAAGAACCGCGCCTCGTTGAAAGGATTTCGCAAGGGTCATGCGCCTATGCCCCACATCAAACGCCTTTTCGGCTCGTCCATATTCAACGAGGTGTTGAACGACCTGCTCAGCAAGGAGCTCTCCGACTACCTGCAAAACAGCGGTCTGGAGTTGCTTGGGCAACCGTTGCCCTCTGCCGACCAGCCCCCGTTCAGCTTCTCGATTGACCAGCTTGAACCCGAATACAGCGTGCGCTACGACATCGGCCACGTGCCGCCCTTCGAGGTTCAGGGGCTCTCGCCATCGGAAACCTACGAGGTGTTCACCATCAGCAACCTCGACGAACTGGCGGAACAAGACCTAAAGTACATGCAGGAGCGGGCCGGCAAACAAAATGAAACCGACGAGGTGATCGCCGACAACGACCTCGTGCGCGTGGCTGCCCGTGAACTCGAAGGAGACGCCCCCAAACCCGGAGGATGGGAAACCCTGATCCTCTTCAACGTGGACAACATCGTCGATGAAGCCACCCAAGCGCGCTTCAAAACCCTCAAAAAAGGAGATTCCGTGCGCTTTTCTGCCCGAGACCTGGAGAAATTTGGGCATGAAGACGAAAAACGCTACCGCAAATACATCCTCAACCTCCCGGATGACGATACCCGCGAAGTGGGCGATGCGTTTGAGGGAATAATTGAAGAAGTATTGCGCGTCAGCAAACCCGAACTCGACGAAGACTTCTTCAAAACCCAGTTCGGCGAACACGTAGCGGATAAAGAAACCGCCATGGAGGAGATCAAAAAGGGCATCGCTCAGTTCTATCAAACGCGCGCATTCGCCCTGCTGGTCCGCGACATGCAGAAACGCCTGCTCGAACTAAACCGCATCGAACTCCCCGAGTCGTTCCTGGCCCGCTGGCTCACAGAAACCAACCGGGACACACTGACACCCGAACAGGTCGAACAGGAACTGCCCTCGTTCCTCAACGGACTGCGCTGGAATTTCCTGCGCGACAAGCTGATGGCACAATTCGGCATTGAAGTGACCGACGACGAGGTGAAAGCCGTGTATGCCGGCCGCATCCGGGGATATTTCAACGGGCAGGCCGACGAGGACATGGTCAGCAGCCTCGCCGAACGGTTTATGAGCACCGACGATAAACGCGACGAGGTCGTCAAGGAGGTGGAAGCAAACAAGCTCTACGCCGCCCTGCGCGAATCCGTGACGTTGGTCGACAAACCCGTGACCTCCGAGGCCTTCCATCAGCTGTTTGAAGAACTCCAGTAACCATATCCTAAAACGGTTGTTATAATGGCCTCAAAAAAATTGACAGACCATGTTCGATAAGCACGAATTCACGAAGTATGCTACCCGCCACCTCGGCATGAGCAGCATGCACCTCGAAAAGTACCTCGATACCACCACGCCCAACATCCGCGCCTTTACCCCGGCCGTCATTGAAGAGCGGCAGCTCAATGCCATCTCCATGGACGTGTTCAGCCGCCTGATGATGGATCGCATCATTTTCATGGGTGTGCCCGTGACCGAATACGTGTCCAACGTCATCCAGGCCCAACTCCTGTTCCTGGAGTCGTCGGATCCCAAACGCGACATCCAGATGTTCATCAACAGCCCCGGTGGCTCGGTCATCGACGGACTCGGCATCTACGACACCATGCAGTACGTGGCGCCCGATGTAGCTACCATCTGCACCGGCCTGGCAGCCTCCATGGGCGCTGTACTGCTGGCCGCAGGCACGAAGGGCAAGCGAAGCTGCCTGTTTCACAGCCACGTCATGATCCACCAGCCCATGGGCGGCGCCCAGGGCCAGGTTTCCGACATCGAGATCACGTACAAGCTCATTAAAAAAATGCAGCGCTCCCTGTACGACATCCTCGCCTTTCACACCGGACAATCGTACGAAAAAATAGCGGAAGATTGCGATCGCGACAACTGGATGAGCGGCGAAGAAGCCAAAGCATACGGGTTGATCGACGAGGTGCTCGACCGCAACAACCCAAGCGCTAAAAAAACGAAGGAGTAACACATGAAAAATCGAGGGCAAAGCGACTATTGCTCCTTCTGCGGGCGCGGTAAAGAGGACGTCATGATCCTGATCTCCGGTATGGAAGCCCAAATCTGCGAGGTCTGTGTCGAACAGGCCGAGAACATTATTGCCCAGGAAGTCGGCCAAAACAAGCCGGAAAAAAAAGCCAAAAAAGGCACTCCCAAGGGCAAGTTCTCCGAGATCAGCCTCACCAAACCCGCCGACATCAAGCGCTACCTCGATGAATACGTCATCGGCCAGGACGAGGCCAAAAAAACCCTCGCCGTGGCCGTGTACAACCATTACAAACGGCTGCTGCACCCGCCCGACGAAAAAGACGTGGAGATTGAAAAATCGAACGTCGTTTTCGTCGGGCCCACCGGCACCGGAAAAACCCTGCTGGCCAAATCCATCGCCCGCCAGCTCAACGTACCCTTCGCCATCGTCGACGCCACGGTGTTCACCGAGGCCGGATACGTGGGCGAAGACGTGGAAAGCATCCTTTCGCGCCTCCTTCAGGTGTGCGACTACGACGTAGCGGCCGCCGAACGCGGCATCGTGTACATCGATGAAATCGACAAGATTTCACGCAAACAGGACAACCCCTCCATCACCCGCGACGTGTCGGGAGAAGGCGTCCAGCAAGCGATGCTCAAAATGCTCGAAGGCGCGGAAGTGCTGGTGCCGCCCCAGGGGGGACGCAAGCACCCGGAGCAAAAACTGGTGAAAGTCAACACCCAAAACATCCTGTTCATCTGTGGCGGGGCATTTGAAGGGATTGACAAGATCATCGCCCGCCGGGTCAACACACAGGTCATCGGTTACGGCAAACAGGATTCGGCGCGTATCGATCGCGAAAATCTATTGAAATACATCAACCACCAGGACCTGAAAGCGTTCGGCCTGATCCCGGAACTGTTGGGGCGCTTGCCGGTGCTGGTTCACCTCGATCCGCTGGACAAGGAAACCCTGGAGCGCATCCTAACCGAACCCAAAAACGCGCTCCTGCGCCAGTACGAAAAACTGTTTGCACTCGAAGACATCCGACTGGAGGTGACTGCCGACGCTGTGGCATTCCTTGCCGAAAAAGCCCTGGCGTATAAACTGGGCGCACGCGGGCTCCGGTCGCTGTGCGAAGCCATCCTGACCGATGCCATGTTCGAAATGCCCGGCAGCGGCGAGAAACATCTGCTGGTCACGCGCGAATACGCCTCCGGCAAGCTCGAACGCTCGCGCATCGGCCAGCTCAAAGCGGCCTGATCAGTAGCGGAGCGGATTCCCGAAATCGTAATCGATCAGCACCTCATCGAGCAATGGGTCGGCGCCGATGTGGTAGCCGTCTTTCAGGTTGTACCCCCAGATGCTGCTCAGGTTGTACCAATATGTGGCCGTCACGCTTCCGCGGGTTTCCTTGATCAAGGTGTGAAACGGCTTTCCGGTCTCCCTTTCGAGCATTTTGATGAGCACCTTTCCCTCCGTTTTGGTAAATTTTTTCAGCTTGGCTTCAAACTGCTCTTCCAGCTCTTTTTGCTGCTCTTTGGCGAATTTGCGCTGCTTTCGGCGTTTTAACCCCTCCGTTTCTTGTTGCCACTCCGCATAAATCTCCAGTGCTTCCACCGCATAGGGGTACACTTTTTTGGCGGCACGGCTGTACAAATAATATTGCTGCCGTTCTTTGTAGTCCTTGAACGCTCGTTTTTCCGTGATGCGCACCGGGCGGAGGGTCATCACAAATACCGTATCACCCAGGCTCACCTCCATGCGCGCCCAGGCGCCCTGCGGGTCAATGGAGTCGATGCGCACCCGTTGTTGTGCGAAGAGGACATGGGCAAAAACAATAGCCATACCAAAGGAGACCAAGTATTTCACGCTGCACATAACGATGAATTAAGCGACAATTATACGCAAGCGCCTCGGATCAATTCACCTGCACATGAACCATAACGACCAACCCCCGTCTTTCGGGCGCCGTTTCCGGCGCAACCACCTGGCCCTGGCGGCTTTCGGGTACTTGTGCTTGGCGGTGTTGCTGGCGGTTTTTGGTTACGGCGTAGCCCCCGACCGGACGCCGGACGCCAACCTCCAAATGCCGGGTTTGTCGCAGGCGTCGGCCGGAACCTGCTCGGAAATGTTGGCGCTCAAACCCTCCGGCCCCGTTGAACAACCTGCGTGGTTGCGCAGCCTTTTTTTCGGCGCCCCATTGCCGTACACGCCGGTGCTGATCCGGCAACACTCGTTTGAGGTCAAAGGCGACTCCGTATATGCCGTCGGCATCAGCCCGGAGGGCGCTTACCCCGTTGTTTTCCACCGGAACCTTGTGCGGGATACCGGTAACCCTGTTGTCAGCCGTTGCCTCCCTTTGGGCGCCGACGCGTTCGGCCGTTGCATTTTCAGCCGTCTCCTCCTGGGCTACCGGGTATCGCTTTCCGCCGGAGCACTGGCAGTAGGGGTGGCGCTCACCATCGGGCTGGTGCTCGGTGCGCTGGGCGGTTATTTCGGCGGCCGCACCGACGCGCTCGTGATGCTGTTGATCAACACCTTCTGGTCTATACCCACCCTGCTCATGGTCTTTGCTTTCGTCATGGCCCTGGGGCGGAGCGCCGGAGCGGTGTTCCTGGCCCTGGGCCTCACCTTGTGGGTAGACGTAGCGCGTTTGGTGCGCGGCCAGGTGATGGCCCTGCGCGCGCGGACTTTCGTCGAGGCCGCCCACAACCTGGGGCTGCCGGCATGGCGCATCGCCTGGCGCCATCTGCTGCCCAACCTGTTGGGGCCGCTGACCGTGGTGCTGGCCGGCGCTTTTTCCACCGCCATATTGCTGGAGTCCGGGCTCAGTTTCCTGGGGTTTGGCATGCAGCCGCCTGCCCCCTCCTGGGGTTCCATGCTCAGCGAAAATTACGGGCTGGCGCTCAGCGGGCGCTGGGTGGCGGCCATGGCCCCGGCCGCCGTGATCGCGCTCACCATCTGGGCGTTCAACGTGGTGGGTAATGGCGTGCGGGACGCCGTGGGAAAGCGGTAGCCCAGGCCCAAATTATTCCGGCATCATCAGCGCCCTTTTCAGCGCGTTCACCTTCACCATACATTCTGCATACTCCTCCTCCGGACGGGAGTCGTACACGATGGCGCCCCCGACCGAGGCGGACACACACTGCCGGCCGGCGTGGTACAGAATGGTGCGGATCACCACGTTGAAGTCGAAATCGCCGTTCGGCGCGATGTAGCCGATGGCACCTGAATACAGCCCCCGCCGGCTCGACTCGTACCGTTCAATCAAAGTCATGGCCATCACCTTGGGCGCACCGGTCATGCTGCCCATCGGAAATGCGTCGCGCAGGGCCGCCAGCGGGTGTACGTCCGGCCGCAACGTGCCGCGCACCGTAGAGATCATCTGGTGCACCGTTTGAAAGGTGTAAATGCCGAACAGTTCGTCGACAACCACCGAGCCGGGAATGCAATTGCGCGCCAGGTCGTTGCGCACCAGATCTACGATCATCACGTTCTCCGCCCGGTCTTTCTCGCTGCCAAGCAGTTCCGCGCGAATGCGCGCATCCGCTACCGCATTGACGCCCCGGCCCCGGGTGCCCTTGATGGGCTGGGAATACAACTTGCCGTTTTGGTGTTTCAAAAAACGCTCCGGACTGGCGCACAGCGCGTACCGATCTTCTGCGCGGAGCCAGGCCGAAAAAGGCGCGTTGCTCAGCGCCATCAGTCGCTCAAACACCTCCAACGGACGGATGCTCACCCCTTCCGCCAAAAACTCCTGGCAAAAATTGAGCTCGTACACGTCGCCGTCGATGATGTGTTGACGAATGGCTTCAACCGACTCCAGATACGAGGCCCGCGAAATGCGGGGCTGAAGGACAACGGATTGACCCGTACCGGCATCCACAGGATCAACCGATAATATTTCTGTCAACACCTCGCGGGGCGCCTGCCCCAGTGCGTGTATCTCCAGACGCCCTCCGCGGATACCAACCACCGCTTGCGGAATCCAGAACAACAGATCGGGAAACCCCACCGGGTCGGGATGCGCTGAATGCAGCGCTTCCGTTTCGTTTTTCAGGTCGTAAGCAAAACAACCGAAAAGCCAATCCCGACATTCCGACTGCCACGACGCCAATGCGTCAAAAGCATTTCCCGCCGGGCAGGTCAGCATTTGGGCAGCGCCCACGCCGGCCAGCAATTCCCATTCCTGCCCAACCGGGCCCGACGGCGCGGCGCTTCCATACAACACCGCGCTGTTCAGGTGTTGGGCAGCCCAATGTAAAATCTGGCGACGCAACTGATCCGGATTGGATAGGGGAAAAAACTCCGTTTGGCGCATAAGGGCGGAAATTTAAACAAAAACGACGTCGCCTGCCGATACAGTCATCCCGGCCGGCCATTCCAGCCCGGTCGCTTCGTCGTTGCTTACCTTCAACAGGGCGGCCCTCAGGTGCAACAGTTGAACGGGCGCCTGCCCGCGACGCAAGCCGATGTGCATGCGTCCGCGGTCGGTGAAGTCCTGAGCAAGAATGTGCACATCCCCTTTTTTCAGTGCCTGCATGAGGTCGGGCATGAGTGCGTAGTCAAAATCGAGCCAAAAGGTGTCCTCGATCACCTTCTCGATCACCGAAGCGGCCTGCAGTGCGGCGGCGGCGGCCTCCCGGTAAGCGTGGATGAGCCCGGAGGTGCCCAGCAAGGTGCCGCCGAAATAGCGCACGACGATTACAGCTACGTCGGTCAACCCCACAGCGTCTATTCGGCCAAGAATGGGCCTGCCTGCTGTTCCGGAGGGCTCTCCGTCGTCGTTGGCGCGAAATCGATCCCCTCCTGTACCCAGACGCCAGGCGTAGCAATGGTGACGGGCTTTGAAGTGCTCCTTGCGCAAGGCTTCGACAAATACCATGGCCTCCTCTTCGTGGCGCACCGGGTAGGCGTAGCCCAGAAACCGGCTGCCCCTGTCCTTAAACTCGGCCTCGGCGGCGGCGGCAATCGTGTGGAAGGAATCGGGTAGTTCAGACACCCGACAAAGGTAGGCGTTCGGGATGGAATCGCGGCCCGACAGACAACCGCGCATAATCCAAAACAACAAAAGCAAACCATTTAATATATTTTTATTCAATTGTTTATGTGATTTTTCATTAAAATAAATGTGAACGCCCCGATTGACATTACCCCGCCGGCAGGTGTAAATTGACCGAGTTTTGATCATCCGTTCATCAAAAACGCTTTTGCCATGCGCGAGGAATTCCTGCATTTTATCTGGCGCACCCGACGCTTCGATGCGTCCGAACTGCGCACCACCCAGGGTGAAATTTTGGACATCCTGCATCCCGGAGAATGGAACAGCCACGCGGGCCCCGACTTTTTTAACGCCCGCATTCGCATCGGCGACACGCTCTGGGCGGGCAATGTGGAAATGCACGTCAGGGCCTCCGACTGGTTGGCCCACCGACACGACGCCGACGACGCCTACCGGAACGTGGTGCTGCATGTGGTGCTCGACGAAGACACGCCCATCCACACGCCGGAGGGCAGGCGTATGCCCTGTCTGGCCCTGCGCTCGCGCATTCCGGCCCGGCTCCAGCAAACCTGGTTCCGCCTGGCGCACGAGCAGCGGTGGATCCCCTGCTCGGCCGAATGGTCGCAGACGCCGGCATTGCTGCGCAAGAACTGGCAGGACAGGCTGCTGGTCGAACGCCTGGAGATCAAAACGGGGTTGGTCGAACAGGTGCTGCACGATACCGGCAATCATTGGGAGGAAATGTTCTACCGATTGCTGGCGCGCCATTACGGTTTGAAGGTGAACACCGAACCCTTCGAATGGCTGGCCCGGGCCACCCCCCTTTCGCTGATCGCCCGGCACCGGCACCAATGGATGCAGATCGAAGCGCTCCTGTTCGGCCAGGCGGGATTTCTGGAGGAGCCTTTTGCCGACGACTACCCGTCGATGCTCGCCAAAGAGTACCGGTTTTTGCGGCATAAATACCGTCTCCAGCCGATGGACCGTTCTGTATGGAAGTTTTTTCGCTTGCGGCCTGCCGGATTTCCCACCGTGCGGCTGGCACAACTGTCGAGCCTGCTGCACAGTCGAACCAACCTGTTCAGCGCGGTGCTGGAGGCAACCGACCGGGCCGAAGTAGAAGCTTTATTTACGTTGCCCCCCTCCGCATATTGGCTGACGCATTACCGCTTCGACTGCCCTTCTGTGGCGCTGGAAAAAGTACCAGGTCCCGATTTGGTGGGCGGATTGCTGATCAACACTGTGGTACCCGCGATGTTCCACTACGGACGGCGGCATGGGCAGCCCGCCCTGTGCGATCAGGCGATTTCCCTGCTGGAAGCCCTGCCGGCAGAGGACAACAAGGTGATTGCCGGTTGGCGCCAACTGGGCGAACAAGTGGGCGACGCGTCGCAATCGCAGGCGCTGCTGCACTTAAAAACGAATTATTGCGACGCCAGGCGTTGCCTGGAATGCCCGGTGGGCGCGTACCTGCTGAAATAACAGCCCAATCGTCAAGGGTTTAAAAACGGCGAATACATCATCAACGCGTGATTTTCCAGCAGTACTTCTTCATAAAGGATCGCTCCGTCCCGGTGCGTTCGCCTGGCCAATACGTTGTGCCTGGAGTACCCGCCCCAGGGTTCGTGTTGCATCCAGTGCGACTGTTCGAACACTTCGTAGCGATAAGGCAAAGGTTGATCGCAACGAAGTTCTCCGTGCAGATGGGTGTCGCTGAGCCAGACCCGTATTTGCCAGTTTTGGCGCGTATCGTTCCGGAATTGCAGGTCAATGTAGTTATAGGCTAAGGTTGCTCCCGACCCGAAGGGGAGGGTCCGGTTTTCGTCGGGGAAAACGTCGTAGCTGTGGCGCCAGCGTTCGGTCACGGTGAGGGGGGTGTGCAACACCATCCAGTGCAGCAGGTTTCCCATCTGGCAAAGTCCGCCGCCTATGCCCCGCTGCACGCGGCCGTCCTGCAACACCATCCCTTCCAGAAAACCGCGTCGGGCGCTGGGGCGACCCACCCTTTTCCAAAAGGAGAACACCTCTCCGGGGCGGATCAGCAGCCCGTCAATGGCTTCGGCGGCCAGGCGCAGGTTCGTGATCTTGTTGTACTGCAGCTGCATATCCACTGCGCGCAACTGCCTCAACAAAGGGGTTTGGTGCACAAACACCCCTTCGGGCAATGGTTCATGCCGGAAAGTGGCAAAGCGCGTGCCGTACAGCCACCACACACCGTGCCGCTGTGCCCGGTAAACCCATTTACCTGCGTACCGACGCCATCCGGAGCGCCTGCGGGGCTGCATAATGCTGTTGTTGGAAGTCGACACCGGACGTTTTTGTATTTTCCCTGACCCAAAAGTCCAAAATTCCCCGGACATTTACCGGATTATTCAAATAGCAATGCTATTGCTGCGGTTTTTTTAACGAAAGAAAATGCATCAACTGACCTACAACCTGAGTTACTGGGAGCGTGAGACTTTTTTGAACAACATCGACGTGGCGGTCATCGGCGCCGGGTTGGTAGGCCTGAGCGCCGCCATAGAGATACGCCGGCTCAACCCCCGGCTGCAGGTGGCGGTGTTCGAACGCGGGACGCTGCCCATCGGCGCCAGCACCCGCAACGCCGGGTTCGCTTGCTTTGGCTCCATGACCGAGTTGCTCGACGACGCCGAAGAAGACGGCGAAGACGAGGTGCTGAGCGTGGTGGATCTGCGCTGGCGTGGCCTTCAGGCATTGCGCAGCCTCATTGGCGACGAAGCGCTGGATTTTCAGCAGCACGGCGGGTATGAAATGTTTACGGACGACGACGACGAAGTGTACACCCGGTGTCTGGAACAAATGCCCCACTGGAATGAGCGGATGCAACGCATTACCGGTCATCCGGAGGTGTACCGCAAGACGGATGAGCGTATCGCCTCCTTCGGGTTTCAAAACATCCGCCACCTGATACACAACCAGGCGGAGGGTCAGGTGCACACGGGCCGTATGATGCAGGCGTTCATCAAACGCGCCGAAGCAGAAGGCGTACGCCTGTTTTTCGGCGCCGGAATTGCCCACCTGGAGGACAGCAATCAGGGTGTGCTGCTCCAATCCAGCTTCGGATGGTCGATCCTGGTGCCCCGTGTGCTGGTGGCGGTCAACGGATTTGCCCAGCAACTCCTCCCGGGCCTGGAGGTCACTCCCGCCCGCAACCAGGTGCTCATCACCCGCCCCATTCCCGACCTGCAACTGGAAGGCTGCTTTCACTATGATCGGGGGTATTATTACTTCCGAAACATCGACAACCGGATCTTGCTGGGCGGCGGGCGCAATTTGGCCCTGCAGGAGGAGACCACCAGCCAGTTTGGCAACAATGAACTCATCCGCAGCGCGCTCGTGCGTTTGTTGAAAACGGTTATCTGCCCCAACTGTACGGCCGACGTCGACTACTGGTGGTCGGGCATTCTCGGGCTCGGACCGGTCAGACGCCCCCTCATCCGGCGCACCGGGCCGAATACCGTGGTGGCCGTGCGCCTCAGCGGCATGGGCGTAGCCATAGGCGCATTGGTCGGACAGGAAGGCGCGCGCCTGACCCTGGCATAAATTACTGGAAAAAATTAAAACTTCACATTCAATTAATACTGGCGCCAGAACTTTACAGGATTATTGATAAGCCTCATTCGCCGTTCATCATATGCTGACTTTTGCGGTTCGCCTCATTCTGGAAGACAACAGCAAGTGGTTGTTTTTGCGCCAGACTAAAAAAAACGGCGGTCGTTATTCCCTCATCGGTGGTACCGTGGAAGACCACGAATTCGCCCGGGAGGCCCTCGCGCGGGAGGCCAGTGAGGAGGCCGGGATTCACGTGGAGCCCGCCGACATGACGCTTATTCACGTGCTCCACAGGCATAAACTGAAAAAAGACGAGAACCTGCTCGTACTTTATTTTAAGGCCACGCGCTTTCACGGCGAACCCGAATCTCTGGAGCCCAAAAAGTTCCTGGGTGTGCATTGGCTACCCACCGACGATCTGCCCGAAGAGGTATCCAAAGCTACCTTGCACGCCATTCAGTGCATCCGCCGCAACGACATCTATTCCGAGTTTCCTACCCGCAGCAAGGTGCTGGAGTTCTGGGAACAGTTTGGAAACAAGTGGGTCGAAGGGTGATCGAATGCGGAATGCGGAATGTCGAATGCGGAATTATGCGAAGATTCCGGACTTTTACGGCATGAAACAGGCTTACGCCACTTTTTGCCGACAGGCGCCCGATTTACCGCTGTTCCTGCACGACTGGTATCTGGATGCGGTGTGCACCGAGGGCCACTGGGCGGCGGCAGTGGTTGAAAAAGGTGGCAAACCGGTGGCGGTATGGCCTTATTTCCTGAAACGAAAGTGGGGTTTCCGATACGTGGCCATGCCCCCATTGTGCAAAATGATGGGGCCTTACCTCTTGCCGGCGTACCGGGGTGGCAAACACGAAAGCGGGCTCGTCGAAGCGCTATTGACCCAATTGCCGCCCCTCGCGGCGATGGAACAGGACTGCCACTACCACTTCCAAAATTGGTTGCCCTTGTATTGGCAGGGCTTCCGTCAAACGACGCGCTACTCCTACACCTTGCCAAACACCGGGCGCCTGGAAGATGCCTGGAACGGGCTGTCTTCGGACTACCGCAACAACAAAATACCGAAAGCCCGCGCGTGGGTATCGCTGGAAACCACCGACGACACTGCACTTTTTTTGCAGGTACACGATAAAACCTTCGTTCGCAAAGGCATAAAACCACCCATCACTCCCGGGTTTCTGCAACGGGTCGACGGCGCGCTCGCAACCCGCGACCGCCGGCGCATCGTGCTGGCGCGCGACCGCCAGGACGGCGC